>NZ_CP170197.1:2018004-2690672 GCF_047300855.1 Sulfuriferula sp. GW1
CCTTGCGTTCCAGCTTGAGTTCAGCCTGCTCGATGTCCGCCTGTGAATGGACCGATACATATTCACCGGCTGCCATCGACATGGCCCCCGCCACCAGACCCGCGATGCCGGCAACCAGGATATTGGCATGCGTCGCATGGGCGGAAGCGACACCGAGCACCAGGCTCGCTGTGGAAACGATACCGTCATTCGCACCCAATACCGCGGCGCGCAACCAGCCGATGCGTTGTGTGCGATGTTGCTCCTTCTTGCGTACAGGCATGCTTGAAGCCCCCTTCGAAGACTACAAATAAGGGCAAGGTGTGGCCAGCCGCTGGAAGCTCACGCGCCAACCACCACCTGGGTCTTCCACTGTTTCCCATCGATACCCTGGAATATCGCCTGGTAAGCCCCTGGTGCAAGTTTTAACGTCCCCTGATGCGGTAGCGAGATCGTGGCGCGCGCGCCCACCACACCGACGAAGCCATACTTCGTCGGTTTGAAAACCGAATATTTATATTCGTTTGCAAAACCGGTTTGCGCCAACTCACTCAGCGTCTTTCCGCCCCAGGTTTCCACCGCATGCCCGTGTTCGTCAACGACAGAGACCTGGATGACGTATGCGCCCTGTGTGTCAGGGCCAGCGTCCACGTATGCGGACAGCATCAGGTCACCGGACGAGGAAAGTGCCGGCTTGGTCAGTGCAAGGTGATGATATTTCGCGTTAGTCCGTGCCGCCAGAGGACTGAACACGGCACCGCGCAGATATCCATAAAAACCCACGGCAAAGACAATGGCGAGAATGCCGAACATCTTTGCGAAACGCGTGACCGGAATCAGTGGTAGGGGGCCACTGAATAGCCAGGGAAACCAGGAGCGGAGCGCAAGCCCGGGGGATTTTTTCGCCACCCAGTGATCCAGCGACCACCAACCGCCGCCCCCGGCAATCATGATGCCCAGGCCCATGGCAAAGCTGTTGGAAGCCATGGTCCATTCGTCGACACAGGTTGAACCCAGCCATCCGAACATCAGCATCAGCGAAACTGCCAGACCCACACTGATCAGGCCGAATAAGCGCGTCATGAAACCGAATATCAGACCCAGGCCGACCAACAACTCGACCAGCGTGAAGACAATGATCGATACATGCAGCAGGGTGGGATGATGCAACAAGGCGCTGAGTGCATCCCCGCTACCAAAAATGGCACCGGGTATCGCTTCGTTCATTTTGTGCGCCATGTAGCTGCTTGAGCCGGGATCCAGCTTGCCCGTACTATAGATCAGCCGCCTGCTGGCGCCGGCCCAGTAAACCCAGCCTTGAACCAGTCTCACGCCCAGCATGGCGAGCCCCAGCAGAGTCCAGATGTCAGCATTTCGAGTTGGCGAAGCAGACGCGGTCACAGCGTCCTGGAGTGCTGGGGATGAAACGGGCATTTCGAATCTCCTGGGCGAACAGCTTTCATGGACTATTCGAGTAGTCTGTCCTCCTTTCACGGTATGTGCAGTGCGCTATCGCACATAGAATCCGGGAAACGACACTGTTCATCCTATAAATCGCAATTCAGGCCACAGAGATCCCAGAGGACACGGAGAAGAAACGGCCTTCGACGCGATTTGCTTTTCTCCCGATAGGTGGGCCGAAAACAGCAATCAAAGCGTGGACTTTTCTCTGTGTTCTCTGTGCCCTCCGTGGCTAACTGAATTTTTCAGGTTCACCGTGTTGTTTGTCCGCACAAATCAGGTTGGCAAACCAGGACGGTCAACGCAAGCCTCACACCGCTTCATGGAGCATTTGAGGTAACCTATGCGCTCCGTCCGGATCACAAATTTCCTTAACTCACCATGAACGAAGATAGCCACGGGACTGCTCCACACTCGCTTGACCCGGCAGATTGGCAGGCACTCCGCGCCCAGGGACATCGCATGCTCGACGACATGCTGGACTACCTGGAGCACATCCGGGAACGCCCGGTATGGCAGCCGATTCCGCAGCCGGTGCGCGACCTGTTCCACGAAACGCTTCCCGCGCAACCGGCCGATCTCGCCACGGTGCACGCACACTTCATGCAAGACGTGCTGCCGTTTGCCGTGGGGAACGCGCATCCCGGTTTTATGGGCTGGGTGCATGGCGGCGGCACGCCGGTGGGCATGCTGGCGGAAATGCTGGCGGCGGGTCTGAACGCCAATCTGGGCGGGCGCGACCAGATGCCCATCGAGGTGGAACGCCAGGTATTGCAGTGGATGCGCGAGTTATTCGGCTTTCCGGACAGCGCCAGCGGCCTGTTCGTGACCGGCACCTCGATGGCCAACCTGATCGGCGTGCTGGTGGCGCGCACCGCAGCGCTGGGCACCGCGGTGCGCCAGCAGGGTGTCGCTGCCAGCGGCAAGCGCCTCACTGCTTATACTTCCGCCGGGGCCCACGGCTGTATCGCGCAGGCGATGGACCTTGCCGGTCTGGGCATGGACGCCCTGCGCATCATCCCGGTGAACGACCAGTACCAGATGGACAGCGCAGCACTCGAACGGGCCATCGCAGCGGATCGCAGCGCCGGTTTCACACCGTTTTTCATTGCCGCGAGCGCGGGTACGGTCGATGTCGGCGCCATCGATGGTCTCGCCGTGCTGGCGGACATCGCTCAGCGCGAGGCGCTGTGGTTTCATGTCGACGGGGCGTACGGGGCGCTGGCCATGCTCGCCCCGGATATTGCACCGCGCCTGCGCGGCATCGAGCGCGCCGACTCCATCGCCTTCGATTTTCATAAATGGGGGCAGGTGCCCTACGATGCCGGATTCATCCTGGTGCGGAACGGTACCCTGCACTACGACACCTTCGCCTCACCCGCGGCCTACCTGCGCCGCGAAGCCTGCGGCATGGCGGGCGGATCGCCCTGGCCGTGCGATTTCGGGCCGGATCTGTCGCGCGGCTTCAGGGCGCTGAAGGCCTGGTTCACCATCAAGGTCTACGGTGCGGAGCAGCTTGGCCAGGTGATTTCCGGCACCTGCGCACTGGCCCAGTACATGAAGCAGCGTATCGAAGCCATGCCGATGCTGGAACTGATGGCCCCGGTGGCGCTGAACATCGTCTGTTTCCGCTACCGCAGCGAACATGCCGACACGGTGAATACGCGGCTTGCTGCTGCATTACAGGAATCCGGCATTGCCGCGCCGTCTACCACCACCCTCAACGGCCATGTCGCGATTCGCGCAGCGATTGTCAATCACCGCACCGCTACCCGCGACATCGACGCGCTGCTGCAGGCAAGCCTAGCACTCGGCAAGGAACTTACCCGGACGCCATGACTCAGGAACACAATGAATAACGAATCTCCACAATCATCCCCCACGCACGCCGATAACTGCGAACCGCTCATCGGTCTGGCCACTTTAATGCGGATGGCTTTTTCCGGCGCCGATCTGGGCCCGCTGGGCACGCGTTTGCTGAAGCGCGCGGAAACGCATCCTCACGATGCCAATACCTTGCTGGACCTGTCGACGATCCTGCAGCTCAAGGGCAATCGCGCCGCCGCGCTCGCCGTACAGTCGCAGGCGCTGGAGATGCAACAGCTGTATCACATGCCGGCAGCGCAGGAGGCGACAGCCATCCGCGTGCTTGCCATCATGGGGCCGGGCGATTTGATGGCCAATACGCCGCTGGAATTTCTGGTGGAAGGCTCCGATATCGCACTCGACATGCTGTATGTAGCGCCGCACCTGCCCTTTCCTGCAGCACTGCCGGAACACGACGTGGCGTTTGTCGCCGTCGGCGAGTCCGATCAGAATCGCCCCTTGCTGCAATATGTTGCCAAGCTGATCCAGGACTGGCCGCGTCCGCTGCTGAATACGCCTGACCGCATCGCCGGCGTATCGCGTGACGGCGCCTGCGCGCTGCTGGCCTCGGCGCCAGGGGTCGTCATGCCAGCCACGGTACGCATCGACCGGCAAACCCTGGAACAAATCGGACGCGGGCAACTGGCGCTGGCCGATATCCTTGAAGACGGCGATTTCCCGATTATTGTGCGTCCGGTTGATTCGCATGCCGGGCAGGGGCTGGACAAGCTCGATACGCCGGCAGCGATCGACGATTATCTGCAATCGCAACCGATGAACACGTTTTATGTGTCCCGCTTTGTCGACTACCGCGGGCCGGACGGTTTATTCAGGAAGTCACGCATCGTCCTCATCCATGGTCGCCCGTACGTTTGCCATATGGCGATATCCGAGCACTGGATGATCCATTACCTGAATGCCGGCATGACCGACAGCGCAGACAAGCGCGCCGAGGAAGCGCGCTTCATGACTCGCTTCGACGACGACTTCGCAAGCCGGCATGCGGCTGCTTTCCGCGCCATCCATGAGCGCATGGGACTGGACTATCTCGGCATCGACTGCGGGGAAACGCCAACCGGCGAATTGCTGATTTTTGAAGTGGACAGCAATATGATTGTTCATGCGATGGATCCAGTCGATCTGTTTCCGTATAAACAGTCACAAATGCATAAAGTGTTCGAAGCCTTTCGCACGATGCTGATCGATGCAAGCTCCCGGCCCTGATTTTGACAGTGAATAATCGCCATGACCGGCTCCCGCTCCCGTCTACCCAGCAGCTTCTGGTAGAAGGCGGCGATGCCCGTATCACCCTGGCACCCGGCCATGCTTTAAACAAATACGGTTGCGCACCCCAGCCCGATCCGGGTCTGATGGGGTTTGGATCCGCCACGGCATCGACCATCTCCGAGACAGGATTTGACGCAGCAAACGAACTGCGTAGCCGTCTGCTCCGCGCTGCCGATACGCAACCGCCGGCCACTCTCTATGCCAGCGAACTGAATCGGCTGCGTCAGGAACTGATCCGGTTGTGCGGCGCAACCGATCTGCCCGGTCTCGACATTGTCTTCGCCGCATCGGGTACGGACCTGCATTTGATTGCGGCTCAGCTCATCAGCAGCGGCGCCTCTGCATCCACGCTTGCGCTGATGCTGAACCCGGAAGAAACCGGCAGCGGCGTACCGACAGCGCTGGCTGGCCGCCACTTCAGCGCTCATACTGCATTGGGAGATTCTGTCAGCGCCGGGACGACCATCACCGGCACCGGTGCCATTCAAGTGGTGGCTGTGCCGATTCGTCAAACCGACGGCATCCCGCGTCCGGCAACCGCAGTCGATGCAGAGATCGAAGCACTGGTGACCAGTGCGATCGGGCAGGGACGACGCGTGCTGCTGATCCTCACCGATGTTTCCAAAACCGGTCTGATCGCGCCGAGCGTTGCGTGCATGTCCGCGCTGCAGCGCCGCTGGCCGGATAAGCTTGATATCCTGGTCGACGCATGCCAGTTCCGCCTCGCACCCGCAACCCTGCGCGCCTATCTGGCGCATGGCTTCATGGTGGCCTTGACCGGCTCGAAATTCCTGACCGGACCGACTTTCTCCGGCGCGCTGCTTATCCCGTCAGCAGCCGCACAACGTTTGCGCAGTCGTCCGTTGCCACGTGCCCTGCAGGCTTATTCCGCCGCAGCGGACTGGCCGGATGGCTGGGATGGCGCCGGCATCCTCGACCGCGGCGCAAGCAATTTCGGATTATTATTGCGCTGGGAAGCCGCCCTGGCGGAATTGCGGGCATTTCGCGCCATACCGGAAACCGCGGTCAAACGCTTCCTGCTGTCCTTTGCAGAGGCCGTTCAGCATCGGCTGAGCAGCGATCCGTGCTTTGAGCTCATCCCTGTTCCGCTCATCGATCGCCGCCCCCTGATTGAGGCGACAAGCTGGGATCATATCCCGACGATTTTTCCGTTCCTGCTTCATCGTCCCGCTAGCGCGGCTCACAGCGGACCGTTAAACCGGGATGAGACCGCCCTGGTCTATCGGCGCCTGCAAGACAAACTCAGCGACCATCCCGATCTGAATCGCAACGACGCCCTTGCAGCATTACGCTATCAACTGGGGCAACCCGTCGCATTCGGCCAGCGTAATGGCGTGCCGGTAAGCGCGTTGCGCCTGTGCGCCAGCGCGCGCCTGGTGGTCGAGGCGACAGCGGGTGGCCAGGACAACGGCGCCGTGGTCATAGAACGGGCGTTGGCAGCACTGGACAAAGCGGCCATGCTGGTGCGCCGCCTGCCTGTTTAGGGAAACATCGTTTTACCTTTAAACGGCTGTAGCCGCAGAGAGCACAGAGAAAAGTAACGTATTGCTATCATTTCCAGACTCACTCACCCGGCAGCAGAAAACAATTCTCTTCAAACCCACCTACACTCTGTGCCCTCTGTGGCTTCCACTGCTTTTCATAATGTATCCAGGCGAAAAACTGTCAACGCAGGGTTAAACCCCGAAATGGCGAAGATTTTAGCCACTAATCCCCTGATTGGCTGAAGTTGAACGCGCCTAATATGTACAGAATCAGCAACCATCCCGCACCCACGCCGTCGACCCCATGAAAGACTCCTCCGCACCGCCACAGAATGCCCCCGATATTGCCCGGGAAGCCTTCCGTCGTCTGGCGATGCAGCGTACGGCACCGACACCGGATGCGTATCGCACTGCCTACAATGAAATCGCCGGCGTCTCCGCAAAACCTGATGCGGAAACCGTCCTCACCGATTTTGCCAAAAATCTGGTGCGCGCGCGCGGCGAGGCAGCTGAATTCGGCACCCGCCTTAACCGCGCCCTGGAGTCCCGTGATTGGCAGGAATATGGCGAAGGTCTTTCCCTGCTTATTGAAAAACGCATCAAGAAGTCTCCCGCGATGGCCAGCGCGCCGGTGTATCTACCCGCTGACGACAATCAACAAGTCCGGCTCCTGCGTGAGTTGCTCACGCGCACCCTGACTTTGGGAGTCGCTTCCCTACTCGCCGGCACACCGGAACTGGCTGCCGAATCCGAATCACTGGCCAGTGCAATAAAAGAAGCGCAAACCGAAGAAGCGCTCAACGATGCCGCCAGCCGTCTGAAGCAATTGTGTTTCCGTATCGAACTGCGCAGCGGCGACGTCGCCGAACAACAGGAATTGCTGCTGCGCCTGTTCCGGCTCCTGCTCGATAACGTGCGCGATCTGCTGGAAGAAGACAGCTGGATGCGCGGCCAGGTCGATGTGGTGAACAAGCTCATCGCCGGCCCGATCAATCACCATGCACTGGAGGACGCCACGCGCAGCCTCAAGGAAGTCATTTATAAACAGGGCACGTTGAAGAGCAGTCTGGCGGAAGCCAAGATCACGGTCAGAAACATGGTCACCATTTTCATTGATCGCTTGAATGCGGTCGCCGCCAGCACCGGCGATTACCATGAAAAGATGGACACTTATTCACAAAAAATCGCCCAGGCCGGCAGCATCAGCGAACTCAATTCAGTATTGGACGATGTCATGCGCGATACGCGCACGGTGCAGACAGACGCTCTGAATTCGCGCGATGAAATGCTTGCGGCGCGCCAGAAGGCCCTGGATGCCGAGGCAAAAATCCACGAACTGGAATCCCAGCTCGCGCAAATGAGCGAACTGGCGCGCGAAGACCAGTTGACCGGCAGCCTCAACCGGCGCGGACTGGATGATGTGTTCGAACGCGAGCAGGCGCGCGCCAAACGCCGCAACTCCCCGCTTTGCATCGCATTGCTGGATATGGATGATTTCAAGCAGCTCAACGACATCCATGGCCATGTCGCGGGCGACGAGGCGTTAATACATGTAGTGAGAATCGTCAAAGAGACGCTGCGCACCATGGATGTCATCGGCCGCTTTGGCGGCGAGGAGTTCCTGGTCGTGCTGCCAGACACTTCCATCGAGGATGCCATGCAGGTCGTGGCGCGCCTGAAAAAAGAACTCACCAAGCGCATCTTTATCCACAACAACCAGCGCCTGCTGATCACTTTCAGCGCCGGTGTCGCATTAAGCGCCCCGGATGAAGATCCAAAATCGGTGTTAAAGCGTGCCGACGCGGCACTCTATCAAGCCAAGAAAGCCGGCAAGAATCGGGCTGTTGCCGCAGATTAGCCGGGATGACACTACTTATATAATTATATAGCTCTCAGATTAAAGATTTTTTTGATTCCTGCCGAAACGTGGAAAGGCGGTTCAAGTTCGGGCAATGCCGGCGAAATAAATATTTTGTTTTACCCTAAATATTTCGCAGACACGTCCCGATAAGTTAAATAACGGCGGTTTGAATGCCTGGCCTTACCAAGGTCAAACCAAAGTTGACGGCACTTGAGCCGGATCCATCAAACCACAGGAATTAAGGAGATCTAACATGGCTTCATATATCAACACCAACATCGCTTCACTGAATGCTCAGCGCAACCTGACCACTTCACAATCTTCGCTGGCTACTTCCTTGCAGCGTCTGTCTTCCGGCTTGCGCATCAATAGCGCCAAGGACGACGCCGCCGGTCTAGCCATCAGCCAACGGATGACCTCGCAGATTAACGGCTCCAACCAGGCTGCCCGCAACGCCAACGACGGCATTTCCCTGGCCCAGACCGCTGAAGGCGACTTGTCGCAAATCACCAACAACCTGCAGCGCATGCGTGATCTGGCAGTGCAATCAGCCAACGCGACCAATTCCACTTCAGACCGCGCTGCGCTGAATAGCGAATTTCAGCAACTGTCTGCTGAAAATGATCGTATCGCACAAACTTCATCCTTCAACGGCGTGAAATTGCTGAATGGTTCGTTTACCGCCCAGAATTTCCAGGTAGGTGCGAACAACTCTACCAACGACCAGATTACCATCGCATCGATTTCGAGTGCGCGCACCTCTGCGCTGGGTGCTCAAACGGCAACGTCGGGCGTCACCACGGCTGCACTGGCCGCCGGCGATTTGACCCTGAACGGCACCGCAATCGGCGCATCAACCGCCGGTACCGCCGCAGGTCAGACTGCCGCCAGCGCCTTCTCGATTGCCGCTGCGATCAATGCCGCTTCGTCCGGCGTGAATGCCACGGCAAATGCCACCTCTGTTACTGGTATTGCTGCTACTGCATTTGTCGCAGGTACTGACAATATTACGGCAGGCGATCTTAAGATTAATGGTGTAAGTGTCGGCGCGATTACTGCGGGTGGCAGTGCGGCAGCGCAAGGTACAGCCGTAGCTGCAGCCATTAATTTGGTCTCAAGCACTTCAGGAGTAACCGCAACGGCGGATGCTGCTGGTTTAGTTACCCTGAACGCAGCTGATGGCCGTGAAATAACAGTCGCGCAAACAGGAACAGCGACTACTGCGCGTACTGGATTAACGGCGGCAACAACACAGAGCACCATAACGCTTAGCTCTTCTGCAAGTATCGTTGTCGGCGGCACCAATCCATCAAAAGCGGGTTTGAGTGCGGGCACGCTGGCAACGACCACTTTGGCGGTAAGCACTGTCGATTTGACCACCGCGGCCAGCTCCCTCACCGCCCTGACCGCAATTGATGGCGCAATTTCTACCGTGAACAGTTCGCGCGCTTCGTTGGGTGCTTATCAAAACCGTTTTGCATCGGCCGTAAGCAGCTTGCAGACTTCTTCAGAAAACCTGTCTGCAGCTCGTAGCCGTATTCAGGACACCGACTTCGCGTCCGAAACCGCCAATCTGACCCGCGGCCAGATCCTGCAACAAGCGGGTACGGCGATGCTGGCACAAGCCAACGCGCTGCCAAACGGCGTGCTGGCCCTGTTGCGTTAATCAGTAACAGGCAACCCTGCCGGGTTGCCGTAATCGGATGGAAGGCGGGAGACCGCTTTCCATCTTCCCACTTAAAGGGAAATAGACATGGACAGCAGTCAAATATCAAGTACTACGCAGGTGCCCATCACACCACCGGCAAGCCGGCCAGCGGCAACGGCTCAGACTGGCGCAACATCAGCTATTCCCGCTGTACCAAACAACGTTGCCTCTGTCGCAATACAGTCGCCAACCAAAGCAGACGCTGTCGATGCAGTCGAATTGAAACGCTCAGTCGACGCGATTAACAAATTTCTTAAACCAGTCGCCAGCAATATTGAATTCAGTATTGACCAGGACAGTGGCAGAACCCTGGTCAAGATAGTCGATACCGAAACCAATACCGTCATACGGCAAACGCCTTCCAGGGAAGTGCTCGCCATTGCCAAGGAACTCGACAAGTTGCAAGGCCTCCTGATCCGGGAAAAGGCCTGAGCGCCAAGCTCATACAAGGAAACACATCATGGGAATCTCTACACCAGGCATAGGTTCAGGACTCGACGTTAACGGTATCGTTACCAAGTTGATGTCCATCGAACAACAGCCTCTGACTGCGATTAACAATGAAGTGGCGAGCTATCAGACCCAGCTTTCCGGCTATGCCCAGATCAAGAGCGCGCTGTCGCAGTTTCAGAGCGCGGTGCAGGGATTATCCAGCCCCACTCAATTTCAAAGCCTGACCGCCACCCTGGCGGATGCCACGGTTGCCACGGCCAGCGCCAGTGCGGGGGCCACACCCGGAACCTATGCGCTGGAAGTATCCAGTCTCGCCCAAGCTCAAAAACTGGTTGCCGCAGGCCAGGCCAGCACCAGCGCAACCATTGGCAGCGGGACCACCACCACACTGAGCTTTGATTTCGGCACCATTGCCGGCGGCACGCTCAGCAATGGCACCTACACCGGCGCCAGCTTCACCAGCAATGGCGCGGGCACCAAAACCGTCACCATTGATGCCAGCAATAATTCGCTGTCCGGAATCCGTGATGCCATCAACAGCGCCAATATCGGCGTATCGGCCACCATCGTGAATGATGGCAGCGCCGCGCCCAATCGTCTGGTGCTGACCGATACCACCACCGGCATCAGCAACAGCATGAAAATTTCGGTGTCCGGCGACGCCACGATTTCCAGCCTGCTCAGCCAGGATCCGGCCAATAACACCGGACAAGCGCTGGCTGAAACCGTCACCGCCCAGAATGCCAATTTCAAGCTGGATGGCGTTGCCGTCACCAAAACCACCAATACCGTTACGGATGCGATACAGGGCGTTACCCTTAATCTGGCCAAGACCAATGTCGGCACGCCTACCAACATTACGGTGGCGCAAGACACTGCTTCGGTTACCAAGGCGGTGAACAATTTTGTCGCGGCCTACAACAGCATCACGCAAACCCTGGCGTCTGCAACCGCTTACAATCCCACCACCAAACAGGCTGCGTTATTTAACGGCAATGCTTCAGTTTCGATGATGCAAAACCAGATCCGCAATGTGTTGTCCACCCCGGTTGCGGGCGGGGGCAGCGCATACACACTATTGTCACAGATCGGCGTGACCTTCCAAAAAGACGGCACGCTTGCCGTTGACAGTACCAAGCTGCAAAGTGCGATCACCAGCAATTTCAGTGATATCGCCGGGTTGTTCGCGGCCGTAGGTAAAACCTCGGACAGCCTGGTTGGCTATTCGAGCGCCAGTGCGCTGACCGCACCGGGCGCTTACAGCGTGAATGTCTCGCAGCTTGCTACACAAGGTAACGCCACCGCCTCCGCCGCCGCCGGACTAACGATTACCGCCGGTACAAATGACACGCTGCAGGTTTTGGTGGACGGCGTCACCGCCAATGTCACCCTGGCGGCGGGCACCTACGCCAGCGCAGCGGCATTGGCCACGCAAATACAGTCGCAGATCAACGGCGTGAGTGCGTTCTCATCCTTAGGCTCCACAGTAACCGTGACACAATCGGCCGGTGTCTTGAAGATCACTTCCAACCGCTATGGCTCGGCGTCCGTCGCCAATATTACCGGCGGAAACGGTCAGGCCAACCTCAACTTTGGCGGCACTGCCGTGGTCAGCAATGGCGTGGATACCGCAGGCACCATCAACGGCGTTGCAGCCATCGGTTCCGGGCAGTATCTCACCGGCGCCACTGGCGACGCTTCGCAAGGCCTGCAAATCAAGATCAACGGCGGCGCAACGGGCGCACGCGGCACGGTCAATTACTCGCAAGGCTATGCCTATCGGTTCAATTCGCTCGCGACCTCGATGCTTGCCTCGAATGGCTCCATTTCGTCGAGCACGGATGGCATCAATGCATCGATCAAACGCTTGAATGTCGACCAACAGGCGTGGGCTGCGCGGTTGACAGTCATCGAAGCACGCTACCGCGCGCAATTCACAGCATTGGACACCATGATCAGCAGCATGAATACCACCAGTACCTTTTTAACGCAGCAACTCGCAAATTTACCTAAGATCGCATAAGGGAGAATCCGACATGTTTGGAACAGCACGCAACGGCGCCAACACTTATGCAAAAGTCGGTATTGAAACCGGCGTGGTAGCGGCCAATCCGCATAAGCTCATTGTCATGTTGTTTGACGGTGCCAAAACCGCGGTGGCCAGCGCCATGCAACTAATGAAGAATGGCGAAATCGAAGCGAAGGGAAAAGCCATTTCCCAGGCAATCTCGATTATTGACAGCGGCTTACGCGCAAGCCTGGACAAATCGGCCGGCGGTGAAATCGCGACCAGCCTGGATGCGTTGTATGAATATATGAGCAACCGCCTGCTACTGGCCAACCTCAATAACGACCCGGCTATCCTTGATGAAGTGGATGGGCTGCTCGGACAGTTGCGCGAAGCCTGGGAGGCCATCGGAACCACAGCCGTTATTGAAACCGCACCGGCCGCTGCGGTGCAGGACAATTTGATGCCACGTGTCAATTCTTTTGTGAGAGCGTAACCCTCAATGATGAATAGTGAAGAAATCATTTCCGTGTATGAATCTGTGGCGAACATCACGGAACAAATGCTGGCTGCCGCGCGCAGCAGCGACTGGGAACGCCTAGCAGCACTGGAATCGAACTGTGCCAGCCATGTGCGCACGCTTGAAAAAAGCGAACCGCGTTCTGCACTGAGCGGGGAAATGCGTGAACGCAAATTTAATATCATCCAAAAAATCCTCGCCGATGATCGCGAGATACGCAACATTACCGAGCCCTGGATGGCGCAATTGTCGTCACTGATGAACAATACCAGCACCGAACGCAAGCTTTCCATGACTTACGGCAGGAATCAGGCGGGCTGAGCATGACCCCGATGCGACCGGAAATGGCAGGCACGCGCGCGATCGTACCGATCGAAGCGTTGATGCCGGTACTTCCGCTCGCAGATACGCGCGAAGAGGCATCCCACCGTTTCGCACAAAGCGCATTAGGTCAGATCTTTCAGAGCAAGGTACTATCGCGCCTGGACGATGGCAGCTTTCTGGTACGCATTGCCGATACCATGGCACGCATGGTCTTGCCTGCCGGTACTCGCACGGGCGATTTACTGCAACTCACCCTGATGAGCCGGGAACCCCAGCTCACCTTCCTGCTGGGGCCACAGCCTGGCGCTGCACCGACTTCACTCAGCGCCACCGGCCGGCTCATCGACAACCTGCTGCAGACCGCGCAGCAGAACGGCGCGCCCAATACGGTCCTCGGCAAAACGGCACTGATCCCGACTCCTGCCATGAGCACTGAACAGATCGCTGTTGCGTTACGCGACACAATCAGCACCAGCGGTCTGTTCTACGAGGCGCATGTCCGCGAGTGGGCCAACGGCAATCGCGCCTTATCCGAACTGATGCGCGAACCGCAAGCGCAGGCTGCATCTGCCCAGCTGGCAGACCCCGCTACTGCGCAGCCGAGGTCCGACACAAACAATACCGTAGTGTCGCAACTGATCCATCAACAATTGAATACGCTGGAACAGCAGCGTGTGCTATGGCGCGGTGAGGCGTGGCCCGGCCAAACCATGGAATGGGAAGTAGGCGAAGATACGCCTGAAGGCAGCAACCGGGAGATGCAGCCATCCTGGCGTAGCGAGGTACGTTTCGAGCTGCCGACTCTGGGCACCGTATCGGCGACTATCCGACTCACCGGAGAACACGTGCAGGTTCATATCCATGCCGACTCAGAAGCCGCGGCGGCTTCGCTCTGCGCACATGGCACACTACTTTCCAATGCCATGGATGCTGCCGGCATTCCACTTGATTCCCTGATCGTGAAACAGGATGAGCGCGCCTAATACACCATTGCAAAGCGCTGTCGCCCTCGCCTATCAGACCGGTTCCGTGGCGCCCAGGGTCGTCGCCAAAGGCAATGGACTGATCGCGCAGGAAATCATCGCTCGCGCTAAAGAGCACGGTGTTTTTGTGCATGAATCCAAAGAACTGGTCGCCTTGCTGATGCAGGTTGAACTCGACCAGCACATTCCGCCGGCCCTGTATCGCGCCGTAGCCGAGTTACTCGCGTGGCTCTACCGGATCGAGACGGAACGCAAGAATAGCGATACATCGGACTAATTGGCATACTGCAAGCTATCCGCCTACGCTTACTTTATTTTTTCAGACCGATCACCATAATGCCTATCGATAACCCTGACTTCGGCACCGAGAACCAGAGCCCATATCTCGTCCATTCCCATCGTGAAATCGTGTCCTTGTTACGCGCCATAGGCGGCCAGCATCAACTCATCACCATGCTGGTCAATGGTGGCGCCGATGCGGTCGTCACCTCGATACTGGAAGTGGACGATGCGAGCAATACGGTGGTGATTGACTGTGCGCCGAGTGCATTATTGAATCAGCGCATTATCGAATCGGACGACCTCGCCTTCGAGGCCTCGCTCGACAAGGTGCGCATCCTGTTTTCCGTTGCGAAGGCGGACAGTGCGACCCACGAAGGCCGCGCCGCCCTGCGTATTCCCATTCCTGCCAATCTGATTCGGCTGCAGCGGCGCGAGTACTATCGCGTCAACACGCCGGTCATCAATCCTATCCTGTGCAGGATCCCGCTGCCTGCCGATGCCGGTGGCGGCATCTACACGGCACCGCTGGTCGATATCAGTTGTGGCGGGATTGCGATACTGGATGACAAGAAAGTACTGGATACCACGATCGGGCGCGAATACGAGAACTGTCATATCGACCTGCCCGGCCTCGGTATCGTTACGGTGACCCTGCAAATCAGGAATTCGCAGGAATTGACACTATTCAACGGCAAAACAAATCGCCGCCTGGGGTGTCTTTTCGTCGAGCTGTCAAAGGGGATGCTGGCCGCGGTGCAGCGTTACCTCATGTACCTGGAACGGGAGCGCAACGCGAAAATTACCGGATTGGGGTGATCTTTCAAGCAAGGCAAAAGGCAAAATTCAAGACGCTCCCTTGGGCTTGATTTTTGCCTTTTGCCTTTTTTCCTTGCAGTCCGGATCAAATCTGCATATTCATTATTTCGTGGTATGCGGAGATCAGTTTATTGCGCACCTGGATCGTTGCCTGAAACGAAATATTGGCTTTCTGCATGGAAATCATCACGTCCGACAGGTTCACCTTGTCGTCGCCGGCGGCGAAACGCTGGCCCAGTTGTTCTGATTGCTGCTGCACATTGTTGACCTGATCGAGCGACGTTTTCAGGGCATCGGCAAAATCCACCTTGCCCACACCCTTGCCGGCTGCGAGGGTAGTGTCCACCCCTTCAGGGCGCGTGGCGGCGGCTTTCAGCTGTGCCATCATCGCTTCTATCCTGCTGGTATCGATCATCCCGGTTTTCATTGCGCACTCCATCAAGTCCTGGCTTCCGCCCATTCTCAGGCAGAGGTTTATGGTTCTACACCGCCACGTTATCACTTGATCGCCGCGGCCTCAGCGGAATAAGCACGGGAAACAGTCCTCTATTCAATCAATTGAAATACTGCGCCGCACCGATAATCGACACTGAGGCAAGCACCACGAATGGGTGAGGACACAATATGAACCGGATCAGCAATATCAGCCGCACCAACCATCACTGTATCGATTGCGGAGAGGCACCATGTCAGTAGCAGGCGAAGTCGCACTCACTCCCAAGCTCATGGGATTGACGCAGGGTCCGGGCGGACGCAAGTTTTTGCAGATGCTTGCCATTGCTGCGGTCATTGCCATCATGGCCGGTGTATGGATGTGGGGCCAGCAGCCGGATTACCGCGTGCTGTTTTCCAATTTCAGCGACCGTGACGGAGGAGCCATCGTGGCTTCCCTGCAGCAGATGAATGTGCCCTATAAATTTGCCGAAGGCGGCGGAGCCATTCTGGTGCCGGCCAATCAGGTCTACGAGGCGCGTCTAAAACTGGCTTCGCAAGGCCTGCCGAAAGGCGGGAATGTCGGTTTCGAGCTGATGGAAAACCAGAAGCTCGGCGTGTCCCAGTTTCTGGAACAGGTCAATTTCCAGCGCGCGCTGGAAGGCGAACTCGCGCGTTCTATCGAATCCATCTCGACCGTGCAGTCGGCGCGTGTGCTGCTCGCACTGCCCAAAGCCTCGGTATTCGTACGTGAACAGCAGAAACCCACCGCATCCGTTTTACTCAATCTGCAACCTGGCCGGATACTGGACCGGCAACAGGTCAGTGCGGTCGTCCATCTGGTGGCCAGCAGCGTGCCCGAGCTGCTTACAAAAAACGTAACCGTGGTTGATCAGAACGGCAATTTGCTTTCCGATACCAGTTCCGGCCCGGGAGCCAATGGACTTGATCCGAGCCAACTCAAATATATCCATGAACTCCAGAGCAACATTGCCAAACGCGTCGAATCCATTATTGCCCCGATTGTTGGCGCCCAGAACGTGCACGCCGAAGCGACTGCCGACGTGGATTTTTCCAATACCGAACAGGCCGCCGAAATCTACAAACCCAATCAGACACCCGACGCGGCGGCAATACGCAGCCAGCAGACCAGTGAAACGCTGAATGGTGGAAGTGCCAATGCAACGGGCGTGCCGGGGGCGTTGTCCAACCAACCCCCTGCTCCAGCAACTGCACCACTTACTGCGCCTGCTGCCAACACGCCAGCACCGGGCGCTGCCCCCGCCACACCGGCCACCAACACTCAAAAAGAGTCCACGGTTAATTACGAACTCGATAAAACCGTGCGTTACGTGCAACAGCCCATGGGGGGCCTGAAGCGCCTGTCGGTGGCGGTTGTCGTGAACTACCGGGACACAGTCGACAAATCGGGCAAAGTCATCAGCCGGCCACTCTCTGCTGCCGAAAAAGCGCAGATTACCGATCTGGTTAAGGAGGCCATGGGCTATAACCAGCAACGTGGAGACACGCTGAACGTGGTCAACAGTCCGTTTGCCCGGGCTGAAAAAGAAACCATTCCCGATGTGCCTTTGTGGAAGCAGCCTGAGAATATCCAGCTCGCCAAGGATATCGGCAAATACCTGATCGCCATCGCAGTACTGCTTTACCTTTTTTTCCGTGTGCTCAAGCCGATGCTGCGCAAAGTAACCGAAGACACGGGCGCACATGCTGCGCTAGCCGCGCCGGAAGATGATGTCGTGCATCTATCCCATATGTCTGCCAGCGGCGAACTCACGGAGATGACTTCGCATGGCGCTCTCGCTTACCAGCAAAACCTGGAAATAGCCAAGAGCCTGGCTAAACAGGACCCGAAAATCGTAGCGAACGTGGTCAAGAGCTGGGTGAACGGCAATGAGTAATGATGTCGGTATAGAAAACGGGGCGATCCTGATGCTGGCACTGGGCCAGGACGAGGCGGCTGAAGTGATGAAATATCTCGGGCCTCGCGAAGTGCAGAAACTGGGACAGGCCATGTCCATGATGAAAACCATCGGCCACGAACGGGTCGCTTCGGTGCTTGGCGATTTCTGCCTGGAAGCGGAGCGCAGTTCTTCGCTGGGCATCGACTCGGACGACTACATCCGCAGCGTACTGACCAAAGCCCTGGGCGATGACAAAGCCGCTTCACTGCTCAACCGCATCCTCGGTTCCAGGGATGCCAGCGGCATCGAGAGCCTGAAGTGGATGGACGCTCAATCGGTGGCAGAGCTCATCCACAACGAGCACCCGCAGATCATCGCCACGATCCTGGTTCATCTGGAGCGGGATCAGTCCTCTGAAATCCTCAAGAATTTCACCGAGCGCTTGCGCAACGACGTGATGCTGCGTATTGCAACCCTGGACGGTGTACAGCCGACGGCGCTGCGCGAACTGAACGACGTGCTCACCAAGCTGCTTTCCGGCAATGAAAACCTCAAGAAAAAACCCATGGGCGGCATCCGCGTTGCCGCGGAAATCCTCAATTTCATGGGGGGCGATACCGAAACCTCGGTCATGGAAAGCCTGAAAAACTACGACGATGACATGGCGCAAAAAATCATGGACGAGATGTTCGTATTCGACAACATCATGGACATCGACGATCGCGGCATCCAGTTGCTGTTGCGCGAAGTCCAGTCGGACGCGCTGATTGTCGCGCTCAAGGGCGCGATCCCGGAACTGCGCGAAAAGATATTCAAGAACATGTCGCAACGTGCCGCCGAAATGATGCGTGAAGACCTGGAAGCCAAGGGCCCGGTGCGTTTGTCGGAAGTCGAGGCTCAGCAAAAAGAAATCCTGCTGATCGTGCGGCGCCTGGCCGACGAAGGCCAGCTGATGCTCGGCGCAAAAGGCGAGGACGCTTATGTCTAATGTGGTCCCCAAGGAGCAGCAATCGGCTTATCAGCGCTGGGAAATGGCGTCTTTCGACGATGATCGGAGGACACCGGGAGCCGCCAATTCACCCGCCATTTCCCTGCCCACTGTCGATGAGATCGTCAAAATTCGTGAACACGCCCGGCTCGAAGCTTATGCAGCAGGTCTTGAAGAGGGACGCGCTGCCGGCCTGGCTGCGGGCCGCAGCGAGGCCTCCGCAGAACAAGCGCGCCTGCTCGGCATCGCCGCAAGTTTTGCCGCCGAAGTGGCGCAGGCAGACGAGTTGATCGCCAATGAGGTATTGGATCTGGCGCTGGATCTTGCCAAGGCCATGCTCAAGACGGCACTGGACGTGCGCCCGGAACTCATCAACACCCTTGTCAGCGAAGCCATTCATTATCTCCCAACCTTGCACCCGCCAGCCCGGCTCTACCTCAATCCAAACGACCTGCTGCTGGTCAGAAATCATATGGGGGACGAACTCGACAAGACCGGCTGGTATCTGGCCGAAGATTCCCAACTGGAACCGGGCGGTTGCCGCGTGGAAACTGCCAACAACCAGATCGACGCCTCGCTGTCGACGCGTTGGCAACGCCTTGCAGCTGCGTTGGGCAAGGAATCTGACTGGCTTGCCTCATGATGCAAGCCAGGCCGCACAGCCAGCGCTGGAAAGCCTATCTGCGCGACTGCAGCGAGTTGCTAGCTATCGCGGAACCGATGCAGGTATCGGGACGCGTCACCCGTGTCGCCGGGCTGGTGATGGAGGCCGTAGGCCTGAAACTGGCGGTCGGCAGTGCCTGTACCGTGCCATTGCCGAATGGCTCCAGGCTGGAAGCCGAAGTCGTTGGATTCGAAGGCGAGCGGCTGTTTCTGATGCCGCAAAGCGATGTCGAAGGCCTGGTTCCAGGGACGCGCGTATTCCCGGTTGAAGTTGTGCAAAGTCTGCCTCGCCCCGGCCAGGTCAACCACCCCAGACGGCGCCCTAGCGACCGCACGCGCCACTTGCCGGTGGGCGATGAGTTGCTGGGCCGTGTTCTGGATGGCGCAGGGCGCCCGCTCGACAGCCTCGGCCCGTTGCATGCCCAACACACTGCGCCATTGAATGTACGCGCCGCCAATCCGCTGTCCCGCGCACCCATTACCGACATACTCGATGTCGGCGTACGCGCCATCAACAGCATGCTGACCGTCGGGCGCGGCCAACGCATGGGCTTGTTTGCCGGATCCGGCGTGGGCAAAAGCGTGCTGCTGGGAATGATGGCTCGCTATACCAGCGCAGACGTGATTGTGGTGGGTTTGATTGGCGAACGCGGCCGCGAGGTCAAGGAATTCATCGAGCAGATTCTGGGCGCCGTCGGACTGGCGCGCGCCGTGGTCGTCGCCGCACCTGCCGACACGCCCCCATTGATGCGCCTGCAGGGCGCAGCCTACGCCACCGCTATTGCCGAACATTTTCGCGATCAGGGCAAACACGTGCTGCTGATCATGGATTCACTCACCCGCTACGCCATGGCGCAACGCGAGATCGCGCTGGCCATCGGCGAGCCGCCCGCCACCAAGGGCTATCCGCCGTCCGTATTCGCCAAGTTGCCGGCACTGGTGGAGCGCGCCGGCAACGGCAAGGACGGCGGTGGTTCGATTACTGCCTTCTATACCGTGCTCACCGAAGGCGACGACCAGCAGGACCCGATTGCCGATGCCGCACGCGCGATACTCGATGGTCATATCGTGCTCAGCCGCACCCTGGCTGAAGGCGGGCACTACCCTGCCATCGATATCGAACAATCCATCAGCCGGGCCATGCACACCATCACCTCTCCGGAGCACCAGCAGCTCACCCGCCGTTTGAAACAGCTCTACTCCCGTTATGAACGCAACCGCGATCTGATCAGCGTGGGCGCTTACACCTCCGGCACCGATCCGGTGCTGGACGAGGCGATTGCGTTGCATCCCCGGATCGAGTCATTTCTCCAGCAAAACATTCCCGAACGCGCCGGCATTACCGAGAGCTTGGGGAAACTTACGGCTCTATTCGAGTGATTGACCGGACGCAGACAAAAATATAATCCCTACCATGGCTACCCATTCCGCAATCAATACGCTCATTGAGCTGGCCACGAAAGACAGTGATGAGGCTGCGAAACGTCTGGGTATGGCTATTCGCGCCTGCGAGGAAGCCGAACAGAAGCTCGCGCTATTGCTGCAATACCGCGATGACTACGCGGCGCGCTGCCAGTCCGATCTGTCGGCAGGTTTAACCGCCGCCGGATACCATAATTTCCGCGTGTTTCTGGAAAAACTGGACAGTGCCATCGCCGGACAGCGTGAAGTCATACGCGAAGCACAAAAACTTGCCGATAAGGCACGCAGCGTCTGGCAGGAATGCGAACGCAAACGCATGTCGTTCGGTGCGCTGGACAACCGTGCCAAAAAGCAGGCTCAACAATACGAAACCCGGCGTGATCAGAAGCTCACAGACGAACATGCCACCCGGAAAACGCTCTACAAACGGTAGGACAAGATGACCATGACTCCGACAAGCTCCGTGCAATCCCAGACCAGTCCTGCACCCGCAGCCAAACAAGCCGGTAGCGCCCCTGCAGAAGTCCCTTTTAACCAGGTGCTCTCGGGCGAAATGGCGAACCGGCGAGACTCTGCCAGCGCGGACAATTCGGCTAATCAAACAACTGACAACAAGGGCGTCCCGGATCAACAGGCCACGACCACAACCCCGGGCGCCAAAGTAACCAAACCTGCAGAAACAGCGGATGCCAAACTCAAGAACGGCGAAGACAGTGCAGACAGTAATGCTGCTCCGGCGGTATCCGTTGACCTGATGGCGCTGGTGGCCAATCTCAGCCAGGCACCGGCAAAATCATCCAACACTGGTATATCCCAGCCCGAGCCGGATGCCCCCGCCGCTATCGGCATTGGCAAAGGCACGGGATCTGCACAGAGCATCCTGCAGAAATCCAGGATTGCGGCGCAGCTGGATGGATCGACAGAAAATACGCCCGCACTCAAGCCGGAGATGGCTTTGACTGCTCCAGTCAAACAGACAGGCGAATTAAAGCTGGCGCTTGATCCGGCGACCTTGAAACTCGAGCCCGCCAAGCTGCAGGATGTTCCGCTGAATACGACTCCCGCAGGGTTGGCGCCATTACAACAGGCTTCGCTCAATATCGCGCAGGCGATCACCGGACTGCCCGGTGAAAAGCTGACGCCCAAAGTAGGCACGCCCGCATGGGATCAAGCACTCGGACAAAAAATCGTGTGGATGGCGGCGGGCTCCCAGCAGAGCGCATCGCTCACCCTCAATCCGCCGGATCTGGGGCCGCTGCAAGTGGTATTGCATGTCACCAATGACCAGGCCAATGCAACGTTTATTTCGGCGCACCCTGATGTTCGTCACGCCCTCGAAGCCGCTCTGCCCAAGCTGCGCGAAATGATGGGGGATGCCGGGATTCAGTTAGGTCAAAGCACGGTAAGCGCGGGGACGCCCAATCAGCAAGATGCCCGCGGCGAATTTTCCCGGCATGCCTCACCCGGTTTCCGCGATGCAGACGGCGCCGTCGACACCACCATCCAGTCCGGACACGCTCAAATAAGGGTGACCGGTCTGGGCACGGTCGATACTTTCGCGTAAGCGCATCTCCGCACAAGACAATAGACATGGATATGCGCCCACTTCCCCCCTCTTTTCTTTGCATCCAGTTTTGTATTTTTTCTCAATAATGAACACACCCGATATATTCATGCAGGACTAGAGGAACGAGAATGGCAAAAGCACCACCCAAACCCGAGCCGAAATCTGAAGCGAGTACCGAAGCACCAGCGGTCAAATCGAAGAAACCACTGTTCCTGATACTGGGTATTGCCGTGCTCGTATTGGGCGGCGGCGGTGCTGGCGCCTGGTATTTCACCCAGCCGAAAAGCGCCCAGCACGCCAAAGCCGAGCCACCCAAGCCGCCTGTGTTCATCAACATGGACGCGTTCACTGTCAACCTGCAGTCGGAAGACAGCGATAAGTTCCTGCAGACTGCCTTTACCCTGCAGGTAAAGGATGATGCTCAGGTTGAAATTATCAAATCGCATTTACCGCAAGTGCGCAGCCGCCTGCTATTACTGCTTTCCAGCCAGAAAGCCGCTGACATCCTGACCCCGGAAGGCAAGAACAAGCTTGCCCAGGAAATCGTCGCACAGGTTAACAAACCGTTTGAACCCAAAGGCACGCCCCAGACGGTTACCGGCGTGTTTTTCACTTCATTCGTGATTCAGTAGCATCATGTCGGATAGCTTTCTTTCCCAGGAAGAAGTCGATGCGCTGCTCAAGGGTGTCACCGGCGAACAGGATGAGGTGAAAGTAGCGGAAGATCCCTCCGCAGTGCGAACCTATAACCTGGCAACACAGGAACGCATCGTGCGCGGCAGGATGCCAACGCTGGAAATCATCAACGAACGTTTTGCGCGGCTGTTCCGGATCGGCCTGTTCAGCTTCCTGCGGCGCAGCGCGGAAGTGTCGGTGGGTCCGGTACGTGTATCCAAGTACAGCGAATTCATCCGCAATCTGATGGTGCCCACCAACCTTAATCTGGTGCAGATGAAACCATTGCGCGGCACCGCACTGATGGTGTTCGATCCGGGCCTGGTGTTTCTCCTGGTAGACAATCTGTTTGGCGGCGATGGGCGCTTTCACACCCGTGTCGAAGGGCGCGATTTCACCCAGACGGAACAGCGCATCATCCAGCGCATCCTGAATATCGTATTTGAAACTTACGCCAAATCCTGGGAATTTGTTTACCCGGTGGAATTCGAGTTCATCCGTTCCGAAATGAACACCCAGTTTGCCAACATCGCCACCCCCAATGAAGTGGTGGTGGCGACCACCTTCACCGTAGAGCTTGGCCCGGCCAGCGGCGAAATGCATTTTTGCACACCTTACTCGATGATCGAGCCCATCCGCGACATCCTCACCAGCAGCTTGCAGGGCGAGACGATGGAAGTGGACAAGCGCTGGACGCGCCTGATGACGCAACAGATCCAGATCGCGGAAGTCGAGATCGTCACCGATCTGGGTACTTCCAGGGTGACTTTGGGCGATATCCTGAACATGCGGGCAGGGGACGTGATTCCATTCACGATGCCCGACACTGTCATCGCAAAAGTCGACGATGTTCCGGTAATGGATTGCAGTTACGGAATACTCAACGGCCAGTATGCCTTACGCGTCGAGAAGCTTCTGACCCAGGGCACAAACGAATCCAATCAAGGAGAACAGCATGGCTGACAATGCAGATACCCAGACGATAGCCGAGGACGATTGGGGCGCGGCCATGGCCGAACAGGCCGTGGCCGAAACGGAAGCTGCTGCCTTGCAACCCCAGGCTGCGAGCCCGACCATATTCAAGGAATTCTCCGGACAGGGCATCAAGGGCGAAACCCACAACGATATCGACTTCATTCTCGATATTCCGGTCCAGCTCACCGTGGAACTGGGGCGCACCAAGATTGCAATTAAGAACCTGCTGCAACTGGCGCAAGGTTCGGTGGTTGAACTGGACGGACTGGCAGGCGAGCCCATGGATGTGCTGGTCAACGGCTGCCTGATCGCTCAGGGCGAAGTCGTCGTGGTCAACGACAAATTCGGCATCCGCCTGACCGATATCATCACGCCGTCCGAGCGAATTCGTAAACTCAACAAATGAAGCGTATCGCGTTCATTCCAGCCCTCTCCTTGTGGCTATCCTCCAGCGCCCACGCCGCTGTAGAAACCGGCGTTGCCCCGGCGGGCGGTCTTTTTCAGGTATTGCTGGGACTGGTGCTGGTACTTGGCCTGATGGCCGCCCTGGCCTGGGCGCTCAAGCGCTTCGGCGCGACGCGTGCGGCTGGTAGTGCGGTAATCAGAGTGGTGGGCGGCGTCAGCGTGGGCGGCCGCGAGCGTGTGCTCATCGTGGAAGCCGGGGATCAGTGGATCGTCATAGGCGTAGCTCCCGGACGTGTCAATGCGCTCGCCACCATGGCGCGCCAGGAAAACTCTGCACCCATGGCCGGCCCTGCCGCGAAAAATTTCGCCGGCTGGCTCAAGCAAACCATGGAAAAACGCAATGCCCAGTAACTCCCGGCACACCCACAACACCATGCGACAGCTTGCCCATACCACTTTACGCATCCTGAAATACCTGTTGCCTATGCTTTTGCTGGGCGTACCCATGCTGGCGGTTGCAGCAGATCCTGCCGGTTTGCAGGCATTCACCAGCACACCCACCCCCGGGGGCGGACAGGCTTACACGCTGAGCCTGCAAACCCTGCTGCTGCTGACAGCGCTGTCTTTCCTGCCTGCCGCTTTGCTGATGATGACCAGCTTCACACGCATCATTATCGTGCTGTCCTTGCTGCGCCAGGCGCTAGGCACCCAATCTGCGCCCCCCAATCAGGTGATGGTGGGACTCGCGCTGTTTCTTACGCTGTTCGTGATGGGCCCGGTATTTGACAAGATTTATACCGATGCATACCAGCCCTTGTCAGAGAACAAGATCACCATGACCCAGGCGCTGGACAGAGGCGTGGCACCATTGAAAACTTTCATGCTGAAGCAGACGCGCCAGGCCGATCTGGCCTTGTTTGTGAAACTCTCCAATGGCCCGGCTTTGCAAGGGCCGGAAGACGTGCCGCTGCGCGTGCTGATCCCCGCCTTCATCACCAGCGAATTGAAAACCGCCTTCCAGATTGGCTTCGCCATTTTCATTCCATTCCTGATCATCGACATGGTCGTGGCGAGCGTACTCATGTCCATGGGCATGATGATGGTGTCGCCGGCGATTGTCGCGCTACCGTTCAAACTGATGCTGTTTGTTCTGGTGGACGGCTGGCAACTGTTGCTGGGCTCGCTCGCCCAAAGTTTTTACTAAGGAAAACCGATGACCCCGGAAAGTGTCATGGCCCTAGGCCACCATGCCATGGAAGTCACCCTCATGGTTGCCGCACCCATGCTGCTGGTGGCACTCTGTATCGGCCTGGTCGTCAGTATTTTTCAGGCCGCAACGCAGATCAATGAAATGACGCTGTCGTTCATTCCAAAACTGGTGGGAATTTTCCTGGCCTTGATTGTTGCGGGACCATGGATGCTGTCCGTCATGCTCGATTACATGCGTGAAATATTTACCAGCATCCCCACCCTGGCAGGATAAATAAACAGAAAGGCAAAACTTAAGAAGCTTCCCCGAGTTTGCCTTTTGCCTTTTGCCTTTTGCCTTTTGCCTTTTGCCTTTTGCCTTTTGCCTTTTGCCTTTTGCCTTTTGCCTTTTGCCTTTTGCCTATTGCCTTTTGCCTTCTAATCAATGATTACTCTTACCAGCGCCGAACTGAATAACTGGATTGCGACATTGCTATGGCCGCTTACCCGGATTCTCGGGCTGATTGCCGTGGCCCCGGTGTTTGGAAATACCGGCGTACCGGTGCAGGTAAAGATCGGTATCGGGGTCATGCTCACGCTGATTGTGGCGCCCACCCTGCCCGCCTTGCCCACTGTTGACCCGATGTCTCTCCCGGGTCTTCTGATTCTCGTGCAGCAACTCATCATCGGGCTCGGCATGGGTTTTGCGATGCGTATCGTTTTTGCCGGCGTGGAAATGGCCGGGGCAATCACCGGTATGACAATGGGCCTGAGCTTTGCCAGTTTTTTCGACCCGCAGTCGCAAGGACAATCAAACTACATCAGTCAATTCATGGCACTGCTGGCAACACTGGCTTTCCTGGCGGTAAACGGTCATTTGCTTTTATTGTCGGTGCTGGCGCACAGCTTCTCAACTTTTCCCATTTCCGCTTCGCCCATGGGCGGTCAGTTATTCAAGCAGATAGCCGATTGGGGCGGAATCATTTTCAGCGCCGGCGTGCAGCTGTCACTGCCCATGGTGGCGGCTCTGCTTATCACCAACATTGCATTGGGGATACTGACCCGCGCTGCGCCTCAACTCAATCTGTTCGGTATCGGATTCCCGATCACCCTGACTATCGGATTTGTCGTCATCGGCCTTGCCTTGCCTTATCTGGCCACCCCGCTTGAGCGCCTGTTTCAGCAGGGCATAGAGATGGCCGCTCAGATTACAATGCCTGCAGTCAAAGTACCGTAAAGCGCAGTCCGGTCAAAACAATTCGATGTCGCCTTCGGCAGGCGCCGCGCTGGTCAGCTTGCCTGCCTGCAGCAATTTCTCGTAGGCGCATACCTGGTTGCGTCCGTTTTCCTTTGCAAAGTAGAGCGCCTGGTCCGCCTGACCAATAATAGTGGTCGGCAAGTCTTGTTCACTGATGGCCACTACGCCCACACTGGCCGTGATGCTCCCCACCTGGGGAAAATGATAGGACTCCACCGTTTTCCTGAAACGTTCCAGTACAGTCACGCCGAGGTCCAAACCGACATTTTTAAGCACCACTACGAATTCTTCTCCACCGTAGCGGTAAAGCTGATCATCATCACGAAAAGTACGCGTCATGATTTGCGCGAACAGCAGCAGCACTTCATCGCCGTATAGATGGCCGAACTGATCATTCACTTTTTTGAAGTGATCGATATCAAGAATGGCCAGGCAACACTGCTCTTCCTTGCTATCCGACACGCGGCGACCGGCACGGCGCGCTGACATGACCGCCATGATGCGCTCGTCAAAGGTTTTTCGGTTCAACAACCCGGTCAGGGTATCGTGCTCGTTGTCATTGATCAGTTTCAGGTAATTTTGATAAATATGCAGAAAGCTGGCCGCCACGGCCTGGTCTTTTTCAATATAGGCCTCATTCCGGACCGTCAAAAATCCGATGACGCCATTCAAACCGGTTATCGGGTGCACCACTCTCACCCCACCCCCTTCATCGGAAGATATCTGTTTTTCCCCGGTGCTAAAGCACTTCATCAGGTCCGCATCGTCTTCGACACAATGCGGGAGCTTATTTTCCGTTTCCGATTCCAAGCTTCGCTTGGCATCGAACTCGACCAGCAGCTTGAGTGAGTGCTTACCGGATTCCATGGATATTTCAAATAATCTGATTTGGCCTGCTGGAATGAGTTCCTGCAAGGTCTTGATCAGGCAGATTTCCAGTGAATGCTGGTCGCGCAGCGAAGTCAGCCTGACCACTGACTCGAGTAGATGTGAAGTGTTGTATTTCGCCATGCGCCGACTCCTTGAGTCTCCTGGAAATACCGGGGATTTTTGCAGAAATTTCCTCGATTATTTTTTTCGATTAAGCCAGTTCTTGCCTGTTTGACTGCCGAGGACTCTAAAATACTGTGCTCATATATCCATATTTTTCGCCCACGCGAGTGCTTGCAGGTGTTTCTGATTGACTTGTGTGGCGTCAATCTGCAACGAGGCTGCCAGCCTCCCGGCGCATCCGGCTCCTCGTTCACAGGCCTCTGCCAGAGCCAGAAAATCGCCATAGACACCTTCACGGGTCAGCAACGCCTGCGACATCGCTTCCGGCAGCTGAATTTTATCCAGCACTTCCCCCATCGAGATGCCCAGCAATCGATCCAGCAGGGAAAACAGCCCCGCTATAAACAGATTCTCTGTTTCGGCCTTGGGCAGGAAAGTGTCGCCAAGCAGTTCGGCGAATCGGCCACGGATAATGGCTGTCTGCATCAACAGCTGCGCAGATTTGCTCGTACCGGCAGTTGCCAGCAAAACTGAAAGCCAGCGATACAGCGGAGTATAGCCAAGCACTTGAACCGCATGACGCAGTGACTCTATCTCACAACCCAGACCAAAGCCTGCCGAATTGATATAACGCAACAATTTATAGGAAATGACGGGGTCACGTTTTAACACCAGCTCTATCTGTCGAACATCTGCGTTCTTCCTGACCATTTCCAGAAGCTGCACGATCAATATCTGTGAGGTATTCAGTCCTTTGGATGCGCTGTCCGGCCGGGACATCAACTGGAAAGGACCGGTGAGAAAATTAAAGCCCAGCGATACGCAAGCGTCGTAGTCCTGCCAGCTGGCAATATTCCGCGCCACTTTTTGCACAGGCAGGTTTTTGATCAGTGCATATTGCTTGGCCTGCACGGCAAAATCCGCCTTGCCACTCGATATATCGACGTGGGTAGCTATTGAAAAGAGCGCTTTGTCCGGTTCAATCGCACCCGGCCAGTGTAATGAAATGCCAAAACCGCGCTTGCGCAATGCCTGCAGCGCGGCAAATACTCCAGGCTCGGCGCAATCGCCCGCGTTCACTCCAAGCACAATATTTTCAGCGGGCAAGGCAGCGAGCGCATCGGAAAGAAGGAGCGCCGGCTCGGCTTCCAGAAACAGAATTTGATTGCCGATACGCCACGCAACCTGCTCGTTATTGGTTATTTCGGCAACCAATCGAGCCAGCTTATCGGGGTTTTCTGCTGCGAACCTGCAAGCATCGATTTCGGCCTGCTGCCACGCAAGCATGTATCCAGCTACGCACTGCCGGGCATCCAGCAGCGGTTCGCGCACGACAATATTCATTTCAGACATGGATAGTAAACATCGTATTGGGTAACTAATGACCCAGGCAGGGTATAGCCCGCAATTAGCCTTTGCCAAAAGGATACAATTTAACCGCGATGCAACAAGAAAGCAAAAGGCACCATTCAAGACTTTTCATTGATTCATTTCCTGCCTGGGGCATTTCTGCTTTTCTTTCTTGCCTATACTCAATGCGGCTTCTGCGGGTTAAAAAACTTTTTTGCCTGGTCAAAAGCCCAGGCTATCCAGCAGGTCGTCCACCTGGCTTTGGTCTGCAACTACGTCGCTATTTCCGGCAGGATTGATTTGCGGGCCATTAAGCAGTCCGTTGCCAGCATCGCGTCGCACCTCCGCGGAAGGCGGCGCATAGTCAATAAGCAGCTGTACGAGTTGCTGCTCCAGGTGATGCGCGAGCTCGGTCACTTTGCGAATCACCTGCCCGGTCAGATCCTGGAAATCCTGTGCCATCATGATATCCAGAAGTTGCTGCTTGGTTGCGCTGGTATCGTGGCGCATGTCAACCAGGCACTGCATGGTGAGTGTAGCCATGTCGCGATAATTTGACTCCGAGAAAGGCGCCTTGAGGATCGATTTCCAGCCATCCAGAACTTCGTTGGCACCCGCATCTATCCTCTCCTGCATGGGTATTGCGGCATCGGTGGCATTCAGGACGCGCTGCGCTGCCTGTTCGGTCATGCGTGCCACATAGTTCAGTCGTTCCCTGACATCGGGAATATCATGCGTCGCCTTTTCCAGAACCTTGTCGAAACCAAGTTCACGCAAATTCTCGTGCAGGCTGCGCGTCATCTGGCCGATGCGCGCCATGACCTCATCATGCGCGCCGGGACCGGCATTGGTAGCGTGACAAGCAACAGCATCCATTGCCACGTGTGGAAGAGGGGTCGTCACATCAGGCTCCCACTTTTTCGAGTTTCTCGAAAATCTTGGAGAGCTTCTCATCCAGCGTAGCGGCAGTGAACGGCTTGACCACATAACCATTGGCACCAGCTTGCGCCGCAGCGATAATGTTTTCCTTCTTTGCCTCGGCCGTGACCATCAGCACCGGCAGCTTGGATAACGCCGCATCTGCACGGATATTCTGCAACATGGTGAGACCATCCATGTTGGGCATGTTCCAGTCGGACACCACGAAATCGAAATTTCCGGACCTTAATTTGGCCAGTCCATCCACGCCATCCTCGGCCTCTTCTACATTGGAATAGCCCAACTCCTTGAGCAGGTTGCGCACGATGCGACGCATGGTTGAAAAATCATCAACAACCAGAAATTTGGTATTCGGATCAGCCATGAAATGCTCCATTAATTCTCATAAATCGTTTAAACGGTTATCGGCAATTGTTTATCAAACTTGAACGAAACCCACGCATTGACACGGGTCAGACTCGCAACGCGCGACTCGAATGCGCTGCAAAATAAGTCATCATTCTGCCGGGCAATTCCTGCAGCGGCCCCACCTCATGCGTGGCGCCAATGGCAATGGCTTCACGCGGCATCCCGAATACCACGCAGCTTGATTCATCCTGTGCAAAGTTATAAGCGCCGGCATTTCTCATTTCCAGCATTCCGGCTGCGCCATCCTTGCCCATGCCTGTGAGGATGACGCCCACCGCATTTTTTCCGGCGCTGATGGCTGCGGACCTGAATAGCACATCCACCGAAGGCCTGTGCCGGTTCACCGGCGGCCCCTGATCGAGCTTGGTGATGTAGTTGGCGCCGCTACGTGCGAGAAGCAAGTGAGAATGCCCCGGTGCGATATAGGCATGCCCCGGCAGAATCCGTTCGTCTCCTTCGGCTTCCTTGACGGATATCTTGCACAGCTTGTCGAGCCGGTTTGCAAATGAGCGGGTGAATCCCTCCGGCATGTGCTGGGTGATCAGGATACCGGGGCAGTCCGATGGCATCTGCATCAAAAATTCCTTGATGGCCTCCGTGCCGCCTGTGGACGCGCCGATAATAATGAGTTTTTCGCTACTGGTCAGGGGGTTTCGAATCGGCGCCAAGGGCCCTTCTAAGCCATGCACACCAGGAATAAGCGAACGGGGTTTGACCTTGGCGCGTGACGCAGTGCGAATTTTTTCCGCGATCAGGTCCGTATACTCGCGCATGCCACTCTGGATGGATAGCTTCGGTTTGGTCACGAAATCCACCGCGCCCAGTTCCAGCGCACGCATGGTGATTTCCGACCCGTTCTCGGTCAGCGACGACACCATGACTACCGGCATGGGGCGCAGCCGCATGAGTTTTTCGAGGAAATCCAGGCCGTCCATTTTCGGCATTTCCACGTCCAGCGTGAGCACATCGGGATTGGTCAGTTTGATCAGATCACGCGCGACTATGGGGTCAGGCGCCACACCTACCACTTCCATATCCCACTGGCTATTGATGATCTCGCTCATCACGCTGCGAATCAGTGCCGAATCATCGACGATCAGAACTTTTATTTTCATGCTGCCTGCTTTCCGGGCATCGCCCTGCTGGGTTCACGCATGGCGATCAGAAAAGATCGACATCGCCGCTTACCTCACTGGTTTTGAGGCGGCTTGCGTAGTCCTGCTCGCGCTTCACCAGCGTGTAGTTGTTGAGTTGTTTGAGTTTCTTGACCAGCACCTTTCCGGTACGCGGAAAGTAATACACTTTGCGCGGATGGACATCGTTCAAATCTTCGGCCGTGATTCGCACATTCTCGGCACGCAGATAGTCGCGGACGAACTGGGCATTGCGTTCACCCACGTTGATGGTGGTAAAACCGCGCAGCACATTGCCACCGCCAAACACCTTGGCTTCCAGGTTTTCGCGTCGTGCACCCGCTTTGAGCAGCTCGTTGATCAGCACTTCCATGGCATAGGCGCCATAACGCATCGATGCAGACAATGGACTGTCTGCGTCATTTCCGCTATCCGGCAACATGAAGTGGTTCATGCCGCCCACACCCGACACGCGATCACGAATGCACGCCGACACACAGGACCCCAGCACTGTGACAATCAGCATCTCCTTGCGGGTAAAGTAATATTCGCCCGGCAATATCTTGGCGGCCTCACAATCGAATGTCCGGTCGAAATAGACATTCGTGACCAACTGTTCTTCAAGCGCAGGATTCATTTGTCATTTCTCATGCCAGCTGCGCTGCGACGATGATCCAGCTCGTAGACGGTCTTGCCGCGCAGCCTGAACGCGTCGGTTGCGTACAGAAAATTTTCGGAGTGCCCAGCAAATAATAAACCTTGCGGCTTCATCAGAGGCGCAAAACGCGCAAGAATTTTTCCCTGGGTAGGCTTATCGAAATAAATCATTACGTTACGGCAGAATATAACGTCAAATGGCCCGGTGATCGGCCATGTATTTCCCAAAAGATTGAGCTGCTTGAACGTTACCAGCTGGCGCAGTTCGGGCCGCACTCTGACCAGCCCGGCCCGTTCACCTTTACCTTTCTGAAAAAATCGCCGGGTTCGCTCCTTCGCCATCTTGTCCAGCCTGTCGATGGGGTAAACCCCATTGGCTGCGGTCTGCAGCACGTTGGTATCGATATCCGTCGCCACGATCGTCACAGGGGGAGTGAGGGTATCAAAGGCTTCGCACATCGTCATGGCGATCGAATAGGGTTCTTCCCCGGTCGAACTGGCCGAACACCAGATCGTCAGGGGCCCCTGCATTTTTAGCGCATGCTCGGCCAGTATCGGGAAATGGTGCGCCTCACGGAAGAATGACGTCAGATTGGTGGTCAGGGCATTGGTGAACGCCTCCCATTCGTCGGCGCTGCGCCCGCTTTCCAGCGCATCGAGGTATTCCGTGAATGAGGTCATCCCCTTTGCCCGCAGGCGTCGCGCCAGACGGCTGTAGACCATCTCCTGCTTGCTTTCGCTCAGCGATATCCCGGCTTTCCGGTGAATCATGGCACGCACTCTGGCAAAATCGCGAGGCGTGAATTCGAATATCTTGTCGGGGTCCGACTTGTTTTGCAATGCAGCCTTCATGCTGAAATTTTCCTTAATGCCATGCCGGTTGCACCGAACAATGATTTACCAGAGAATCCGGCCCGGCGCGAAAGCCGGTCGGGTATCGTCGTATGCATACACTTCCCCAATCACCCCTGGCATGATGCCTGGGTCTAAAACTCCTCCCACGCTTCGTCGCTGCCGCCGCCGGTAGCTGTTTTTTTCGGCTTTGCAGCCGCTCTGGCAGGCACTCCCTTCAGTTTGGGCTTTACCTGTTTGTGCGAGACCGGAGTCTCATTGCGCGAACCGCTCATTGACTGCCCGCCCTCGCCCAGCTTGAAGATACTGACCACTTGCGCCAGATTGCCGGCCTGATCCTGTAGCGATTCGGAGGCCGCCGCCGCTTGTTCCACCAGGGCAGCGTTTTGCTGGGTGACTTCGTCCATCTGGCTCACGGCCTGGTTGATCTGCTCGATGCCGGAGGTTTGTTCCTGGCTGGCCGCGGCGATTTCGCCCATGATGTCGGTCACGCGTTTGACGCTTTCCAGTATCTCATTCATGGTCGCACCAGCCTGGTCGACCAGTTTGGTGCCGCCCTCTACCGTCTCCAGTGAGTCGCCAATCAAGATCTTGATTTCCTTTGCGGCACTCGCAGAGCGTTGCGCCAGGTTGCGCACTTCGCTGGCCACTACTGCAAAACCGCGTCCCTGTTCTCCCGCGCGCGCAGCTTCCACGGCTGCGTTCAATGCCAGGATGTTGGTCTGGAACGCGATGCCGTCGATCACACCGATGATGTCCGAGATTTTTTTGGATGAGGCATTGATCTCGCCCATGGTATTGACCACTTGCGCCACGACATTGCCGCCTTTGACTGCAATATCCGAGGCAGTGACTGCCAACTGGTTGGCCTGACGCGCATTGTCGGCGTTCTGTTTGACAGTGCTGGTGAGTTCTTCCATCGACGATGCGGTTTCTTCCAGGGAGGAACTGGCCTGTTCTTCGGTGCGCGACGACAGATCGAGGTTGCCGGCGGCAATCTGGCTGGAGGCGGTTGCGATGGTGTCGGTGCCGCTGCGCACCTGGCCGACAATTTTCGACAGGCTATTGTTCATGTCTTTGAGTGCTTGCAGCAGTTGACCCGTTTCATCCTTTGAAGTCACTTCGATGTGGCTGGTCAAGTCGCCGGCCGCCACCGTTTGGGCAACCTTCACCGCCTGGTTGATCGGACGGGTGATCGAACGCGTGATCAGCCAGGCCGCCAAGCCGCCCAGCAATACCGCAAGACCTGCCAGCATGAAAACCAGGATACGTGCCGAATGAGCGGCAGCCTCGGCGTCCTTCCCGGCAGTATTCATCAGGTCGCTCTGATACGCCAGCTGCGTATCCAAAGCATCAAAATAAGCCAACTGCTGTGCGCGCAACCCACCTAACAGCAACGCCTTGGCTTCGTCTTTCTGATTGCTGGCAATCAGCTTCATAAACTGATCTTGGCTGCTTACATATTGAGCACGCGCCTCGGTTAGCTTGCCGAACAATTCCTTACCCTGCTTGCTATCTATGCTTTTATCCAGCTTATCAAGAATATCGGCAATTTCCTTGCGCGAATGATCGATCCGCCCCACTTCTTTCCTGACCTGTTCCTCATCGGTCATGATAAGCGTATTGCGCATGGACCGCGCAATGATGTTTACCTCATCTTTCACGTGATGCATCTGAATGGTTTTCGGATAACGGTTATTGATCGTCCTGTCGAGATGTTCGCTCATGAGCAGAAAACGATTGATGCTGAGCGTTGCAACAAGGATCAGCAGCATCAATATCAACAGGAAACCCATGCTTAAGCGTGTGCCTATTTTCAGATCGGTTATCTTCATTTTCTTGCTTCTCCATTTATTGGAAATACTATTCACGTTACAAGACTGTTTAGTCCGGTTCCCCGTTGATACATAACTCAATAGAAATGGGTTATCTCTCTCCACTCTGAGCTGCCCGTATTCACGGACAAAACAGGTCAGCTTCGAGATTCAGAACTCTTCCCAGTCCTCGCTACTCCCGCCCCCGGCAGCCAGTTTCTTCGGCTTGGCCGCCAATCTGGCCGGCGCGGCCTTGGGCTTGGGTTTAACCTGGTTGTGCAATACCGGGATATCCATCTGCTGGCTATGGGATGTCTGGCTTCCTGTACCCAGATTGAACACGCTCACCGCCTGCGCCAGTTTGGCCGCCTGGTCCTGCAGGCTCTCGGCTGCAGCCGCGGCTTGTTCCACTAACGCGGCGTTCTGCTGGGTGGCTTCGTCCATCTGGCCTACGGCCTGGTTGACTTGTTCGATGCCGGAGCTCTGTTCCTGGCTGGCCGCGGCGATCTCGCTCATGATGTCGGTGACGCGTTTGACCGAGTTGACGATTTCTTCCATGGTCTTGCCGGCTTCGTCTACCAGTTTGCCGCCTACGTCGACTTTGTCGACGGAGTCTTCGATCAATGATTTGATTTCTTTGGCGGCCCCGGCACTGCGTTGCGCCAGGTTGCGTACTTCGGCGGCCACCACGGCAAAGCCGCGTCCCTGTTCGCCGGCTCGCGCGGCTTCGACTGCTGCGTTCAGGGCCAGGATGTTGGTCTGGAAGGCGATGCCGTCGATGACGCTGATGATGTCGGCGATCTTGCGCGAGCTGTCTTTGATGGAGGTCATGGTGTCTACCACTTGCCCTACTACTTTGCCGCCCTTGACGGCAACATCTGAGGCAGAGACCACGAGCTGGTTGGCCTGGCGGGCGTTCTCGGCGTTCTGTTTGACGGTGCTGGTGAGTTCTTCCATGGAGCTGGCGGTCTCTTCCAGGGAGCTGGCCTGCGATTCGGTGCGCGCCGACAGGTCGGCGTTGCCGGAGGCGATCTGGCGTGAGGCAACGGCAATGGTCTCGGTGGACTGGCGGATATCGCCTATGGTCAGGGTCAAATGCTCGCGCATCGCGTTCATGGTAAACAGCAGGCTGCTGCTGTCGCCTCTTGCCACGGTAATTTCCCTGGAGAAATCCCCGACCGAAATCGCTTGCGCCACTTCGACTGCATAGACCGGCTCGCCACCTAATAGATGCATGATGTGACGGATCAGCCAGTAGACGATCGCCGCGCCTACGACCAGCGCTGCCAGCATCAACACCAGCGCAGTAATAAGCATGCGCTGGCTGAAAGCGGCCATCTCGGCTTTGGTGTTTTCAACTGCGGTTTTCTTGGCCTTGATGTAGTCCTGCAAACGCTCCCGCATCTTGCGCCAGACTGGGGTATCTTCCTTACTGACTGCTTCGATGGCGGCGGCCTGGTTCGTGGTTGCGAGAGACGTGATTTTTGCCTGGATCGGGATTTGCTGCTCGCGCAAGGCCGCAACCTCTTCAAGAACTTTCAGGTCTGCCGGATCATTTATTGCCAGAGACAAGGCTTTTTGATTGGTTTCCTTGAATTCATTGCCGGCCATGTTCAGTTGCTGAAAAGCAGGTTTGTTACCCGGATCCATTACAATGCTGCGCAACCCCTGTCCCATTTGCAGACCCTGAGCGTAAAGGTTGGTTGCGGCTTGCGCGAGAGCCAGATCATGTGCCAGAAAGCTCTCGAAGCGGTTCTTGGTGCTCTGCATTCCTGTCAATGCCACGCCAATCGCCACGCTGAACAGCAGGAACACCAGGCCCATGCTCACAATGATTTTGGTTTTTAACTTCATATTCATGTATGAAAATCCCGTATTAATCCAAATTTAATTTACCGTTACCGGGATTCATGCTCCTGGCGCACACGCCCTGATCCAATTTCCGATACCGCCCTGCTTATTCGCATGGCTTACTTTTTTATCGACATCCGGGAGCGGGAACTTGAGGAGAAAACGGGAATATTGTGTGGACGTATGCAAACTGGGCGGCGCCCACCAAACCGATGCGCATCGTTCATTAATCCGCGTCGTGTCACGCAAACTAATGAACCATAAGGGTGGGTCAGGGAAGTCTGAAAGCGGCGCAAAAAAATTCGGCGCCGCTTGATATGCCAACTCTTGTTGCGGGAATAGCCTGAGTTGGGCGTCGGTCAACTTACTTGCTCAAAACCCTTCCCAGTCTCCACCTCCGCCACCGGCAGCCAGTTTCTTGGGCCTTGCGCCCAGCTTGGTGGGCACTCCCTTCAGTGTTTGGCGTTCACTGTTGCGCGTGACTGCAATATCGTTGTTCGAACTTCTTATAGCCTGGCCACCCTCGCCCAGCTTGAAGATACTGACCACTTGCGCCAGTTTGCCGGCCTGATCCTGCAGCGATTCAGAGGCCGCCGCAGCCTCTTCCACCAGAGCAGCGTTTTGCTGGGTGACTTCGTCCATCTGGCCTACGGCCTGATTGACCTGCTCAATGCCGGAGCTTTGTTCCTTGCTTGCATTGGCAATGCCGCTCATGATTTCCGTCACCAATTCCACCGAGGTGACAATATCGTCCATGGTCTCACCGGCTTCGTCCACCAGCTTGCTGCCCATATCCACTTTTTCCACAGAATCGCCAATCAATATCTTGATTTCCTTGGCGGCTCCGGCAGAACGTTGCGCAAGGTTCCGGACTTCTGCCGCCACCACTGCGAAACCGCGGCCTTGTTCACCCGCACGCGCAGCTTCCACAGCAGCGTTCAATGCCAATATGTTGGTCTGGAAGGCAATGCCATCGATCACGCCGATGATGTCGGATATCTTGCGGGAACTGGCCTTGATGGAAGCCATGGTGTGAACCACTTGACCTACAACATGACCGCCCTTGACTGCAAATTCGGATGTGGACATCACCAGCTGATTGGCATGGCGCGCATGTTCGGCATTCTGTTTGACAGTGCTGGTGAGTTCTTCCATCGACGATGCGGTTTCTTCCAGCGAGCTGGCCTGTTCTTCGGTGCGCGACGACAGGTCGAGGTTGCCGGCGGCGATCTGGCTGGTAGCGGTCGCGATGGTGTCGGTGCCGCTGCGCACCTGACTGACGATCTTCGACAAACCGTCGTTCATCTCTTTGAGGGCTTGCAGCAGTTGACCCGTTTCATCCTTTGAAGTCACTTCGATGCGGCTGGTCAAGTCGCCGCCCGCCACCGTTTGGGCAATCTTCACCGCCCGATTGATCGGATGGGTAATTGAACGCGTGATCAGCCACGCAACTAATGCTCCTAGAAGCAGAGCAAAAGCTGTTAAACCCAACATTACCCTATGGATACTATTAAAGGATTGTTCGGCGTCTTTACGCGTTTGCTCATTCAGTTGTTTCTTAATATCCAATAACTTTTCAACCTCGGCCAGCCAATTTCTCGTGGCCGGCTCCGCTTGCGTCACAAGTAGAGTAAGCGCTTCCGTTTTTTTCCCCTGGGTTGCCAATGCAATAACCTGATCAATCAACGGAATTGCCGCTTCCTGCGAAGCCTCAATTTTAAACACCTGCGCCTTCTCAACCTCAGGAGTGCCCGACAACTCGTTGAACATCTTCTCCAGTTTGGCTTCAGCCTCTACAGATTGAGCACGCGCCACTTCGATTTTGCTGCGTTCCTTATCGAGATCGGTCGGATCAGTAAGGAGCATCATGTTACGGATAGAACTCGATATGTCCCGCACTCGGCTGTTGACAGTATTTGCCAATGCCAATTCGCGGTTATTCACGTTGACAATAGCATCCAGATTCCCCTGGATTTTATCCATCTCCGTGATGCTTTCATCTGCTATAAAAAACAAAAGCACCAGTATCAAGCCAAACCCTATAGCCAAACGCGAACCGATTTTAAAATTTGCCAGTAACATTTTCATTTTAATACCCTCATTTTATTAATAGAAAATTCAGAATCAAACTTTCCAAAAGGGAGTATAAAAATGCTGCTACCGTGATTCACCCTCCCCTTGGAAATCCAAAGACAAGCTTTCTATCGATACAAGCTTCCAGAAAAACTCTGCTTTTTTTCAAAACCTCGCCTTTTTCATGCAATCCGTAACAATCCAAAATATTAAATTTTTGCTTGATACTCAGCCATCCACACTCTGACCTGCCTGTATTCACGGACAGAACAGGTCAGCTTCGAGATTCAGAACTCTTCCCAGTCCTCGCTACTCCCGCCCCCGGCAGCCAGTTTCTTCGGCTTGGCAGCTGCTCTGACCGGCGCGGCCTTGGGCTGGGGTTTAACCTGGTTGTGCAATACCGGGATATCCATCTGCTGGCTATGGGATGTCTGGCTTCCTGTACCCAGATTGAACACGCTCACCGCCTGCGCCAGTTTGGCCGCCTGGTCCTGCAGGCTCTCGGCTGCAGCCGCGGCTTGTTCCACTAACGCGGCGTTCTGCTGGGTGGCTTCGTCCATCTGGCCTACGGCCTGGTTGACTTGTTCGATGCCGGAGCTCTGTTCCTGGCTGGCCGCGGCGATCTCGCTCATGATGTCGGTGACGCGTTTGACCGAGTTGACGATTTCTTCCATGGTCTTGCCGGCTTCGTCTACCAGTTTGCCGCCTACGTCGACTTTGTCGACGGAGTCTTCGATCAATGATTTGATTTCTTTGGCGGCCCCGGCACTGCGTTGCGCCAGGTTGCGTACTTCGGCGGCCACCACGGCAAAGCCGCGTCCCTGTTCGCCGGCTCGCGCGGCTTCGACTGCTGCGTTCAGGGCCAGGATGTTGGTCTGGAAGGCGATGCCGTCGATCACGCTGATGATGTCGGCAATCTTGCGCGAGCTGTCTTTGATGGAGGTCATGGTGTCGACCACTTGGCCTACCACTTTGCCGCCCTTGACGGCGACATCGGAGGCAGAGACCACCAGCTGGTTGGCCTGACGGGCGTTCTCGGCGTTCTGTTTGACGGTGCTGGTGAGTTCTTCCATGGAGCTGGCGGTCTCTTCCAGCGAGCTGGCTTGCGATTCGGTGCGCGCCGACAGGTCGGCGTTGCCGGAGGCGATCTGGCGTGAGGCGACGGCAATGGTCTCGGTGCCGGTGCGGATCTCACCTACCGCTTTTGCCAGCCCTTGACTGATGCCGTTCATCGCATGCATCAGCTGCCCGATTTCATCCTTATTCTTGACTGTCACGCTTGCAGTTAAATCGCCGCTGGCAAGAAGCTCTGCTGCCTCTTTAGCCATGCCAAGTGGCGTGGTAACGACGCGACGCACGAAAAAGTACAACGCCACCGCAAAGCCGAGCAATGCGATGATGCCGAACATTACGGACAGATTACGCAACTGCACAACCTCTTTCGTAATCTCATCGGTAAAGGCGACGCCTGCAATGAGCCAGTTCCATTCCTTATTGGTCCGATACACAACAAATTCTTCACGCTGCGATGACGCGGAAACAAAGCGCAACGTTCCCTGCTGCGATTCCAGCATTTCCTGGACAGGCTCATGACCATGGATATCTTTGTTGCCAAGGATATTCTCTTCTTCACCGGGAGGAGATACCAGCAGCGAGCCTCGGCCATCACCTTGTTTCGCATCTAATACATAAAAATATCCGGTCTTACCAATTTTTAATGCTTTGATTTTTTGTTGCAGCGCCGCTACCTCGGTAGATATATTGACGCCTACATAAAGTACGCCGATAACTTTCTGCTCTGCGTCTTTGATTGGAATGTATTCGGTGACAAAAGGTTTGCCAAACAATATGGCCAGTCCACGATAAGTCTCTCCGGCCATGAGCGTTGAATAACCCGGATGTTTTCGGTCGAGCATGGTACCGACTGCCCGTTGCCCATTATCCTTTTTTAACGACGTCGAGATACGGACAAAATCTTCATTTTTTTTGATGAAAATCGTAGCGGAAGCCCCCGTTTTCTTCAAAAATTCATCAACCGGGGCAAAATTCAGATTGAGCACGTTGGTTCCATCTTTCAAGGCAGCCGTTGTCGTGCCTGCTGCATCAATCTGTTGCGAATTATCGATGGAAAACTGCCCGGAAAAACTAGCGGCGAACATCTTGGAAAACTTTTCCACGCTACCTAGCTCTGCATGATTGAACATCTCAATCATGTTTTCCACGCCTTGGGCATCGTTTGATACAGAAGCAATCTCACGTTTTTCCAGAATCGTCGAAACCGAGTACCCGATGAAGAAAATAAAAGCTGCAAATATGGCTGTTACCAGGGAAAACGTGAAAACGGTAATCTTTGTGCCAACATTGAAGTTTCGAAATGATTCAAGGTATTTATTCATGGTACTAACCTGCTCCTAATTACTTGTTTATGCGATGTCCGCTAGGCGTTTATTGGTTGCTCCAACCACCACCGAACTAGATTCCATTTTCAGCATTATTTATCAACAGAACGGCTTCAAAGGTCTAAAACTCCTCCCACTCCTGACTACCCCCACCACCCCCAGCAGCCAGTTTCTTCGGCTTGGCAGCCAATCTGGCCGGCGCAGCCTTGGGCTGGGGTTTAACCTGGTTGTGCAATACCGGGATATCCATCTGCTGGCTATGGGATGTCTGGCTTCCTGTACCCAGATTGAACACGCTCACCGCCTGCGCCAGTTTGGCCGCCTGGTCCTGCAGGCTCTCGGCTGCAGCCGCGGCTTGTTCCACTAACGCGGCGTTCTGCTGGGTGGCTTCGTCCATCTGGCCTACGGCCTGGTTGACTTGTTCGATGCCGGAGCTCTGTTCCTGGCTGGCCGCGGCGATCTCGCTCATGATGTCGGTGACGCGTTTGACCGAGTTGACGATTTCTTCCATGGTCTTGCCGGCTTCGTCTACCAGTTTGCCGCCTACGTCGACTTTGTCGACGGAGTCTTCGATCAATGATTTGATTTCTTTGGCGGCCCCGGCACTGCGTTGCGCCAGGTTGCGTACTTCGGCGGCCACCACGGCAAAGCCGCGTCCCTGTTCGCCGGCTCGCGCGGCTTCGACTGCTGCGTTCAGGGCCAGGATGTTGGTCTGGAAGGCGATGCCGTCGATGACGCTGATGATGTCGGCGATCTTGCGCGAGCTGTCTTTGATGGAGGTCATGGTGTCTACCACTTGCCCTACTACTTTGCCGCCCTTGACGGCAACATCTGAGGCAGAGACCACGAGCTGGTTGGCCTGGCGGGCGTTCTCGGCGTTCTGTTTGACGGTGCTGGTGAGTTCTTCCATGGAGCTGGCGGTCTCTTCCAGGGAGCTGGCCTGCGATTCGGTGCGCGCCGACAGGTCGGCGTTGCCGGAGGCGATCTGGCGTGAGGCAACGGCAATGGTCTCGGTGGACTGGCGGATATCGCCTATGGTCATGGTCAGGTTTTCGCGCATCGCATTCATGGTAAACAGCAGGCTGGTAGTGTCACCTCGTGCAAGGGCAATTTCGCGCGAAAAATCTCCAGCAGAGATGGCGTGCGCTACTTCGACTGCATAGACGGGTTCTCCCCCTAGCAGCTGCATGATGTGACGGATCAGCCAGAATGCGATTCCTGCGCCCACGAGCACGGCTACGAACATCAGCGCCAAGGTGATCATCAGCATACGATGACTGAAGGCAATCATCTCCGCATTGGTGTCTTTTACGGCGGCGTTTTTGACCTTGATGTAGTCTTGCAGGCGCTCCCGCATTTTGCGCCACACCGGAGTTTCTTCCTTACTGACTACCTCTATGGCCGCAGGCTGGTTCGTGGATGCTAGAGATATGATTTTTGCCTGAATCGGGATCTGCTGCTCGCGCAAGGCCGCCACTTCTTCCATGACTTTCCGATCCGATGGATCAAGTTGGTCCATCGCCAAAACTATTTGATTTGTTTTCTTGAACTCTTCGCTTGCTGAATCCAAATTCTTATAGGCAGCTTTGTTAGCTGGATCAATCACAATATTGCGCATCGCTTGACCCATTTGCAGCCCTTGGGCATACAAATTGGTTGCATCACGTGCAAGCGCAAGGTCATGTTCCAGGAAGCTCTCGAACCGGCTCTTGGTACTCTGCATCCCCGTCAACGCCACGCCAATCGCGATGCCGAAAACCAGGAACACCAGGCCCATGCTCAAAACGATCTTGGTTTTTAATTTCATATTCATGTTTGCAAATCCCTTCTATCCAAATTTATCTACGGTTATAGGGATTTTCGGCCTGGCATTTACAACCAGACACCTTCTCCGATATCCACCTACTTATCCGGCAAGTCTTACTTTTTTATCGACACGCACGAGACGTAACTTGAGCGGAAAACGGGAATATAGTGCTGTCGTATTCAGGCTGTTGCGGATGGTTCATGAATCTGCGTCACATCACGCAAATTCATGAACTGTCACGGTCAGATTGGTCTACAGGAAATAGCGCGATGGAAAACCTCAGCGCAATTTAATATCGCGTTACTTTTCGGGGAACGCCTCAGTGTGACGAACTCAGCAGGCGTTCAGAATTCTTACCAAGCCTCACCGCCGGCAACAAGCTTCTTCCGCTTGGTAGCCACTTTAGTGAGTGCCACCCTGGACCTGCCCTGCGTCGGCCGAGACTTCGCTGTGTCGCGCAGGACAGGGATAGATGCCGCCTGGGCACCCGATACCAGCTTGAAGGCGCCCACCAGCTGCGCGAGCTTCACTGCCTGGTCCTGCATGCTCTCCGCCGCTGCCGCTGCCTGCTCTACCAGCGCTGCGTTCTGCTGTGTCATTTCGTCCATTTGACCCACCGCCTGGTTGACCTGCTCGATGCCGGCGCTCTGTTGCTGGCTGGCTGTGGCGATTCCGCTCATGATGTCGGTCACCAGTTCCACCGAGGTGACTATGTCACCCATGGCTTCTCCAGCCTGATCCACCAGCTTGCTGCCGGCGTCGACTTTCTCCACCGAGTCGCTGATCAGGGTCTTGATTTCCTTGGCGGCACCCGCCGAGCGCTGGGCCAGGTTTCTGACTTCGGCCGCCACCACGGCAAAGCCGCGCCCCTGCTCGCCGGCTCGCGCAGCTTCCACCGCAGCGTTCAGCGCCAGGATATTAGTCTGGAAGGCAATACCATCAATCACACCAATGATGTCGGCAATTTTGCGCGAACTGGCTTTGATGGAAGCCATGGTAGTAACGACCTGTTCCACCACGGCACCGCCTTGAACGGCAATGTCGGCTGTCGATACAACCAGCTGATTGGCATGCCTGGCATGCTCGGCATTCTGCTTGACAGTGCTGGTGAGTTCTTCCATCGAGCTGGCGGTCTCTTCCAGACTGGATGCCTGCGATTCGGTACGCCCGGACAGGTCGGCGTTGCCGGAGGCAATTTCACTGGCTCCCATGTTCACGTGATCGGTGGCTTCCTTGATCTGGCCGACCAGCAATTTGATATTGGTTTGCAGGACACGTAGCGATTGTATGACCCGGGTCAGCTCATCGTTACCGCTGGCCTCGATTTTTCCTGTCAGATCGCCCGCGCTCATGCGATCGATGTCCTGCTTGGCGCGATTGAGGGGCGCAACAACGCTGCGATATATCATGAAGCCGAATAGCGCAGCCAGCGCCGTCCCCAACACCGTCGCCGTCATCGACCAATCCACAAACTGTTGCTTGTCTCCCGCTGCCGCGAGCCTGGCGAAAATGCCATTCATCGCAAACAGCAACGCCAGCGAACCGTATGACAGCGCCAACTTCGCTTTGATGGAAAGGCGCTCCATCAGGTTGAAACGCTGGAACTGCGAATGCCTGATCGCATTGCCCTCGTGAATTTTAAGGCTCTTGTCCCCCGCCCTGATGGCACGATATGCACTCTCCGCCGCTTGAATCTGGTCTTTGCCCGGCTTGATGCGGATGGATGTGTAGCCAACAATCTTGTTGTTTTCAATCAGCGGCGCAGCATTGGCTTCGACCCAGTAATGATCGCCATTCTTGCAGCGGTTCTTCACCAGTCCGGTCCACGCCTTGCCGCTCTTGATCGTGCTCCATAAGTCCGCGAAAGCCTCTGCCGGCATGTCCGGGTGACGCACGATGTTTTGCGGCGCTCCCAACAAATCTTCTTCACTGAATCCGCTGATATTGACGAAATCCCGATTGACGTAGGTAATGTTGCCCTGCAAGTCGGTTTTCGACACTACCGTTTCAGCGTCCTTCAAGACGTATTCAATATTGGTTACCGGCATATTGGATCGCATTTTCTTGTCTCCACTTCCAAAGATCAATTATTGTTTTTGTATAAGCCTGCCTGCCGTTCACTAACGGGAATTGTTCGCGTCAGAACTCTTCCCACTCATCACTGCTGCTCCCGCCACCTGCTACCATTTTCTTCGGCTTGGCAGCTGCTCTGACCGGCGCGGCCTTGGGCTGGGGTTTAACCTGGTTGTGCAATACCGGGATATCCATCTGCTGGCTATGGGATGTCTGGCTTCCTGTACCCAGATTGAACACGCTCACCGCCTGCGCCAGTTTGGCCGCCTGGTCCTGCAGGCTCTCGGCTGCAGCCGCGGCTTGTTCCACTAACGCGGCGTTCTGCTGGGTGGCTTCGTCCATCTGGCCTACGGCCTGGTTGACTTGTTCGATGCCGGAGCTCTGTTCCTGGCTGGCCGCGGCGATCTCGCTCATGATGTCGGTGACGCGTTTGACCGAGTTGACGATTTCTTCCATGGTCTTGCCGGCTTCGTCTACCAGTTTGCCGCCTACGTCGACTTTGTCGACGGAGTCTTCGATCAATGATTTGATTTCTTTGGCGGCCCCGGCACTGCGTTGCGCCAGGTTGCGTACTTCGGCGGCCACCACGGCAAAGCCGCGTCCCTGTTCGCCGGCTCGCGCGGCTTCGACTGCTGCGTTCAGGGCCAGGATGTTGGTCTGGAAGGCGATGCCGTCGATGACGCTGATGATGTCGGCGATCTTGCGCGAGCTGTCTTTGATGGAGGTCATGGTGTCTACCACTTGCCCTACTACTTTGCCGCCCTTGACGGCAACATCTGAGGCAGAGACCACGAGCTGGTTGGCCTGGCGGGCGTTCTCGGCGTTCTGTTTGACGGTGCTGGTGAGTTCTTCCATGGAGCTGGCGGTCTCTTCCAGGGAGCTGGCCTGCGATTCGGTGCGCGCCGACAGGTCGGCGTTGCCGGAGGCGATCTGGCGTGAGGCAACGGCAATGGTCTCGGTGCCGGTGCGAACCTGGCCCACGATATGCGCCAGACTATCGTTCATGTCCTTCATGGCCTGCATCAACTGGCCGGTTTCGTCTTTGGAGTGAACTTCAATGGTCTGGGTTAAATCTCCTGCGGCAACACTTTTAGCAATTCGAACAGCTTCATTCAATGGCCCGGAAATGGCGCGAATAAGCCATGTACCGATGAAGGCGGCGAGCAGTACGCCGGCTAGAATAGCGATGATTGAAATATTGCGCACCCTCGCATACATGCTCTGGGTGCTTTCAAACTCGCGCTTGGCCTGATCCATCTGGTACTGAATTAGCGCATCAATATTCTTGCGTACTACCTTATAACTATCTTTCATAGGGCCCTGTACAAGCTCGCCGGCCTGCTGATAATCCGCTGCACGCAATGCCGCCATTGCCGGACGCAACCCCCCGCGTCCATATTTGATGCGGCTTGCGACAAAGCTGTCCGCGAGTTTTTTCTCTTCCGGACTTAGCTTGGTCTTGGTGTAGGCATGCCAGACCTGATCAATCTCCTTGATGACCTTTTCAGCCTCATCCATCTGTTTGCCGACTACCGCTGGGCCCTCTGCGAAGGCCCCCACCTGTCCGACAATAGATTCGGCAACCAGCAATTGATTTTTATTGATCAGCCTGACCACCTCATCCAGGTGCCCCACGGTAACCATCCGCTCCTCGTATACACTTTTCAATGCACTATTGGCAGAATTCAGGCTCACCAAACCCAGGATTCCAATCCCGGTAAGCAGCATGGAAAGAAAACCGATCACGAAAATCAGCCGCGATTTGATACTTAGGTTCCTTAACATTTCTCCATCCTCCATATTCTTATGCAGGATCGGAATTTGCCGGAATCGGCATTTTACGACCCTGGCAATACTTCTTGGGCTATGCCGCAGCCTCCTCGATCAGACCCATTTCTGCGCTGGACATGAGTTTGTCGATATCCACCAGAATCAGCATGCGTTCATCCAGCGTACCGAGGCCGATCAGGTAATCTGTGTCGAACGTCGTTCCCATCTCCGGGGCCGCTTTGATTTGCTCAGGAGAGAGGGTTGTGACGTCGGAAACACTATCGACCACCATCCCCATTACCCGACCGGCAATATTGAGGATGATCACCACGGTAAACTGGTCATAGACCGGCTCCCCAAGGTTGAATTTGATACGCATGTCGACGATCGGCACAATGATGCCGCGCAGATTCACTACACCTTTGATGAACTCCGGGGAATTGGCGATGCGCGTCACTGGCTCGTATCCACGAATCTCTTGAACCTTGAGAATGTCGATACCGTATTCTTCCTTGCCTAAAGTAAAGGCCAGAAATTCGTTTCCGGATACCTCGGAGTGCGCCTGGTGCAAGGCGGCATTGGTTTGCGTGTGTTCTGTTTGTGACATGATCTTTGTCCTTATCAGGAGAAAATTGGATTACCGTTAAGCTGACGACTTGAGCGCAATAGCGCGGCGACATCGAGAATCAGGGAAACACCGCCGTCACCCAGAATGGTGGCGCCTGAAATGCCCGCTACTTTGCGGAAATTCGACTCGAGATTTTTCACTACTACCTGCTGCTGTCCGACCAGCGCATCGACCAATAACGCAGCTTTCTTGCCATCGCTTTCCAGAATGACAACAATGCCTTGTGACGGATCGGTGTAGCGCGGTTCGATCGCAAAAATCTTGTGTAGCGGGATAAGCGGCAAATAATCTTCGCGGACCTTGACCACTTGCCCTTGACCGGCGATTTCCTTGACGTCCGCGGGGGTGGGCTGGAGCGATTCGATGACGTAACCCAGTGGCAGGATATACACTTCTTCACCAACCTTGACCGACATGCCGTCCAGAATTGCCAGCGTGAGCGGCAGCGAAATCGACATTGTGCTGCCGTAGCCTTTGGCTGAACGGATTTCCACAGTGCCGCCCATGGCCATGATGTTGCGCTTGACCACATCCATGCCCACACCACGCCCGGACACATCGGTCACCGCCTCAGCTGTGGAAAAACCCGGTGCGAAAATAAGCTGCCATACCTCTGCGTCCGGCATGGTGTCCGAAACCGGCAAACCTTGCTGCTTCGCCTTGGCAAGAATTCTGTCGCGATTCAGTCCGGCGCCATCGTCGCTGACTTCGATGACGATGTTGCCACCCTGATGCGCGGCGGAAAGTACCAGTTTTCCGGCTTCGTCCTTCCCTGCAGCACGGCGCGCATCAGGCATTTCGATGCCATGGTCAACGCTGTTGCGCACCAAATGCGTGAGCGGGTCAACGATGCGTTCGATCAAGCCCTTATCGAGTTCTGTCGCGGCGCCACGCGTAATGAATTCAACTTTTTTGCCCAGCTTGGCAGCCAGATCGCGCACCATGCGCGGGAAGCGCGAGAACACGTAATCCATCGGCATCATGCGGATCGACATCACCGCTTCCTGCAGGTCGCGCGTATTGCGCGTCAACTGACCGACGCTGTTCAACAGACGCTCATGAAGAATCGGGTCAAGAGAACCGGTGCGTTGCTCGATCATCGCTTGGGTAATGACCAGTTCACCGACCAGGTTGATGAGCTGGTCCACTTTTTCAATACCGACGCGAATCGACGACGATTCCTGAGTTGCGGGCTGCTTATCCGCGGCGCGCCTGCCAAATGGCTTGCCTTCAACGGATACTGCGGTTTCAGCTTCTGGGTGAGTCGATTGAGGCATTGCAGCAGCTTGCTCTGCTGCGGAGGTATCTTTTTTCTCGATTTCAGATTTCAGTGGCTCGAAGAACCCATAACCAGCCTCTGATTCCTGCATTGCACGCGGCGCGATATCAGCTTCCGGCTGAGTCACTGCCGAAGCTGTCTCCTCGGTAATTTTAAGGTCGTCCGGATCCAGAACGAATGAACAAATGGCGATAATATCGTCCAGTTTTTCATTGGTCGCCAGCGTAAAAACGCTACGCTTATTGTCGAGCACGGACTGGCTGATTTCACCCAGCAAACCCAGCTCTGCGGCCAATGCATCGACATCTCGCTGCGGCACTTCCGGTAATTCAATGCGGAAACTGCGGCCTGCACTCGCAGTTTGAGTGGGTGTGGACGCTGTTCCGGTTGCGCCTTTTTCCGGTTGGCCTGCAGGTTGCACCGCACTTCCTGCATGCGCGGCAGAATCCTGCGACAGCGCGTGCAGCCGCTGGCATACACTGCTCACCGCATCCTGATCGACGCTCGACCCCTGCCGGTGGCCATCCATTTGCATTTTCAGGATGTCCTTGGCAGCCAGGAACGCATCCACATGCTCTGCCGTCAGCGCCATCTCGCCTTTGCGGATTCTGTCGAGCAAGGACTCCAGCATGTGCGTCACTTCGGTAATATCAGTGAATCCGAAAGTGGCTGCCCCACCCTTGATCGAGTGTGCTGCGCGAAAGATCGCATTAAGATCTTCGCTATCCGGTGCTGATACATCAACAGCCAGTAGCAGTTTCTCCTTTTCGGCGAGCAACTCCTCTGCCTCATCAAAGAACACTTGGTAAAACTGGCTCATATCAACAGTCATTTCTGGTCTCCGTCATTTGCTTGCAGCATGATTTCTTATGGTTTCATCAACCGATTACTTTTTTCACAACCTCGGTCAGCCGTTGCGGATCGAACGGCTTGACCAGCCATCCATTGGCGCCCGCGGCTTTGCCCTGAGCTTTCATATCGTCGCCGGATTCGGTGGTCAGCATCAGAATCGGCACGCGCTGGTAGCTCGTCATGCCGCGCAATGCCTTGATCAGGCTCAGGCCATCCATGCGTGGCATGTTCTGATCCGTCAGCACCAGATCAACGGTCTGTTTCTTTGCCTTGTCCAGGCCATCCTGCCCATCCACAGCTTCGATCACCTGGTATCCCGCTGCTTTCAGACTAAATGCCACCATCTGGCGCAACGAACCCGAGTCATCTACTGCTAGTATTGTTTTGGCCATCATTACTCCTGCTATTTTCGTATCCGGGTTGACTACCCGTTCGTATTGCTTCCCGCTATTTTCTAGAAAAGCTCAATGTCTCCGCTTTCCATATGCCTTTGGTTAACTGCTTTGCGCAAAGCCCCCTCAAGTGCAACACTTCGCTCAGCCAGCATCTGGTTAAGGCTATTCAACAAAGTGACGATGTCTTCGTGATCACTTTCAGGCAACACATTGGAACTGCCTGTGTCGAGCGCGCCGAACACGTCGCGCAGCCCCGACAGATGCGTCACCATCCTGCCAATCAACTGGCTGGTCATATCCTGAAATTGCAAGCCGGTCACGGCAGCATTCACATGCTGGCCTATCTCACCCTGGATGGCTTCCAGCCTGGCGACACATTCAGGTGCGGGGGTTCCGCCGGACAGCATCAGGTTTACCGTCTCCTGCTGGATACTGAGCGCTCCATGAATCGCCATGAAGCTCGAACCCAGCTTTTTAATTGCTTCACTCAGCAGAATATTCATCTGCACCAGGTCTGTTTCCACTTCGACCAGATGCCGGTCGCCATGGTCCGACACCCCGGAGAGCAGACTCTTGACCTGTGAGCCCATTACTTGATTAGGAACCATGTCTAAACTCATAGATAATTAAATAACGACAAGCCGGCGATTTTCACAAAGGACTGCTGCGCGGCCTGTAGCGTAGTTTGCTGTTGGGTAAGCTGACTGATCGCCTTGGCGTAATCAACATCCTGAAGTTGTGACAAGGTCTGGCTGTACTGGATGTCCCGGCTTGAACCTGCGCTATTCAAGGAATCCAGCTCTCTGAGGCGCGACCCGACAGAAGCTCGTGTTGTCAGCACATTGTTGAGCGATTGGTCGATATTGCCGTTGGCAGTCGACAGGCCGGCCGTTAGTGCAGCACTCCCTGCCGGCGTGGTGACCGGGGTTTGCAGTAAAGTAATCAAGTCGGTCAGCGTCTTGAACACATCCTGATTATTCCCCTGGAATATGGCCTGTCCGGAATCGCTCACCGCCATCTGCCGTGAGGAATCCACTTGTATTTGCCGTTGCCCCTGATCGCCATTGTATTGAGCACCCGTCGCGGTTTTGACGAACGGCTGAGTGCCGGTCTGATAGCCGGAGAACAGGTAATTGCCAATGCCATCCGTGGTATTGGCCAATGCCAGCAATTGATCCAGGTCGCTACTCAATTGCGTCGCCAGATTGCTGCGATCCGAGTTCGACAAGGTGCCATTTCCCGCGTAGACGGTCTGTGTTTTGACATCCTGCAGAACCGAAGTAACACTCGCCAGGGTGCTGTCCACAGCAGTGAGCGAACTGACCGCACTCTGGCGGTTGGTCGCGTATTGTGCATTGACTGATTGCGACTGGGTAACGTCCAGCGCACGGGCGGCGGCAACCGGATCATCCGCGGGCGTCAGTATGCGGCGCCCGGTAGACAACTGTTGTTGCGTCTTCACCAGATTGGTTTGCAGGTCGCTGATTTTGGCTGCGCCCTGCTGAAAGATCATGCTGGTACTGATACGCATGTTTATCCCCTTAATTACCCAGCGTGAGCAGAGTGTTGAACAGCTGGCTGGCAATCTGCATGACCTTACCGGCTGCCTGATAGGCCTGCTGATAGCGCAGCAGATTGGTCGCCTCTTCGTCCAGATTGACGCCTGATTCGGACTGCTGCGCCTGCACCAGGCCAGTCAACAAATTACCCGATGCGGTGCTCGACACATTGAGTTCGTTGGTTTTATTACCTACGCTACTGACCAGTTGCGAATAGGCGCCCTGATAAGTCGTGGTGCCGCCGGCCAGGGTATTGCTGGTTTGCAAGGCGCCGAGCAGCAGCGCATTGCGGCTGTCGCCAACACCGCCGGTATTGGCTGTAACAGCAAAACTGTCGCCGCTGGCCGGAGCACCGGCGATCTGCACGGTCCAGCCGTTGTAGCTGATGTTTGCGCCGGGGGTATAGGTCACGCCGGTAGGATTTCCGGTGCCCGTGCCGCTCACGTCAAACGTCGTCGGCGAGGTGAAAGTAATCGTCACCGGCTGCTGCAAATTGGCGTCGGGGGGCGGCGGTGTGTTCACGCTGGGTGCGCTGATCGTTCCCGAGCCCGAATAAGGTGAAACAGCGAAGCTGTCGCCACTGGCCGGAGCACCGGCGATCTGGACGGTCCAGCCGTTGTAGCTGATGTTTGCGCCGGGGGTATAGGTCACGCCCGTAGGATTTCCGGTGCCCGTTCCGCTCACGGAAAACGTCGTTGGAGAAGTAAAGGTAATCGTGACCGGCTGTTGTAAATTGGCGTCGACGGGTGGTGGATTGACACTCGCTGTCCCAATACTCCCTGTGCCTGTATTGGCCGTGGTGGCCGAAGAACGTATCGGTGGCGAGGTGGCCGAAGAACGTATCGGCGCCGCCGCAGCAATCAGTGCCGGATCGCTAATGGCTACATTGATCGCCTTGGCGCCATCTACGGTAGGACGGATCAGAAAGCTGTCTCCCGCTGCCGGCGTACCGGTAATATTCAGGCTCACGCCATCGATGGTTTGCGGAAAAGCGCTGAACGTGGTGACGGCGCCATCCGTAACCCGCGTAAGCTTGTAATTGGTGCCGTCGTAATTCAGCCGGTAATCGCTGGTGGTCAAAGCACTCGCACTGCTGATCGTGGCCGTAAGCGCTCCGGTTCCGGTATTGGTGGTACTGGCACTCACCCGGGGTGACGCTACGGTAAAGAAATCGCCGCCCAGATTGCCATTGATATCCTGGCCAAGACGATGCTGGGCGTTGAAATCGCTGGCCAGACCGATTGCAACCCGCCCCAGTGCATTCTGTGCAGGATCCAGCGACTGACTGCGGAAAGCGAGCAATCCGCCCAAATTGCCGCCGCTCAGGCTGTTTTCCCCCATGATCACGCTGGTACCATTGGTCGCGTAAGCGACCTCGATACGGCTTGGATCAGTCGGCGAAATAGTCGTGCTCAACGCATAGGCCTGCTTGCCGATCACCAGCGGCTGGCCATTGCCGATAAAGACGTTATATTTCCCGTCATCCTGCTTGACGACTGTGGTCTGAATTTCCTTGCTCAAATCGGCCATCAACTGGTCTCGCTGATCAAGCAGATCATTCGCTGGCTGGCCGTTGCTCGCCCCTTGCGCCAGCGTGATTGCATCATTCAGTTGCGCGATTTTCTGCGCATAGGTATTGATGACGCCGACGCTCGATGTGATCTGGCTATTCACGCCCTGGTTCATCTGGGTCAGCTGATCGTTCAAGCTCTGAAAACGCGACGCCAGCGACTGACCCGAGGACAACGCGGCCTGACGCGAGGGGACCGACGCCGGATTGGCGGCCAGATCCTGCACACCCTTGAAAAAATCCTGCAACGCGGGCGACAGCCCCGCAGAAGGGTTGGCCAGCATATTGTCGACTTGCTGAAGCTGCGTCGCGTAGGTGCTCTGGCTGCTGTTTGTAGACTGCGCAGCGCGTACCTGGGACGCCTGGAAATCGTTGTAGATACGTTTGATCGTTTCAACCTGGGTGCCCTGCCCCAGAAAACCATAGCCAAAATTCTGTTCGAGCGCCGAACCCTGTATCACCACCTGGCGGCTGTAACCCGGTGTGGCAGCGTTGGCGATGTTGTTCCCGGTCGTGCTGATCCCCGCCTGGGCTGCGGCGAGAGCGCTTTGTCCGATGCTGAGAATATTGGAGGCCATGGTGTCTTTAAATCTACTTGTATAAGGAGGTTGTCGGCACGCCGTCAAAAAACTTTAACGGGGCTAGTGAAGTTTCTCAGGCAGACAGCGATTGCGTGATGATGCGCGTCAACTTATCGGCATAATGCGGGTCAGTGGCATAACCGGCACGCTGCAGACCCTGGGCAAAGCCGGCCACATCCTGGGCATTGGCCAGAACCTGTTGATAGCGCGGGTTGCTGCGCAACATGTGGGCGTAGTCGCGGAAGGAGTCTGCGTAGCTGTCATAGGCGCGGAATTTCTGTACCACTTTCTGTGCCACGCCGTGCACATATTCAGTGGTGACATGCTCCACCACCTTGCCTTGCCAGCCACCGGTTGCCTTAATGCCAAACAGATTGTGGCTGGGCGTGCCATCCGCCGCGATGATTTCACGCCGTCCCCAGCCACTTTCCAGTGCGGCCTGGCCGAGCATGAATTTGGCCGGAATGCCGGTGGTACGGCTGGCCTCTTCCGCATGTCCCTCAAGGCGCGCCTGAAACGCCTGCACGTGCGCTGACTGGTTCGAACTGGTTTTGGCTGGTGCAGTAGCGGGTGCCGCATTGAAAGCAGGGGCAGGGTTCACGCCGGATGGCGGACCGGATAAAGACGGCATGGCTGGTCCAGATGGTTTCTCTCCCGGCAGGGCAGTCACCGTATTGGAGAGCTGGCGTATCAATACGTCAGCCAGCCCCACGCCACGCGAGGCGAGATTCTGGCTTAACTGCTGGTCCAGCATCGAGGTATACATCCGGCTCTGCGCATTGTCGAACGTCCCGTCCTGCGGACTGGCCTCGCGCATGCTCTTGAGCATCATGTTCATGAACAAGGCTTCAAACTGCTTGGCGACGGTCTTCAATCCCTCCGGCGTATTCTGCTTGGCCGACTGGCGCAACGCATCCACACTCTGGGTATCGGTAACCAGATTTGCGGACAGTTCGGTCGGGTTGATCATGGTCAGCGCCGGTCAGATAATTTCGAGCTCGGCGCGCAGTGAGCCCGCTGCTTTCATTGCCTGCAAAATGGCCAACAAATCCTGCGGTGTCGCACCAATGGCATTCAGCGCCCTCACCACTTCGGCCAGGGAAGCGCCGCTTTGCAGCATCATTACCTGGCCAGGCTCTTTCTTGATCTCGACCTGGGAACGCTGGGTTACTACTGTCTGACCCCGTGAAAACGGCGCGGGCTGGCTGATGACCGGCTGGGTGTCGATCATTACGGAGAGGTTGCCGTGCGAAACCGCGCAGCTGTCCAGTGTGACCGCCTGATTCATCACTACGGAACCGGTGCGGGCGTTAAGAATCACCTTGGCGGCTGTCTGCGCCGGCGTCACATTGAGGCTTTCCAATGCCCCCAGAAAGGCAACCCGTTCATCGCTATTGAGCGGCGCCTGCACCTGGATTACACGCCCGTCCAGTGCAGCTGCCGTGTTATTGCCAAAATGCTTGTTGACCGCTTCGACCACACGACTGGCAGTGGAAAAGTCGGTGTCATTGAGTTCCAGCCGCACCACATTGCCCTGGCTCAGCGAACTGGGTACCGCGCGTTCTACGGTTGCACCAGCGGATATGCGTCCCACGCTGAGATGATTGACCTGTACCTTGCTGCCACCTGCGGAAGCGCCTACGCCGCCCACCAGCAAGTTGCCCTGGGCCATCGCATAGATCTGGTTATCGGCGCCTTTCAGCGGCGTCATCAGCAGTGTTCCGCCGCGCAGACTCTTGGCGTTGCCCATCGAGGATACGGTGATGTCGAGCGTCTGCCCGGGCTGGGCGAAGGCCGGCAGCGAGGCCGTCACCATAACCGCCGCCACGTTCTTGAGCTGCAAAGTTGTACCGGGCGGCAGATTGACGCCCATTTGCTGCAACATACTGGCCACGCTTTGTACGGTGAATGGTGTCTGGGTGGTCTGATCGCCGCTGCCGTCCAGGCCAACCACCAGACCATAGCCGATCAACTGGTTCTGCCTTACACCCTGGATGCTGGCCAGATCCTTGAGACGTTCGGCATGCGCCACGCCGGAGATCAGCGCGGTAATAAGCAATGCAAACAGCATCACTAAAGCCCTGCCCGATTTTTCCAAACGCATATTTCCGGCTCTCATAATGGCAACACGCTCAAGAAGAATCGCGTCAGGGAAGTCATGACCTGTGCCGCATCGATACGGCTATTGGAACGATACTCAACCCGCGCATCGGCGACCTGGGTGGACGACACCACATTGCCCGTCGCAATGGTGTCCGGGCTCACCACCCCGGAAAAACGAATGTATTCGACACCCGTATCCAGCGACACCTGCTTTTCGCCACTGACCATCAGGTTGCCATTGGGAAGCACCTCGGTAACGGTGACTGTCAACGTGCCAGTGAAAATGTTGCTGGAATTTTCTGCGCCCTTCGTATCATATTTGTTCGCTGATTGCGCGGAGACCGAGGTTCCCTGCAGCATTTTAAGGGGCAAGCCCAGTATGGTCGGGATGCTGGCCGCCACGCTGCCGCTCTTGCTGCCGGAACTGCCGGTCTGCTTACCGGCATTGGTTTTCTCGTTGATGGCGATGGTGAGCACGTCGCCCACCAGGCGCGCACGCCGGTCTTCAAACAGCGGACGATACGACGTGGCCTGGAAAATCCCGCCGTTGGCCGGCGCAACCGGTGCGGCCTGTGGCGGTTTGGCATGGGTGGGCTTCTGCACGATCGTATCGGGCACCACGGCACAGCCGCCGAGCAGCACAATCGATAAAATCATCACGGCAACGGCGCGATTATTCATTTCTGCTCCATTTACGCGGGTAAAGGAAACATTCAAAGCTGGGTCAGCTTCTGCAACATCTGATCGGAGGTCGTGATGGCCTTGCTGTTGATCTCGTAAGCACGCTGGGTCTGGATCATATTGACCAGTTCCTCGGCCACGTTCACGTTCGAGGTTTCCACGTAGCCCTGATTCAGCAGGCCGGCACCATTGCTGCCCGGAGTGTTGGTATTGGCAGTGCCCGATGCGGCGGTTTCGACATACAGATTCTCGCCTTTGGCTTCCAGCCCGGCCGGATTGATAAATGTAGCCAGTTGCAGCGAACCGACTTGCACCGGCGCCACGCTGCCAGGCTGGGTCACCGATACCGTGCCATCGCGGCCGATGGTAATGCTCTGCGCATTGGCCGGAATGGTGATGGCAGGCTGGATCACATATCCGCTGGAAGTCACCAGCTGACCCTGGCTATCACTCTGGAATGAGCCGTCGCGGGTATAAGCCGTTGTGCCGTCCGGAAGCAGCACCTGGAAAAAGCCGGAACCCTGGATCGCAACATCCTTATCGTTGCCGGTCTGCTGCAGATTGCCCTGAGTGAAAATACGCTCGGTAGCGACCGGGCGAACACCGGTGCCCAACTGCAGGCCGGACGGCAACTGGGTTTGTTGCGACGACTGCGCGCCGGGTTGGCGCATGGTCTGGTACAGCAGATCTTCAAATACCGCCCGCGAGCGCTTGAAACCGCTGGTGCTGACGTTGGCCAGGTTGTTGGCGATTACATCCATTTGTGTCTGCTGTGCATCCAGACCGGTCTTGGCTATCCAAAGCGAACGGATCATTTTTTTCTCCAGAAAATCATTTCATCACCGATGCACAAGAACCAACTGCCCATCGGCATACAATTGCCATTTTGCGCCGTTCAGCACTAGCTCAAACTGAGAAGCTGACTCGCTTTATTGGCGTTATTCTCGGCGTTCTGCAACAACTTCATTTGCATTTCAAACTGGCGGCCCAGGCTGATCATGTTAACCATGGCTTCCACCACATTGACGTTACTGCCCTCCAGAGCGCCACCAATCAGTGTCACATTCGGATCGGATTCGGCAGGGCTGCCGTCCTTGGTACGGAAGTTACCGTCGTCGCCGCGCACCAAGGACGCATCGGGCGGATTAACCAGCTTGATGCGCCCCAATACGTTCACCGCTGAAGGCGAACCTGTTTTCGGGATTGCCGACACCGTGCCGTCTTTGGCAATGGCGATCGTGACATCTGGCGGAATGCTGATAGGACCGCCATCGCCCATTACATTGAGCCCGCTCTGGGTCTGCAAAACCCCATTTTCACTGAGCTTCAGACTGCCATTGCGCGTGTAGGCTTCGGCGCCGTTTTCCGATTCCACAGCGATCCAGCCTTTGCCCTGCACCGCCACGTCGAGCTCGCGCCCGGTTTGCTGGATGGCGCCGGGAGTAAAATCGCTGCCCACCGTTGAATCCACCACAAAGGCGCGTGTCGGCAAGCCTTCGCTGCTGATTACCGGCACAGCCCGGAACGAATCCAGCTGGGCGCGAAAGCCAGTCGTGGTGGCATTGGCCAGATTGTGCGTCGTCGTGGCCTGCTGTTCCAGGATGTGTTTCGCGCCGGTCATAGCGGTATAGATCAGGCGGTCCATGTGGGTCTCCGAGTGGCTTGGCTAAGCGGATTAACGCAGATTCACCAGCGTTTGCAGAACCTGATCCTGCGTCTTGATGGTCTGCGCATTCGCCTGGTAGTTGCGCTGTGCAGTAATCATGTTCACCAGCTCTGCGGTGAGATCGACGTTCGATTCTTCCACCGCAGATGACTGCAATACACCCAGGCTGCCTGAGCTGGGCGTACCCACCAGTGCCGGGCCGGAGGCTGCAGTATCCGTCCAGAGATTATTGCCGAGTGATTGCAAACCGTTGGGATTGGTGAAATTCGCCAGCACCACCTGTCCCAGCGTGGCGGATTGTCCATTGGTATAGCGTCCGACAATGGTGCCGTCCGCACTGATGCTGAAGCCAGCCAGCCGGCCCGAGGTATAGCCATCCTGTTTCAGCGCATTGACGCTGAAGGCTGATCCATACTGCGACGTTCCCGTGTAATCGACACTAACTGTAAATGGAGAAGTTGCACCTGTACCTACAGTCAGCGGCACGGCGAAGGGTGGGGCGGGGACGAGCGAACCATCGGTGGCGAATGCCAGCGAACCCACTTTGACCGGTGCAGCGGGCGGTACATAACCGATAGGCACACCGTCATTGGCGGCGTACACATCCCAGTTATTAGCTGAGGTCTTCACGTAGAAAGTCTGCAGGGTGTGCGAGTTACCCAGGCTGTCGTATACGGAAACGGCCGTTGAACTGTTGTAGGTCGTGGGGTCCGCCATATTGAATGGTGTGGTGACTGGCACGGTACTGCCCGAATCCAGGTTCAATACAGCTTTCACTTTTGTTGTAGTTTGAGGTGTGAGATCCGAGGTATTGATATTTAAATCCGCAGGCGCTCCCGTTGACAGCACTCCGCTGGCATTTGCTGTATATCCGGTCAGGCGTGCGCCAGTTGCGTTGATGATATAACCGGATTTATCAAGCTGAAACTGGCCATTACGCGCGTAGGTAACAGTGCCGTTATTGCTCATGCGAAAAAAACCGCCGCCGTTGATCGCCACATCCAGCGGATTATTGGAAGCTGAGATATTGCCCTGGGTGAACTGCTGGGCAACCACGGCCACCTTGGTACCGATACCGATCTGGGAAGCCCCTGCGCCGGTCAGCGAATTGGCGTAAACGTCGGCAAATTGCGCCTGTGATTCCTTGAAACCGACCGTGTTGGCATTGGATACGTTGTTGCCGATTACATCCAGACTCTTTGACGCCGCATTCAAGCCGCTTAAACCTTGTTGAAAACCCATCTCGCTCTCCTAAATATGTACTTGTTGCTGGTTCAAAGAATCTGCCGGATATCAGCCAGATTGACCGGGCCGAGACCGGGCACATTCAGCACCACGCCTTGACCACTGTTTGCCACGCTTGCTACCTGGCCGAACGCCAGGCCGTTTGCACTCACATTCTGGCCACCTTGAGTGGCGCTGACTGTAAAGCTGTACTGTCCGTTGGCGGCCGCCGCACCACTATCGGTCGTACCATCCCATTGCAAGGCCAGCATGCCAGCCGGCTGGGAACCCAGATCCATGCTGTGTATCGCTCTCCCGCTGGCATCCTTGATGGTGACTTTTACGTCGTCTGCCGAGGTGGCGAGATCGATGCCGAACGGCGCCTGGCCATTGTTCAAGTTCAGGCTGGATCCTGCTACCAATACCCCATGGCCGATCATCCCCGCTGCCTGCAAGGTCTGGCTGGACTGGTAGCTGCCCATCAGGGACTGCAGCGTCGTATTCATTTTCTCGATACCGGTGACCGTAGACAGCTGCGCGAGCTGGCTGGTCACCTGCGCGTTATCGAGCGGGTTGAGCGGATCCTGATTTTTCATCTGGGTAACCAGCAGCTTCATGAAGGTATCCTGGGCGGCAGCAGCGGTACTCTGCGTTGCTGCCGCTGCCGGATTCATGGAAGCCAGCAAACTGGGAGAAACGGTGGTGTTTTGCACGGTGCTCATTTAATTCTCCTGGGCTACTGGCCGATGGTGAGGGTTTTCAGCAGCATGGTTTTGGCTGCATTCATGGTTTCCACGTTGGTCTGATAAGAGCGCGACGCGGAAATCATGTTGACCATTTCTTCCACAACGTTGACGTTGGGCATGGCGACGTAGCCTTTTTCGTCGGCCACCGGATTTTTCGGGTCGTAAACCATGCGGGGCGGTGAAGTGTCCTCGACCACCCCCAGCACCTTCACCCCGCTCGCCTGCGAACCTGCAACCGGCACCGCACTGAATACGACCTGCTTGGCGCGATAGGGCTGTCCGGTGGAACTGGTGGTGCTGTCGGCGTTGGCGAGATTGCTCGCTGTGGTATTAAGACGCTGTGCCTGCGCGCTCATGGCGGAACCGGCAACATTGAAAACATCGAAGAGCGACATGATGATTACCCTTGTATTGCAGCCAGCAGACTCTTGATCTGCCCGCTGATCATGGTGAGACTCGCCTCATAGCGAATTGCGTTGTCGGCGAACTGATTGCGTTCGGTATCCATATCCACGGTGTTGCCATCGACGCTGCCCTGCTGGACGCTGCGATAAAGCACCGGTGTACCGCTGGAGCCCGTTGTGCCGGGAGCATTCAGGTGCACGGCGGAAGTCTTGGCAAGCTCGGATGGCGCCTGCCCGGCAGGCGTCAGCGCATTCTGCAGGGCGCTGCTGAAGTCGATATCGCGCGCCTTGTAATTTGGCGTATCCGCATTGGCAATATTGGATGCCAGCAATTGCTGGCGCTGCGCACGCAGGCTGAGCGCGGTTTCCTGAAAACGCAGGTATTCGTCTAGTTTCCCGATCATGGCAATCCCCGAAAATATGGTGCTAGAGAAAACGTGTAGTCATAGAGCTATTACAGTTTCACAGCTCCGATCTTACGGCTGCACGGGCAAACGCAATTGCTTGATAAGCACCCATATCCGCAAGCTATTCCTTGCTTTGACTAAACGCTCACCCTATAAGATAGGCGGGTAATCAATCCGTTGGCCAATTACCCATGAAAACCCTGCTCGCCACGCTGCTGTTCATGTTCACGCAAATTGCCGTCGCGCAAACCGGCGGCTTGCGCCAGGATCCGGCGGCCGTTCGCCAGATTGCGGAACAGTTTTTGCATGCACAAACACGCGGGCTTCCCGGTCAAGTCAGCATCAGTGTCAACAAGCTCGATCCGCGCCTGGATCTGGCAGCCTGCGCTGCACCCCAGGCGTTTATGCCCAGCGGCAGCCGGGTATGGGGGAAAACCACGGTAGGCATCCGTTGCACGGTACCTACGCCCTGGACGGTTTACATTCAGGCCAAAGTCAGCGTGGTGGCCGACTATATTGTTACTGCCGCGCCGCTGGCCCAGGGTCAGATCATCAGCGCGTCCGATCTCGCCACCATGCAGGGCGACCTGACCACCCTGCCCACCGGCATCATTACCGATGCCGCACAAGCCATTGGCCGCACCGTCACCCTGTCCCTGCAAGCGGGAAGCGCATTGCGCCAGGACAGTTTGCGCAGCCAGCCTGCCGTACAACAAGGGCAAACGGTACGCCTGGTCTCCGTGGGGCCGGGATTTCAGGTTTCGTCGGAAGGACAGGCGCTGACCAGTGCCGGTGAAGGTCAATGGGTGCAAGCCCGGACCCAGGGTGGACAAATGATCAGGGGGATAGCGAAAGCGGGTGGCGTGGTCGAGGTAAGCTATTAACGAAATTCCGCCAATATCTTGTGATATCTTCTGATTGGGCATTAAAGTTTGCAACAGCCTCGCCGATATAATGAGCACTGGCTCTGGCTTAGTTGGGCCCAAATCAGATTGAGATAACACAATGAAAATCAATGACTCGAAAAAGTCACCCAGCTTACCGCTTGGACAAACCCAGGCAAACACCGGTAAAAAGGTAGACAAAGCTGAGGCTGCTCCCACCAGCGCTGCCGGGACGATCAAGTCCTCTCCCATGTCTGCGCAGTTGCAGGCTTTGCAGGGCTCCATGGCCGCGGGCGAAGTTTTCGATGCAGGCAAAGTGGACGCCATCAAGACGGCCATTGCCGAGGGAAAGTTCAAGGTCGATGCCGAGAAAGTTGCGGACGGACTCCTGGCAGCCGTGAAAAATCTGCTGCAGGGACACCGGCACTAAATCTGAATCTCAAGGATATCCGCCTGATGCAAACACTCAACGAAGAACGCGACGCAATGCAGCATCTGCTCGGATTTATCCGGCAGGAACAGGCATTATTGCTCGAAGCCAACATTGACGGGATGCATGCAATCACCGTTGAAAAAGCCGGCGCCGTGGCCCGCATGACGGAATTGGTCAATGCTCGCCTGCAAGCGCTGGCGGCAGCCGGTTATCCGCAGAACGACGCAGGCATGCAGGCATGGCTGTCCAGCCAAACAACGGGTGAGGCCGCAGCAACCTGGGCGGAACTGCTGGCGCTGACGCACACCGCGAAAGAGGCCAATCGTATCAATGGCCTGCTGATCAATACTCATTTAACGCGTAATCAAGTAGCCCTGAACGTACTGCATGGCGCGGATCAGCGCACTGGTTTCTATGGGCCGGATGGACAATCGAAGGTTTCAATAGCGGCACGCAATCTGGTCATCGGCTAGGCGGGACTCAACCAGCCTGGCGCCGGCAAGCGGTTTCAAAATTCGAGCTTTGCGATCCCGCAAGATGTAACAACAAGGTGCCTGGCATGTCAGGTCACGAATATATCGGCTACCTGCCCCCCATTCATGCGCGCTGACTCTATTTCCACATCCTTATCCGCGAGCCCTGCCGCAAAGCGCATTTCGCTTTTACAAAAATTCAGTGATGATGCAAACCTGCCGGCTTTGGGCAGCGCGGTAGCCCGGGTTGTGCAACTCGCTTCATCCAACGACGAAGCCTTGCAGGAACTCACCAATTTCGTCTTGTCCGATGTCGCGCTGACGCAAAAAATTCTGCGTCTCTCCAATACGGTGTCTTACCGTACCGCCTCAGGCCGGCAGATCAGCACCATCTCGAGCGCAATTTTTTTACTTGGCTTCGACATGGTGAAGACCTGTGCATTAGCCATGCTGCTGGTAGATCGCCTGCCCGACAACAACCACGCCCAGAGTGTACGTTTCGAACTGGCGCAAGCCTTGCGTGCCAGTGTGATTGGGCGCCAACTGGCGCGCCGCAGCCACTTTCCCGATTCCGAAGAAGCCGCGATTACCGCGCTGTTCAAGAACCTGGGTCAACTCCTGGTCGCTTCGCATGATCATGACGTATACAACGAAATTAATGTGCTGACCCATGCCGCCAACCTCACCCCGGCCCGGGCATCGATACAGGTCCTGGGTTGCAGTTATGACCAACTCGCCGTTACCGTGCTACAGGACTGGAAAATTTCGGATACGCTCATTCATGCCCTCACCCCGCTATCCAGCCGTGCCCTGAAAGCACCGGTAAATCGGCAGGAATGGATGGCCCAGGTGGCTTCGTTCAGCGCAGAGGCCGCCGGATTGATGCCGCATGTGAACGATGCAAAACAGCTCACCGATAACCAGGCACTGGTGACGCGCTTCGGCGCCGCGCTCAATCTCGACAAGGCGCAAATCGACCAGCTATTTGTCACAGCGAGCGAAGAAGCCCATATTCTGCTGGACAGCATGGGTTTACTCTCCGTGCCCGACAAACAGGCTGAATTGCCGAGCGATACGGGCTCCAGCGCAGAAAACCTGTTAGACGATTTCCTGCTCGCCTCACCCGAGCCCGACAGCCCGCCAACCATAAGCTGCCACCCCAGCGGCAAACCCATCAACGCTCATGCGTTGTTACTGGCAGGCGTACAGGACGTGACTCAGATGATGGGTTCCGGTCATGGCAGACTAAACGAGCTGATCATGCAGGTGCTGGAAACCCTGTACCAGGGCATGGGCTTCCGATTCGCTACGCTATGCATGAAAGACCTGAAAACCGAACAGTATCGGGCACGTGTTGCAATAGGTGAGAGCCATGCCGTACGCCAGGCCGGTTTCCGATTCTCCACCACCATCACCAACGATATATTTCACCTGGCGATAAAAAATAACGCCGACCTGATGATCGCCGACGCCACCGCCGCCAAAATTCACCCGCTCATCCCCAGCTGGCACCGCCAATTACTGCCTGATACGCAAAGCTTCATTGTCCTGCCTCTGGTGATACAGGAAAAAGTGCTGGGCTTACTCTATGCAGACCGATCCTTACTCGCGCCCGAAGGCGTCTCGGCAGAGGAAACCTCGCTGATTAAAACCCTGAAAGGCTTGTTGTTGGCAGCGCTCAATTCTCGTTGAGACAGGCGCGAAAACCATTACGCTGCCGAGTCAGCGCCAGAAAGCGCCGACCCGGCTGTGCTATTGCCACATCCACTCGGTGCGTTTACTGCAATCAGTGCTCATGCACTCCGCCCCGCTTGATATTCAATACAGGCTGCTCCGCACCGGTTGGGGCGGCCGATTTGGCGTCGTGCTTGACGGGGGCAGTGGGTGCAGCAGGCATTTCACCGGTCCATTCGTAGGCCTGCGTGCCCGCCGGCTGCCTGTACCAGCCGGGGTCTTTGTAGTCATTGCGCGCCAGTCCTTCACGCACTTTGACGACTGTGAACATGCCACCCATCTCGATCGGGCCAAATTGCCCCTGGCCGGTCATCATGGGCAGGGTGTTATCCGGGATGGGCATCTCCATACCGCCCATCGAAGCACCTTTGTCTCCCATCACCATGTAATCCGGCACCAGTTGGGTGATCTTTTCGGCGATGCCTTTCTGATCGACGCCGATCATGGTCGGCACGCTGTGCCCCATTGCATTCATGGTGTGATGCGATTTATGGCAGTGGAATGCCCAGTCGCCCGGCGCATCGGCGATAAACTCGATGGCGCGCATCTGGCCGACGGCGATATCGGTGGTCACCTCCGGCCAGCGCGCCGATTTTGGCACCCAGCCGCCGTCGGTTCCGGTGACTTCGAAGGTATGGCCGTGCAGATGCAAGGGATGGTTGGTCATGGTCAGATTGCCGGCGCGGATGCGCACCCGGTCACCTTTTCTGACCACCAGCGGGTCGATTCCCGGGAATGCCCGGCTGTTCCAGGTCCACAGATTGAAATCGAGCATGGTATTGATCTTGGGCGTGTAGCTGCCCGGCTCGACATCGTAGGCGTTGAGCAGGAAAACGAAATCCCGGTCGACCGGCATGAAGCCGGGGTTTTTCGGATGGGTGACCCAGAACCCCATCATCCCCATCGCCATCTGCGCCATTTCATCGGCGTGCGGGTGATACATGAATGTGCCGGGGTGGCGTGCAACAAATTCATAGACGAAGGTTTTGCCGGGCTGGATTGCGGGTTGCGTCAGCCCGCTTACGCCGTCCATGCCGTTGGGCAAAATCTGCCCATGCCAGTGAACACTGGTGTGTTCGGGCAGCTTGTTGGTCACGAAAATGCGCACCTTGTCGCCTTCCACCACTTCGATGGTGGGGCCGGGACTCTGGCCGTTATAACCCCACAGATTGGCTTTCATGCCGGGTGCGATCTCGCGTACCACCGGTTCGGCCACCAGGTGAAATTCCTTCCAGCCGTTTTTCATGCGCCATGGCAGGCTCCAGCCGTTCAGCGTGACGACCGGGTTATAGGGACGACCATTAGGCGGCGCCAGCGGAGGCATGGTGCCAGGGTTCGTTTGGGTAACGGCTTCGGGCAGCGCAGCGGCTTGCGCCCGGCTTACCATCGCGGCGCCCATCAGCACTGCACCGGATGCGGATAAAAAATCTCGACGACTGGTCATGGTCACTCCTTGTTCGATAGATTGGCGGGTAGATTACCGCCCAGCGCAGCGGTCAGATCTGTCTGGGCAACCCAGTAGTCTTTGAGCGCATTGATGTAGCCATTCACGCTCAGCACCTGTTCGCGCGCGTCCGCCAGCAGCTCGAACACGCTGATGAGCATGCCGTTGTAGCGCAGCATGTTCTCGTCCGAGATCTGCTTTCTAAGCGGCACGATGTTGTCGCGGTAATGCCGGGCAAGGTCGTAGGCGCTGCGATAGCCGAGGTAGCTCTCGCGCACTTCGCTGCGGGCGTTGACGGCGGTTTCGGCAAGGTGATTGGCCGACTGCATGTAGATCGCTTCAGCCTTGGCCACGCGCGCACTGCCCCAGTCGAACAGCGGAATCTCCAGGCTGAGTTCATAGCCCGTGGCGCGCGGCAACCCGCTGTCGGTATTGCGCAGGTAGCCCAGATCCAGCACGTTGATGAAGCGGGTCGTGCGGGTGAGCCCCAGCGATGACGCGAGACTTGCCGTCTGCTGTCTGGCCGCCTGAATATCGAGGCGATTATTGATGGCGTACGCTTCGGCATCCTGCACTTGCAGCGGTTTGGCGGGCAGGTCGGGCAGGCGTTCGGGCAACAGGAACTGCGTCTCGCTACCCCACAAGCCCATCAGGCGCGTCAGTTTTTCGCGCGCCCTCACCGCTTCCTGTTCGGTCCGCGCCAGCGCTGCCGTGGCATCGGCATAAAATACCTGCTCGCGGTCCTGCTCCAGCTTGCTCCAGTTGCCCACCCTGGCCATGCGGCCACCCAGTTCCGCGCCCGCCTCCGCCGCCGCATTGACCTGCCGGGCGTACATCACACTTTGCTGGGCGCCCACGGCCTCGAAATAGGCTTTGCGCGTGTCGGCAGCCAGGCGCAGCACCTGATTGGCCACTTGCAGCTTGACCGCCTCGAAGCGCTGCCGCTCCAGACGGCTTGCCTGGGGCAGCATGATCAGATTGACCAGGCTCATCGTAAAGGTGCGCTCTATCATCGTATCCGCGCCCTGCGTGATGTGCTTGAAATCGAACCTGGGGTTTTGCAAACGCCCGGCCTGCACCAGATCCGCTTCGGCGATACCCAGCTCGGCATAGCCGGCCTGCAACCCCCGATTGTTCAACAGTGCAATTTGCACTGCATCCTCGGCATTCAGCGGTTTTGCCAGCAGGTTTTTGATGGAGGCTTCGACAGCCTTCGCGTCATCGCTGTTGCGTACCGGCTTGACCGTTTGGCCCAGCCGCGCCTCGCTAAGCTGCGCCACCGAATCAAACCCGCCATCTTTGGAGAACGTCGCGCAACCGCCCAGCAGCAGCGTGAGCGCAACGCCTGACACTGTTCTGCGCATCAAGCTGCTCATGGTTTGCCTCCTTGCTGCGGTTTGCCGGCAGCGCCGGACATATCCATGCCGCTCATCCCGCCGTCGTTGCCGACGGCCTCGTTGGCGGAACGCCAGTTTTTGTCCGGCGACACGGTGTCTTCTATGATGACACGGTAGTCATCCAGCGGCGATTGATACAGTGGCGCCGGCACCGCTGCCTGCGCATTGGCAGGATCCGGCAGCGCGCTGGCACTGGGTCCGCCCTGCGCCAGCGCGACCAGCGGCGCTGCCGACCACAGCGCCGCGCATACAAATGCTTTAAATGTGTTCATGATCATCCTCGTTCGTGTAAGCGGAATTCTGCCACCGCAATCAAAGCCGTGGCGAAACCATACCGGGTGCGGGCAGACGCCCTGATGGACGCATGCGCCGACTCGTGACTAAACGAAAGAGGATTGGGGAGGACGTTCCGGGGTTGCCGAAACGAAACTGCGGAATACCTGGGAGCGGAAAGGAATAGCCTCGCTGCCATAAACCGGCATGGAAGAAACTGCCATGAACGGCGGAGCAATCGCCACACTCAAACAACCGTCCAGGCAAGCACTGCATTTGCCCGCTGCATCGTGATGGCTGTCGGTTGATACGCAACAGTCAGCATATTCCATAGTCGAGGCAGCATACTGCAGAGGCATCTCATGCTTGGCATGATCGCCCGACATCATCGCCGCTGCTGCGAACCCCTGAACGGGTACGCAGAGCAACAACAGCCAGACGAGGATGGGTTTAAACAGGCTTTTCACGAAAAAACATTTCGTACATGGAATCACCAGTTAAAGCCGATGGCATCTGGCAGTAATATTAACGCGCCTTGGCTACTTTGGCTTTGGAGTTGGCCACGGCATCAGCCATGGATTTACCGACCTTGAACTTGACTACTTTCTTGGCCGGGATAGTGATGGTTTTACCAGTCGCCGGGTTACGGCCTTCGCGACCTGCACGTTCCGTCACGGCAAAAGTTCCGAAACCAACCAGTTGCACGGAATCCATTTTGGTCAGGGCTTCCTGGACAGTAGCCATCAGTGCATCCAGCATGGCTGCGGTTTGGGCCTTGGTGCTGTCGGTTTTGGTGGCAACGGCTTCGATCAGTTCTGCTTTGTTCATAGGATAGCTCCTGTGGGTTGTGGGAAAAGAGGGGACATTCTTACAGGTATTGCCTCCATACGGCAATGTTTTTCAGCGCTTCCGGGAGGAAACTACTAAAGCTCAACTTTACAATATCTTCTCAATATTTGGATTTTAGCGTTGTCCCCTATACCATTGCGGCTGTTTCGCGCCCCCTGCTGAATCCATGAACCTGCTCAGATCGCTCGCCAAAGTCAGTAGCATGACCCTGCTGTCACGCATCTTCGGCTTCGTTCGTGATGCAGTCATTGCCCGCAGCTTTGGTGCAGGCATCTACACCGACGCGTTTTTTGTCGCTTTCAAAATTCCCAATCTGTTGCGGCGCCTGTTTGCCGAAGGCGCATTTTCGCAGGCGTTCGTGCCCATTCTGGCCGAGTATAAAAACCGCCGTGGCCACGAAGATACGCAACTGCTGGTGGACCATGTCGCCACGCTACTGTTTCTCGCGTTGCTGGTAGTCACCCTGATCGGGGTGCTGGCGGCCCCGGCCGTAGTCTATATCAGCGCACCCGGCTTCTCCGACGAACCGGAAAAATTCGCGGTGACTGTGTCCATGCTGCGTATTATTTTCCCGTACATCCTGTTTATTTCGCTGGTCTCGCTGGCCGGCGGCATACTGAATACATACAGCCGCTTTTCGGTACCCGCATTCACGCCGGTTCTGCTCAATGTGGCTACCATCGCAGCCGCCTTGTGGCTGGCACCGCACCTCGCCATCCCGGCGATGGCACTGGCCTGGGGGGTGATGCTGGGCGGTATCCTGCAATTATTGCTGCAACTGCCTTTCCTGAAGCAGCTTGGTTTATTGCCGCGTTTTCGCTTTGAACTGCGTGATGAAGGTGTGTGGCGCATCCTCAAACTGATGGGACCCGCGCTGTTCGGCGTTTCCATTGCTCAACTCTCGCTGCTGATCAATACCATTTTCGCTTCTTTCCTGGCGACTGGCAGCGTGTCCTGGCTGTATTACGCGGATCGCCTGATGGAATTCCCCACCGGCATGCTGGGGGTGGCGCTCGGCACCATACTGTTACCCAGTCTGGCCAAGCATTATGTGGATAACGACCCCACGCAATATTCGCAACTGCTGGACTGGGGACTACGCCTCACCCTGATGCTGGCGCTGCCAGCCGCTGCGGCTTTGGCGATATTGGCGGTGCCCCTGATCAGCACCCTATTTCTGTATGGTCATTTTAGTTTTCACGATGTCTTCATGACGCGCCAGGCGCTGGTGGCCTATAGCCTCGGGCTGCTGGGGCTGATCATGGTGAAGATTCTCGCGCCCGGATTTTATGCACGGCAAAACATCCGCACCCCGGTAAAAATCGCCGTGATTACCCTGTTTGCCACCCAGATCATGAACCTGATGTTTGTATGGAAACTGCAACACGCCGGACTGGCCCTATCCATCGGCCTGGGTGCCTGCCTGAATGCTGCGTTGCTGCTTTGGAAATTGCGCAGCCAGGGCATTTATCAGCCGCTGCCGGGCTGGTACGCGTTTTTCATGAAAATCGGAGTTGCGCTGGGTGTGATGAGCCTGCTGCTGTGGTGGGGCATGATGGGAGAATCAAGCTGGCTGCATATGCATGCCTTGCAACGCCTTGCTCATCTGAGCGCTCTGGTGGTGTTGGGCGCAGGAAGCTATTTTGGCACGCTGTGGGCGTTGGGCATGCGCCCGATCCAATTCCTGCGCCGCACAGCCGAATAGTTCAGGGCCGGTGAATAGCTTTGACCGGCGCGCCGCACAACCGCTAAAATCTCTTATTTCAGGTTGTTTCGACCCATTCCTCAATGCGTATTACTCACGGCATAGCGCCCGTCGTCAGGCAGCCCAGCGCGGTGACGATAGGCAACTTTGACGGCGTCCACCTCGGTCACCGGGCGATGCTACGTCGTCTGGTAGAAGTGGCCGGTCAACGCGGCCTGGTACCGTGCGCGATTACTTTCGAACCGCATCCGCGAGAATTTTTTGCGCCCGACAAAGCCCCCGCCCGCCTCTCCAGCCTGCGCGAAAAGCTGCAAATGCTGGGTGAATGCGGGATTGATCATGTCCATATCTGCGCTTTCAATCAGGCATTTTCACAACTCCCGGCAGAAACTTTCATCGAGCATATCCTGGTCGCCAGTCTGCAAACACGTTTCCTGCTGATCGGCGACGATTTTCGCTTCGGCACACGGCGCGGTGGCGACTTCGCCATGCTGCAGGCGTACGGAGCGCAGGCAGGCTTTGAAGTGGCTGCAATGGGTAGCGTGACCCTGGACGAATTGCGTATTTCCAGCACTGCGGTACGCGAAACGCTGGCGGTGGGTGATCTCGACCTGGCTGGACGCCTGCTGGGTCGCCCTTACAGCATCAGCGGACGAGTCGTCGACGGCGACAAACTGGGGCGGGACATCGGTTTTCCCACCGCCAATATCCAGCTCAAACATAACCGCCCGCCGCTGACCGGAATTTTCGTGGTGCAGGTGCGCGGACTGGCCGACGCGCCGCTGCCCGGCGTGGCCAGCCTGGGGGTGCGCCCCACGGTCAAGGAAAACGGGCGGCCGGTGCTGGAAGTACACCTGCTGGACTTCGACCGCAGCATCTACGGACAGCACGTGTGCGTGGATTTTCTGGCCAGGCTGCGCGACGAGGAAAAATACCCCGACCTGCCCACCCTGGTCACTCAAATTGGTCATGACGTGAACCATGCCAGACAATACTTTCTAAATCATTCCGAGTCGTTACTCGCGGCCAAGCAAAATGACTGACTACAAGAACACTCTGAACCTGCCCGATACACCCTTCCCCATGCGCGGCGACCTCGCCAAACGCGAGCCGGGCTGGCTGGCCCAATGGCGCGAAAAACAACGCTACCAGCAAATCCGCAAGGCCGCCGCCGGGCGCCCCAAATTCATCCTGCACGACGGCCCGCCCTACGCCAACGGCGACATCCACATCGGCCACGCGGTGAACAAAATCCTCAAGGACATCATCGTCAAGAGCAAGACGCTGGGCGGTTTCGACGCTCCTTATGTGCCGGGCTGGGACTGCCACGGGTTGCCGATCGAACTGCAAGTCGAGAAACAGCACGGCAAGGCCATCCCTGCCGCGCGCTTTCGCGAGCTGTGCCGTGAATACGCCGCGACCCAGATCGAGCGCCAGAAGGCGGACTTCATCCGCCTCGGCGTGCTAGGCGACTGGGATCATCCCTACCGCACCATGGACTTCGCCTTCGAGGCCGGCATCATGCGCGAGCTCGGGCGCATCCTCGCCAACGGCTATCTCTATCAGGGTGCCAAGCCGGTGCACTGGTGCGTGGACTGCGGCTCTGCGCTGGCCGAGGCCGAGGTGGAATACGAGGACAAGACCTCGGCCGCCATCGACGTGGCGTTTCAGGTCGCCGATAACGCAGATTTCGCGCAGCGGCTGGGCATGCCCAAACTCACCGGGCCGGTATATGCGGTGATCTGGACCACCACGCCGTGGACCTTGCCCGCCAACCAGGCGGTGTCGGTTCACCCGGATTTCATTTACGACCTGATCCTGACGCCGAAAGGCATCCTGATTCTGGCGCGCGACCTGGCGGAAGCATCAATCAAACGTTACGGCTTCGAGTCCGTGGAAGTGCTCGGCCAGTGCAAGGGCAGCGCGCTGGAACACCTGCAACTGCGCCACCCTTTCCTCGACCGCAGCGTACCTGTCATCTGCGGCGAACACGTCACCCTGGAAGCCGGTACCGGCCTGGTGCACACCGCACCGGCGCACGGCGTGGACGACTATCAGATCGGCTTGAAATATCACCTTGCGGTGGATAACCCGGTGAGCGATGACGGCAAGTTTTTCGACAGCATCCCGCTGGTAGGCGGACAGACGGTGTGGCAGGGCAACAAGACCGTGGTCGAAACCCTGTCCGCCAGCGGCCTGCTGCTCGCCAATGAAAAACTGCTGCACAGCTACCCACACTGCTGGCGGCACAAGACGCCGATCATCTTCCGCGCTACGCATCAGTGGTTCATCGGCATGGACAAGACCGGCGCCGATGGCGTGAGCCTACGCAACCACGCCATCGGCGCAGTGGACAATACCGCGTTCTTCCCGGCCTGGGGTCGTGCGCGGCTCGAAGCCATGATGAAAAACCGCCCCGACTGGTGCGTGTCGCGCCAACGCAACTGGGGCGTGCCGATGCCGCTGTTCGTGCACAAGGAAAGCGGTGAGTTGCACCCGCGCACCGCAGAGCTGATCGAAGCCGCGGCGCAACGCGTGGAGCAAACCGGCATCGAAGCCTGGTTCAGCCTCGACCCCGCTGAACTGCTGGGCAACGAGGCCAGCCAGTACAAGAAAATCACCGACACGCTGGATGTGTGGTTCGACTCCGGCGTGACCCACGCCTGCGTGCTCCGGCAGCGTCCCGAACTCGCCTACCCTGCCGATCTGTATCTGGAAGGCTCGGACCAGCATCGCGGCTGGTTCCAGTCCAGCCTGCTCACCGGCTGCGCAACCGACGGCCGTGCGCCCTACCATGCGCTGCTCACCCATGGCTTCGTGGTGGACGCCAAGGGCCACAAGATGAGCAAATCCAAGGGCAATGTGGTCGCCCCGCAAAAGATCATGGACACCTACGGCGCCGACATCCTGCGCCTGTGGGTGGCATCCACCGACTATTCGGGCGAACTGACCATTTCCGACGAAATCCTCAAGCGCGTGGCCGACGCCTACCGCCGCATCCGCAACACGCTGCGCTTCCTGCTCGCCAACCTGGCCGACTTCGATCCGGCCCAGGATACCCTGCCGGTGGACGACTGGCTGGAAATCGACCGCTACGCGATGGTGATGCTGGACGAATTCCAGACTGAGTTACTGGCGGCCTACGACCGGTACGAATTCCACCATGCTGTGCAGCGCCTGCACAATTTCTGCTCGGAAGACCTGGGGGGCTTTTACCTCGACATCCTCAAGGACCGGCTCTACACCACAGCCGCCGGCTCGCATGCGCGGCGCTCGGCACAGAATGCACTGCATCACATTACCCACGCGCTGGTGCGGCTGATGGCGCCATACCTGAGCTTCACCAGCGAAGAAGTGTGGCAACTGCTGGCGCACGACGAGAACGACAGCATTTTCCTGCATCAGTGGCACGACCTGCCGGTGGCTGCAGACGCGTCGCAACTGGCCGCCAGATGGCCGCTGATCCGCGCCACGCTCGCCGACGTGCGCAAGCATCTGGAAACTCTGCGCATCGCCGGCGATATCGGCTCCTCGCTGCAGGCGGAGGTGTCGATTCATGCCAGCGGCGCGCAATACCAGGCGCTGGCCGATCTCGGCGACGACCTGCGCTTCGTGATGATTACCTCTGCCGCCACGGTGACGCAGGCCGCAACCGCTTCCGTCAGCGCCGAACCCAGCACCCATGCCAAATGCGAGCGCTGCTGGCACTATCGCAGCGATGTTGGCAGTCACGCCGATCATCCCGCCTTGTGCGGGCGTTGTTACAGCAATCTTTTCGGCCAAGGCGAGGACAGACAGCATGCCTAGACTCAAACAGGGACTCGTAGTGGCCGGATTGATCATTGCACTCGACCAACTCAGCAAATACGCGATTACGCACATCTTCATGCTGGGCGATTACCTCACCGTCACGCCATTTTTCGATCTGGTCCTTGCCCACAATACCGGCGCGGCGTTCAGCCTGTTTGCGGATCAGGCCGGCTGGCAACGCACGTTTTTCATCAGCACTGCGCTGATCGCGTCCGCCATCATCATCTATCTGCTGCGGCGCGAATCCGGCAGCGTACTGTTCAAGCTCGCGCTCAGCCTGATTCTGGGCGGCGCGCTCGGCAACCTGATCGACCGCATCCAGCACGGCTACGTGGTGGATTTTCTGTCCTTCCACATTCAGCAGCACTACTGGCCGGCATTCAACGTGGCCGATTCCGCCATTACCATTGGTGCGCTGCTGCTGGTCTGGGACAGCTTTAAAAAACCGCACAAGCCATGAGCGACGGGTTGAGGCGGGTTGAGCCTGGCGACACGCTCACATTGCATTTTGCCCTGCGGGTCAATGGAGGGGGTGAAGTAGACAGCAGCTTTGGCGACGCACCCATTACCCTGACGCTCGGTGACGGCACCCTCACTCCGAATCTGGAGCGTTGGCTCATTGGCGTAGCGCTTGGCGAACGCCATGTGTTCCAGCTTGATCCCTTGCAAGCCTTCGGCGAATATAATGCCGAGCTTGTGCAGTCTCTGCCGCTAAGCGATTTCCCACCCGATGAAGCACCGCTGGCGGACAGCGTAGTCGAATTCAGCCTGCCTAATGGCAGCACCCTGGCCGGACGCATACTGGCACTGACGGAGACCCACGCCAGAGTGGATTTCAACCACCTGCTGGCGGGCTTGCCGATCGAGTTTGAGGTTGAAATCATCGAGATTTGTCGTCAATCCTGAGATTGACACGCCTCCGGGAAAAAGTTATTGTACAAATATTAGTACAATAGCAATGTGAGACAAAAATGGATGCCATCAGCTACAGCTATACACGCCAGCACTTTGCCGACGTGATGGACAAAGTGAATGAAGATTGCGCGCCGGTTCTGGTAACGCGCCAGAATGGCAAACCGGTGGTGATGATGTCTCTCGCGGATTTCAACGCACTGGAAGAAACGGCATATCTGCTGCGCAGTCCGGAAAACGCGCGCCGCCTGATGGCTGCAGTGGATGAATTAAGAAGTGGCGCGGGTATCAAACGCGAGCTGTTAGCCGATGCAGATTAAGTTTGCCGAACAGGGATGGCAGGATTACCTCTTCTGGCAGCAAACAGATAAAGCAGCGCTCAAGCGGATCAATGCACTCATCCATGACATCGTGCGCTCACCTTTCGATGGCATCGGAAAACCTGAACCGCTACGCCACTACCTGGCTGGATTCTGGTCACGCAGGATTAACGACGAGCATCGCCTGGTTTATGCAATCGAGGATGGCTGCCTGCTGATCGCCCAATGCCGCTACCACTATTAACCCGGGAACCGCAATTCCAGCCACAGGGGCACAGAACGCCAGGATTTTTTTCTCCGTGAATTCCGTGTTCGCCGTGGCTAACTTATTTTCAGGATCAACCCAGGCAATCATCATGACCACCCACACCCAAATCCTCCTTGCCAACCCACGCGGCTTTTGCGCCGGAGTGGATCGCGCCATTGAAATCGTCGAACGCGCACTGGAACGTTTTGGCGCGCCGATCTACGTGCGCCATGAAGTCGTACACAACAAGTTCGTGGTCGATGACCTCAAGGCCAAGGGCGCAATTTTCATTGAAGACCTGGCGGAAGTGCCCGCCGGCAGCACACTGATTTACAGCGCCCACGGCGTCTCCCAGGCGGTGCGGCGAGAAGCCGAAGCACGCGGCCTGAAGGTATTCGATGCCACCTGCCCGCTGGTCACCAAAGTCCACATCGAAGTCGCCAAAATGCGCGCAAAGGATCTGGAAATCATCATGATCGGCCACAAGGGCCACCCCGAGGTGGAAGGCACCATGGGGCAATCGGCGGGCGGCATGTACCTGGTGGAAACGCCTGAAGACGTGGCAAAATTGGAAGTGAAAGACGCAGATAAACTCGCCTTCGTCACCCAGACCACCCTCTCGATAGACGACGCCGCGCGCGTGATTGCGGCGCTCAAGGCACGTTTCCCCGCCATCGTCGGCCCAAAAAAAGACGACATCTGTTACGCTACGCAAAATCGCCAAGACGCGGTCAAGGCGCTGGCGGCACAATGCGACCTGGTCATCGTGGTGGGTTCACCGAACAGCTCCAACTCCAACCGCCTGCGCGAAGTGGCGCAAAATCTTGGCGTGGATGCCTATATGGTGGATAACGCTGGAGAGCTGAAAGAGGAATGGCTGGGGGATAAAACGCGAATTGGCGTCACAGCAGGCGCCTCCGCTCCGGATGTGCTGGTTCAGGAAGTCATCGCCAGGCTTAAATCATTGGGCGCGGACACCGTGACGGAATTGAGCGGCACTTCCGAGAGCATCGTCTTCCCGCTGCCAAAGGGATTAATCTGATGCTGGGAGACTACAACATGACCTATACCGCTGTAGCCTACCGACTTCTACCCTTTTTCTCCATCTCTACGGGTGTGGGTATGGCAATATGTGTTGAACCGCCCACTACTGCCTGATGAGCAAGACTACTACCGGCTTTTTCAGTCGCCGCAGGCTTGGGCCTAACTCCTTCATTCTTGGGTTTATTATCCACTGCATAAACCTGCGCCGAAAGCACCATAGCAGTAAAAGCTGTCCCTGAAGTAATCAACCTGATCCATTGCATAATCTTCTCCTCGGGTCACATTTCAAACAATCACCTGTTCCAACAACTCGCTGCATCCAAAGTGGCTCCAGACACATCCTTTTGACCCAGGTTATTCAGAGTCAGAGTCCCACATTCATCCCCATCCATCAAGCCTCCAGCAATGGGGGTTGCAGACAGGGCAAACGTCGTGGCAGTCGACACTGCTGCAATCGCATATCTTGCCGTACCCTCCTTGGGAGAGCTTGGAAAGGGCAAAATCAGGGCGGCACCGGTCGAATCCTGATCGTATCGATTGGCTTCGGTAAAATTTCGCTCCAGGAATTGAGCGTTTTCCAGCAATATGCTTCTGGCCTGTGACCGCTGTGCCCGCCTGACATACTGCTGATAGGACGGGTAAGCAATGGCCGCCAGAATGCCGATGATCGTAACCACCACCATTAACTCGATCAAGGTAAAACCACGCATCCACTGGGTTTTCATGTTTTTTTCCTTGCGGCTTAAAGAATTTGCTGCCAATAAACGCGTATTGGGACAGAAATGGCGCCACCGCCACCGCCACCGCCACCGCCGCCTTTATTTTTCAGCGTCATGATGCCACCACTGCTCCCGCTCATCTCTTTATAATCTGGGCTGGGGTCTTTACCATTAAGCCAAACAGGTGTCTTGGTGATCCCCACCGTAGACATGACTCCCGAAGCTGAATTTCCACTGGCCAGGTTATCGCTTGCGTCAAATACCCCGTCGTTATTGAAATCGAACACCGAATCAGTCAGGCGCGCTCCGGTGTTTGCATCCAACTCCATCAACCAGCTTGTTCCGCCTGGCTCGCACTGGTCATTAGATGGCTTTAGCGTCACGAAAATCACCCGGCCATACTTCAGCAGCGGTCTGGACACCACACGCTCTCCACCTCCTGCAAGAGGAGGAACCAAATCCATATACCAACCGCGTTTTCCACCTGCGTAGTCAACTGTATTTGCACTGGTTTCGCGCAGATTGTAACCAAATTGCGCGGTTTGACTAACGATTGTTTGTGCCTGCAACTCGCTTCTGTCCGTTGTCGTCACAGGCAATCCGTTATCCCAGATAGCATAAAAAGTTTCCACATCCGTATTGGCGGGATCCGTACTGGTCAGATATTGGCCTGTGCCGAAATACACCAGTGCGCCACCACTGGGATGCGCGCCAACCGTGGGTTGTGCAGTGATGGGTTGCACCTGATTGGCGGCATTGCGTGCTGTAAACAAGGGTAGCCCACTATTGGCCACCCCCCAGGACGCAGGTGTTGATCCGGATAGATCGAATTTCCACATATTGCCTTGCAAGTCACCGGCATAGACGGCATCAATGATCTTGTCACCGTTCGAGTCATACAAATAAGGCGTGGACAAGCCATTCGAGGTTGCGCTTCCCGCGGGTATCTTGGCAATGAGCGCACCCGTTTGTACGTTCACAATATAAAGGAACGCCAGGCCCGAAGTGCTGTTATAGCCATTGCCGAAAATTGCTGCCCACGAACCATCGTGCAAACGGGCAAACTGGGGCTGGCTGTATGTCAAACCCAGGTCCGCCGGATCACTGAACTCCCACAGCACATTCGCCGCACTGAAACTACCGGGATTGCTCACATTCAGCGCATAGATGGATTTACCACCGGCTCCCAATCCGCCTAACAGCAATGTTTGCCATGTACCGCCGATATAGACATCCCCGACGCTGGGCGAACCATCTACGAAATACTTGTGAGCGTAGGCCGGGGAAGTCAGATTGCTTAAATTTCCGTACACACCAGCCGGGATAAAGGAAAACAACTCCACGCCCGAATTGGAGAAACCCACATCGGCCTGGAAGGCATGCAGCATGCCGTCATTGGCACCCACATATACAACCGGTGTACGGCTGGATTTACTCGCCACATAGCTTGCATAGGAGGATTGCCCCGGTGCCCCGGCTGGCAAACTGGTGTAGCCGTAATCCTCGCTCTGGGAAAAAGCCGGATCCGCGTCGACAATATCTCCCAGCACCGTCGTAAGCCGATTGCGGTATACCCCACCATTACGCACTTCTTTGCTGCTGTCACCGCGCAACCAGGCGAGCCGGTCTGAACATTTGGAATCCACCGTGCCGTAGATATCAGTGTTTAAAGCCAGCTGTTGCGCAGCATTCAAACTGGACGAACAATTCGTAAAAGTTTTTCCGGTCGATCCGTTGAAGGTAAATATGTTTCTGGAACCGGAGGGTGGTATCAGTGTTGCTGCATCCCAATAAGCGGTACCAATGCTGCCATCAGCCTGGACCGGGTAGGCTTTGAAACTGCCACTCCAATTGCTGCTATCAAAGCGTGCCTGGTAGACCAGGGTGCCTGTTTGCAGGCTGGTTGAATTGGCTGCCAGGGCGGCGGCAGACGGATTGGCCTGTTGAATCGAATTCAGTATCGACTTGAATGCGTTGCCGATATCCTGTGGCGCCTCAGCGCTGAAAAACTGGCCCCGACTGTCGATCGCCGCATGCCACAAGTCATACACATTACCTGGAGAAGCATTTGAACCTGTGGCCGGCCAGCTTTTCGTGCCGCTCACCAGTTGTGGATAATCACCCGCATAGGTACTTCCACCCCAGATAGGGTCAACCATGGTACTGCTCAGGCCGAGGCCGACGGTGAAGTTCACCATATGCTGCCAATTGGCCGGGTTGTTTCTCGGGTTCCAGTACTGGTCTGCGGCTGTGCCGGAAAAATCGACCTTATAAGGCGTCACATTATTGGTCAGATCCGGCCGCAGATCGGTGCTCCAGTAGCGAAAAGCGATATCCGCCAGACTGTTGCTGTTGCCATCCTTGTAGGGACTCATAGCGGTATAGCTGGTGCCATCGGGCAGAGTAGCAGCAGTGGAATCCGCGTTGCCATAATTGACAGCCAGATCGCTGTCATTCTCGTTCCAGATGCCGTCCGTCAACATGACATGATAATTCTTGCGGCAACTCAACTCTGTTCCATCGCTCACCTGAGGATCCTGCGCATAGGGGCTAGTTACGCCAGAGGTCGAATAGTACTTTCCCACCCGCTCCATGGCGACCCTCAGTGGCGTGGAACCGTCCGAGGAAAATCGCTGCAAAAAATTATAAAAATCCGTGCGATGGCTGGAATTCAGATTACGAATCCGGTTATCGTAAGTGGTTGCGGTATAACCCCTGCAGGAACTGCCACTGGCAAAACTGTTGCAACTGGTATATGGCGTACTGTTGATACTCTCCCAGGCAAAACGCACCTGGTTATCGCTAATCGTCTCAATGGCACTCATGGCGCCGGAAATGACCGAAAGCGCACGGGTGCGGTAGAAAGAATACCAGTTGGCAAAATTCTGCCGCTCATCCTTGTCCGCCGCGCTTCCGTCACTAAAAGTAGCCGGACCGGATGTATTGGTCACCTTCACATAACGGTAGCACTTGTCATCGTTTATACTGCTAGTGCAACCGCCCAGCGTCGTATCGAAAACGTAATAAAATGCGGGCACATCAGTGCCGGACTGCGCCCAAGAATAACTATAAGTCATATCATTGTAATAGTAGTAAGTCGTCCGATACTTCGTGGACAAATCGAGCGTTCCCCTGCTCGCATCAAATCCATTACGCCGCGCCGAAGTAAAGCTGGTGGAGTATGTCACCGGGACTGTGTCTGTCCGGGTAGGGATGACATAGCGAGTTTTTGGGTTGTAGTAGAGCGGGTTAAAGTCCGCTGAAGTGAATCGCTTGGTACCTGCGGTACCAGCGATGGTATCCGGAACAAAAGCTGAGCTCATGCTGCCGGAGTCATCCAGGGTCATGACGATATTCGGAGCTACCGACACCGTCAGAAACAAAGGCGTATCCGCTGGTGTCAGCGCCGCTGTGGCGAGTTGTGGGCCCGCCAGGAGGCCGGACAACAGCACCGTTGCGATGTATTTATAAAATCCAATTGGTGTTTTCATGGATTGCTCCCATAGAGTCAAGGTGTGTAACTGTAGACCGCCTGCAGGATGACTACCGCGCTGGGGTCTTTGCCGACCCCACGCGCAGTCGCGCGGTAAAACTCGGTAGTTTTACCAGTAACGGCATTGAACTCGGAGGGCATTTGTTCCACTACATAAAGAGGCTGTGACGCCACTTGGCTGAGCACGACGGTAGGTTGACGTGCCGTCGCGGTACTCCAGGCATAAGTGCTTCCCCAGTAGTTGGCGTCATTGGCAGTCGCCGCGTTATAAACAAACAAACCCGGCGAGCCTCCCGCAAAATTGAGGGTGCGAATATTCTGTCCGGCGCTCAGGTTCTGTTCCACATGATTAAGCGCCGCTTGGGCCGCCTGAAATGCGATATCCCGACTGCGCGTGTTGCTAGCCATGCGTTCTTCCAGACTGCTGTTTTGAGCTGCCGCAATCCCCAGCAGGGTCAGCACGACCAGAAAAATCAACGCAACGATCAGTGTGGCGCCCTGTTGCCCGCCTGGAAACCGCCGTGCTTGAGAATGCTGTATTGCGAGCGTGCTCATAGCCGGTTCCTTATCGCAATGGTGGTCGTGAATACCTTGCGCAGCCGGCGATCAGCGGGAGCGGTGGTGACGCCATTAAAGGTATAGGTTTGCGGGGCGGTGGTGATGTTATCATCGCTGGTGCGCATCAGCAGACTGATTCTGACGCTGAGCACCCGCGCCCATTTCTTCGCATTGGTCGTTCCCGGCGCATCAACGGTAACCTGATCCGCCGTGACATACTCATCAACGGCACCGTCACCGGGGTCGTCAACGTTACCTGTAGCAGCCGGCGTCGTATCTACCCCATAGGTGATCTGCATATCCTGCACGTCTTCCACCAGTTCTTCTGCGGTCGTGGTGGTCACGCCGCCAGCTTGCGTCAGTCGTTGCCGGAACAGTGCCGGCTCTCCCGCAGGATTGGTGCCGATGTAGTAAAGGTCGCCGCTCAAGCGCATGATGCGGGAATTGGGAGGAAACGTATACGAAGTACCCAGAGCCGTGCAAAGCACCGGCGACCCCAGGCCTTTAGTGCAATTGCCAGGCGTGACCACGGCACCCGTGTTGTGTACTACATTCGCGGTACCTGTAGCGGCTGGGCCGCTCATCTGAAATACGGCTGCATGATGGCAATCGGTCACTGTCAGTATCTCGCCTGCCTGAAGATCACTGACTGCGGTTAAGTCAAATTGTGCGGAAGCCGGATTGTGATTTGCCACGATGTATTCTTTTGAATTGTCTGCGCGCAGTACCGCCAGAGCGTCCCCGGTCAGCACACTCGCCGAAATATCAGTAGGAAAAGTACTCACGCCGCCTTCATAACCGGTCAGCGGCTGATTAAACAAATCCGCATACCAGGTTGCGCTGGGGTTGAGCACATTCGCCGTTGTGCTGGCCTTGCATCCGGTAAGCCCTGCCATGCGGATATCGAAAGCCATCGTCTCGAAAGCGTAGCGTGCCCCTTCCTGCATGCGCGCCAGATTGTCCTGCAGACGGTAAGTCTGGCGGCTACCCACATAGGCATAGCCCACGCCTACGATCAGGATCATGCCCAGCGTCAGCGAGATCATCATTTCGATCAGCGTAAATCCGCGCTCGCTACGGGAAGTCATGACAGAATGTTTTAGCCTGGATAGCATCATAATCAGAGCCGTGTCTGTGTGGTGAATTTGGTGTCTTTACCATTGCCTTCAGTTACCACACCATCCCCGTCGCCATCCCATTGAATAACGATCGTGGTGTTGCCGGCAATGTCCACGGTGACGGAGCCGTCACCTGCCGGAATGCTCCGGGCAATATTCTGTTTCCATGCGGTCACATCCGCACCGGCAACACCGCCCGCGCCTGACGCGGCGGTGCCGATTCCAATGTTGTATTTACCTGACAGCGCACCGTTTGGCCCTGTGCGGTTTGCGCGCATGCTGTCCAGAATATCGTAAGACAGCATGGTCGCCTGGCTACGAAAATAGGCCGTATTGCCGTTTTTCAATGTAGTCATTTGCAGGCCAGCCAAGCCCAGCAATCCGATGGCAATAACAATGATGGAGACTAAAACCTCCAGCAAGGAAACCCCACGCTGGCAGTTGATGGGAATACATGACTGTGTACCATTTAAAACAGTACGGTTCATTAGCATGCTCCCGCAAATGTCCGGATTCGTCCGGTAGTGTTGACCGAGATTGTCCGGGCCAGGTGGTCCAGACAAATTGCCAGGTTTCCACTCGCGGTACCGCCGTTCCCCTGGCTGACGCCACTCGCTAGGTAGCTGGCATAATTTGCAAAATTGGCATCCGGGGCAATGACTGCATTGCCGCTGGAAGGCTGCCCCACCCTTAACAACACATCGGCCCCATCTATCGTACCGGCCGCCCCTCCATCTACAAAAACCAGCCAGCCAGTCTGCCAGCTGGCACCGGTACTACACGTAGGTGCAACTGCTGCGGGATTAGCTGTCTTGCATACGGTAACGCGCGCACCACGTTTGACAGCCTCTGATCTGGCCAAATTAAGCGCAGAGACCAGATCATTCGTGAGCGCTGCCACCCGGTTGGTACTAACGAATGATTGAAAGCTTGGAATGGCCACAGCCATCAAAATAGCCATCACGCTCATGGTGACCAGCAACTCAATCATCGTGAAACCGTGTGCATGCCTTGTCATCATTTTGATCCAACCAAGCTTGTGGTGAATTTATCGATTCTTAAATTTATATCTACATCAACGCGAGACTAACAAATCTTCTGGCTGTCACTTTTTATCATCTCGATGAGCGGGAAACTTTTGTTCGATAAAGCCCCGTCGCAGCTTCTTTTTTCACAGCCTGAATCCTAAACAGGTGTTTCACAAGCCGCCAGCCCCACCCGACGAGCGGCAGGTTTGTTAGAATGAACGGCCAAAAACGGCTTGTCTTGAGCCTCAAACCTTCATTCGTTCACTTTGAATCCAGACTTCCTCATCATCGGCGGTGGTGTCATCGGCTTAACCAGCGCACTCGAACTGGCGCGTGATGGCGCGCGCGTTACGGTGCTGGAGCGTGGTGTGGCGGGGGCAGAATCTTCCTGGGCCGGCGGCGGTATTCTTTCGCCATTGCTGCCATGGAACTACCCGGATGCGGTTTCCCGGCTGTGCGATCTGGGCGTCGGACTTTACCCGCGATGGTCGGCTGATCTGATATCCAGCAGCGGCATAGACCCCGAATTTCAAGTCAGCGGGATGCTGGTGCTGCCGCCGGTGGACGAGATCGCCGCCGAACACTGGTGCGTGCAGCACGGCTGGCGCCATAGCTACGAACCCGCGCAACAGCGCGTACCTGGATTAGCCAGGAATAGCTCTGCGTTGTGGCTGCCGGATGTGGCGCAGGTGCGCAATCCGCGTCTGGTGCAAGCGTTGCGCGTTGCTGTCCTGGATGCCGGGGTCAATCTGCTGGAGGGCGTTGAAGTCACGCAAGCCGCGCGCGCCGGACTGGCACGCATTGATTATCTCGATACGTCACAGGGGAAATTACAGGCCAGCGCCTACATCGTTGCAGCCGGCGCCTGGAGCCAGTCGGTATTGGGTGAGATCGCGCCGCATTGGCCGATCAAGCCGATGCGTGGGCAGATGCTGCTGTTCAAGGCCGCGCCGGATCTGCTCCCGCATATCGTCTATCGTGAAGGCATATACCTGATCCCGCGCCGGGACGGACATATTCTGGCAGGCAGCACAGTGGAGGATGTCGGCTTTGACAAAAGCACCACCGAGGCAGTCGGACAAATGCTTTACCGCGCCGCAACCGATATCCTGCCCGCATTGCAGTCGGTGCCGCTGGTGCAGCACTGGAGCGGACTGCGCCCAGGCTCGCCGGATAACATTCCGACCATAGGCCGCCACCCGCTGGTCGAAAATCTCTACGCCAACACCGGGCACTTTCGCTATGGCGTGACCATGGCACCCGCCAGTGCGCGGCTGCTGACAGATCTGATCGCAGGCAGGAAAGCGGCGCTGGATATGACGGCTTATCAGTGGACTCTTTGAACAACAAATCCCTCACCGTCCTGCAAATCCTTCCCGCCCTTCAGGGCGGCGGGGTGGAACGCGGCACGCTGGAAGTGGCGCGCCATCTGGTGCAGCACGGACATCGTGCGCTGGTGATGTCAGCGGGCGGACGCATGGTGGCACAACTGGAAGCGGACGGCGCGGCGCATTTCACCTGGCCGGTGGGGAAGAAATCGCTGTTCACGCTGCGGCTGGTGCCGCGCCTGCGGCGTTTTCTGCTTGAGCATGACGTGGACATCCTGCATGTGCGCTCGCGCATGCCGGCGTGGCTGGCTTATCTGGCCTGGCGCGGCATGGACCCGGCCACGCGGCCACGCCTGGTCACCACAGTGCACGGGCTGTATTCGGTCAACCGCTACAGCAAAGTGATGCTGAAAGGCGAGCGCATCATCGCCGTCTCCAACACCATCCGCGACTACATTCTGCGCAACTATCCGGATACCGACGCCAGCCGCATCCAGGTCATTTACCGGGGCGTGGATGCTGCGGAATTTCCTTACGACTACCAGCCTGCACCGGACTGGCTGGCCGCCTGGCGCGTACAGTACCCTCAACTCACCGGCAAACGCATCCTCACCCTGCCCGGCCGCCTGACCCGGCTGAAAGGCCACGCAGCCTTCATCGAACTCATCGCGCGCCTGAAACAACGCGGACTGCCGGTACATGGCCTGATCGTCGGCGGCGAAGACCCCAGGCGTCAAGCCTACGCACACGAACTGCACCAGGCCGTGGCAGCGCGCGGACTGGCTGGCGACATCACGTTTACCGGCCATCGCGGCGACATGCGCGAAGTGTTTGCGGTGTCCGACATCGTGCTTTCGCTGTCCAGCAAACCGGAGTCATTTGGCCGCACGGTGCTGGAGGCGCTGCGGCTGGGCACGCCGGTGGTCGGGTATAATCACGGCGGCGTGGGGGAGATACTCACGACCGCCTATCCGGCCGGGCTGGTTGATCTGGGCAATATGGACATGCTGGTTGAACGCGTCACTGGATTACTGGAGCAGCCGGTTGTGGTTGCCGATTCTGGCGCTTACCCTTTGGCGGCGATGCTGGAAAAAACCATGGCGCTTTATCTCGATCTTGCAGAATGAATGCAGACTCAAATTCAAGCATGAATAAACCAAATACTTATTTCAACGCGGATCGCGATGATTTTCTGCAATTTTTGAATAGTGCCGGAAAATTTGGCGAAGTGCTGGATATCGGCTGCGCGGCAGGCTCACTCGGCACCAGGCTGGTCGAATCAGGTTTGGCCGAAGCAGTAGATGGTATTGAAATCAACCCTGCTGCTGCAGCGAACGCAGCGCAGCGCTTGCGCACAGTATGGCAGGGCAGTGTCGAAGACTTGCTGCCAAAAATTCCGCTCCGGGCTTACAGCTTGATCATCATGGCAGACTCACTTGAACACCTGGTTGATCCTTGGCAGGTACTGCGGGATTTGCGGGAAAAAAGTGGTCCAGAAACACGAATCGCCGTAAGCGTGCCTAATCTGCGCGAGAAGAACGTCATATTTCCGCTTCTGTTTCAGGGCCGCTTCCAATATCAGGAGGCCGGAGTGATGGATCGGACGCACCTGCATTTTTTCACACGATCGAGTTTGATCACACTCCTGTCCGATACCGGTTGGTCAGTAGAAAAAATCCATCCCAACATCAAGCAAAAATATCTCCAGTGGTGGTACCCCCACAAGCTGCTGGAAGAATTTCTCACCGTACAGTATTTCGTCCTCGCCCATAGATGAAATATCCGCTGGTCAGCGTCGCCATTCCCACCTATAACCATGCCCCGTACATAGAAGCATGTTTGCAATCTGTGTATGACCAGACCTATCCCAACATTGAATTAGCCGTCATAGACGACGGATCAAAAGATGACACTCGGGCGCGTGTCGACCATTTTCTGGCTACGCACGCAGACAGGTTCACCAACGTTATTATCAAAAGCCGGCCCAACCGTGGCGTAAGTGCTACATCCAACGAGGCGATTGCCGCATGCAAGGCGGAATGGGTACATCTGCTGGGGTCGGATGATGTCATCTATCCAGAAAAAATTTTGCGTCAGTGGCAAGCCATTCAATCATGGAATGAACCGCGCCTGGCACTCGTTTACGCGGACGCCGATTACCTCGACGCAAACGGTAAAAAATATCCAAAAAAACAAGGAGATCGCCCGGCAGCCGGGCCAGAAAATTCGGCATACCGACGGCTTTTTCTGCAAAACCCGATCACCAACCCCACTGTCGCGTTGAATCGCAGTGCCTTTCTGAATATCGGCGGGTTTGATGAATCGCTTAAGCTCGAGGACTGGGACTGCTGGCTACGCCTGTCCGTCAAGCATGCAATCGCACGCGTGCCGGAAGTGCTGGCCGGCTATCGTTACCACCCGCACAACACCAGCCGCAATCAACATTTAATGCTGCATGCGATGTTGCTTACTTTCGCCAAGTTTCTCGAATCCCATGGCGAGCTTATTCCCGTCGATATTCGAAAAGAAAATTTCAAAAAAAACCTGCATCGACTATACCGCTGGGCAAAAAACAAACACCCCGCGTTACTGACCTCGATTGGGATAGACATGCTCACCACTCCGTTCCGTACACCCGAAGCGCGGAACTACCAGCGTTATGCGGAAAAACTGGGCAGACAAGTTCAATGAAAGTCCTGCTGGTCGCCAAACCCTGGAAAGGCGGGCTTGCGCAATACCTGTTCGATGCCCTGCAAGACTTGTTCCCCGGACAGGCGCAGTGGATGACCACCTACCCTGACAGCCTTGCCGACTATCTGGCCTACCGAATTGACAAGCGCAACTGGCAGCGCGACCTTGTGGCGCGCATCAACGCCAGCGACTATGACTGCGCGCTGTTCATCAACCACATTCCCGCTTTCAGAGATTTGCGCACTGACCGCAAGCACATCCTCTGGCTCACCGATGCGCCGAGGTTGTCAGTGGGCGATTGCACCCCTTTTGAGCGCATTTATCTCTCGGATACAGGTTATGCGGAAGACTTGCTCAGTGTCATCGAGCCGGCGCGCTACCGGGGCGAACTGGCGTTTGCCTGCCACCCCAAGGTGCATCGCCCTGCCGCGGCTGCGGACAATCCGGCGGGCTGCTGTTTTATTGGCAACAAGGATACCCAGCGCGACCTCTGGCTGAACGGCCTGATTGCATCAGGCGTACGGCCGCTGGTGTATGGCAATTACTTCCTGCGTACACGCCTGTTCTGGCAGCACCCGCAACTGTTTCGGCCAGCGTTCGCCAACGCAAGAATGGGAGAAGTCTATGCGCGCCATCGTCTCTCGCTCAACATCCACGCCCAGGTGGTGCGTCACGGCACCAACATGCGCAGTTTCGAATGTGCGGCTTACGGCATCCCGCAAGTCGCCGATTATCGGGAAGGGCTCGCGCAATATTTCGAGCCTGACACCCAGATGCTGATCAGCCATACTCCCGGGCAAATGGCAGAGCAGGTAAAATATCTGCTGGTGCATCCTGATGCCGCGGCCGGCATCGCGCAGCGGGCGCGTACTCGCGTCTTGGCCGAACATACCTATTACCACCGCCTGCTCGACCTGCTCGCGGGATGGCTGCCGCCAGCCGCAAATTCAGTCACCAGGCAACTTGTTACCACGCTCATTGCTCACCAGGAAACCCCCGCATGACCTCCTCTGAACCCGTTGTTCTCTCCACTCCCGCCGGATCATTTGCGAACGCCGTGCGCCAGCATGGCTGGTGGCTGATCGCCGCGTTTGTTTTCGCCTCACCCATGGGAAAAGGCTTTGAGGTACCGCTGGCGCTGATGACCTTCGGCGGTATTGCACTGATGTTCAAGGATGGACGCGCCATCTTGCGGCACCCTTCGATGCGCTGGCTGCTGTTGCTGTTCGCCTGCATCTGGCTGCCGCTGGTGACGGCATTGCCGGATGCAATCACCTTCGAGCCGGCTGCCAGCACGGCACTGGCTTATGTACGCTTTCCGCTGGCTGGCGTATTTGCGCTGTATGCGCTGCGCGATGAAACCAGCCGCCACAAGCTGTTCATAGCCATCACGCTGCTGTTGAGTTTGTGGATTGCCGATGGACTGCTGCAAGCCGCCATCGGCCATGATGTATTCGGCTATCAACTCCAAGGCGGCCGCATCACCGGCCCGTTTGCCAAACTCACCATGGGACTCATCTTGGCGGTGCTGGCACCGATCTATTTTGAAGCCATTCGCCGTCGCGCCGCGCGCTCAGGAGTCTGGTACTGGCTGGCATTGTTGCCCTACACTGCGGTGATCCTGCTGTCCGGCAGCCGCGCCGCGTGGGGAATGTACGCAGCGGGGATGGTCGGCTTTGCCGTGTATGCCTATTTCACTGCACCCAAGCGTCTTCTGGGCCGTGCAATCCTGATCGTTTTGCTGTGCGCCGCGTCGATCGGGGCACTGATTGGAACCTACCCTCCCCTGCAAAACAAGCTGCGCGTTACGGCTGGCCTGTTCAGCGGCAATTATGAAAAAATGGACGAAGCAACAAGCATCCGCCTGCCGATCTGGAAAACCGGTATCAACATGGTCAAGGAGCATTGGCTGAATGGTATCGGCGCACGCGGCTTCCGCTACATCTATCCGCAGTATGCAGCTCCGGACGACCCCTTCATGAAGGTCAACCCGACTTCGGGTCCCACCCATCCGCACCAGATCACGCTGGAAATCCTGATTGAAACCGGTGTGATCGGGCTGCTGGGCTTCGTGGCGTTCCTGGTTCTGATGCTACGCCGCACCTGGCAGGCGATGCGCGCCGGCAATACCTACGCCGTACCGTTGGGACTGTCGGTGCTGGTGGCAACCCTGCCGGTGAATGCGGGCATCGCATTTTACGGCAGCATTTTGTCGGCACTCGTGTGGTGGCTGGTTGCGTTGTATTGCGCGATATTGATCCAGCCAGATAATTAAGGCTGGAAAGGTGGTCGAAGCCACAGAGAACGCTGAGAAAAAATGTTTTGGTGGTTTTTCCAGCTTCACTTGTCAAAAAAACGATTCAGCTCAAAGCCTGCGCGACTCTCTGTGGCCTCTGTGTTCTCAGTGGCTAAACGCCTTTTTCAGGTTAAAGTCAGGTCGCAGCAGCGTCCACCCAATCATGCAGCGTCCCAGTTCGGCCTTCCATAAAACGCTCATACCACAACCCATACTGCAACAAGGCCCAGACAAAGGTGGTTTCATCCCCGCTGCGGGATTGACGGTCAATCAGCCGCGTCAGCGACTCGGCGCGCATCGCCTGAAATGCCGCATGGCCACGACAAGCCGCACCTAGCTGCGCCATACGCTCGCCGCGCAGCCATTCCCCGACCGGCACGGTGAAACCTTTTTTCTTGCTCCACAGGTGATCTTTCGGCAAAAACTGCTCGGCCCAGCGGCGCAGGAATATTTTGCCGGTGCGGCCTTCCACCTTGAGCCGGTCCGGCAGCGCCAGGCCGAATTCCACCACGCGATGGTCGAGGAACGGCACGCGCCCTTCCACGCCATGCGCCATCATCATGCGGTCGGCCTTCACCAGCAGGTCGTCGGCAAGCCAGGTGGCAATGTCGGTATATTGCATGCGCGCCAGATTGCTCCAGCGCGGGTTGGCTGTGCGCCAGGACTGCATGAAAGGAGCGCGGGCAATGCGTTCCGCGTCAGCGCCGTTGAACAAATCCGCAACCGGCGCTGATTTTGCCAGCCCGCGGGTGCGATAGCCGCCGCTGCCAGGGTGTTGCAGCGCCTGCCATAGCCGTTTGATACGTGGTGCGCGATAGCGTCCGTAGCCGGCAAAGACTTCATCGCCGCCTTCCCCGGACAGCACCACTTTGACGTCCTCGCTGGCGCGCCGGGCCAGCAGCCAGGTGGGCAGGTTGGCGTAATCGGCCATCAGTTCGCCGGAGACGGCGATGGTGTCGGGCAGCACCGCCAGCAGCTCGCGCTCGCTGAGGGCCAGCTCGGTATGCTGCGTGTGAAACTGTTCGGCGATGCGGCGCGCAGTGGCGAGTTCGTTATTCACTGCCGCGCCGGGAAATCCCACCGAATAGGTATGCAGCGGCTGGTCGCTGTAACGGCGGATCAGTGCCACCAGCGTGGAAGAATCCACGCCGCCGGAGAGGAACACGCCGAACGGCACGTCGGCGCGCAGATGCTGCTGCACCACGGTCGCCATCAGATCGTCGAAGCGGCGTGCCGCTTCCGCATAAGAAATTTCCAGCGGCTCGACATCGCTTAATTGCCAGTAGCGGCTGCGCGCGGTAATGCGGCCGCCGCGCACTTCCACCAGCTCGCCGGGCCATATTTTTTCGATGCCGGCGACGATGGTGCGCGCACCGCTGATGAAATTGCTGTGGAAGTATTGCAGCAACGCGTCAGGCTCGATGCGTGCGGGCTCGCCTGCCGGCAACAGCGCTTTGATTTCGGAGGCGAACACGACGCCCGCGCTATCCGCCTTGATGAACAGCGGCTTGATGCCGATCCGGTCGCGCGCCAGCAGCAGGCGATCGCGGCTCACGTCATACAGCGCAAAGGCAAACATGCCGAACAGGTGGCGGACAAAATCATCGCCGTATTCGCGGTAGGCATGAAGGATGGTTTCGCAGTCGGAATGCGTGCTGAAAACATGGCCGCGCGCTTCCAGCGTGGCGCGCAACTCGATGTGGTTGTAGATTTCGCCGTTGGCCACCACGCACAGCTGGCGATCCCGGGTATACAGCGGCTGGTTGCCGCCGGCCAGATCGATGATGGACAGCCGGGTGTGCACCAGGCCCAGCCTGGCGGTCTGGTGATAGCCAGTCGCATCCGGTCCGCGGTGGTGCAGCGCAGCCGCCAGTTGCGTAAGCGCTGCTTGCGGCACGACTGCCGACACCGAATAAATGCCCGCAATGCCGCACATCAGCGCAGCGCCGCCAGCAGGTGCTGATACAGCGCGGTATATTCGCCCACGATTCCGGCTTCCGAAAACTGCTGCTCAAGCTTATGGCGCGCCTGCGCGGCAAGCTTGCTGCAAGCGCTTTCATCCCCGATCAGCGCGCGTATTGCGCCGGCCATGGCAGCGGCATCCTCCAGCGGGGTGAGCACGCCGTCCACGCCCTCCTCGATCAGCTCCTGCGCGCCCTGGCTGCGCGTGGACACCACCGCCACCCCCTGTGCCCAGGCTTCCAGGATCACGTTGCCCAGCGGCTCGTGCCGCGACGGGCAGACGAACACATCGGCGCTGCGATATACTGGCGCGGGGTCGGCCTGCCAGCCCAGCCAGTGTACGCGGCCACCGATGCCCAGCTGCGCCGCGTGCTGGTGCAGCGCAGCACGCAACGGACCGTCGCCCGCAATCGCCAGGTGCAAGGAGCGGCCTGCCAGCTGCGCGGGCAATAGCTGAAAAGCGTCGAGTAAATCCGCCATGCCTTTGTTCGGGTGCAAACGGCCCACCGCCGACACGACCCAGGCGTCGTGCGGCAAGCCCAGTGCATGGCGGTGCATGGCTTGCTCCGTAACACCGAGCGGCGCGCCCGGCTCGACGAAATTGCCGATATGGAACACGCGCTGCGCAGGCAGTCCATGCTGGATGAGGTAATCGCAAATGCCGCGCGTATTCCCTACCCAGGCGTGGGCGTGGCGGTAACCCTTGAGGTCGTAATAGCCACCCAGACGCGCCACATGCACCGGTTTTTTCCCGAGCTTGAAATGGGTGAGGCGCGTAGCACGCCCCATGTAGGTCTGCACGATGTCGGCACCCTCGGAGCGGGCAGTCATGCCGATTTTCCAGCGTGAAGCCAAGTCCCACACACTGCGCAACGGCAGATGGCGCTGCTGCACGTTGGCGTTCAGTTCGGCGTTGATCGCGCTGCCCGGGGGCGTGATGCTGGTGACACGCTCGCCGCGCTGCGCCAGCGCGTTCACCAGGCGCGCAAAGAACCGTTCCGCGCCGCCGGATTGCTTGCTGCCGATAATATGCAGGGAATGGATGTTCATGGCGTGTTCAGCAGATCGTTCAATTGTTCGGCTACCTTTGCCACATCGAGCCGGGCAAGGTCGTTGCCCGGCGCAATCAGCCAGCGCGCACGGGTACCCCAGGGATGATAGCGCAGCGGCTCGCCCGGACCGAATACGGTAAGCGTAGGGGTGCCGACTGCGCTGGCGAGGTGGCCGAGGCCGGAGTCATTCCCTACAAACGCCGTAGCGCGTTGCAACACGGCAGCGGCTTCGAGCAGACCGCTCTTACCCGTCAGATCGAGGCAGGGCAAGGACAGCGTGCGGACGATGTCTGCCACGCGCGCACTGTCGGCGGCGCTCCCCAGAAAAATCACGGCGTCGAATTGTCCGGCGCAGTGCTGCGCCAGTTCGGCGAAGTGCGCGGCCGGCCAGATCTTGCCTTCCCAGTTGGCGCCCGGCCCCAGTGCCAGCCAGCGCTTGCCGGGCAGCCCTTGCAGCCAGGCTGCCACACGCACATGGGCCGCCGGCGCTATCCATAACTCGGCCGGCGGCGGTTGAATGTGGCCAAGCAGCGGTTCAATTGCCATGAAATGCCGCACCACGCTGTGGCGTTCAGGTGGGTGATGTTTGACTTTATGCAGGCGCCGTCTGGCCCGCAGCAGCCAGCCCAAGCCGTCGGTGCGCAGGTCCACAATGAGATCGTAGCGCTTGCGCCGCAGTTGCCTGACAAAGGCCAGCTTGTCGCGCCAGCGCGCATTTTTGTTTTTGAGAATGATCTCGTCGAGTGCATCGAAGTGTTCGAACAGTGCAGCCGAACGCGCATCGGCGACGATGTCGAAGCGGGCCTGCGGATAGCGTGCGCGCAATGCGGCCAGCACCGGGGTGGTCATGACCGCGTCGCCGATATTGCTCAGGGTGACGAACAGAATGTGGCGCGGGTCAGGCATGGGGAAGTGTCTCAAGGATTCTGGCCGGCACGCGGACGATGGCTTGCGCCGGCGGTGCAGTGAGCAATGCCAACACCTGCGCCGTGTGCACCTCGCGCATGCACGAGTGATGCGCGCAATGCTTGCGATAGCAATTGCTGCACGGCAAGTCGGCCTGGATGGCGATAACCTGGTCACCCAGCGGTTTGACGCGGGTGGGGTCGGTAGGCCCGCAAATCACTACTTGCGGACGTTCGCTGCAGGCGGCCAGATGCGAGGTGCCGGTGTCGTTGCCGATGATGCAGTGGGCATGCCCGGCCAGCGGAATGATGTCCAGCATTTCGGTGGCACCGCACAGATTCACTGCCGCTGCACCTATGCTGCCGGCGATGGTGTTGCCCAGTTCAGCCTCATCCGGGCCGCCTGCGATGACAATGTGCCTGACCAGCCCCTCTGTCAGCAGCAAGCGGCCCAGTTCAGCGTAGTTTTGCTCTCCCCAGCGCTTGAGGTAACCGCGCGGATGGCAGCCGGGGAACAGCAGCGCGTAGTTTCCATCCGCGATGCCATGTTGGGCCAGCAGATGTTGCGCGCGTTTACGGTTGCGCTCCGGCACCGCCAGCACCGGATGGCTGGTGGTTGTGGGAATACCTGCCAGCTTGAGCGCAGCGCGCATGCGCAGCACCGGGTTGATGTCCAGCGGCAGGTTGTCCGGACCGATGGTGTAGGGCCAGAAACCATGATTGCCGACGCGATGGCGGATCCCCCTGCCGGTGAGTTGCAACGCGCCAAGCAACAAACGGCTGCGGTCGCTGGTCTGCAGATCCACCACCAGATCGTAGCGCCCTGCGCGTACACTGCGCAGCCAGCGCAGCATGGCGCCGAACCTGGCTGATTTTGGACGCGTATCCAGTGCGATGATTCTGGCAAAGCGCGTGTCGGCGGCAAACAGCGCCTGATTGGCGGGCTGGGTATTGAGATGGATTTCGGCACGCGGAAAAGCGCGGCGGATATCCTCGAACAATGCGCTGGCCATCACCAGATCGCCCAGTGCACTCCATTTGATGATCAGGATGCGCTGGATGGATGAATCGGCGGGCAGGTCGACGGGCTTTGCCGACAACGGACGTCAATCCGTCTTGATGGCCGAAGCGATGCTGTCCACTACCGGCTGGATTTCTGCGCGCTTCAATTTGAGCGAGGCCTGGTTGACCACCAGGCGCGAACTGATGTCCATGATGTCTTCCACAGCCACCAAACCATTGGCCTTGAGCGTACTGCCGCTGCTCACCAGATCGACGATTACATCGGCGAGCTTGACCAAGGGCGCCAGCTCCATCGAGCCATACAGCTTGATGAGGTCCACATGCACGCCCTTGGCGGCGAAATATTCGCGTGCGGTTTTCAAATATTTGGTGGCCACGCGCAAACGCGCGCCTTGATGCACGGCCTGTTCGTAGTCGAAAGCCGGATGGGCCGCCACCATCATCTTGCAACGCGCGATGTTCAAATCCAGCGGCTGGTACATGCCCTCGCCGCCGTGCTCGATCAACACATCCTTACCCGCCACGCCGATATCCGCAGCGCCGTATTGCACATAGGTAGGCACGTCAGAGGCACGGATAATCACCAGGCGCACATCGGGCCGGTTGGTGGCGATAATCAGCTTGCGCGATTTTTCCGGATCCTCGCGTGGAGTGATCCCTGCAGCTTCGAGCAGCGGCAGGGTTTCCTGGAAAATGCGGCCTTTGGACAGTGCAATGGTAATCATGGGTACCTCAGGTCATTTTACGCGACGAATACTCGCACCCAATTGGGCGAATTTTTCTTCGATGCATTCGTAGCCACGGTCGATATGATAAATGCGTTCAATGATACTTTCACCTTCGGCCACCAGCGCCGCCAGCACCAATGACGCCGAGGCACGCAGATCGGTCGCCATGACCACTGCGCCTTCCAGCTTGTCTACGCCACGCACCAGAGCGGTGTTGCCTTCCACCGAGATGTCGGCACCCAGGCGCTGCATTTCCTGCACATGCATGAAGCGGTTTTCGAAAATGGTTTCGGTGACCGTCCCCACGCCCTCGGCGATACAGTTGAGCGCCATGAATTGTGCCTGCATATCGGTGGGAAATGCCGGGTAAGGCGCGGTTTTAAGGTTCACCGCCTTGGGGCGGGTACGCATTTCCAGGCTGATCCAGTCGTTGCCCACATCGATATGGGCACCGGCTTCGCGCAGCTTGTCCAGCACCGATTCAATAATGTCGGCACGCGTATTCAACACCCGGATCTGCCCCTGCGTGATCGCGGCAGCCACCAGGTAGGTGCCGGTTTCAATCCGGTCCGGCATGATTTTATGAGTGGCGCCGTGCAGCTTGTCGACCCCCTCAATAACGATGACATCGCTACCCGCGCCTTCGATTCTGGCGCCCATCGCAATCAGGCAATTGGCCAGATCCACTACTTCAGGTTCACGCGCCGCGTTCTCCAGAAAGGTGGTGCCATCGGCCAGGGTCGCAGCCATCATCAGGTTTTCCGTACCGGTCACGGTCACGGTATCCATGAAAATGCGCGCCCCCTTGAGACGGCTGGCCTTGGCGTGGATGTAGCCGTGTTCGATGTTGATTTCCGCACCCATCGCCTGCAAACCTTTGATATGCAGATCGACCGGGCGCGAACCAATGGCGCAGCCGCCCGGCAACGATACCCTGGCTTCACCATAGCGCGCCAGAATGGGGCCGAGCACCAGAATCGAGGCGCGCATGGTTTTGACCAGTTCATACGGCGCTTCAAGCTTGTCCAGATGCGCTGCCTGCAATGCCACGCCGCCCTGGTCGTCGAGCGAGACCTGCATGCCGAGATGGCCGAGCAGGGTCAGGCTGGTGCTGATGTCCTTGAGTTTGGGCAGGTTTTCCAGATGCAGCGTATCCGCGCTGAGCAGGCCGGCACAGAGTATCGGCAGCGCTGCATTTTTCGCACCCGAGATGCGCACTTCTCCCGACAGACGTGCGCCGCCCTGTATCGCCAATTTATCCATCAGTTATTCCCTGCTGCCCATTCTTCCGGGGTCAGGGTTTTCATGGAAAGCGCGTGGATTTCCGCCTTCATGCGATCGCCCAGCGCGCGGTACACGATCTGGTGCTGCTGCACGCGATTTTTGCCGCGGAATTCAGCGCTGACGATGAGCGCTTCAAAATGCTGGCCATCGCCGGCCACGCGCACGAGTTCGCAGGGCATGCCCTGTTCAATATATTGCTGGATGTTTTCGGGAGTAACCATGTCTATTAATGCCGGAGTTTGTAGCCGCTTTTGAGCAGAATCAGGGTGAGTGCGGATAATGCCACAAAGCACACCCCTACCACCAGCAGGCTCAATTGCGGCGTTACGTCGGCAATGCCGAAAAAGCCATAGCGGAACCCGTCTATCATGTAGAAAATCGGGTTAAAACGCGACACCCCCTGCCAGAATGTTGGCAATGAGTGGATCGAGTAGAACACTCCGGAGAGAAACGTCAGCGGCATGATGAGGAAATTCTGAAACGCCGCCAGCTGGTCGAATTTTTCCGCCCAGATACCGGCGATAATTCCCAGCGCGCCGAGGATACCCGTACCCAAAAACGCAAAAACAATCAGCCACAGCGGATGCAGAATGGTGAGCTGGGTAAACACCAGCGTGACCACAAATACGCCCAAACCAACCACAACGCCGCGTACCACAGAGGCGAGCAGGTAAGCCGCAAAGAACTCCAGGTAGGACAGCGGCGGAAGCAGCATGAATACGATATTGCCGGTGATTTTGGATTGAATCAGGCTGGACGAACTGTTGGCGAAGGCATTCTGCAGCATCGACATCATCACCAGTCCGGGTACCAGAAACGCGGTGTAGCGAACGCCCGGATAGACCTGTACATGCGCTTCCAGCACGTGTGAAAAAATCAGCAGGTAGAGCAGCGCGGTAATCACCGGCGCCAGCACTGTCTGGAACGACACTTTCCAGAAGCGCAACATCTCCTTGTACAGCAGCGTGTAGAAACCGACCATCACGACGCCCCCATTACCTGGACGAAAACATCTTCCAGATCCGGCTGGGTAAGCTCCATTTCCTGAATGCAAATACCCGACTCGCGCAACTGTGCCAGCACGCCCTCCATATCCGCGTAGTGATCCAAAGCCAGGACATATAAACCATCGGTGTAACTGACGACACGTGCGGCCAGCCCGGCAGGTAGCGCGTCGGGTGTAATCCTTAAGCACAGATGGCGCTCGGCGATACTTTTCAGGAGATTGGCTGTGCTGTCCAATGCCACGATGCGCCCCTGCTTGAGCATGGCGACGCGATTGCACAAGGCCTGCGCTTCTTCCAGATAATGGGTGGTGAGCACGATGGTGTGGCCATCCTCATTGAGCTTGCGAATGAATGCCCACAGTGACTGGCGCAGTTCCACGTCCACCCCGGCGGTGGGTTCATCCAGGATAATCACTGGCGGCTTGTGCACCAGTGCTTGCGCAACCAGCACGCGCCGTTTCATGCCGCCGGATAATGTACGCATGTTGCGATCGGCCTTGTCGAGCAAATCGAGATGGGCCATGATCTCGTCGATCCAGTCGTCATTGCGGCGCAGGCCGAAATATCCGGATTGAATGCGCAGTCCCTCGCGCACGGTGAAAAAAGGGTCGTACACCAGTTCCTGCGGCACTACGCCGAGCGCCGTGCGCGTGGCGCGGTAATCATTCACCACGTCGTGGCCCATCACCGCGGCGCTGCCGCTGCTGGCCCGAGTGAGCCCGGCAAGGATGCTGATAAGCGTGGTTTTGCCCGCGCCATTGGGGCCCAGCAGGGCAAAAAACTCACCTTGCTGCACTTCCAGGTCGATGCCCTGCAAAGCGTGCAAACTGCCGAAATGCTTGTGTAACTGGCGAACCAGAATGGCCGGTGTAGTGCCCATTTATTGGGGGATCAAATCCAATACACCATAAAGCGTGGCGAGCCCTCTCAGATTGGCCGGCAGATTGATGCAGCGCAGTTCAACTCCAACTTGCTCGGCTTCACGCCGACATTCAATAATCAGGGCGAGCGCTGCCGAATCGAGCTCGTTCACCTGGTGAAAATCGATGATATTCGCGCCCTGCCTGATGGCATCGGTGCTGGACTTCAGCACCTGGGTAATGGTGGAAATAGTCACTTCCGCATCGAGAACGCAGATGGCGTTTTCGGCTGCTGTCATTTGTGCGTACTGTGCGATTTTTTATCCATCCCGGCCCCCGGTTTTTCCTGCTGAGGAGCCGCATTCTGCTGATTGCGGCTAGCGAGCGTACGAATCAGCCCATCGATGCCCGACTGGCGGATTTCCGTGCCAAACGAACTACGATAGTTGGTCACCAGGCTGACGCCATCGATAACCACATCGTAGACTTTCCAGCCGAAGGGGGTTTTTTCCATGCTGTAGTCGATCGGGATAGGCTGCGCGCCGGGCTGCTTGACCTGCGTCTGCACTGTCACGTCGGTCGCGCCGGGGGCCATGCTAAATGGCTTGAATTCGATGGTCTGGTTATTGAATTCGGTCAGCGAACTGGCATAGGTGCGCACCAGCAAGGTACGAAATTCCTGAATCAGCGACTGGCGCTGGGCCGGCGTTGCCCGCGACCAGTATTTGCCCACTGCAAGCATGGTCATATGGTTAAAGTCGAAATTGGGCAGAACCTTGGCGTCGACCAGCTCGTATACCTTGTGGGTATTGCCAGCCTGAATGTCCTTGTCTTTCTTAAGAATGGCGACCACTTCCTGGGTGGTGGTCTTGACCAGCACATCGGGCGCCACATCGGCAGACGCAGCGACGGCTGCTCCGTGGGCGGCGATCAAAAGGCTCAACGCTGCCAGGCTTCCCAGCAGCCATCTCTCCACTTGCGTAAATGATTTCACTATGGGTTCATCCTTCATGATTAAATTTGTCCTCCAGGGTTCATGTTATTTGAGTTCACCGGCAGCACGGTACATTTGGGCAACATCCATGTTGTAATCGTTCACCGTCTTCAGGTACTCGGCCTGGGTCAGCGCATAGGTTTTCAGGGCATCAGCCACTTTGTCTGCCGGTTCAAGGCCGGCGTTGAAGTCTGCCAGTGAAGAAATCATCCAGCGCCGCGCCGCTGTGGCGCCTTCGGCCAGATCCTGCACCGCCTGATAGTTGGCGTGAACATGCTGATAGGCTTCGGATACCTGAAATGGAATCCCGGCTTGCGCGTACTGATTTTTATAATTCAGCGCTTCCAGTTCGGCCTGCTCCTGCGCCACCTTGGCATCGGTCACATCAAATGCCATGTCCCATTTAACCCCCACAACCGGCGTTGCGCCGGCATTGTTAAATGGATCATATACGTAGGGATTGTTCAGCCGGTCGCGCCGCGATGCGTAATTGGCGGTGCCGACAATACCCGCATAAACGTTCGGATATTTCTCCGATTTTTTTGCGGCAACCAGTGCGCGGCGAGCACGCATCCCCGCTTCCAGCTGCGCCATTTCCGGACGATCCTGCAATGCTTTCGACTGTAATTCTGCCAGGCTATCCTTGGGCAACGCTACCGGGGCCAGGCTATCATCCGCCACTTGCAAATCGGCATCCATCCCCACCCCAGTGAGTACCTTCAAACCATTCAGGCTGATTTTTTCAATGGCCTTGGCCTGGCTCAGATATTTTCCCAACATGCCTCGCGCCGCTTGCATCGCGTACAAATCGGATTGCTTGGATTCGCCATTATCATCCTTGAGGTTTTGGCCGACTCGCTTCAGCGCGCTATCCAGGCGATTCTGCACATCTTCCAGGAAACGGCGTGAATCACGCGCAGTCAGATAGCCATAATAAGCACGCTTGACATCCATTACCGTGTCCGCCTTGCTGATGCGCACATCGCCGCGTTTGACATCGATATTGCCCTCTGCAGCCTCGCTGTAATGCTTGATTTTTCCAAACGTAAACAGCGGCTTGATTAACGCAACCTGCAACGAAGTCCAGTCGGACAGACCGCCCGGAAATGGGCCATCGGTACGCGGCGTCGTGCCGGATGTCGCCCCGCCCTGATAAAAGCCACCGCTGACCGCGGGTGCCAGACCTACGAACAGGTTGGCATTGATACGCCAGCCATCATTGGCTTGCGCCTCTTCGAGCAGCGCACGCGCCGATTCCACCAGTTGTTCGCGCTCCTTGACCCGAGGATCGGCATTCAGGCTCATTTGCACCGCCTGCTGCAAATCGACGGTCTGCGCGAAGCTGGCTGCTGGAAAGGCAACCGCCAGCACCAGCATGAATCCCGATAAACCATTCATCATTTTAATATTCATTATTGAGTTCCTTGAGTTGCAGTCGCGCCTGCGGGGGTGGGTGCGGGTGATTTGTCCGAACCACCCGCAGCCTTGCTATAGAGAAAATTGCTGATCAGGTTCTCCAATACCACGGCCGACTGGGTAATCTGGATTTTATCGCCATTAGCGAGCTTTTTGTCACTGCCACCGGCATCCAGGCCTATATATTGTTCACCCAGCAACCCTGAAGTCAGGATGGCCGCGATGGTGTCCTTGGGAAAGGTATAGCGTTTATCCAGGCTCAAGGTAACCTTTGCTTCGTAAGTCTTGTCATCGAACGAAATCTCGCTCACCCGCCCGACCACCACACCTGCACTTTTTACCGCGGCCCGCGGCTTGAGCCCGCCAATATTGTCGAAGTCGGCCGTTACGGTATAGGCATCGGACAGATTAATGCTTCTCATGTTCCCCACCTTAAACGCCAAGACAAGCAAAGCTGCCAGTCCCGCCGCTACAAACACACCTACCCATAAATCGAGAGTAGTTCTTCCCATTTCTTTATACCCCTTTGAACATGAATGCGGTGAGCACAAAATCCAGCGCTAGTATCGTCAGCGAGGAGGTCACCACCGTACGCGTGGTCGCACGCGACACTCCCTCCGCTGTGGGTGGCGCGTCGTAGCCTTCAAATAACGCAATGGTCGTCACCGCGAAACCGAACACACAACTCTTGATGAAGCCATTAACCACATCGTGGCGCACATCCACCGCCGCCTGCATCTGCGACCAGAATGCTCCGTCATCCACGCCTATCAGCACCACACCCACAAGATATCCGCCAAATACACCCATCACCGAAAAAATCGCCGCCAATAGCGGCATCGAAAAGACACCGCCCCAGAAGCGCGGCGCCACAATCCTTGCGATAGGGTCTATCGCCATCATTTCCAGGGCTTTTAATTGCTCCGTGGTTTTCATCAGTCCGATTTCAGCAGTAATCGCGGATCCGGCACGACTGGCAAACAGCAAAGCAGCCACAACCGGTCCAAGTTCACGCACCAGCGACAATGCAACCAGCACCCCCAGGGATTGTTCCGAACCATAGGTTTTCAAGGTTTCATAACCCTGAAAACCCAGCACCATGCCCACAAACAATCCCGACACCGCAATAATGATCAGTGACAACACACCGCTTGAATAGATTTCGCGGATCACCAGACCAGGTCGCGTCAGGCTGGTGCATGAGCGCAGAAGCGTAAGCATCAGAAAACGCGTAATGTAGCCCAGACGCCAAACGCCTTCTATCACCCTTCGCCCGATAGCGGAGAAAAAATTCACGCCGATACGCATCATTTGCGCGCCCCCAGTCCGAGGTCCTGCGTATAACTGGACGCAGGATAGTGGAAAGGCACCGGGCCATCTTCTTCGCCATGCACAAACTGGTGCACGAAAGGCAGGCCTGAGGCACGAATCTGATCCGGTGTGCCTTCGGCCTCAATCGCGCCTTCGGAAACGAAATAAACATAATCGACAATTTTGAGGGATTCATGCACGTCGTGGGTGACCAGAATCGAGGTCAGCCCGAGTGTATCGGTCAATCTGCGAATCAAATTGCCCACCACACCCAGCGAAATCGGGTCAAGACCGGCGAACGGTTCATCGTACATGATCAACATGGGATCGAGCGCCACCGCCCGAGCCAATGCGACGCGCCGTGCCATGCCGCCGGACAGTTCGGACGGCATCAGCTTGCTGGCGCCGCGCAAGCCCACTGCGTGCAGTTTCATCAATACCAGATCACGGATGAGGGTTTCAGACAGATCCGTATGTTCACGCATCTGGAAGGCGACATTGTCGAACACGGACATGTCGGTAAACAGCGCGCCAAACTGAAATAACATGCCCATTTTGCGGCGCAATTGATACAGCGCCTGCTGGTCAAGATCATGCACCAGTTGCCCGGACACGCGCACCTCGCCCTTGCTGGGGCGAAGCTGCCCACCGATCAGTTGCAACAGCGTGGTTTTACCACAACCGCTGCCTCCCATGATGGCGATCACTTTTCCTCGCGGCGCAACAAGATTGATCCCTTGCAAAATCGGACGCTTGCCATAGGCGAAAGAAAGATTGCGAATTTCGACCAGATTGTCTGTCGACACGGATATGCCTTAAAAAAATAGAAAAATAAAAAACTTGGCGCTATGGTGCCACAGGACAGGCCGTGGCATATCGATCAAACCATGTCTTTACCAGAATTCACTACGCATACAAACGGCTGGTACTGAACCCGCTTTGCAAGCTCAGGATTGCGAAGCCCATCAATGCGGCACCTTTCTGAATGCGGTGAGAACAAGGTGAAAACTGACTGAAAAAATACACCTGAATTTTCTACTGAAACCGATTAAGCACTGTATTCAGGACCAACGCATTTTATATCGGCTGCGAGGCGTGAACAATTTAATAACCCAGAATTTCCAGCAAAGTCAGCGCCTGTTGTAAATCGGCCACAACCTGCGTGCGACTGATCAGATAACACGGCGTCCCCGGCGTCTGCGCGCGTTGCTGAATTTGTGCCGACAACGCACGCCAATCCGGCTCATCCGGCAACCACAAACAGAATGCCTGCAATGCGGATGCGGGGGCAGCCTGTCCGGTGCGCGGCGCCAATACAGCCAGGCGTCTGCGATCGGCTTCCGACAAGCTGGCTGGCGTCTCCAGCACAAAACGAAAACGTGGCAAGGTATCGTCCAGCCACTGTACCAGCGTCGCCTCGGGCTGTTGCGACCAGTCCGTGTAGCTGAGGTAGCAGCAAGTGAAAAAATTATTGTAATAGGTCAACCGCCAGTCCGCCGGGAGATCATCCGGGTAAAAGCTGCCCACCCAGCCCTCATGATCCCAGCCCTGCGCACCGACATAACACGTATAGTTTGGCGAATCCGTCATGATGCTGGCATTATAACAGCCCCCTGTGACCCGCTCCGGCCATGCAATTCGACCTGTTTTACGAGATTTCCCAGCCCCCGCATCTGGCGCGCAGCGAGGCGCAGGCATACGCCGATACCCTGGCCGAAATCGAGCTGGCCGATCGCCTGGGTTTCGGCTGTGCGTGGCTGGTCGAGCATCACTTCATGCGCGGCTACTCGCATTCTTCCAAGCCTGATCTGGTGCTGGCCGCGGCCAGCCAGCGCACCCGGCACATCCGCCTGGGCCTGAGCGTGGTACCGCTGCCCTACCACCACCCCGTGCACGTTGCCGAGCGCGTCGCCACTCTGGACATCCTCACCGCAGGACGTCTGGAACTGGGTATCGGACGCGGTTTCTCTCCACAGGAATATGGCGTGTTCGGCGCCGCCATGAGCGACAGCCGCAACCGCACGGCGGAGTCGCTGGCGATCCTGCGCCAGTCATTCCTGCGTCGCCCGGTCACCTTTCATGGCGAGCATTATCACCTGGATGCGCTGGATATCCTGCCCTACCCGGTGCAATCCCCGCATCCCCCGCTGTGGACCGCAGCGGTCAGCCCGGACACTTTCACCTGGGCGGCGCAGCAACAGCTCGGGATGCTGGCCGGGCCGTTCAAGCCATGGATGATGGTAAAACACGACATCCGCAACTATCTCGACAGCGCGGCTGCCGCGCCTGCGCCGCGTGCCGGCATGACCGTCGGCATCTTCTGTCTGCCCGACGGCAAGCGTGCCCGCGAGCTCGCCAAACCGGCACTGACATGGTTTTACACTGCGCTGTTCGCGACCACGCTGCCGGTGCTGGAAAAACTCTACCCCAGCTATGAACACTTTCACGATCTGGGACGCTTCCGCAGCCTGATCAAGCTCGGCATCAATCTGAAGCTGCTGGAAACATTCGGCATGGCCGTCGTCGGCACGCCGGCAGAATGTATCGAGAAACTGCAAAAATATCGTGAGGCCGGGGTGACCAACCTGCTCTGTGCGGTAGGGGCCGGTGCACTTCCGACCGAAGCCATCCAGGAATCCATGCATTGCATTGCAGAGGACGTCATGCCTGCCTTGCGCACCTGAACGCCATGCGTGTATTCATTAGCGGTAGCGCCAGCCACCTTGCCCGCGCCCTGTTGCCGCGCTTGTGCGATGACCCGGCGATCGAATCGGTGCTCGGGCTGGATATTCAGCCAGGATGGTTTGAGCACCGGAAATATCGCCACGTCCAGGCGGATCTGCGCGATGTCAGTCTCGCCCCGCTGTTGCAAGGCTGCGACGGCCTGGTGCACCTGGCATTTGTGGTGCTGCGCGGCAAGACCCCGGCGCACGCGATGCGCGCGATCAACCTGGATGCCTCGCAGCGTTTGTTTGCCGCAGCCAGCGCGGCGAGCGTGGCCCGCCAGGTGCATCTGTCCAGCGCGGCGGTGTACGGCAGCGGCGTGCTGGTTAATGAAGCAGCGCCACTCAAGCCCATCCCGGGCTTTCTGTATGGCGAGCACAAAGCCGAACTGGAACACTGGCTCGCGTCACATTACCCGGATGTGGTGCGGATGCGCCCGCACATCATCCTCGGCGCCCATGCCCAGCCCCTGCTGAAAACCTTGCTGCATCAACCGTTTTATGTGCGCCTGCCCGATCCGCAACCGCAATTGCAATGCGTGCACGAAGACGACGTGGCCACGGCGATTGTGCTGGCACTCAAACAACCGGCAGCGGGCGCTTACAATCTGGCCGCGCACGACAGTTTCAGCTTCCGCGACGCGATTCGCGCGCGCAGCCGCGTGGCAGTGCCGATTGCGCCAAAATTGGCTGACGCGCTGCTTAAACTGGTCTGGGGAATGACAGGCGCAGGCGGCGAACCCGGCTGGATGGAGGGTGTGCACCAGAGTCTTACATTGGACAGCGGCCGCGCTCGCAATGAACTCGGCTGGCGTCCGCTGCACACCAGCCGGGATATGTTGACGCGCTGAATTACTCGCGCCGCCAGTTGGTGCCTTGTGCGCCATCCTCCAGCACGATCCCGGCGTCCAGCAATTGCTTGCGGATGCGATCTCCTTCGGCAAAATTTTTGGCCTTGCGCGCCGCCGCACGGTCAGCGATCAGTTGGTCTATCTGTTGTGCTGAATAGGTACTGCCGGTCAGCGCCTGCAGATAGCTTGCCGGATCGTTTTGCAGCAAACCCAGCACGCCGCCAAGCGCGCGCAGCAACGCAGCATCCTGCACCGAACGCGACTTGTTGGTCTCGCTTGCCAGTTCGAACAACACCGCCATGGCCTCGGCACTATTGAAGTCGTCATCCATCGCCGCCTTGAAACGCGCCGCATGCGGGTGCGCCCAATCGATCTGGATGTCCAGCGGCGGAATATCCCGCAACGCCGTGTAAAGCCGGGTCAGCGACTGCCTGGCGTCATCCAGATGCTGGTCGGAATAATTCAGCGGGCTGCGGTAATGGGCGCGCAGGATGAAGAAGCGCACGGTTTCGGCATCGTAGCGGGTCAGCACTTCGCGGATGGTGAAAAAATTGCCCAGCGACTTGGACATCTTTTCGTTATCCACGCGCACGAAACCATTGTGCATCCAGTAGTTCACAAAGGTGCAATTGTGAGCACCCTCTGACTGCGCGATTTCGTTTTCGTGGTGGGGAAACTGTAGATCCTGGCCGCCGCCATGGATGTCGAAATGCGCACCGAAATAATGTTCGCCCATTGCCGAACACTCGATATGCCAGCCCGGGCGGCCGGCTCCCCATGGTGAATCCCACGCCGGCTCACCGGTCTTGGCAGCTTTCCACAGCACGAAATCGAGCGGGTCGCGCTTGTTCCGGTCCACTTCGACGCGCTCGCCCGCGCGCAATTCATCCAGCGATTTCCCGGACAGCTTGCCGTAACCGGGAAAAGCATGCACCGCGTAGTAGACATCACCATTCTCGGCCGGGTAAGCCAGGCCACGCGCGATCAGGGTTTCGATCATGCGCAGCATGGGCGCGACAAATTCGGTGGCGCGCGGCTCATGGGTAGGTGGCAGCACACCCAGCGCGGCGGCATCCTCATTCATGGCGGCGATAAAGCGCGTGGTGAGTGCGTTGATGGATTCGTGATTCTCGGCGGCGCGCTTGATGATTTTGTCGTCGATGTCGGTCACGTTGCGCACGTACTCGACGACATAACCTGACGCGCGCAACCAGCGCGTCACCATATCGAAAACCACCAGTACGCGCGCATGACCCAAGTGGCAATAGTCATACACTGTCATGCCGCACACGTACATGCGCACCTGGCCAGGAGTAATCGGAATAAAGGTCTGTTTTTCGCGGCCCAAGGAATTATAGACGGTCAGCATGATATAAATTGCGAATGAAAGTAGCGAAGATTTTGAAGCCGTGGGAGTTCTTGCTAGAATTAGCCTCCCTGGAATTGTGGCTGGCCGAGTATAACATAATGAAATCCCCCTCAATTTTTGTACTTTTATTTGCCCTGCTTTCCATATTCTCATTTTCAGCGAGCGCGGCACCTGCACCTGAAGTACAAGAGATCAGCAATTTAATGAAGCAAGGACAGCTGGCCGCAGCATTGGAACAGGCGAACGCCTACATCGCAAAGCATCCACAAGATGCGCAAACCCGTTTCATGAAGGGCTTGATTCTGACTGAACAGAACAATAAGGCGGAAGCCATCAAAACCTTCTCTGCACTCACCAGGGATTTTCCGGGCTTGCCAGAACCCTACAATAATCTGGCCGTACTGTATGCCGCACAAGGCAAGTACGACGCAGCAAAAACCGCGTTGCAAATGGCAATCCGCACCAACCCCAGCTATGCCACAGCTCAGGAAAATCTGGGCGACATATATGCAAAAATGGCTACTGCCGCCTACGACAAAGCCTTACAGCTCGATACCCGCAATACTTCTGCGCAAACAAAATTGATGTTGATTCGCGAATTATTCAGCAAAAACGGTAATACCGTACCAGCCCAGACTGCCGACGAAAAAGCAAGAAAACTTGCGGCCGGAAAAATGCTGGATGAAAAAACCATCGTTGCCGCTACTGCAGCCAAGCCAGTTGCACGACCCTCCGAGAAACCCTCGGCAATAGTAGCCAAGGTCCAGGAAAACATAGCAGTGCCCAAGGAAAATCCGGATGACGCCGCAGTGACTGCTGCCATTGAAGCCTGGGCCAAGGCCTGGTCCAGGCGCGATGTCGATGCCTATCTTGCCGCTTATTCTCCCAAATTCAAGCCACCCGGCGGGGAATCACGGACATCGTGGGAGAAAACTCGTCGCGAACGGATTACATCTCCCAAGAAAATAGTCGTTGAATTAACGGACATACATATCAAAAACCTCGGCGCCAATCGTTATCAGGCGGACTTCCGGCAAAGCTATCGTTCCGATAAACTGGTTTCCCGCACTCATAAAGTGATGGAACTGGTAAAGTCCGGGCACAAATGGCAAATTATCGAAGAACGCAGTCGCTAATCTACCCGTTCCTGATTCCCTATGCCTTCGTCCAGTATCTTGGTAAAAATCATAACTGCCATCCTGCTGGTCATGCTGTGCCTGGCGACTACCGCTCAAACGCAGGAACTCTTGGCGATGGCGACAGCGCCTTTTTCGCTATCGAACGGATCACCGCGTCCTTTCAAGCCGGAACCCAATCATCCGGAAGCCATGCTCAATCAGGCACTCCTTTCGATCAGCCACAATCATCTCGATCAGGCTCTCGAAAGCATCAATCATCTGGTAAGCCTATACCCGGATTTTCGTCTCGCGCAACTCATTCGCGGCGATTTGCTGTTAGCCCGGGTTCAGCCCATCCTGAGCCTGGGCAACATCAACGCCGCACCACATCAGCTCGATGATTTGCGCTCTGAAGCGCGCGTACGATTGAATAGCTATCTGCAACGGCCTGCCAGCGGACTGGTGCCCCGGCAGTTACTGAAACTCGATTCGAGCCAGACAACAGCCGTTGTAGTAGACACTTCGAAATCGCGTTTATTCCTGTTTCAAAATCGGAATGGTGTCTTGACACGTCTTGCCGATTTTTATGTCACTATCGGCAAGAATGGCGTCGACAAAATGCGTGAAGGTGATAAACGTACGCCACTGGGCGTGTATTACATTACCGGGAAAAAAGATGGCAAGAAAATCGGGGCTTTATACGGTGATGAAGTCTTCCCGCTCAATTATCCCAACGACTGGGATCAAAGACAGGGACGACACGGACATGGTATCTGGCTGCATGGCACACCAAACGGTACCTACAGTCGCGCCCCAAAATCCAGTGACGGTTGCGTAGTGCTGGCGAATGCCGACTTGAGCGAACTGGGCAAATACCTGACCATAGGGATAACGCCGATGGTTATCACCTCGCATATTGACTGGGTTGCTCCGCAGAGTATCAATACCGACAAAGCAACACTGTTAAGCGCTGTGGAATCCTGGCGGCGTGACTGGGAAAGTCTCAAGCCCTCACTTTATCTGAACCATTACGCCTCAAATTTCAGCGCAAATGGTGAAAACCTGAGCGAATGGGCCGCAGACAAGCGACGCATTAACGAGACGAAAAGCTGGGTCAAGGTCAAACTGTCGCAAATCAGCGCACTTGAATATCCCGGCGAGGCCAACCTGGCAGTGGTCAATTTTGAGCAGGATTATCGGAGCAACAATTTGAACAGCCGTAGCCGCAAGCAGCAATATTGGCAACATACGAATGGCGAATGGAAAATCGTCATGGAAACCACTCTTTAACTTACATTCAATACGGAGCATATACATGGTCAAGCTGCACACCAATCACGGCATCATCACTCTCGACCTCTACGCTGACAAGGCGCCCAAGACTGTCGCCAATTTTCTCGACTATGTAAATAGCGGCGCTTACAACAACACTATTTTTCATCGCGTGATTGACGGTTTCATGGTGCAGGGTGGCGGATTTGAACCCGGCATGAACCAGAAGCCCACCAATGCACCGGTCGAAAACGAAGCCGCCAATGGCCTAAAAAATGAGGCCTATACCGTGGCCATGGCACGTACCCCAGACCCGCATTCGGCGACCGCACAGTTCTTCATCAACATCGCCAACAACAGCTTCCTCAATTTTACTGCCGCCACACCGCAAGGCTTTGGCTACTGCGTATTCGGCAAGGTAGTGGAAGGCCAGGACGTGGTGGACAAAATCAAGAAGGTCAAAACCGGCAGTCGTGCCGGCCACCAGGACGTCCCTGCTGAAGATGTCATCATCGAGCGCGCTGAAGTCGTCTGACCCGCATGAGCGGTATCCCGCACAGCCTGTTCATCTCCGACCTGCACTTGTGCGAAAGCCGGCCGCAAATCAGCCGGCTTTTTTTTGATTTCCTGAGGACGCACGCGCGCAACGCTGAGGCCCTGTACATACTTGGGGACCTGTTCGAATCCTGGGTGGGGGATGATGACGAAACATCGTTGAGTCGCAGTGTTGTTGAGGCATTACGAAGCCTTTCAGATAGCGGCGTGGCCGTATACCTGATGCACGGCAATCGCGACTTTTTGCTGGCGCGGCCATTTGCCGATGCCAGCGGCGCGCGTCTGCTGGCTGACCCCACGATGATGGATTTATACGGCCAACCAACCTTGCTGATGCATGGCGACACGCTATGCACCGATGACACAGCCTATCTGGCTTTCCGCGCCCAGGTGCGCGATCCTGCCTGGCAGGTAGGTTTTCTGGCACAGCCGCTCGCAAAACGCCACGTCATGGCACAGCAGGCACGCAACCAGAGCGAACAAGCCAAACAGGGAAAAACCGCCGCGATCATGGACGTCAATCAGCAGGCGGTGATCGAAATCCTGCGCGAATATGCTTATCCGCGCCTGATCCATGGCCATACTCACCGTCCTGCGCGCCACCTTCTGCAAATCGATGGACATACCTGCGAGCGCTGGGTTTTGCAGGACTGGTATGAAAGCGGAGGCTATCTACGCTGCGATGCCGCGGGTTGCAGCGCACATTCACTCACTTGCCCTGAACCTGATCCGCGTTAATGATTTTGTATTTGGGCGGCAATTCAAATAATGCCGCTTGCGATGCATGCGTACTGTGTGAGACATAGCGGCGGCTACGCCCATTGGCGTACACCTCTTCAATGGGCAGCCCGTATTGCAGGGTACGCCGGATCTCGAATACATGTTGTGCCAGATCGCACTGATCGCGCATTTCCGGGGGGGTACGCTGCCAGGTTAACGCCTCCACCCGGGACAGCGTTTGCCGATAGGTGGCAAGTGCTGAGGTGACATCGGGTAAAAGTTTGTCAGTCGCAGTGATTTCCATGCATGGCTTGCCATTGACGCCGAGGGTAAATTTACGCGTGTTGCCTGGCAGTTGTTTGACCTGCTCCTGGATTTTCCAGGGCGTGGGCTTTGCCAGCGTCACCGGATGCGGATTGTAGCGGTAAATATTTGCATCGCTCCGTATCACGTTATAAACCGTGCCTGTGTGGCGATCCATCAAAATGAAATCGCCGGCGTCCTTGCCCGAATCCATACGCATGAATTTTTTGTTCACCAGGATACGGGTGGGATAAGCCGCAGTACCTGGATCCTGATCGAGATAATCCAGTTCCGTCATACTCTCGGCCAATCCCAACATAGGCCATAACAGTAACACCCAGAGCAGTTTTGTAGTCAGCTTGTTCATAGCGCGTCCAACCCTCTAGCCAGATCATTCCGAATATCGCGCACCGATTCCAGTCCAACCGCCACCCGCAACAGACCGTCACCGATACTGGCTGCGCTGCGCTGCTCCGGGGACAATCGGCCATGCGTGGTGGTAGCCGGATGGGTAATGGTGGTTTTTGCATCGCCCAGATTCGCGGTGATCGAGATCATGCGGGTTGCATCCACTACTTTCCATGCCGCTTCCTTGCCCCCCTTCACATCAAACGCGACGATGCCGCCCCCGCTGCGCTGCTGGCGCATCGCCAGCGCGTGCTGGGGATGCGATGACAGGCCTGGATAATACACTCGTGCCACACCCGGATGCTGTTCCAGCCAGTTCGCCAGTTGCAGTGCCGAGGCTGAATGCGCATCCATGCGCAGCTTGAGCGTTTCCAGCCCCTTCAGGAACACCCAGGCATTGAATGCGCTCAGGGTAGGGCCGGCGGTACGCAAAAAAGTGAACACGCCCTCCATCAGTTCCTTGCTGCCCAGGACAGCACCGCCCAGCACCCTGCCCTGGCCATCCAGGTATTTGGTAGCGGAATGAATCACGATATCCGCGCCCAGTTCCAGCGGGCGTTGCAACGCCGGAGAACAGAAACAGTTATCCACTGCAAGCCGTGCGCCGCATTCCCTAGCCAAGGCAGCGAGCGCACCGATATCGCTGATTTCAGTTAGTGGATTGGATGGCGATTCAACGAAAAACAACTTGGTATTGGGGCGTATGGCGCGGCGCCATTCGTCCAGATCCGTCGGTGACACCAGCGTCGTCTCAACTCCAAAGCGCGCCATGATGTTGTTGAACAATTGCACGGTGGAACCGAAGACGGAACGCGAAGCAACAATATGCTCGCCGGCCGACAGCAGCCCCATTACGGTGGCCAGGATGGCGGACATGCCGGAAGCCGTCGCGACACAGCGCTCCGCTCCCTCCAGTGCGGCCAGACGCTGTTCGAACATGGTCACTGTGGGGTTGGTGAAGCGCGCGTAAATATTGCCCGGTTCCTCACCCTTGAAGCGCGCCGCGGCCTGCGCGGCACTGTTGAACACGAAGCTGGAAGTGAGGAACAACGCCTCGCTATGCTCGTTGAACTGGCTGCGCTCTATACCGGCGCGCACGCCCAGGGTTTCAATATCGTAATTTTCGTCCATGCTGTCTCCAATAAAAAACCCGTTCAGCCAGAAGCTGGAACGGGTTGTTCCGCTTTAGCTGAATTTATTAAGCGCCCGCAAGCTGTTTCAAATCGGCGCGTGTGGGTCGACTATAGCCCTACCCGCAACAGTGCGTCAACCGCCGCGCCCGCCAGCGACCAGATTAAGGTCAAGCTGCAGTGTATCCATGTCCTTGCCGTCTTTCATGCCTGGATTGCAGCGCACGGACTCGATCAAGGCCAGATAGGCTTCGGAGATATCACCAGTAACATATTCTCCATTGAAGCAGGACGCATCGAAATGCAACAAACCTGGATTGAGTTCGCGCACGGCGTCGATCAGCGAATCGATATCCTGATAAATCAAGGCATCTGCGCCAATTTCACGGGCAATTTCCGCGTCGTTACGGCCGGTGGCGAGCAATTCCTGGCGCGTAGGCATATCGATGCCATACACATTGGGAAAACGCACCGGCGGCGCAGCGGATGCAAAGAATACCTGGCGTGCGCCGGCATCCCTGGCCATCTGTACAATTTCGCGGCTGGTGGTGCCGCGCACGATGGAATCATCCACCAGCAGTACGTTTTTGCCTTTGAATTCGATACCGATGGCGTTGAGTTTCTGGCGCACCGATTTCTTGCGCATCGCCTGCCCCGGCATGATGAAAGTACGGCCAATATAGCGATTCTTGATAAACCCTTCGCGGTAGTCCAGGCCAAGCTGGTTGGCCAGTTGCAGCGCGCTGGGACGACTGGTATCGGGAATCGGGATCACCACGTCAATCTGCAGATGGCTCCAGTCGCGGCGTATCTTTTCCGCCAGACTCTCGCCCATGCGCAGCCGGCTCTCGTACACGGACACGCCATCGATCACCGAATCCGGGCGCGCCAGGTAAACGTATTCGAAAATGCACGGATAATATTGAGGCTGTTGCGCGCACTGCATGCTGTGAAACTGCCCGGCTTCATCAATATATATCGCTTCGCCGGGTGCCACATCGCGCATGATTTTGAAATCCAGCGCATCGATCGCCACACTTTCCGAGGCCACCATGTATTCCATGCCTTCAGCACTCTGCCTGCTGCCAATGATCAACGGCCGGATGCCGTAAGGGTCACGGAACGCCAGCAGGCCATGCCCTGCGATCATTGCCACGACTGCATACGCGCCCTTGCAGCGCCGATGCACACCGGATACCGCCTTGAAAATCCGCTCCGGATTGAGCCGCTGGCTGTTACCCACTTCGACCAGTTCGTGCGCCAGCACATTCAGCAATACTTCGGAGTCGGAACTGGTATTGACGTGACGCAGATCGAGGCGGAACAGGTCTTCCTTGAGCTGATCAGCATTGGTGAGATTGCCATTGTGACCCAGCACGACACCGAATGGCGAATTGACATAAAACGGCTGCGCCTCTGCGCTCGAAGCCGCATTGCCGGCAGTCGGATAACGCACATGACCGATACCTGCATTGCCCAGCAGATTGCGCATGTCGCGGGTACGGAACACATCGCGCACCAAACCATTGGCCTTGTGCATGTGGAAAGTGTTGCCCTCGGCGGTAACAATACCCGCTGCATCCTGGCCACGGTGCTGGAGCACCAGCAGGCCATCGTAGAGTAATTGATTGACGGGACTATGAGAGACGATACCGATAATGCCGCACATGATAATTACCTGTAATGAATATGATTGACCAGATCAATCGGCAACCACGGTTGAATCATAATAGCCAAATGTTCAAACACCCCGGAAAGCAATGCTTGACGCCATATATCGGTTTTCGGCAATTGGGTCAGCCCGGCCAACAAGACCAAAATGGTTACAATCACCATACCTCGTAAAAAACCGAACGCCATCCCCAATATTCGATCCATCGCTCCCAGACCGAGCGCTTTCAGCGATTCGGATAAAAGCATGCTCAGCAACATCGCCAGTGCCATCACCACGATGAAGATCGCGATAAATCCGGCCAGGTAACGCAATGCAGGATTGCTTATAAAATCGGGCATCACACCTGCTGCAGTGGAGGCGAATGATTTTGCCGCGACAAAGGCCAGCACCCAGGCAGCCAGCGACAATACCTCTTTGACCATCCCCCGCATCAGTCCAACCAGCACTGACAGAGCAACGATACCAATTACAACAAAATCGAAACCGGTCACGGTTTATCTAAACTCACCACTGTGGCTTGCACACCCAGCAATGCAATCCTGGCCTGTGTACTATCCGCTTGCTCACGCGTTTTGAATGGTCCGGCGCGCACTCTGGTTGCACCGCCCGGCAGGCCTTCAGTATAGGTATGAATCCCTCCGGCCAGGAGTTTGTCGCGCAACTGGCGCACATTTTCTGCATTGCTGAATGCGCCCAGTTGAACAACAAAATGGGTAGAGACAGCGGGTTTTTCAAGTGTTTCTTTGGTTGCTTTGTGAGCCGGTTCGGTCTTCTGCGCGGATTTTTCCGGAGTTTTACCGGAAGTTTGTTCCGGCTTGGGCGCTGCCGCAGTTTTGGGTGCAATCACTTCATGCGCAGCATTCGCATCCGCGCTTGGCTTGGAAGGGGTAATGGCAGGCTCTGTCCGGTCAACCGTTGTTGTCGGGGATGGTGTAGCTGCCTTATCCGTCGCAACGGGTGCCGATTGAGTTGTAGTCGCTGGACCAGACGGTGTGCTGGAAGCCACCGGCGGAGCGGAAGCCATCGGCGCTGTCGTGGGAGAAGGAATGCGGATTTCGATATCGCGATCCAGCGGGCGTGGTTGCTTATCCAGCAACATGGGCAGAACTATCGCCGCCAGCAATAGCAGTGTCGCTGCACCCAGCAGGCGGCGCCGCGCGCGGCGGCGCATACGCAATTGTTCTTCGGAAGTGGCTTGAATGGCCATGATGCAATATTTTCCTGTTTATCTGCCAGTAAGCTGCAACACTTGAGCGACAGTGTAGAAGGAACCAAAGACGCAGATTCTATCATTTTCGCGGGCCCGTTCACAGGCAAGCCGCCACCCCTGTTCCACATTATCACTGCATGTTATCGGTACGCTGATCCCTGCTTTACGCAGTACCTCGTGCAGAACCTGTGCTGTTGCGCCGCGCGGCACATCCAGGCTGGCCAACAGCCATTCGTCCACCTCGTGCTGCATGGCTTGCACCACACCGTTTATGTCCTTGTCTGCAAGCATTGCCATGAGCACAAGTGTTTTACCCTGGCTCGGACGGGCTTTTAAATTAGCTGCCAGCGCAGCTGCGGCATGGGGATTGTGCGCCACATCCAATATCACCTCCGGCTGTCCCGGCAATATCTGGAAGCGCCCCACCGCGCACGCGGTCTGCAGGCCGTGGCGGATCGCCGCCTCGGTCACCGGCAAGCGTTCGCCCAGGGTTTCCAGTGCGGCGATTGCGCAAGCAGCATTATTGAACTGATACCGACCCGTCATGGCTGGATGGGGTAAATCACGAAATTCGTGTTGCCCGTTGTAATGCCAGCCGCTTGCTTCAGGCACAGCGCTGAACGCGACGCCGATGACGCGCAAATCCGCGCCGATGTCGGAGGCATGTTGCAACAACGATTGCGGTGGCTGCTCATCTCCGCAAATTGCCGGACGTCCGGCGCGAAAAATGCCCGCTTTTTCAAACCCGATCTTCTCGCGCGTGTCGCCCAGATATTCGGTGTGGTCGATATCCACACTGGTGACAATCGAGCATTCCGGATCGAACACATTGACCGCATCCAGCCGTCCGCCCAGGCCTACTTCCAGCACCGCCACATCGACTTCGGCACGCGCAAACAACCACATGGCGGCCAAGGTGCCGAACTCGAAATAACTCAGCGATACCGCGCCGCGCGCGGTTTCGACCGCAGAAAAAGCGGTGCACAGCGCTGCGTCATCTGCTATGCGATGATCGATGCGCACACGCTCGTTGTAGCGCAGCAGATGCGGTGAGGTATACAGCCCTACCCGATAGCCTGCCGCAGCAAGCATGGCTTCCAGATAGGCGCAGGTGGATCCTTTGCCATTGGTTCCGCCGACGAGAATCACCGGAAAGGATGGTGTGAGTTGCAGTGCCGTTTTGACTGCATTGACACGCTCCAGTCCCAACTCTATGGTCTTGGGATGCAGCGCTTCGAGGTAGGTCAGCCAATCTGCAAGATTGGCCGGGGAATTTTCCGGCATTCAGGCAGCAGTAGGCATACGCTGCATCATGGTGAGCAAACTGGCGAGTCGTCCGCGCATTTCGCGGCGGTCAATAATCAGGTCTATCGCACCATGCTGTTGCAAAAACTCGGAACGCTGGAAGCCTTCCGGCAAGGTTTCTCGCACCGTCTGTTCAATCACGCGTGGCCCGGCAAAACCGATGAGTGCCTTAGGCTCGGCAATGATCAGATCGCCCAGCATCGCGAAACTGGCGGACACGCCGCCCATGGTCGGATCAGTCAGCACCGAAATAAACGGCAACTTCGCCTCGGCCAGCTTGGTCAGTGCCGCGCTGGTCTTGGCCATCTGCATCAGCGAGAACAATCCTTCCTGCATGCGTGCTCCGCCGCTCGCCGCATAACAGACAAACGGCAAGCCATGCTCCAGACAGGTTTCGACCCCGCGTACAAAACGTTCGCCCACCACCGCGCCCATCGAACCGCCCATGAATTTGAATTCAAATGCCGCCACGACTACCGGTACCGATAATATGCTGCCGCGCATGACGATCAGCGCGTCCTTTTCCTCGGTGGCGCGCTGAGCTTCGGTCAAACGGTCAATGTAACGTTTGCTATCCTTGAATTTCAACGTATCCAGCGGCGTCACGTTGGCACCGATCTCTTGTTGATCCTCCGCGTCCAGCAGCATTGCCAGGCGGGCACGCGCATCAATACGATGATGGTGGCCGCACTTGGGACAGACTTCCAGATTGTTTTCCAGGTCAGCTCGGTACAGCACCGTTTCACAGGTCGGGCACTTACTCCACAATCCCTCCGGCATGACTTTCTTGGCTACACCGTCAGTTTCTCTGCGGTTGATCTTGGGACGCAGGATTTTCTGGAACCAGCTCATGGGATTTCCTTATTTGGTGTCTATCGCAACGCGGATACCGCGCACGAAGTTAGCGAGGTTTTCAATAATTTTCTCGCGCGGAGAGTTTTCTATCTCCTGTACGATACGGCTTCCTATCACTACGGCATCAGCAAACCGGGCGATGGCATGGGCGGTTTCACCATCACGAATACCGAATCCCACACCCACAGGCAGCCCGCAATGCTCACGGATGGCGGGGATATGCGACGCTACCTCTGCCAGGTCCAGGCTGGCCGAACCAGTTACACCCTTGAGCGAGACGTAATAGACAAAACCGCTGGCCTTCTGCGCCACCACGTTGATGCGCGCCGCGGGCGTGGTCGGCGAGAGCAGGAAAATCATGTCCACACCATAGGCGGCAAACACATCGGCGACGCCGGTACTTTCCTCGGGCGGGATATCCACCGTCAATACCCCGTCCACGCCGGCAGCCGCTGCATTTTTGGCAAACGCTTCATACCCCATGTGTTCCACCGGGTTGGCATAGCCCATCAGCACAATCGGGGTGGCGGTATTGGTTTTGCGGAACTCCGCCACCAGCGCCAGCACATCCTTGAGGCCGACATGATGCTTCAGCGCCCGCTCGGACGCACGCTGGATGGTCGGGCCATCCGCCATCGGATCGGAAAAAGGGACTCCCAGTTCGATAATGTCTGCCCCCGCCGCCGCCAGGGCATGCAGAATCGGTACAGTGAGCTGCGGGTCAGGATCGCCGGCAGTGACGAAAGGAATCAGCGCGGTCTTGTGTTGCGCCTTGAGTTGTTCAAAAACGGATGAAATACGAGACATAGATAACCAATAGGTAAATTTGGATTAGCGCCGCGCTTTAAGATTTGAAACCATCAAGGCTGCGGTTTCCTTATCCGAGGCTATCGCTGAAGCTTGCAGATGCTGAATGACACTTTGCTGATCGTCATTGCTGCGATTCTGGCTGAGTTTGAATTTGCCCTGAATTTCGGTGACTTCGATTTCGAAGCCGACAATCATATCCAAAAGTCGTGTTTTATTCTCGCGCATATAGCCCGTCTGCATAGTCTCTGGATAGTCCGCATCATGTACTGCAGTCAATTTATCGAGAATCTCTTCAAGTTGAGATTCCTCTTCAACTATCCGCGCTCTGCCATATAAATGCACAACGGCATAATTCCAGGTAGGAACACCCGGCTTGGCATACCAGCCGGAAGATACATAAGCATGAGGCCCCTGAAACACCGCCAGCGCCATCTGCCCTTGAGCCAAATGCTGCCATTGCGGATTGGCGCGCGCCATATGCCCAAGCAGCTTGCCGTGAGGGCTCGCATCCTGTTCAAACAAAAACGGAAGATGGCTCACGAAAGGCAATCCTTCGTGTGTAGAAACAAGCGTTCCAAAGGAATAATCTTCAATAAGCGCCGTGAGCCGCTGCAGATTTTCTTCCTTGAATTGCGATGGGATATACATGCAAGCCTCGCCCAGTCTACAGTTCAATCCCAGACAGCTTCGCCACGGTATTGATGTCCTTATCCCCGCGTCCGGACAGATTGACCAGCAGCACCTGATCCTTGCTCATGCCCGGCGCAATCTTGGCTGCGTGAGCGAGTGCATGGCTGGATTCCAGTGCCGGAATGATGCCTTCAAACCGGCATAAATCATGGAAGGCGCACAGGGCTTCGTCGTCGTTAATGGCAACGTACTCGGCGCGGCCGCTGTCTTTGAGCCAGGCGTGTTCGGGGCCGACGCCGGGGTAGTCCAGACCGGCGGAAATCGAGTGGGTTTCGATGATCTGGCCGTTTTCGTCCTGCATCAGATAACTGCGGAAGCCGTGCAGCACACCCGGAGTACCCGCGGACAGGGGCGCAGCATGCCGGCCTGTGGCAACACCGTCACCGCCAGCTTCGACACCGATCAAGCGTACGTTTTTGTGATCTATATATGGATAGAAAATTCCGATGGCATTGGAGCCGCCACCTACGCAGGCAATCACCGCGTCGGGCTGACGGCCGATCATGTCGGGCATTTGGGTGAGGCATTCATCACCGATGACCGACTGAAAATCACGCACCAGCATGGGGTAAGGGTGCGGGCCGGCGGCAGTGCCAAGTATGTAGAAGGTGGATTCGACATTGGTGACCCAGTCGCGCATGGCCTCGTTGAGTGCATCCTTCAAGGTTTTGGAACCGGAAGACACTGGCACCACGGTGGCGCCGAGGAGCTTCATGCGAAACACATTGGGAGACTGCCGCACCACATCATCGGCGCCCATGTAGACGACGCATTCCATGCCATAACGTGCGGCGACGGTGGCGGTGGCGACGCCGTGCTGGCCCGCGCCGGTTTCGGCGATGACGCGCTTCTTGCCCATGCGCCGCGCCAACAGCGCCTGGCCAATCGTGTTGTTTATTTTGTGCGCGCCGGTGTGATTGAGGTCCTCGCGCTTGAGATAAATCTGCGCGCCACCCAGGTGCTCCGACCAGCGTTTGGCATGATAAATGGGGCTGGGACGACCCACATAGTGTTTCAGCTCATGGCGGAATTCGGCCATGAAGGCAGTGTCCTTGCGCGCAAGCTCGTATTCACGACGCAGCTCGTCCAGCGCGGCAATCAGCGTTTCTGCCACGAAAATACCGCCGTAAGGGCCAAAATGCCCGCGTTCGTCCGGAAGTTCACCGATCCGCATTACCCACCTCTTGAATGAATTTCGCTACTTTAGCCGCGTCCTTGATGCCTTTACTTGTTTCAACGCCGCTGGAAACATCCACCGCCCACGGGTGCACACTTTGCACTGCGTGGCGCACGTTTTCCGGGTCCAACCCGCCGGATAGTATCAGCGGCAGCGGCAGGTTTTCCGGAATCAGCGCCCAATCGAACGATAGCCCCGTACCGCCGGGCTGCCCGGGTACGAAGGCATCCAGCAGCAAACCCTGCGCATCCGCATATAAAGCCGCATATTGTACCAAATTCAAGCCCGCCTTGACCCGTGCTGCCTTGATATAAGGCACATCAAACTGGCGGCAGTATTCAGGCGATTCATCACCGTGGAACTGAAGCAGGTCGGGGCGCACCTCCGTGAGTACTGTTTCCACTTGTGCCGGGTCGGCATCCACAAACAACGCGACGCGAGTAACAAACGCGGGCAGCGCCCGGCTGATGGTACGACCCTGCTCCGGCGCGATGTGTCGTGGGCTGGGTGGGTAAAACACCAGGCCGATGGCATCTGCGCCACAGCGGGCAGCGTGTACAGCATCGGCAGCGCGGGTCAGGCCGCAGATTTTTATTCGCGTTCGCATGGAGGTAATGACTTTATAAATCAATGCGTTGTGATGTTGGCAAACCCCACTCATCAGCATATTGCACGGCGCTCAAGTATAACCCATCCGGCGCGAAGGTCGGCGCGGCCAGTTTGCGGTCGCGCTGTTGCAACAACTCGGCTACCCAGTGCGACGGATATCGGCCTTTGCCGACATATACCAGCGCACCGACGATGTTGCGAACCATGTGATGCAAGAAGGCATTGGCACTGAGGTCAAAGAGGATGCGGTCGCCATCGCGCCTGATTTCCAGGCTGCGTAGCTCACGCACCGGCGATTTCGCCTGACAAGCAGCAGCCCGAAAGGCGCTGAAATCATGTGTTCCGATCAGTAATTGCGCCGCTTCATGCATGGGTTCGAGCGCTAATGGCGCATGAAACCAGCCTGCCTTACCCGCCTGCAAAGCCGGGCGCACCGGATGGTTGAGCAACACATAGCGGTAGCTGCGCGCCAATGCGCTGAAACGGGCATGGAATTCTTGCGTTACCACGCACGCCCACAGCACTGCCACGCTGTCCGGCAGAAAGCTGTTGACGCCACGCACCCAGGCGCTGGCTGGGCGATCAAATTGGGCATCGAAATGGACTACCTGCATGGCTGCATGGACACCCGCATCGGTACGTCCCGCGGCGACAACCTCAACCGGGTGGCCGGCTATACTCGTCAATGCGCGCTGTAATGCATCCTGTACGCTGCAGCCAGCGGATTGCGTCTGCCAGCCACAAAAATTCCTGCCGTCATATTCCAGCCCGAGGGCGATTCTTACCATGACATGTCTACCAGAGCGTAACGGCGCCGCCGACTAGCGCTACAAACAAGCATAGATAATCAGTCCATCCCATAGTCCGATCCGGCAATTCGACCTGCGCCGGCGTATCAACGGGCAATGCCGGGTTTAACTGCAATGCTTCCAGACGCTGCTTCATATTGGTTGTCCGGGTATTGCCCAAAGCGGTCTCGGCATAGTGCAGCGTAAGCCAGAGACGCACGGCGATGCGTTCCGCATCCACGCCAAACCATTGCAGCGGGCTTAACATCCGGTATATGCCCAACAGCAAATCGTCACGAGGAATGCTTCGCATCAGTATGGAAAGTGCAGCAAGCAGCAGGACCATTCGCACCACGCGTAATATTCCGTACTGCAAACCTTGCATGCTTGGACTGAAACTGCCTAGCACAGTGGATATATTTTCACCCGGCAGCGTATAGGCATATATCGCCAGCAATGTGAGCAGCAGCCAGCGGGTGCGGCGCAGGTAGCGTAGAAATTGAGCCAGGGCAGCACCCCGCAGCCAGGGCAGCAATCCCAGTGCTGCCAGTCCGAGCATCGAAGGAGGTGCGAATTCAAGCCATACAACAAAAAACAGCCACAGCACGATGGCTGTGGCTGGATGAAGTTTGCAACGAGTCGAATCTATGATGCGATGCATCAGCCTATCTGGGCCAGGAGCATTTGCGCATCCTCTTTTTGCGTTGGGTTTCCTTCCTGCATCACTTCCTGCAGAATTTCACGGGCATTTTCCTTGTCACCCATTTCATGGTACACGCGTGCCAGGTCAAGTTTGGTTGCTGCTTCCTGGAAGGCCTCGTCAGGTTCATCCGCAGCCTGACTCATGTCACCAATGTCATTCAAATCCAGGCTGATATCAGAAAAATCCAAATCCGCAGCCGAATCCGGCGACGTCAGCGGCGCTTCAGGTTCAGGCAAGTCAAAGTCAAAATCCAGTCCTGACTCATTCGCGTTGGCTGATTCGAGTGGTGCAGGAGCTGGCTGACTGCCAAAATCATGGGCAGCAAAGTCGAGATCAGGGAAGTTCAGCTCATCATGAGCAACAGAACCTACCTGGATATCTTCATCCGCATCTGAAGCCACCATCGAATCCAGATCATGAAATACCGAGTCTTCATGCGCTGCATGTTTTTCTACTGCGTCGGCGATAATCCCCTGTTCTGCATTAGACGTAAAATCCAGGCTGTGATCTATCGGCGCATCTGCAGCATTCACATCTGCAATGTTGAGATTGTGTGAAAAATCCGGTGCAGCATCGCCATGAATTTCCCCGCTTGCGGGAGGCGCATCACCATCTTCTGCACGCCTGCGCGAGGCCAGAGCAACGGTTGCCATGCCGGCGGCGACCACGACTGCTGCTGCGGGGTCCCTATTTTCACCCGATTGCTGCGCTGCGCCAATATGGCTGGCTTCGCCAGTGTTGTTGTACAGCGGATTATTGGGATCCAGCTTGCGTCCCAGCTCAGCCGCCTTTGCCCACACAGGAGTCATCTCCCCGCCCAGTGCTGCATACAGCTCAGTGGCTACCGACTCAAACGCAGGCAGATTTTTGCGCGCTGCATAGATTTCCAGTAACTTGAGGTGAATTTCATGCCGGCCCGGATCTTTGGTCAACGCTTCCTTGAGAATTTCCTCAGCTTGCGCATCACGTCCATAAGCCATGTAAACCTCGGCTTCGGCGATCGGATCCACATCGTGTGTATCAATAGTTCCCAGCCCGGCCTGGCTGAAGTCAGTAAGGAATGAGGTATTGTTGGTATTCACCGCACCCCCGCCCTGGGTTCCAAAGACGGTATTGGCCCTGATGTCGGTGCCAGCCATGATGCTGTCTTCAAAATTTGACAGCCCTTTGCGCTTGCGTTTGCCATGCATCATGAATGCGAGCAGGGCCAGCAATAATGCAGCCAAGGCACCACCGCCAAGGTAGAGCGGATTCATATTTTCATACCAGCTTGGCCCCGTACTTGCGGGCATGGGTGCTGGCGTTGGCACAACCGGTTTGGGTACCGTTGCTGTCTGTGCCGGCGGAGTGGCGGGCTTGACGGCTGCAGGCGCAGCAACGGGCGGGATTGCCGGAGTCGATTCCACGGGAGCTGCATTGGAGCCAGCCTTGGCTGCATTTTTTTGCAGTTCTGCCAGCGCCTGGCTCTTGATATCCAGCAGCCGTTGCATATCCTGAATATTTTTCTCCAGGGCAGCTACCCGGTTGTTGGCATCCTGCAAAGCTTTTTTCTGGGCAGCAGCATCTTCCTGCAGGGCATTAAGTTTGTCCTGGGTAGCTACTGTCTGCTTGGCATCCTTGCCGGATGCCGGCTGTTTTCCAGTGGCTGGGGCTTCCCCTTTGGAGAGCGTTAGCACATCCTTGCCGGCTTGCATCTGAGCAGCCTTATCTTCCACCTTGGGCATGATCTTGCCAACTGCCTGCGCGGATTTCTCCGGTGCTGCCGTTCCCTGGGCGACTTCTCCGGCCAGTTTCTGACGGTAACTTTGCCAATCAGCAGATTGCAGTTTGATATCACGCGCGGCTTCTGCCACGGGAATCGCGGCAATTTGCTCCGGACTCGGTACTTTGAGAATCTTGCCGGTTTTAAGCCGGTTCATGTTATCGCCATCAAAGGCCTTGCGATTTTCACGATACAAGCCAACCAGCATCTGTTCGAGATTGACACCATCCGGTTTGGTTTGACTGGCGATGGATGACAGCGTATCTCCCCGTTTGACCGGGCCGTAAGATTGCTTAGTGGTTTTTTCGGCAGCTTGAACGGATTTGCGAGTTGCTGCCGCTCCACCCGTTGTTCTGGATTCCATCGAAGAGGAAGGCCTGCTCTCTACGGACGACTCTGCGGATTTTTCGGATTCGTTGCCGCCAGTGCTGGCTGAATTAACTTCCAAGGGTGGCACCGGTGTCTGTGCTGCCATGCCTGGAGGATCCAGTAAAACCGTATATTCGCGAACCATTCGACCGGTTGCCCAGTCAAGCTCGATGAGCATGTCCAGAAAAGGGTCGTTGATTGGCTTGCTGGAGGTTATTTTCAATACTGCGCGACCGTCGGGCTTTTTATCAACCGCAAACTTAAGGTTGTATAGCACCGCTGCCGGATCAATTTTGGCTTCGCGGAAGGCATCATTACCCGCGAGACGGGCAGATAATGCATCAAGCTCGGACTTGTCCCTGGCGAGCAACTCTATTTCTGCATTAAGAGGCTGTCCCAGCGCTGATCTGACGGACAGTTTCCCCAGCCCGGCCGCATGTGAAGTCAATGGCAGCAACATCAACATGCCTGCCGACAGATAACTCGCAATGATCTTTTTTTGACTCATGCCAATCCCTCGTTACTGAAGACTTTTGTCAAGAACTTCATGTAGTTATATTGTGAATTTAAAGCCAACCATATCAATACGCTTATTTCAGATATTTTTCAATAAAAATTTCTGCAATGTTGACACAATTCAGGGCTGCCCCAGCCCGTACATTGTCAGCAACAATCCACATATTCAATCCGTTAGGATGCGAAACATCCGCACGGATACGGCCTACCAACACATCATTTTGTGCCGCGGCATCAAGCGGCGTCGGGAAGCTGCCATCCTCGCGTTCGTCTATTACGGTCACACCCGGCGTATTCTTTAGTAAATCACGTGCGGTCGCTGCGCTTATGCTGTTGCGCGTCTCAATGTGCAGTGCCTGAGCATGACCATAAAACACCGGTACACGCACCGTAGTCGGGTTGATTGCCACGGTTTCGTCGGCCAGCACACGCTGGGTTTCATTCACCATTTTCATCTCTTCGACCGTGTAACCATTGTCCAAAAAGGCGCCAATTTGCGGCAGGAGATTGAATGCTATCCGTTTTGGATAAACGTTATTTTCGGTTTCCGACAGATTGAAAATGGCGCGGGTCTGATCAGCCAATTCATTGATGGCTTCTTTGCCGCTACCCGATACAGACTGGAAAGAGACCACATTGATGCGGCGGAGGCCTGCTGCGTCGTAAATCGATTTGAGCGCTTTCAGCAAATGTATGGTTGCAGCATTGGGACTGGCAATCAGCTTGCGCGGCAAATAATCTGCGATGCTATCCGGATTCACTTCCGTCACCACCAGGGGCACCCCCGCATCCGTGCGGAATTGCGGGCTGCTGTCGATCACCACGCAGCCCGCCGCTGCTGCCCTGGCGGCATAATGCGCTGCCGCTTCAGCGCCTGCTGCAAACAATGCAATGCGCACTTGGGAAAAATCAAATTGCTCGGCATCCTGAACCACGATATCGCGTCCGGCAATGCTGATTTCCTCACCTACGGACAGGCTGGGCGACAGCAAATATAATTTGCCCAACGGGAAATCGCGTTCGGACAAATGTTCCAGTATTGCCTCACCGACCAGGCTGGTCGCGCCCAGCACGGCGACATCCACTTTTTTAGGCATCAAGCTTCAACCAGTATGCGCAACATGCGCCGCAACGGTTCGGCAGCACCCCACAGCAACTGGTCGCCCACCGTGAAGGCAGACAGGTATTCGCCGCCCATGTAGAGCTTGCGCATGCGGCCTACCGGCACGGTCAACGTGCCGGTCACGGCGGTGGGAGTAAGATCGGCCATGCTCGCCTGGCGCTGGTTGGGCACGACCTTCACCCAGTCGTTATGGTATGCGACGATGGCTTCTATCTCATCCATCGGCACGTCTTTTTTCAGCTTCACGGTCAACGCCTGGCTATGGCAGCGCATTGCGCCGATGCGTACGCACAGGCCATCTATGGCAATGGCGTCGTCGCTGCGGCCCAGTATCTTGTTGGTCTCTGCGCGCGCTTTCCATTCTTCCTTGCTCTGGCCGTTGCCCAGGTCCTTGTCGATCCACGGGATCAGACTGCCTGCCAGCGGAACGCCGAAATTGGCGGTAGGAAAGCTGTTGTCGCGTAGGGTGCCGGCAACTTCGCGGTCGATGTCGAGTATGGCGGAGGCCGGGTCGTCCAGCAGCGTTTTCGCCACCCGGTGCGCTTCACCCATCTGACTGAGCAATTCGCGCATGTTCTGAGCACCGGCGCCCGAAGCGGCCTGATAGGTCATCGCACTGATCCAGTCCACCAGGTCTTCGCGGAACAGCCCGCCCAGCGCCATCAGCATCAGCGAAACCGTACAGTTGCCGCCGATGAAATCCTTGCCGCCCTTGGCCAGCGCATCCTGGATGACGTGCTGGTTGACCGGGTCGAGAATAATGACGCTGCCCGCTTCCATACGCAACGTGGAAGCGGCATCGATCCAGTAGCCTTTCCAGCCGGCGGCGCGCAGCTTGCCGAAGATTTCACTGGTGTAGTCGCCGCCCTGGGTGGAAATGATGGCGTCCATCGCGCGCAGCTCATCCAGATTGCGGGCGTCTTTCAATGCGGGAACGTCCTTGCCGATCTCGGGGCCTTTGCCTCCCACCTGCGAGGTGGTGAAAAATACCGGCTCGATCACGTCGAAATCGCGCTCCTCGCGCATGCGCTGCATCAGCACCGAACCGACCATGCCGCGCCAGCCAACCAGACCTACTCGCATCATTTTATGTGTCTCCCGTTGTTCTATTTTCGGTCACAGCGCGGCAAGCACTGCGTCGCCCATGGCCGCGCAACCCACTCGGGTGGTGCCGGACGTGTAAATATCAGCGGTGCGCAGCCCCCCGCTGATCACTTTTTTGACCGCATTCTCAATGCGGTCGGCCACAGCGTCGTGGCCGAAGGTATAACGCATCATCATCGCGGCGGAAAGTATCGTGGCGAGCGGATTGGCGATATCCTTGCCGGCAATATCCGGCGCCGAACCGTGGATGGGCTCGTACATGCCCTTGCGGTGCTCATCCAGCGACGCCGAACCGAGCATACCGATGGAGCCGGTGAGCATGGAGGCCTCGTCGGAAAGGATGTCGCCAAAGATATTCCCGGTAAGGATCACATCGAACTGCTTCGGGTTGCGCACCAGTTGCATCGCTGCGTTGTCCACGTACATGTGCGACAGCGCCACCTCGGGATACTGCCGGGCGGTCTCGATCACCACCTCGCGCCACAGCTCGCTGGTTTCAAGTACGTTGGCCTTTTCCACCGAGCACAGTTTCTTGCCGCGCTTCATGGCGATCTGGAAACCGATGTGCGCCACGCGCCGCACTTCCGACTCACTGTAGCGCATGGTGTTGTAGCCTTCGCGCTCGCCCGCCTCGTTGACATGGATGCCACGCGGCTGGCCGAAGTAGAGGTCGCCGGTAAGCTCGCGCACGATCATCAGGTCCAGCCCCGCCACCACTTCCGGTTTGAGCGTGGAAGCATCGGCCAGCTCCGGATAGAGCATGGCCGGACGCAGGTTGGCGAACAGGTTGAGTTCCTTGCGGATGCGCAGCAAGCCCTGCTCCGGGCGCATCGGGCGCGGCAGCGTATCGTACTGATAGCCACCCACCGCACCGAGCAGAATTGCGTCGGATTCGCGAGCAAGCTTGAGTGTAGCGTCCGGCAATGGATCACCCGCGGCGTCATACCCCGCCCCACCGATGGCGGCATGTTCCATCTCGATCCTGAAGCCGTCGCTGTTCAGCGCCTGCAACACCTTCACTGCCTGGGCGGTCACTTCGGGACCGATGCCGTCGCCGGGCAATACTGCGATTTTCATAAGGATTCTTTCAATTCAAAATCAGAAAAAAACTACACAAACAGCCACGGCGCTTCCGCCTTGCGCCGTTCTTCATAAGCCTTGATCTTGTCCGCCTGTTGCAGGGTCAGGCCGATATCGTCGAGGCCGTTAAGCAGGCAATACTTGCGGTGCGCATCCACGTCAAAACCGAAGGATTCGCCAGCGGGCGTGGTCACGGTCTGCCGTTCCAGGTCCACCTGCAGGGCGTAACCGGGCGTCGCTTCGGTTTCACGGAACAACTGATCGACGCTGGCCGCGTCCAGCACGATGGGCAGCAGGCCGTTCTTGAAGCAGTTGTTATAGAAAATATCCGCAAAACTGGGCGCGATGAGGGCGCGCAAGCCAAAATCCTCCAGCGCCCACGGCGCGTGTTCGCGGCTCGATCCGCAGCCGAAGTTCTCGCGCGCAAGCAGCACCTGCGCACCCTGGTAACGCGGCTGGTTGAGCACGAAATCCGGATTTTTCGGGCGACTGCTGGCATCCTGCCCCGGCTCGCCATGGTCGAGATAACGCCATTCATCGAACAGATTGGGGCCGAAACCGCTACGCTTGATGGATTTCAGGAACTGCTTGGGAATGATGGCATCGGTATCCACATTGGCGCGGTCGAGCGGCACCACCAAGCCGTCCAGTAAGGTAAATGCGCGCATGATTTCACACCTTCAAATTAAAATTTACGGACATCGACAAAGTGCCCCGCCACCGCAGCCGCTGCAGCCATGGCCGGACTCACCAGATGGGTGCGGCCGCCCTGCCCCTGGCGGCCTTCGAAATTGCGGTTGGAAGTGGAGGCGCAGCGTTCTCCCGGCTCGAGCCGGTCAGCGTTCATCGCCAGGCACATCGAGCAGCCCGGATCGCGCCATTCAAAACCGGCTGCGAGAAATATCCGGTCCAGGCCCTCTTGTTCCGCCTGTTGTTTGACCAGACCGGAACCGGGCACCACCATCGCCAGCTTCACACTGGCGGCTTTTTGCCGGCCTTGCACCACCGCAGCGGCGGCGCGCAGGTCCTCGATGCGGGAATTGGTACAGGAACCGATGAACACCTTGTCCACAGCGATTTTCTCGATCGGCGTATTGGCCGCAAGCCCCATATAGGCTAATGCGCGTTCCCAATCGTTGCGCTTTACTTCGGAGGGCGCATCCGCCGGGTCGGGCACGCGTCCGTCCACGCTGGTCACCATTTCAGGCGAAGTGCCCCAGGTCACTTGCGGAACGATGGCAGCGGCGTCCATGTGCACTTCCTGGTCGAACACCGCATCTGCATCCGACACCAGCATGCGCCACCAGTCCACCGCCTGATCCCACTGCTTGCCCGTGGGTGCGTAAGGACGGCCTTTTACATAGTCGATAGTCTTGTCATCAACCGCTACCATGCCGGCGCGTGCCCCCGCCTCGATCGCCATGTTGCACAAGGTCATGCGCCCTTCCATGGAGAGTCCGCGTATCGCCGAACCGGCAAACTCGATCGCGTAGCCGTTACCGCCGGCAGTGCCGATTTTGCCGATGATGGCGAGCGCCACGTCCTTGGCGGTCACGCCGCGCCCCAGCTCGCCTTCCACGTTGACGCGCATGGCCCTGGATTTTTTGATGACCAGGCACTGGGTGGCCAGCACGTGTTCCACTTCAGAGGTACCGATACCGAACGCCAGCGCACCGAATGCCCCGTGCGTGCTGGTGTGGGAATCCCCGCATACCACGGTCATGCCGGGCAGCGTGAGGCCTTCTTCCGGACCGATCACGTGCACGATGCCCTGGCGCACGTCGTTCATTTTGAATTCGACAATACCGAAATCGGCGCAATTCTGATCCAGCGTTTCCACCTGCAGACGCGAAATCGGGTCGGCAATCCCGCCGGCGCGATTGGTGGTGGGGACGTTGTGGTCGGCCACCGCCACGGCAGCGTCAGCCCGGCGTGGCTTGCGCCCGGCCAGACGCAAGCCTTCGAATGCCTGCGGGCTGGTTACCTCATGCACGAGGTGGCGGTCGATATACAGCAGCGTGGCGCCGTCCGGCTCCTCGTTGACCAGATGCGATTGCCAAAGTTTGTCGTAAAGCGTTTGCGCGTTCATGGATGCAGCCACTGGATAGTTGAACCGAAAATTATACACAGGCTGCCGCAACCGTGCACTGAATCAAGCCTCCATCGCCTTGAGTTTCCATGCCACCAGCCCGAACCCCAGCAAGGCGAATCCCGCTGCGATGGTAAACGTCCATTGCGCGCCGAGACTGTCCCAGATGGCGCCGGCGTATAAGCCGCCCAGCGTGCCACCCGCGCCGAACGCCAGGCTGCTGTAGATGCCCTGCCCGCGCGCCTGATGCCTGCCGCGGAAATAACGGTGGATCAACGCCACCGCCGCTGCGTGGAATGCACCGAAAGTCGCCGCGTGCAGCACTTGGGCAAAAATCACCCAGCCGGGGTAGTCCACCGCCCAGCCGATGAGGAGGAAGCGCAACACCGCAATGGCAAAAGTCGCCAGCAGAATGCGCGCCATGGATACCCCCGGCAGCAGACGCGGCAGCCACATGAATACGGCGATTTCGCAAATGACCCCCAGCGCCCACAACCAGCCCACTGCGCTTTTCGTATAGCCATGCTCGACCAGATCAATGGAATAAAAGGTGTAATACGGGCCATGCGCCACCGCCATCAGGAAACATGCGGCGATCAGTGCCATCACCTCGGGACGGCGCAGGATGTGCCACACCGGTTGGTGATCGGCCGCGTGCACTTCGATCGCCGCTTCCGGAATGCGCCGTGCCAGCAACGCAATACCGGCCATGAAACCCAGTACCGCCCAGGGCAAATCGCTGATGGGCCGTACATCGAACCAGTAACCCAGCCCTAGCACTGCCACGATAAATCCCACTGATCCCCACAGGCGGATGCGACCGTAGCGATGGCTATGTTCGCCCAGGTGCGACAGCGTGGTGGCTTCCACCAGCGGCAGCGATGCGCTCCAGAAGAAACTCATGGTTGCCATCACCGCAAACAGCCAGGCAAAGCTGGTGCCAAAAAATACGCCGAGATAGCACAACAGGCTCCCCAGCGCTGCGATTTGCACGATTATCACGCGCTTGCCGCTGCGATCCGCCATCCAGCCCCAGATATTCGGCGCAAAAATCCGCATTACCTGCAACAGGGACATCAGTACACCGATCTGGAACGCGCTGAAGGCCAGCGACTCGAGGTAGAGCGCCCAGAACGGCGACATCGCCCCGACAAAGGCGAAATAAAAAAAATAGAAACCGGACAGGCGCCAGTAGGGAAGATTTTGCGTCACAAATTCAAACCGGGAATAACCAGAAAATGGGGAAAAAAATCCGTCCCGCGATGAGTGATGCGGCCGCTCACTGGGCGCTGAACCCAGCGTACCGTAATGTCTCTGACGATTGCGCTAAAAGTCCAGGATCAGCCGAGGGCAGCGCCAGCGCCAAATGTTTCAGGCAGGATTGCTCAGTTTTTCATTTCCCAGGGTTAACCAACCGCCTTGTCTGCCAAATCAGCGAGCAGGCTGTCATATTGTTTTTTTACGATGTCGTAACACTCGCAGGCCTGTGCTTCCAGCCTGGACCTATCCAGAATTTCGATGCGACCTCTGGAATAGCTGATCAGACCGGCATCCTGCAGCCTGACTGCGGCCTCAGTAATGCTCTCCCTGCGCACACCCAGCATGTTTGCAATCAATTCCTGCGTCATGCGCAATTCGTCCGTAGGCAAGCGATCGATATTCAGCAACAGCCAGCGGCATAATTGCTGTTCCACCGAATGGCGGCGGTTGCAGCCGGTGGTTTGCGACATCTGAACAATCAGTGTCTGAGTGTAACGCATCAGCAAATGCTGCAGGCTTCCACAGTGGTCGAATTCCTCTTTCAGAATGCTGGATTTCAGCCGGTAAGCATGGCCTGAATGCTGGATCGTGGCCTGCGTGAGCGAAGTCTGTCCACCCATGAAGATCGATACCCCCAGCACGCCTTCGTTTCCGACCACAGCGACCTCCGCCGAAGTACCGTCCTCCATGCTGCACAGCAAGGACGCAATCAAGGTTGTCGGGAAATAACCATATTCCAGCGCTTCATCAAATTCATACAGCAACTCGGAGCGTTCCAGAAATACCAGTTCAAGATGAGGTGCAATGCGCTCGAATTCATCATCGGGCATTGCGGCAAGCAAGTGGTTATGTTTTGGATCGTGTATAGCTGACATGGCCTGGCCCTTAGATTGTTGAGACGAAAAGATCAGGCTCTTCAAATGTGCGACAGCGTACAGACCGTTGCCGGCATTTCTCCTAATCTGCGAACTCGATCATAGGAGATTCCATGAAAACATTCCATAAGGTGCTTGCGATTGCAGGCATGAGCGTGATTTTGCTGGGTGGCTGCGCCAGTACCAATCCCTATCCGGATACGCGCTCCAGTAATCCATACCCCGACAATCAATACGGCAATGCTCCGCGTTACAGCAGCGCCTATGGGGTGGTCGATTCCATCAACACAGTGCGTACAGACAGTAACGGCAGCCCGATAGGCATCGGTACCGTCATTGGCGGTGTCGTGGGCGGCGTACTGGGCAACCAGGTCGGCGGTGGGAGAGGCAGAACAGCAGCCACGGCGGCAGGCGCAGTCGGCGGTGCCATTGTGGGCCACCAAATAGAAAAGAACCGCAACGCGGCGAACTCCGATGCTTTTCAGATACGCGTACGTCTGGATAACGGGGCTTACGAAACCTTTACCCAAAATGATATAGGCGATATGCGTGTTGGAGATCGGGTTCGCATCGACAACAACCACGTCACGCGCTATTGATATCGCGTGGTTTTGCCCTTGCATCCGCGCCAGAGTGCATCAATTCTCGCCAGGCAATTCCGCCTGTCGAATTCACTGAAAAGGAGAAAACATGAACTGGGACATCGTTCAAGGAAACTGGAAACAATTCAAAGGTAATGTCAAACAACAGTGGGGCAAGCTGACGGATGATCACCTGGATCAAATCGCCGGCAAACGCGACCAACTGGCGGGCAAGATCCAGGAAGCTTATGGCGTCAACAAGGATGAGGCTGAAAAGCAGATCAAGGAATTCGAAGAGCGCAACAAGGACTTCCGCGCCCATTGAGGCGTGCCGGAAACCACATCGACCGCCCGGTTCGGGTTATGAAATCAGAACCGCAAGATAACCAAGGAGAGAAATGATGGGCTTGGACCAAAAAGGATCCACTGTTTTTTGTGTGCAACAAGGCAAATCGGGGCAGTGGGAAGTAAGCGAAGAAGGTTTTGACAAGCCGCTTGCATCCTTCGACAGCCCCGAAGATGCCAAGAAATATGCCAATGACCTGGCCAAAACCAAGGAAGGTTCTGGCGTCAAAGTAATCGACTGACTCACTAGATTCTCAAAAGGAAATACCATGAAAAAAACCACTATTACCGCACTTACCGCAGCCATTCTGTTGGCTTTCAGCGCTGGGGCCATGGCTGAGACCATGTCCAAAAGCGATTACAAGGCGAGCAAAAGCAGCATCAGCTCCGAATACAAGGCCGCCAAGGAAAAATGTGATTCTTTGTCAGGTAATGCCAACGACGTTTGCGAGGCCGAAGCCAAGGGCAACGAAAATGTCGCCAAGGCTGAACTGGAAGCGAAATACAAACCCAGCGAGAAGACGCGTTACAAGGCTTTGATGGCGAAAGCAGAGGCCGCATACAAAGTGGGCAAGGAACGCTGCGACGACAAATCGGGCAATGCCAAAGATGTTTGCGTGAAAGAAGCCAAGGCCGCTTATGTGCATGCGAAAGCAGATGCCAAGGTACAGATGAAGACATTGCAGGCAGATGAAAAGGCCGGCAACGCCTCCGCTGAAGCCAATATGAAAGCCAAGGAAAAAACCTCGGACGCACAGCATGACGCAGCAAAGGACAAACGCTCGGCAGATTTCGCTGTAGCCAAGGAAAAATGCGAGACCTATTCCGGAGCAGCCAAAGATCGTTGCATCAATCAGGCGAAAGCACAGTTCGGAATGTAATGGCAATCTGAAACTGCAACAACCCATTATCCGGCGGTATTCTATTTTGATAAATATACCTGCACCGGATAGTGGTCATACACCAGCGTAAACCGATTACAAATTTTAAAGAGGGATTTGTCATGCTATATACAATCGCGGTTATATTAATCATTCTCTGGCTGCTGGGCATGGTCACCTCATATACTTTGGGGGGCTTTATTCACATTCTCCTGGTCATTGCGATAGTGGTTATCCTGCTCCGTCTGATCAGCGGCCGCCCCCCGGTATGAACAATTACGCGCACTAATCGTGCGATGTATGGACACCCACCTTGTCTCCTGGCGACCGTGGCAATTTCGTCACGCTTCACCAGCGTCGAGACAGTTGCTCCCCATACATCACCTCGCGTTGAATAGAAAATCGAAGAGAGCAAAATAATGAATTTTGCGCACAATCATTCGGTAAAAATCGGAATGCTTATGCTCCTGGCAGGGCAAGCAGGGATGAGTCATGCCGACGTCAAGGCGGGCGAAGCAATCGCAAAAAGCGGCGCCGGAAATATTTCCGCCTGCATGCTGTGTCACGGCCTTAACGGGGAAGGTCGGCCGCCTGCCGGATTTCCACGTTTGGCCGGGCAGAATCGGGACTACCTGGTCAAGCAATTAAAGGATTTCAAGGCAAAATTGCGTACCAACCCTTTGATGCGACCCATCGCCAGTGCATTGGACACTGCCCAGATGAATGACGTCGCGGATTATTACGCCAGTTTGCCGCCCTGGAAACCAGGCCCCGGCCCCGCCCAAAATGCAGCGCAAACGTCCCGTGGCGCGCAACTGGCGCAGCACGGCAACTGGGACAAAGGCATGCCTGCCTGTTTTGCTTGCCACGGTGCAGATGGCGCCGGTATCCCTCCGCACTTCCCCAGTATTGCCGGGCAAAATGCCGTTTACATAAGCAACCAGCTTAACGCGTGGAAAGCCGGAACGCGTATCAATGATCCTGAAGGATTGATGAAGTCTGTCGCAGACAAATTGAGCGCGGAGGATATCAGTGCTGTCAGCGCCTACCTCGCGAATCCGAAAGAATGAGAGTTGATGGAGGCACGCCATGAATCGATTGCTTGATCGACTGACGCAAAATGGCAAATTTCATCCCATGTGGATCGTGCTGGCGGTACTCGGGGTGGTGATTGTTGCATCCATAGTCTTTATTCCCGCCCGCTATGAGGGTTCCAGGGAACCCAAGCAAAAAACAGTCGTTGCCGACCATGCGCCCGCAGATACTCTACCCGAGCCGGATGCGGGACAGCACGAATCAAAACCGGCGCCCGCTACCATTCAACCGACACATTTCATTCCCCCGGCAGAGAGTGATATGCCCACTGGCGAAATGGGCGACATGATAAAACTGGGCAGAAATATTTTTGTACATACCCAGGTGTATGCAAAAAACCTGGTCGGCAATGGTTTGAATTGCGTGAATTGTCACCTGGATGCAGGACGCAAGGCAGACTCGGCGCCGTTATGGGGTGCGTATGTAATGTTTCCTGCCTACCGAAGCAAGAATCACAAGGTAAACAGTTTTGAAGATCGTTTAGCGGGGTGTTTCCGTTTCAGCATGAATGGCACGCCACCCGCTTATAACAGCAAGGAAATGCTGGCCTTGACCAGTTATAGCTACTGGCTGGCGACAGGCGCTCCTACCGGCAAGGAACTCGCGGGCCGTGGTTACCCAAAGCTGGACAAACCTCCCCAGCAACCCGATGCGCAACGCGGCGCCGCAATCTATGAGAAAAATTGCGCTATTTGTCATGGCTCAGATGGACTGGGCACTAAAGTGAACGGAGCTTATGCGTTTCCCCCGCTCTGGGGCAAGGATTCCTTTAATGCGGGCGCAGGTATGCATTCGGTAAAAAATGCAGCGGCCTTTATCAAAGCGAATATGCCGCTGGGCAAAGGCAACTCACTCTCGCTACAAGAGGCATGGGACGTTGCGCAGTTCGTGGATAGTCACGACAGGCCGCCAGACCCGAGAGTAAAAAAATAAGGCAGTTCATTCTGCCTGCAGGAAAATCATAGGTGAATGCGGCATGCCCAACCCCCTACCAGAGACGGCGACCCTCCAGATTAGACGACCAGTCTGCCCGGCGTGTGGAGGTGCTGTGGCACGCATACACCGTAGACTTATCGATCGCTTAATCAGCGTGGTGGTCTTGCGTCATCGATATCGTTGTCTCGCATTGGGTTGCGGCTGGATTGGCAATCTTCCGCCAGTGAAAAAGTACATCATGCAATAGTAAGTATTCGGTTTGCTTCTTACCTCTCCGCAGTGCTTAAAGACAAGCCCCGAACATGAATAGGGATTAGAATTTGCACTTGATGAATGGCAGTAAGCCCGTTCCGACTGGATATACATCTAATCAAAAAAAACTGGTTTGTTCATGGTGATGACGATGCAATTGCAATACTTCGCAGATTATTTTTCTGATTGCTTATCGCATACCAAATTACTGATTGCAGCTATGACAAGTCTGCTGATGATGACTGGCTGCGCAAGTCTTCCCGATGCCAAAGCCACCCTCGCGACTCCTCCGCAGGCGGTGCAATTTGATAACGCGCACGGCGCATTACCTGCAAAAAAAAGTCAAACCATCCTCAAGCAATTAAAACTGGAGACAGGCAGCCTGGATATCTTGCAGAAACATCTGGCGCTGGAGCAGCAAATAAATCCTGAAAATCCTCTGGTATTAGGTAACAAAGTCACTTTGTTACAGGATGGACCATCCACCTATAAGGCCATGTTTACAGCCATCCGTAACGCACGGCACTCGATCAACCTGGAAACCTACATCTTTGAAGATGGCAAGGTCGGCGATGAGTTTGAGGAATTACTGCTGGATAAACAGGCCCACGGCGTCGAGGTTAACCTGATCTACGACAGCGTCGGCTCACTCGGCACGCCGAAAGATTTTTTTAAATTCATGGCCGACAGCGGCATCCATGTAGTGGAGTTCAATCCGGTTAATCCACTGGCGCGCAATCCCAAAACCTGGCGGCTGAATAATCGCGACCATCGCAAGCTATTAGTCGTGGATGGTCGAATCGCTTTTGTCGGCGGCATCAATATCAGCGATGCATACTCCAGTGGCTCTTTTTTGCGTCATAAAACAAAAAAAGGCACTCCATCATTCGGCTGGCGTGACACCCATGTTGAGATTGAAGGACCGGCGGTTGCCGAATTTCAGAAACTGTTCCTGGCAACCTGGAAAAAACAAGGCGGCGCACCGCTTACCCAACACGATTATTTCCCGCAACTTCACAGGCAGGGCAATGAAATCGTCCGCGCCATTGGCAGTGTTGCGGATGATCCGACCAGCCCTATTTACCTGACGCTGCTCTCCGCCATCAATCATGCGGAGCGACAGGTCCATCTAACCAATGCCTATTTTGTGCCCGACCCCCAGTTTCTTAAAGCCTTGATTGATGCAGCACAACGGGGTGTGGATGTGAAACTGATATTACCCAGCCATAGCGATTCATGGATCGTCTTCAATGCAGGGCGTTCTCATTACACAACGCTATTGCGATCCGGCGTAAAAATCTACGAGCGTCGCGGAGCGGTAATGCATGCCAAAACCGCGACCATAGATGGAGTATGGTCCACTATTGGTTCCACTAACCTGGATTGGCGCAGTTTTTTGCATAATGACGAGATCAATGCCGTCATCCTGGGCGCTGACTTTGCCAACCAAATGGAAGCCATGTTTGCAAATGATCTGGCGCATTCGAATCAGATTGAATTGAAGCAATGGCAACGCCGCCCTCTCACGTCGCGTTTCAAGGAATGGCTGTCTCGCCTACCGGAATACTGGCTGTAGATTTTGTATTCATTTTAAAACCCAGGACTATCTGGATACATGTCCAGGTAAAATCGCCGGCGTGGTTAACCCGGTCTCAGGCCTGGCTAATTGACTACCACTCATCACTGAATCGCCTGGATGGGGGAACCCTCGACTTTCCAGCCACGGGTATGTTCAAGTGGACATACAAAAAAGCCGCGTTGTTTTCCCGCCGGCCGAAAATCACGCCACGCTAATTGTGCCTAAGCGGCAATTTCCGGCCTGTAACCGGGACGTAGAAGACCCCTTCTCCACAATTCTTCCAGTTCGTGCGCTGGCATCGGGTGACTGAACAAAAATCCTTGCATGTCGCTACAGTGGTGGTTAGACAGGAAACGCACCTGATCGACATCGGTAACTCCTTCAGCAATCACTCTTAGATCCATGTGCTGCGCCATGGCTATCGTAGCACCCACAATGGCGGCATCATTATGGTCATGTCCAAGATCACGAATGAATGACTTATCGATCTTTATCGCATTGATCGGCAGACGTTTTAGGTGAGACAGGGACGAATAACCCGTGCCAAAATCGTCGATAGAAATCGACACCCCTGTTTTACGGATGCCGAGCAAGGTTTGGAAGGACAATTCGATATTCTCCATCAGGCCTGTTTCGGTAATTTCCAGTTCAAGATAACGGGCCTCCATGCCAGTATCGGCTAACGCAGATCGCACAATTTGTTCGATACGGCTTGAGCGTAATTGATGGGAGGATAGATTCACCGCCATTTTTATGGATGGAAATCCGGCTTGCTGCCATGCCCGATTCTGTGTACAAGCGCTGCGAAGGACCCATTCTCCTATTGCCCCGATCATCCCTATTTCTTCCGCTAAAGGAATGAAATCAGCCGGCTCAATCAAGCCTTTTTCCGGGTGCATCCACCGCACCAGCGCTTCGACTCCAATGATTTCATTTAGGTCGATGCTCACTTGCGGCTGGTAGTGAATTGTGAACTCGTTTTTGTCGAGAGCATGCTGCAGAGCGCTTTCGGTAAGCAGGCGCTCAAGAATTCGCAGATTCATGTCAGGATCATAGAACCGGAATGACCCCGAACCCATTTTCTTGGCTTGATACATTGCGAGGTCGGCATGCTTGAGCAAGGTAGCGACGTCGTGACCGTCTTTAGGATATACACTGCCGCCGATACTGGTAGTAATCGTCAATTCATGCTCGGTGAGCTTGATAGGCCGGGAAACGCATTCCAGTATCTCGTCAGCTATCGTGGCCATTGTCTCGATTGAAGTGAGCTCGCCGAGCATCACTACGAATTCATCTCCCCCAATTCGCGCTACCGTGTCCATTTCGCGCACGCATCGCTTCAAACGCCTGGAAATCTCCTTGAGCAAAAGATCGCCGATATCATGACCAAGGCTGTCATTTACCTGTTTAAACCGGTTCAGGTCCATGAACAGGATGCCTGTCTGTTTATTGGTACGCCGGCTATGCTCGAGCGCTTGATGCATGCGATCAATGAGCAAATGGCGATTTGGCAGATCCGTCAACACATCATGGGTCGCCAGGTGCTGGATGCGGCGTTCATAATTACTCGACTGGGTGACGTCACGGACAATCCCATGTACACCTTTTATTTCGCTCTCAATGATCAACGGCACATAGACTGCTTCAACTTCAATTATGGAGCTGTCCTTGCGGATCGCTTTCGCTCGAAATTTCTTTGGGGTTCCCTGCGCAGCCTTCCTAAAACATTCGATAACCTGATCAACATCTTCCGAGGTTGCCAGGGACTGTATTGTTTCTCTTTGAAGTTCCTCTATCGAATAGCCCGTTATTGATTCAATGGCCTTGTTGCCGGAAATAAATTTTCCGCTAAGATCCCGGACGACAATCCCGTCAGGATGGTGCTCGAACAGGGACTTGAAGCGCAGCTCGCTCTCCTGCAATTGCAGTTGCGATTTCCGCATCTGGTATTGACGATCGCGGCCCCGCAGGGAGGAGCGCACCGCGCTGATCAACGCTGCGGTGCGCACCGGCCGCTCCATCAGGGTCGTTTTTCCCAATCGGTGTGACCACTGGTTTAACACAGGGGAATTTGCGCCGTGATAGGTCAATATCATTATCGGCATATCCGACCAGTTGGGCTGATTGACGACGAAGTTTTCCAGCATTTCAAGTGCAGTTTGCGTGAGAACTTCCTCCGCCAGGAGCACCGCGCCGGCGCCTCGCTCAAGTTCCGTAATGAGGGTCTCGATATCCTTGCAAACCGCGCAATGAAACCGTGCGTTCGTCAGCACACGGCACGCCATCTCGCCGTCCTTTTGCGAGGACGCCAGTACCAGGACGCGTGTTTCTATCAATTCGCAGCTGGCGCCGGCAAAAGGAGGTAGGGCAGATGTTTTATTCCGAGTCATTCAGGCTGCTGCCAACAAAGGTTGGAATGCCGGTAAGCACGCCATGAAATTGATGCAAAACCTCACCTACGTAAATTCCTTTTCCGGATATGGAAAATTCGCGGATCGTCCGTTCATGGACGCTTGCCCGTTTCTTGAAGACTGATACGGCCTGGCGCACTTCACCGTTGTACTCAAAGTGCCTTAACAGCAGCACATTATCTGCCAGATAGCTCGCTTCAACCGCAGTGCTCATGGTATTTCCGATCATGCCCTGATGCACCCCGACCAGAATCGTGGTAACACCCCGCTGGCCAAGATAGGCAAGCAGCTCATGCATATGTAGCGAGAGAAAACGTTCGTCGGGCATGGCATTGAGATAGCCATTCAGACTGTCAATGACAACAAGCTTCGCATTATTTTCTTCAACGGATGCGCACACTTGTTGAGCAAATTCACCCGGAGACATTTCAGCAGGATCGATCTGATAGATCATTACAGAGCGCTTATCGTGCGCATCTCTCAGATCGATTCCGACCTCAGCGGTTCGATTGAGCAGGATATTAGTGGACTCCTCGAAAATAAACAGCGCAGCCTTGTCCCCGCGGTTAATTGCGGCCATTGCAAATTGAGCCGCCAAGGTTGATTTTCCGGTGCCGGGCGGCCCACCGATTATCGTACTGGTCCCCTCCTCCAGGCCGCCCCCGAGTTGCATATCCAGCGCTGCGATACCACTACTGACGGGCAGGCGATCCGCCAGGGTTCGTGTTTCAGCGGCGATCAACCGTGGAAATACGGCCACGCCGCCGCGCCGGATTTTATAATCGTGAAATCCTTCGCGAAAATTCATTCCGCGAAACTTGATGATTCGAAGCCGGCGGCGGCCCGCGCCGTAATCACTATCGGTCTGGTCCAGGCTGATCACGCCATGCGCGATGCTTCTGATTTGCATGTCGAATGTGTCCGGGCGGTCATCCAGCATCAATACAGTACATGCTCGCCGCGCGAAGAATTGTTTGTACGCGAGAATCTGCCGCCGGTAGCGAAGCGGATTACTCGACAGAAGCCTCAATTCGGAAAGCGAGTCGATGACGACCCGTTTCGGCTTGACGGCTTCCACTATCGAGGAAATGTTTTGAGTCGTATCCCCCAGTTCGACCTCGGACGGATGGAACAGGGTATGTTGTTCTGCAGGGTCGAGAAAATCTTCGGAAGCAATAACTTCATGTACATGAATATTTTCCAGGCTCCAGCCATGCGATTTTGCCACCGCTTGCAACTCGGCTTCGGTTTCCGACAAGGTTATATACAGGGTGGGTTCGCCTCGGCGCGCCCCTTCCAGAAGAAACTGCAAGCCTATAGTCGTTTTACCTGACCCAGGCATCCCTTCGATGAGATAGAGGCGATCTGCAGTGAGCCCCCCTCGCAAGATGTCGTCCAGGCCGTCAACGCCAAGCGAAAGCTGTTCAGATTCGCCTGGCAAGGGCAAGTTGGCAGATTTTGACATGAAAGAATTGCATCAAAACTTTATCAAGTTAAGGTATGAAACGTGGATTTCATGCAGCAACGGCATGACAAATCGCTCGCATTTAAAAAAAATAATAACACGTAGAAAGAATTCTTTTCTGTACGCTACCGCACAATAAGAAAGTTGACCAGGCCATGAGGCCTGGCCGTGCCAGCACACTTCCAAAGCACAAGTTTCTCACAATTTTCGCGCATTTTCCTTGGCCGATCCGGAAGTACCCGCCCGGCTCGCATCAGGCCCTGAACTTTTGACGCTTCACGACGTGCTACGCATCGTCCAGAACATCGCCCCCACTGCCAGCGCCATCATCAGCGTCGCCAGCCAGCCGAGCATCCTGAGCCTTGGGGATAACACGAAACGCCCCATGATTTCCGGCCGCACCGCCATCAGCATCATCACCACCATGATGGGCACCGAGATCACGCCATTGATGACAGCGCTCCAGTACAGCGCCTTGATCGGGTTGATCGGGGTGAAGCCCAGCGCCACGCCAATCACGGTGGAAAGAATGATGATTCCATAAAATCCTTTCGCCCTCAGCGGGGTGTACTCAAGGCTGTTTTTCCATTTGAATGCACCGGACAGGGCGTAGGCGGAAGATCCGGCCAGGACCGGAATCGCCAGCAAGCCGGTACCGATGATGCCGGCGCTGAACAGCATAAAAGCAAAATCCCCGGCAATCGGACGTAATGCAGAGGCCGCCTGCGCGGAAGTCTGTATATCCGTTATCCCATGCAGGTTCAGCGTCACCGCCGTGGTCAGGATAATGAAAAAGGCGACTAAATTGGAAAATCCCATGCCAATCAAAGTATCGATTTTGATGTCTCTCAGGCTGGCTTTCGCTTGATCAGGTTGTTTTATCAAGGGCTGGGCGTGCGGATTGGCGCGCAGGTCCTCGACTTCTTCCGAGGCTTGCCAGAAAAACAGGTAAGGACTGATGGTGGTGCCGAATACGGCGACCACGGTGGTGATGTATTCAGGCTTCCAGGATAAATGCGGCGCCAGTGTGCGGGTCAAGGCCTCCGCCCAGGGAACGTGGATGACAAACACGGTAGCCACATAAGCCAGCAATGCGAGGGTGAACCATTTCAGAATGCGCACATAGCGTTTATAAGGGATGAACACCTGTAGCAATAAGGACGCGACTCCAAAACCGACGGCGTACCATTGTGCACTTCCGCCGATGATCAATTTCAGTGCTGCGCCCATGGCGGAGATATCGGCAGCAATATTAATCGTGTTGGCGATCAGCAACAGGCCGACCATGGCATACAGCAGCCAGGGCGGATAGTGACGGCGCATGTTGCTGGCCAAGCCCCGGCCGCTTACCCGCCCGATCCGGGCGCTGATCAACTGGATTCCCACCATTAATGGATAGGTGAAAAAAACCGTCCACAGCATGCTGAAACCGAATTGCGCGCCCGCCTGCGAGTAGGTCGCAATCCCGCTCGGGTCGTCGTCCGCCGCGCCGGTAATCAAACCCGGACCGAGTTTGTTGAGCAACGATTTCCGGTCGTCACTTGACTCTGGCTGTACCTGTAAAGACGCGGGGTGTGGCATGGTTCGCCTATCCAAGATTAAATTATAGTGGTCGTACAGGTTTTAACTCGCATGCCTTCTCTCACGGACAGGAGCAAACCGGCTCCAGGTCCGGAGGAGAAGATCAGCGAACTAGACCGTGGCTTGTATAGCGCGATGGATCGCCTGGATTCAGAATCATTGGAGCACGCACACATTTTCAACAACCAGAGCCTCTCGATAGAGCGGCCGTGGTTGTGAAAACGATGTTGAACCTGTTTTGATGGCACTCCGCCGCCCATCGAGGTTTACCGGAGCGGCACCCCCGTGAAAAGCCCTAGCGAGCGCTGGATTTCGTGGCCTTAACCGGCTCCGCACCTTCAGTTTTTTCAAGTTCGTGCTTACGCTTTAGCATTGCTTTACCGAGTGTGGCAGTGTCGACTTTGGCCTTCTTTGCCTTGGGAAACATCTTTTCTTCTTCTTCCTTCACGTGATGATCGATGTTTTCGCCGAGCACCGTTACTTTTGCATCATAGTGATCTTCGCCAGGCCTCATTCCCCTTAATTGGGCAATCAGGTTTTTTGCGCCGTCATGCTCTACATCCGCTTCGTCCATCAAATCTTCATCACTAATAGCAGCCCGCACTGCTGGGTAGAAGATTTCTTCCTCAATTTGGGCATGAATAGTCAACTCCATACATATCTGCCCGACCAGAGTGGCCTTGGCTTCATCAGACGCATCACTTTTGCTCAATTTTTTAAAATCCCCAAATAGCTTTTTCACCTTCTTGTGATCCTGGGTAAGCAATGCGTATGCGTCATGTTCGGATTTTGTAGCGGATTTATGGGTGGCTGTCGTCATGGATTTCCCCTTGGCTGTTTGGACGATGGAAATAACTCATCCCCTAAATCGAGGTCACTCGAAACAGAACCGCTGCTACGAATGACCCACAAAAATGAATGACAAGCTTTCCTGGAAACAAGCTTAATCGAGACAGACCAAACCAGTCAGTACGGATGCGAACATATCCTTTATCTAGCCGCTGAAAATTGGCAATGCACCCAGAACTTCCTTTCCTCAATGCCGGCTTACGCGCCAGCCGGGAGCCTGCTTATTTTTTGAACACTTCCAGCGGGTGCGGGATGAACATCAAGCATTTAATTTTGCCCAGCGAAGGGGTGCACTCACGTATGTGCGACAGCGTACAGACTTCGTCTGCCTTGCCCGATAAAGTCATACCAGCTTTGAAATCGCCGTCACAAGGTTTCGAGGCTTTTTATTCAGCGTTTAACTCAGGAGAAAACCATGACCAGGAAAATTTTATCCGCCTTAATAATGGCCGGAACACTGGGGATGCTGCTCAGCGTTTCGGCTTGCAATACCGTGGCGGGCGCCGGTAAAGACGTTGAACGTGCAGGCGATGCCATTCACGACAAAGCCCGGGATGTTCAGAACAAGAATTAAGGCCATACCCGCAATAAATATAAAGGCTCTGCATGGAGCCTTTTTTTTATGCCTGCTGCGGCGTGAAACTCGCAAGAACGATCAGCTACTTTGGGATGGGCTTTTCCTGATTTTGTGAAACGGCACATCGCTACAACAATGGTTGGCGTGAGTGGCCAGTTGAGGGCGCTTATTTGCGATATAGGCGCCGGTGCTCAAGCCGGATTTTGGGTCGTATCGGGGATGGCTTTTGTCTCACGTGTTCTGCGCCGCGCTCGTTAGGGATATCTCCCTCCGCTTTTCAGCGACGTTGTTTTTGGACTTTTACTCGGCTGTCTTGGGTAGAGATCATGATGGGCCCTGAAGGGTCGGCGCTACAATCTTCTGGCTAACGAAAAGCCACATCTGTACGCTAGCGCACCGATCAAATTCATCCGGGCCGTTATATTGGCAACATGGCTACAATTCTGCTGTGTTTTGCATAGGATTACGATGTAGCGGTCGCCGCCCTGGAACCTCGATACTGGTACGGGGGATTAACGCATCTTTAGTAAAGGCGCCAACATTCAAACAGGCTCGGCTTGGTCTTTTGATCGCATAATAATAGCCCCCATAGAACACTTTCGATTTCGGCATTTCGCCAATAACAAGCTAGCAGCACTTTCTATTTTGGATGTCATGATGAAAGAACCCCCTTCTCAAGTGGCGCCATTCAATACAGTTGAAGGTATGGCTGCCCCCGCCAATACCGATAATGCGACGCTTCCCCCCACGCATGACACGGTGAATGCGCGCAACTTGGCGCTGACCCTTCTCGCTGTCATCGCGCTGATATTTGCACTTGATTGGGCCCAGGTTTTTGTCATTTCCATCCTGCTTGGAATTTTATTTGCCTATACGCTCAATCCGCTGGTGGCGTGGCTGGAATTAATCAAAATCCCGCGTGTATTGGGAGCCACTATAGTCATGCTCACCGTGGTCAGCGCGGGATTGCTTTGCACCTACGCTTTACGCGGGGAAATGCAGACGATACTGGATCAGTTACCCAAGGCTGCCAGCAAGTTGTCGTCCGTAACAAGTCATTTGCAACGTGGCCAGCTTAGTAACATGCAAAAAGTACAGATCGCTGCAAATGAAATTGAAAAAGCCACCAATCAGGTTGCCGCCACTCCGGAGGCTAACAAGCGAGTGAAGACCTATGTGGTCGTCGATCCATCTCCATTCAAGCTGAGCAATTTATTATGGTCAGGCTGGACGGGCCTGCTAACCTTTTTCGGGCAGGCTGTCATGGTGGCATTCCTCACCTATTTTCTGCTGCTGTCGGGGGATACTTTCAAGCGCAAACTGGTACGTCTGGCAGGGCCCACCCTGACCAGGAGAAAAATTACCGTTCATATTCTGGATGACATTAACAATTCCATCCAGAGTTACATGTTCATGCTGTTGATCACCAACGCCATGGTAGGTATTTTCACCTGGGCGGCCTTCTCCTGGCTGGGCCTGGAAAACGCAGGGGCCTGGGCGGCAGCGGCAAGCCTGTTGCATATCATTCCCTATTTTGGCCCCGTGATTACTGCCTCCGTTACCGGCATGGCAGCGTTCATCCAGTTCGATTCGATTTCACCAGCACTACAGGTGGCCGGCGCGTCGTTGCTGATAGCCACCATCATTGGCACCCTGGTCACCACCTGGATGACAGGCAGGTTTGCAAAAATGAATACAGCAGCAGTGTTTATTTCCCTGCTGTTCTGGACCTGGCTATGGGGCATATGGGGCATGCTGCTCAGCATACCCATCATCGTCATCGTTCGGGTCGTGTCGCAGCATATAGAACCGTTGCATCCTGTGGCAGAGTTGCTGGGAGACTAAGCAGACCACTGGATAGATAGCGGGCATGCAGAGCATTTGGAATTATGTGCGGTACCGAACAGAAACGTCCGGATAAGAGCCGGTATCATTTTAAACATGTGGGGGCTGACAACCCCAAACTCTGAAAGTCGATAACAAACCGGGCTCACATAATGCTAAAAATCCGCTCCATGTTAATTTTACTCGGCATGCTCCCGAACGCATGGAGCAGCAGCATGAGTTGCAACAGCGCAATTACCGTTACCGGTGTACCTCCCCGTCACAATATAAAAGTACTTCTTCAGGAGAAAATGGCATGAATGCAGCCAAGATGTTAGCAATCGTACTGATCGTGGCCGGTGGCCTGGGATTGGCGTACGGGGGTTTCACTTATACCAAGGAAACCCATCAAGCCAAACTGGGTCCGATAGAATTGTCGGTCAAGGATACGCAAACCGTAAACATTCCAATCTGGGCTGGCTTGGGCGCGATTGTCGCAGGCGTATTCCTGCTTACTCTGCGCAAGTAGCTTGAGTCCATAGCCGATGGGTGTGTCCATGAATCACGGACGGACCCATGCAGTATTTTGCCTGTTTTTTTACAGTCAACCGTACGGTAAAAAGACAGGATTTCCATGAACGCAACAACACCAGCAACGGAGAAAAGTATGGATAGGTTTTCTGATGAAATTACCAAAGAACAGTTGATCGCCGATTTCAAAGTGGTGATAGCGGATGCAGAAGCATTGCTGAAAGCAACTGCCAACCAGGGCGGCGAGAAGCTGACCGAGTTACGCGCCAAGGCGGAAGAATCCCTCCGGGTCGCAAAAGCCGGTATCGCTGAGGCGCAGGCGGCACTGCTTGTAAAAGCCAAAGCCGCAGCCCAGGCAACCGACGCTTATGTCCATGAATACCCGTGGCAAGCCATCGGCGCCGTCGCTGGCGTCAGTCTGGTAATCGGCATACTTATCGGGCGCCGCTAAGTTGCTTCGCCAGATCACCCCCCGTGGGCAAGGATCGGCTCAATGCCGGCGTTGCTTTGGCGCTGGCCAACCAGAATCTGATCGCATCTGAATGGGGTGGAATGACTGCCGTATTACTCTCAGATCACGCATCAATGCAGCAGGGAGCGCTGTAGCCATCGGATAAACCCCTGCAACATCCACCAAAGTCTGACAGACTTGCTGGGTGCAAAGCGTGTATGCTGTTCGCGTGATGATCGCACCGTCCGGTCGATTATTCTGAGACCGCCTATGGATACTGCACACAGCCCCAATCAAAACCATCTGCTCGCCGCTCTGCCTGACGCTGAATTCGAGCGTATTGCGCCACACCTCGAACGCGTGGCGATGCCGCTCGGTGAGGTACTTTATGAATCCGGCGGCCAGTTACAGCACGTCTATTTCCCGACGACCGCCATCGTGTCGCTGCACTATGTCACCGAGAGCGGCGCCTCGTCCGAAATCGCCGGGGTGGGCAACGAAGGCGTACTCGGCATTTCGCTTTTCATGGGCGGGAATACCACGCCGAGCCGGGCCATTGTGCAGACGGGGGGCCACGGTTACCAACTCAAGGCACCGCTGCTGATGGAGGAATTCAATCGCGTCGGTGGGCGTCGTGCCGGGGTGATGCAACACTTGCTCTTGCGCTACACCCAGGCGTTGATAACACAAATATCCCAAACTGCAGTATGCAACCGCCATCATTCGGTGGAGCAGCAATTGTGCAGATGGCTATTGCTCACACTTGATCGCCTGCCCTCCAGTGAACTGACCATGACCCAGGAGCTGATTGCCGGCATGCTCGGTGTGCGGCGTGAAGGCATCACCGAGGCTGCTGGGCATTTGCAGCAAGCGGGGTTCATTCGCTACCGGCGCGGCCATATTACCGTGGTCAATCGGGCTGGCCTGGAGTCCCGCGTGTGTGAATGCTATGGGGTGGTCAAGAAAGAACATGATCGATTACTGTGTGATGTACGCAATCGCCAGGAATTCCCGCTTACCGGTCACGCTTAGTCCTTCGCCTTGTTTCCCACTTTGCATAATAGCGCCGTCAACTGTGCGATAACGCACGGACTGCGCCAGAACTCAAGCACCATAATGGAAAATGCTTATCCAAAATTCATTCACTGACTTAATCATCCCGCCCCCAGCGCCCGCTTTGCAAAAGCATGCATTCTTTATCCAGGATGAGCGTATAACTAGGCGGGTGCTACCCGCACCTTCGGCCACGCGATCCGTCTCGCCAATTCGCGCTTTAATCTAAGGACGTCCATGCCCGAAATAATCCGCGATTCCGCCATTCAAAAAACCGCTACGGCGGATGGCATCTCCGAGCTGCGGCGCCAGGAAGTTCTGCTTAAAACCGGGGCCTTGCAGAACGCGATTCTCAATAGTGCCAATTTCTCGATTATCGCCACTGACGAGAAAGGCATCATTCAGCTATTCAATATCGGCGCCGAGCGCATGCTAGGCTATCAGGCCACCGAAGTCGTGAACAAGATCAGCCCCAGCGACATTCATGACCCGCAAGAAGTCGAGGCACGCGCGCGCGCTTTGAGCGCGGAGCTGACCACGACGATTATGCCGGGCTTCGAGGCGCTGGCCTACAAGGCTTCGCGTGGGATCGACGACAGCTACGATTTGACCTATATCTGCAAGGACGGCAGCCGCTTCCCGGCGACCGTGTCGATCACGGTGCTGCGCGATGATTATGATGACATTATCGGCTATCTGTTGATTGGGGCAGACAACTCGGTGCGCAAGCAGGTGGAAGCGGAGCTGACCAACGCCAAGGCCGCGGCGGAAAAAGCCAACCTCGCCAAATCGGATTTTTTGTCCAGCATGAGTCATGAGTTGCGCTCTCCGCTCAATGCAATCCTCGGTTTCGCCCAATTGATGGAGACTGGTGCGCCGCACCCTACACCCACCCAAAAGGCCAGCATCGACCAGATTCTCCAGGCGGGATGGTATCTGCTGGAATTGATTAACCAGATTCTCGATCTCGCGTTGATCGAGTCGGGCAAACTGTCTTTGTCGCAGGAGCCCATGTCGCTGCTCGAGGTCATGCTCGAATGCCAGGCCATGATCGAGCCGCAGGCGCAAAAAAGCAGCATCCACATCAGCTTCCCCCAGATCGAAATTCTTTACTTTGTGCATGCCGATCGAACCCGGGTAAAGCAGGTTATTCTCAACCTGCTTTCCAACGCGATCAAATACAACCGCCCAAACGGGACTGTGGAAGTGACCTGCAGCGTGAATCAATTGGGGCGCGTCCGCGTCAGCGTGCAGGATACCGGCCAGGGTTTGCCGCCCGAAAAGCTCGCACAACTTTTCCAGCCCTTTAATCGTCTCGGACAAGAAGCCAGCGCCGAGGAAGGCACCGGTATCGGCCTCGTGGTGAGCAAGCGCCTGGTTGAATTGATGGGGGGCGAAATCGGGGTGGAAAGCACGGTTGGAATGGGTTGTGTGTTCTGGTTCGAACTGAACCTGGCGGCTGAACCGCAAATCGCCCCTGGTTCAGACGTACCGCTGGCGTTGCTGCAAGCGCTTGTTCAACCCGGCGCTGCGCTGCGCACCGTGCTGTATGTAGAAGACAACCGTGCCAATATGCAACTGGTCGAGCAACTTATCACACGCCGTCCCGACTTGCGTTTGCTGGGCGCAGGTGATGGCACCCGCGGTATCGCGCTGGCGCGCACCCATCAGCCGAATGTAATCGTGATGGACATCAATCTGCCTGGCATCAGCGGTATCCAGGCGCTGAAAATCCTGCGCCAAGATCCGGCAACGGCGCATATCCCGGTGCTTGCCCTCAGCGCCAACGCCATGCCCCACGATATCAAGAAAGGCCTGGAGGCGGGATTCTTCCGCTATCTCACCAAGCCGATCAAGGTCAACGAGTTCATGAAGACACTGGATCAGGCGCTGGAATTCGCTGAAACAGGTTTGGATAACGAATCGCAGCTCATCACCTAGCAATGATAAGCGCCACTGATATTCTTGCCGCCAGCATCCTGATCGTAGATGACAAGGAGGCAAATGTACTGCTGCTGGAACAAATGCTGCAGGAAGCCGGATACAGCCGCGTATCGTCTACGATGGATCCGCATAGCGTCAGCGCGCTGCATCGCGACTACCATTACGACCTGATTCTGCTCGATCTGCAAATGCCCGGGATGGATGGTTTCCAGGTGATGGAAAACCTGAAGGAATGCGAAACAGACGGCTATGTTCCAGTACTCGTGATTACCGCTCAACCCGGCCACAAGCTGCGCGCATTGACCTCGGGCGCGAAGGATTTCGTATCCAAACCGTTTGACCTGGTCGAAGTCAAGACGCGTATACACAACATGCTGGAAGTGCGCTTGTTGTACAAACAACTCGAGGATTACAGCCGTGCGCTGGAATCTCTGGCGCTGCACGACCCGCTGACCGGGCTGCCGAACAGGCGCTTGTTAATGGATAGACTTTCATTAGCCATCGCCCATGCACATAGAAATCAAAGCACCATGGCGGTGATGTATCTGGATCTGGACGGGTTCAAGCTGATCAACGACACCCTGGGCCACGATGGTGGCGACACCTTACTGCAAATGGTCGCCGATCGACTGGTGGCCACGGTGCGCCGGGAGGACACGGTATCACGACTGGGTGGCGACGAATTTGTCATTGGCTTGTCGGAATTGAGTCACGCTGACGATGCGGTCAATATGGTATCTAAAGTGATACAGGCGCTCGCGCAACCCTATAATATCCAAGGCCGCAACGTGAGCATGACCGCCAGCGTGGGTGTCGGTATTTATCCCACGCATGGTTTGGCGGTGGATATCCTGATGAAGAACGCGGATCTGGCCTTGTATGAAGCAAAGCGCACCGGCAAGAACACCTATCGCATCGCTGCACACATCGACCGGGTGGCGATGACAGGTAGTTAGTTTTTCCATTCTTATCAGACTGAGTCGCAATACAAATTAAGGAAAGCGAATTTTATGGTGCTTCCCACCGATATTCTTAACGCCAGCATCCTGATCGTGGACGACATGGAAGCGAATGTGCTGTTGCTGGAACAAATGCTGCAGGAAGCCGGCTATTGCCGCGTATCGTCTACGATGGATCCGCATAGCGTCAGCGCGCTGCATCGCGACCACCATTACGACCTGATTCTGCTCGATCTGCAAATGCCCGGGATGGATGGTTTCCAGGTGATGGAGAGCCTGAAGAAAATTGAAATAGACGGCTATGTTCCGATACTCGTGATTACCGCTCAACCGGCCCACAAGCTGCGCGCACTGGCCTCGGGCGCGAAGGATTTCGTATCCAAACCGTTTGACCTGATCGAAGTCAAGACGCGTATACACAACATGCTGGAAGTGCGCTTGTTGTATAAGCAACTCGAACATTTCAACCAGGTGCTGGAACAGACGGTACAGGAACGCACGGCCGAGCTGCGCGAAAGCGAAGTGCGCTTTCGCCGGTTGACTGAACTGTCATCCGACTGGTACTGGGAACAGGACGAAAACGGGCACTTCACCAATGTTTACGGGCCGGTGCTGGAAATGCTCAGCCCTGCCCAAGCGGATTCCCTACCCGACGCACCCCAGGAAACACCGGCCGCGCGCTGGAATGAGACCGAGCGCGCCGCACTCGCAGCGAACATCGCGGCGCGCCGGCCATTCCTGAATTTCATCTACAGCCGGGTTCTTGCCGATGGTGTGCATCAATATTTTCAGGTGAGCGGAGAGCCGAAGTTCGATCCAATCGGACGCTTTACCGGCTACCGTGGTGTGGGCAGAGACGTTACCGAGATCATGCTCGATATTGCCACTCCGGTTACGGCATAACCCGGCCGCTGTGCGTAACCGGGAATACCTGGCGGCCAGGCGCCGCGTCCGCAGTTGCGAAAACGGGAACGGTATCCCGACTACGACTCATATCCCTGTGGATTTTGCGACTGCCAGCGCCACGAATCGGCACACATGACATTCACATCGCGTTGCGCCTGCCAGCCGAATAACTGCTGCGCGAGTGCAGGATCGGCATAACAACTGGCGATATCCCCGGCTCTTCGATCTACAATCTGGTAGGGTATTTCACGTCCGCTTGCCGCGGCAAAGGCCCGCACCATATCCAGCACGCTATAACCACGCCCGGTACCCAGATTGACCGTCACCAGACCGTCGTGACTTTCCAGATAACGCAGCGCCGCCACATGCCCCAAGGCCAGATCCACCACATGAATGTAATCCCGCACACCGGTGCCGTCCGGGGTTGGATAGTCGCCGCCAAATGCTCTCAAAAATGGCAGCCGTCCCACCGCCACCTGCGCAATGTAAGGCATCAGATTGCTCGGGATGCCGTTCGGGTCTTCTCCAATTTGACCGCTCTCATGCGCCCCAACCGGATTGAAATAACGCAACAGCGCAATGCGCCAGGATGGATCGGCCAGGTACAGATCACGCAGAATTTCTTCCACGATGAACTTGCTGCGCCCATAGGGATTAGTGGTCGCGCCCACCGGGAAATCCTCCCTGATGGGTACGGTATGGGGGTCACCGTAAACCGTCGCTGACGAGCTGAACACTATGCTCTTCACACCTGCCCCGGCCATCACCTGGCACAGAGTCAGGGTGCCTCCCACGTTGTTTTCATAGTATCGCAGCGGTTGTTCCACCGACTCGCCCACCGCCTTGAGCCCGGCAAAATGAATGACCGACTGGATGTCATGCTGCGCAAAAATGGCCGTCAGCGCGTCGCGGTCGCGCACGTCAGCCTGATAAAAAATCGGCTTTTTTCCGGTGATGTCTTCCACCCGCTTCAACGCAACCTGCTTGCTGTTGCTCAGATTGTCGACTACCACGACTTCGAATCCTGCGTTAAGCAATTCCACGCAGGTGTGGGAACCAATATAGCCGGCTCCGCCGGTGATCAGGATAGTTGTCATTTTATTTTCTCTATTAAAACAAAGGGGCATTGCGCGTTAACTTCTGCTGCAGGAAACGCTTACTTCAATGCTTATCCGGTACCCGGACTGCAATGAATCGATCCACATAAACATACTTCACATATTTTTCACCAGGCGCCTGGATATAAACACCTTTGCCCTGATCCGTATCGTAACGGAACGGCCCACCCGGCACTTTAATAAAATGATACCGGCCATCGTTCAAAGTGCCTATCAATCCCGCATTGAACAAACCCATTGGGGGGGAATATCCCACCTTTGCACCGACGTCCTTGTCATGATTTGTGGCGGCGTCCACGCGAACACTTGCATATAATTCCCAGCGGCCTTGTTTGGGAAGTTTATCCAGCTTGAATTGCACCGCCCAGGTCGATGAATCACCATTCATTCGGGCCGCAGCACCGTCCGACGCGGACTTATCCTGGACGATTTGCGCCGACTCATAGCGATTGAAACTCAGATCCTGAAAATCCACCCAGTCCGACTTGGCCAGATCGCGCACCATTGCCGGGGCTTGCGGCGTACGCCGTTCAACTGCCAGCAATTCGTCCAGTTCCTTGATGTTGCCGCCCTGACGGTATTCGCTGACTTTCGCCGTCCGTATGGTCTGATTGAAACGCGCCAGACGTTTTGCGGTATCCGGTTGCCAGTGGATGCCTCGCTGCGCAGCTTCGTCCGCATACTCTTTACGTCGCACCAGAATGACGTAATCCACCGGCATGCGCGCTTCTTTCACATGCTCCAGAAACACCGGGTTGTTTGCCACTGCGGCCTGCGCTTTCTCGAACAACTGGTCAGCGGCGCGCACAAAATCCAGATTCAGCATCGCCACATCGACCTGGGTTTTCTCGCTGAGCACATCGCGGCTCTTTGCAATCGCCGCGTGCATCAGATCGATGTACTGGAGCACGTACGGGCTGGCCGCGCCGAAATAGTAGCGGCAATACTCGGCGACCAGCGCCCTGACGTCCTGCTTCGGATCCCAAAGCAGCCGCGCGATCATCCACACGCGCAGGCTGGCAAACTCTGCAGCCGGCGTATTCCAGCTGCCTTCGGCAAAATAACCATGCACATTCGGCAGCGTAGCCAGCCATTGCAGGCTGTGGCCGATCGGATAAATGTTGGATGTAGGCTGGAGGAAACCGCTGAAATTGGTAATGTGATCCCACACCAGAATGTGTTTCGCGATGGCATTCCAGCCGGCGATATCCTGACCCAGTTTCTGGTTTCTTCCCTGGTTCAGCGGCGAGCTGTAATCCACCTGTATCGTCATCGGGAATACCATCACATAGTCGGGCACCGTCATGCCCTTGGGCGGCGTGAAACTCCAGTGATAGGCATTGAAAGCCAGCCGCGCGCCGGGCAGGACCTGGCGTACCCGGTTGGCGATATCGATCACCATGTCCAGTCGCGGTGCGGATGGCTCGCCGCCATGCTTGTCGGCAAAGGCCTTGCTGGCCGGATCCATATCCCAACCCCAGTCCATGTCATGGAGATCGAACCAGACCTTTTTGTAATCCGGCAGTTGTTTCAATCGATTCACAATTGCCTCGGCCATCACCTGGCGCACTTGCGGATTCATCATCGCCACCTGGCCACCTGCATACCAGTCAGGATGCGCCTTGGCATATTGATCCTGCGGCATCAGCTCGTAAAAACTGGCTTCACCACCCTTTGCATCCCAGCTGTGATCCCAGCTATCGATTTCCGGTGGCGACGCACTGAACGACGGGCCGTGTGATTCACCGTTGAGCAGATTGTGGGCGCGATAAAGCTTGTCCTGTCCTTCATAGCTGAGCACTTCCCGATAGCTGAAACGCGGCACCTGCAGCGTATTCAGCCGCGCGACCTGCAGTTTTGGTTGCGCCGGCACATACGTGTAGGAAGGACTCAGCCACTTGACCCCGAGCTTGCGGTCAAGGAACCAGTTGACACCATACATGGTGCCGCGCGGGGTGGCCCCGGCAATCACCAGGTGCGGCCCCACCGTGCGGATGACGAAGCCGTCCTCGCCCAGCTTGTCGTAGGAGATATCGGGGCACAGCCGTTTGGTCAGAATGTTATCGCGTCCGACGACCAGCAAGGGGCCGGCCTGCGGATTGTCATCATCGGAAAAAGACGCGAAACCGGCACCGCTGATGCGCTTCAGATAATCGGCCAGCGTGGCGGCCGCGCCCAGGGTGATGGCATCGGCGTTCCGGGCCACATGGATGTGATAACGCGCATGGCCATTGTCAGCCAGAAGCAAACTGGCAGGCGACTTGCCGGCGCCGGCAGCAACCGCTGCAGCGATGATTTTTTCGGCATTACCCTTTTTTACTGCCGGCGAAAACATGGCCGCCGCCATGGTCTTTTGCTTCATGACGGCGGCTGTAGTCACCGGTTCGTTTGTCGGACTCACCGCAACCGCATCAAAATCAGCCGTGCCGGGTGTAGCCGCTTTCTTGCGCAGATACAGCACCACCTCGTTGGCGCCCGGCGGCGCTTCCACCACCACCGAATAAGGTTTCCATGCATGCGTGCCGCCGGTCACGAACAGCGCCGCCTCCGCCCCTGAATTCAGATTAACCTGCTCTGGCCCGCGCCATCCGGCATCGACCCCCGTCCCCCGAAAACTCAACTGGACAAATACCGAGCCGTCGGGCGCACCGTTGGAGCGTATCTGCATGCTCACCCGATAGCGTTTGCCTCCTTCGACAGGGCGCTTATCCTGAGCGGCAAATCCCGCTTTGATGCGCAGGGCCGAGTGCCCTTCGGCGACGTTATCCTTGATGATGTCCCCATCGCCCCACCAGGGCGCCTTGCCCGCCTCAAAGCCGCCATTCAGAATAATCCGGTCCGGTGCAAGGCTTCCTGCCGGCAGCCGCTCTATGGACAAATCGTCGAAATAGGCGGTCCCTTTAGGTTCCGGCTGGGTGTCGTGGCGCAGGTAAATCTGCAATGCCTTCGTATTGGGTGGAATCTGTGCCGCGGGAATAACCGCCGTATACTCCTTCCAGCCTGTCGTCCCGCCCACCGACAACAACGCCGGCGATTTACCGCCATCCAGAACAAAAGCCGGTGCCGTGCCCTCCAGCCAGCTGCCGAGGACCTCGCCGAAGTTGCCACTCGCGGCATTGAACCCCTCCCCCCTGAGCAATGCGCTGACCGCCACATCATGGGCGTTACAAGCATCGCACTTGATCCAGAGGTGCAGCCGGTAATCGAACCCGGGCTTGATCGGCACCATGCCGGCTGGTGCCTGATAAGCGAAACCGGATGCGAGCGACAGCGCTTTTGCGCCTTCATGCCGTTCTGTATTGACGATGCTGCCGCCTACCCAGGCGCTTTTTGCATTCTCGAACCCGCCGTCCACTACCGGTACGGGTTCACCCTGAATGGCCCAGCTCCGTGCGCAGAAAAACAGCGCAAATAACCCCGTCACCAGGAGGCGCAGCAAAGGATACAGGCGCGGCACCACGCAATGACGGCTACTCTTGTCTGGCTCTCTGCCAAACGACTTAGCGGACGGATAGATGATGTTCAACGCCAAAGCCCAGTAATTCCCGGTTGCCGGAACAGCGGTACACGAAACTTTTTCCTGAACCGCATCAGGCTTTTCAGATGCAGACGACCGGCCCAACTGAATGGGCCGGCCGCACTATTGCGCTGGTGATCGTGCACCAGTTTCGCGCCCGGAACACATACGACGCGAAAATCGGCCTGCCAGACCCGTGCGCACAGGTCAACATCTTCCATGTACAGGAAATAAGCCTCGTCCATGCCACCGATGCGGTTGAACAACGCGCGGCGCACAATGAACCCCGTTCCCATGACCCATTCGGCATCGAAAGGCTGATCGGTGTCCCACGCCGATAGCATCATGTGGCGGTCGATACGCGGCTTGAACGGCCAGTAACGTCCAATCGGCAGCCTGCGGCCGACAACATCCAGCAGGCTATAAAAGCGCCTGGCGGAGAATTGCCGAACACCACCGGGATAGACCAGATCCAGACCGACGATCCCCACATCGGCTTCCCGGTCAAACAGCTCGATCGCCTGTTGAATACTGAGGTCTTCGAAGTACGTATCCGGGTTCAATACCAGAATGAACTCGCGGTCACAGGCCGCCGCGCCAAGATTCACGCCAGCGCCAAATCCACCATTGGTTGCCGAGCGCACCAGCCGGATCCCTTGCGGCAGTTCCCGGCTGAGCCGTTCGAAGGAGTCGTCCGGCGAGGCATTTTCGACCACAACGATTTCTTCCGGGGCGGCGATACCCAGCCGCACAATCGACTCGACACACTTCAGCGTGAGATCGGATGTTCGATAGTTGACAACCACGGCATTCAAGACGCCCGGCATGCTCATTGACATAGCCCTCCTCCTTCAAACAAATGCATTGCCTGCACGGCAGCCTGCTTTCCATGGCAGGCCATCATTTCCATGCGCAAACCACTTTCGAGGGGATGTTTTGCGCACCCGCAAGGAACACATCCATGAGCTCAACCTTCCTGAAACCTGCAGTTTTGACGCGCTCTACAATATCTCTTGAAGAATGGCGCCAGAATACCGGGACTGAATTGGCCCCAGCCAGACGGCTATCGTGGTATTCGGGATTTCCGCAAAATACGATATTGCCCTGATCGAGAAAGGCGATTCGTGCGGTGCGATCGGTATCATAGAGAGGCACGCTGAAAATCAGTGCCCCGTCCTGACGCAATACCCGGAAGCATTCGGCATATCCCAGAATGTCGTCCGGAACATGCTCAAAGACCTGATTCGAGGTGACCAGATCGAAACTTTCATTCTCGAAAGTCAGTTGCTGGACGTCCTGATTCAGCACGCCATCAATGACGCTACCCGGTTTCTTCCCCGGAAAATACTCACTGGCAACGACCGTGGGCCAATGGGATCTCAACCAGGCAAGCGTGCATCCATAACTGGAAAGTTCGTATGCCGATTTTCCGGTATAAGGCGCCTTGAAAAATTTCTTGATGGCGGTTATCAGAGCAAGGTTGGTGATATTCGTCCTGCATTTCAGGCATCTCGTCATGAACGGATCTCGCCTGAACGACAAGAAAACGCTTTTATTGCAAAGCGGGCACTCGCCTTTCGAGAACCTCCATTTATACGGAATGTCCGCCCAACCGAGGTAGCGCATTGCAGAGCTTAGTCTTGGTGAAATCATGCCCATGCAAGCCTCACACCGCCCGGTAAACATGATCGATAATTCCCCACAGCTCCTGCGCCGAAAGGTCCCAGTCGAAACGCGTCACGTGTTCACGTCCCCTGGCTACCAGCTCGTCGCGCAGCACAGTGTCGCCGGCCAGTCTGTCCAGCGCCAGGGCAATGTCTTTTATCGAATACGGATCGACCATCAGGGCGGCGTTTCCTGCCACTTCCGGCATGGCCGAAACATTCGACGTCAATACCGCCACGCCCGAGGCCATTGCTTCAACGATCGGCAACCCGAAACCCTCGTATAACGAGACAAAAGCCACGAACAGCGCGCCCTTATACAGCTTCGGCAAGTCCTCATCGTTGACACGTCCCAGAAAATGCAGCCTGGATTCCACGCCCGCACGCCGGGCATGCTCGACCAGGGTCTGGTTGACATCCCCGGTCATAGCCAGATGAATATCCCGTTGCGGCAACACGGAAGCGGCGTAGGCTGAGATCAGACGCTGCAGATTTTTGTAGCTGCGATGATTACCCGGATACAGCACATAGCGGTAGGGCAATTGAGCCGCTTCCTGATTTTCAAGATAAATCCTGTCCACGCTGTTATAGACAACCGAGACTTTGTTCGGGGACATCCCTGACCATTCCAGGAATTCGCGGCGCGTGTAATCGGATACGCAAACAATGGCGCTGCATAACCTATATAACGGCTTGAGATAATAGTTGTAATACGCTGCATGGAAACGGCTGTAGAACCGCAAGTGAGTGAGGTCATGGACGGTAACCACGCTGGGAATGTGCATCACTGCCGGCGGCACAAATCCGGCGCTCCAATACACGCCATCGCGATCCGCTGCCGAACGCCGCAGGGCACGACTTATCGCAAAGGGGGAAAACGGACTGCCAATGCTGCCCTTCACCTCAAGACCGACCAGATTCATGCGCGAAGGTTTGCGTTCAACCATTGCCGTCATGACATTGCCGATCCCGGTTTTCAGCGGCCAGCGCATGTCGGAATAAACGCTAAGACGCTGTCCGCTCGATAAAATCTCCATCCTCCGCCCTCAGTCTATCCAGCCGAGAAAACGCTGCGAAGCCGCAATCCAGTAATATTTGGCACGCTTGAAATCCATCCTGAGCGCAGACAACATGCCACCGGCTACCGACCTGAAGATCAGATAAAAAACGAAATAAAATGGATAACCCGAGAGGCCGAGAACTCGTCCGAACCCCCGGTTATACAAACGTGCCCGTGAAAACGCCTTGTCGTCCATGACCATCAAGGGCTCGGGATGGAATATTCTCAGGTTCGGGTCATAACGCACATACATGGGCGCCTGAATGACTCGCAGCAAAAAGTTTACTTCTTCGCCCGCGCCCCAGCGCGTACCAGCGCCCACTCCCAGCGCTTCGTTGAACTGTCCGGCACGAATCACCGCTTCGGCGCGCAGGAAAATGGTATAAGACGTGGCACACTTCCAGACGTTGTATCGGTCGACCGTCAATATCTGATCCGACCAGCGCCCCTGGGACGCGACGCCGTTTCCGTCCACGCTGCGTCCGGTCAGGCCGCGCAGTTCAGGGTCCGCCAGAAACTGCTTGGCCACAAACTCCAGTACATCCGGTTTGTACCAGCAGTCATCATCGGGAAAGGCAACCAGTTCACCGTGAATGTGTTTCAGGCCTACATTCCTTGCGCGCGACAGGCCTTTCTCCGAACGCAGATAGACAAACTCCAGACGGTCGCGAAACTCATCCACCAGCTTCACCACGCGGTCATCTTCGTTCTGGTCAACCACGATCACTTCGAAGTTCTTGTAGGTCTGATTCACCAGCGAGTTGAACAGCCGCTCGATCTCCACACTGCGCCCTAGCGTCGCCATTACAAGTGAGAACTTCATGATCCGGCCCCATCGACGACCGAATCAATGATGTTCCACAGTTTCGCTGTCGAGTTTTTCCAGTCAAATTCGGAAACGCGTACAGCACCGCGCGCGATCAGCTGGAGACGTGCCGTTTCGTCCAGCGCGATGGCATTCAACCCATCGGTGATTTCCGCTATCGAATAGGGATCGACGAGCAGCGCGGCATCACCGGCGATCTCAGGCATCGAGGAGGTATTGGAAGTCATGACCGGTACGCCCGACGCCATGGCTTCGACGATGGGCAAGCCGAATCCTTCGTATAAGGAAATGTAGGCGACGGCCAAGGCACCCCGGTACAGTTTCGGCAGATCAGGAACATCCAGCCATCCGCAAAAATGCACTCGATCGGCGACTCCCAGGGCCACCGCCTGGGATTGCAAGCCGGTGTGGATATCTCCAGTCAATACAAGATGAATGCCATTCTGCGGTAATCGTGAACGTGAATACGCTTCCAGCAGTCGCGCCAGGTTTTTGTATGAACGGTGATTGCCCGGATAGAGCACGTAAGGATAAGGCAGCTTCAGGGTTTCCGTATTGGAAGCGTAGTCGGGACAAACCCCGTTCAACACCACATGCACCTTGTCCGGCGCCATTTTTGACCAGGAAAGAAAGGTGTCACGAGTGTATTCCGACACACAGATAATCGCAGCGCAGTGTCGATAAAGCGGCTTCAGCACCACATCGTAATAAGCGCGGTGCATGCGACTATAAAATAGTCGATGCGTCAAATCGTGCACAGTGACGACAGAAGGTATACGCGCCCATAAGGGGGGCAGGAAGCCGGGATTCCAGAATACGCCATCCCGTACGCGCTGCAGCGCACGTGTCAATGCCAGCGGCGCCGCCGGGCTACCCAGGCTGCCAGCTAGCTGCAGATCGATCAGGCGAACATGCGGTGGCGCAGCAGCGCAACACGCCGCCTGTACTTTGGCGATACCGGTCATGCGCGGCCAACGCAAATCGGCATAAACCGGATAGGCGGCGTGGGGGGTCATGCCGTCTCTCCGCGCGCGTTTACGCTATCTTGCCAGCCCAGATAACGCTGGGTGGCGGCAATCCAGTAATAGCGGGCACGCCCAAAATCGAGCCGGAGACTGGCGAGCGCCGCGCCGGCAAGCGGCCGTGCGACCAGGTAGAACACGAAGTAAACTGCAAAATCGTTCAACCTGAGCACGCGGCCAAACCCGCGATTGTAGAGTCGGGTACGTGCATAGGCTTTGTCGTCCATTTGCCGGAGCGGCTCCGGGTGATATAGCCGCAGCGCCGGGTCATATTCAACCGGCACGCCACCCCTGATCACCTTGAGCAGATAATTCACTTCTTCACCGGCGCCCCAGCGGGAACCTGAACCGACGCCGAGGCTCTCGTCAAACGGCCCCGCAAGGTCGACTGCCTCACGATGCAGAAAAATGGTATAGGACGTCGCACAAGTCCATACCCGGTAACGGTCCACCCGCAAAGGTCGGGTCGCCCAGCGTCCCTGCGACGGACTGCCCCCCTCGTCCACACTGCAGCCAGTCAGGCCGCGCAGCGACGGCTCGGCGGCGAATCTGCCAGCAACATAACCCAGTACGTCCGGTTTGTACCAGCAGTCATCATCAGGAAAGGCAACCAGTTCACCGTGAATGTGTTTCAGGCCTACATTCCTTGCGCGCGACAGGCCTTTCTCCGAACGCAGATAGACGAACTCCAGACGGTCGCGAAACTCATCCACCAGCTTCACCACGCGGTCATCTTCGTTCTGGTCAACCACGATCACTTCGAAGTTCTTGTAGGTCTGATTCACCAGCGAATTGAACAGCCGCTCGATCTCCACGCTGCGACCTAGCGTCGCCATTACAAGTGAGAACTTCATTTATTTACCCATTTGGTAAATAACATTGGTATCGCTGCCGGCGACGTGTTCTGCATCATAGCGCTCCCTTACTGGCACGATCCGCAGCGTGGCGCTGCAGTCCCCAGGTCGTCAGAAAACCGGCAAACAGATAGACGATTTCCGATTGATGCAAGGGATTCACTAATGACCAGGCCGCGACCGGGGCCAGCAGGAAAACCGAGGAGGTGCCGACGCCGGCAAAGAATACAAACCAGAATGCTAGTCCGGCAAATCCGGCAATCACCATGAAATCCAGTGGCGAAGAAAAAATTGAATTCGTACCCAAACCCAGGCCCATGATGGTGAACCACAATTGTGAAAAGTATCCTTCCACGAAACCGAATCCGTAGCCGGTCCAGTTTTCGCTGATCAGCTTGATGCTTTGTTCAAAAGCAAGCCCCCGTTCATCCTGAAGCCGTACCCGCAATAAATCCCCGGATAATTCCCAGCCAAAGTGCTGCATGTAAAATGCCGTGCCCGCGGCAATAGCCAGAACTTTCAGCCAGAAATGCCCGCGATGGTGCAACATAAAAGCAATCCCGCAGGCAATCAGTACGGTTTTCGATTCGCTCAGCAGGGCAATCAATATGCTGGCCCCGAAAAATTTCATCAAGGAAGAAAACCTGAAATCGGATCTCAAAAAAAGCAGATAAATAAGTAAAAATACGTAAATGGCGAACCAGTTTCTTTCCTTGAAGGTGCCATGAATGGCGTTTTGCATGAAACCGACTGCTTCGTAGACCACCGGCACTCTAAAAAACTGGATAAGGTACTGGATGGCAATGAAGGAGAATATGAAAACGTACCCATAAGGCAGTTTTTTATTGAAATATTTCTCGCCGTACATTCTTCCTATCAAATAGAACGCAGGATACACCGCAACAAATTTTATGATCTGTTCCACTGCCTTGATGCGGAAATAATGCGCCAGCAGGGTATCCACCAGTGCAATGGCAATAAAAAACAGGTAGGCGCCTATTTCCAGGCCCTTGACCCGAAATGACTTGGTGTAAACCATCACGCCGATGACGACGATTGCCCACAGATGGGCCGGCTGCGCCATGCCAACCTGAATGAACTGCAACGGCAGCAATAGCAAACCCAGAACGAACAGGCGTCCCAGCCACACTTCCGATGCTGCCTCGTGTGGCGCTGCATAGACTGGATGAATTGCGGGAGCATTCATGGTGCTAGCCTGCAAACTTCCGAACCGATAACCTGTTCTGCTGCATTCCTATCTCCCCAGGGTGGACTCTTTAAAACGCTTGATTGCACGGATTGAATTCAATGCTTTTATTCCCAGCCTGCCGATTTGCCCATTATGTAAAAGCGCCTCAAATGAGTCATTGGGTAATGCGGCCGAAGGCGCCACCGTAATCCCGATATCCGAGAACAGCTGCCCAAGATAGCTGCCTTCACAGGGGAGGATGTTCTTTGGGATGTGCCACCTGCGCAGAAACTCGTTCCACAAATGCACACACACCGCTTCCTCGGCGGCTTCCAGGCAGCCGGGCAACTCCTGCGGGCGAAAAAACCTGGCCACCTCCAGGTAATGGATCGGATAAAAGAACTTCTGCGGAAGCACAGTCACCCGTTCCGGAAATTCCCGGATGAATTGCGTCACCAGCTGCGGACCAATCTCGCCCCATGCGTCCAGAACCTTGCCTTTCAGATTCGCGCGACGCTCCAGTTCTTTTGCCAGGTCGGGATTCGATACATAAAAAACAGCGCCATTGACCTTTCCCGGTTCTTCGAGTCCCAACAAGATACCTTTTGATTGAGCCTGGAGTTCCAGATAAAAACTGGCGTCTTTCAGGCAAAATACATCGGTATCAAACCACCATCCGGCCTGCCGAGACAGCACCCGATAGCGGAAAATATCGGTGAAGGCCGCGACGGAATTCTTGTGCCCGCCCTGCGTGTAGGCGAAAACCTCTGCCTCATCGGCAAGCTCGGACGCATCACAAAGCTCCACACCTTCGGGAACCTGGAGATCCTTGTTGAAGGTATGCAGCAACACCCGGCAATGGTGATTGACAAAAGAGGACAGGCAGGCAGTCTCGTACAGACTGAGTGCCGGCCCATGCCAGAAAAAATTCGCGTTGATCACTGTATTTTTTTCCTTATCAACATCGTTCATACTGCCTGTGCCAGTGTCGCCATTCGCGCCGCAACGACTTCCCAGGACAGTTTTTCCACCGCCCCATCCCTGGCGCGTTGCGCCATCTCCAGACAGGCCGTGTAATGTTCCACACACCACTGCAACCGTTCCGCCGCATGCTCGCCACCGCCAGCGGTCAAGAATGTGCCATTGCCTTCCTCCACATAATCGACCACCCCACCCAATTTCGAGACCAGAAGCGGGAGCCCGGCAGACATGGCTTCAAGCACGGAGTTATTGGCTGTGGCGTCGATCAACGGCAGAAACATCAGATGCGCGCTGCGATAGCGCGCGCGCAATTCCGCGTCCGACAATCCGGCGTGCCAGTGCACATTTCCGTACTGCGCCAGCCGGTAATGCTGCTCGAAATTACGGGCAAATTTCGGCACGACCAGATGAAACTCGAAATGCACCGGCGCACGTTGCAGCTGGGTCAAAGTGTCGGTCAGCAGCGCGAAGTCGCGCAGCCATTGTCCGCAAAATAGCACCTCGACCGGCCCGTCAACCGGCAGCGAACGCCTGGCTTCAGGAGGCGAGAAAAAATCCACATCCACGCCATGCGGCACGAAATGCACATTCGCATGCCCGGTACGTTCCTGCAGGAAGCCCTGCGCCTGACGCGACAGCGCAATCACCAGATCCACGCCGGAAAGCACATTGCCGTCAACGCCATACATGCGCCACCAGGCCGGCGGCTGGTGCGAGACTCCGGCTATCCGGGTCCCTGGCCTACGCCTGTCCGCATGCGCAAAAGCATCGAAGTGATCTTCCAGCGCCTCGAAAAACACCATATCAAAATGCTGCGCCCGCAACATGCGCAGCGCAGCGGTCTCCAGCAGCAACCCGTTACGGTTATAAAAAGGGCTCCAGCCCTGCTTCTTCGGCACTCCCAGCAGGCGCTCGCGCAACACCTCCCAAATCAGCTGCGCACCAACGCGTATCTTGTCGCCCAGCGACGGCACTACACGCTGGACTTCGAAGTGCTTTTGCAACTGTTCGCCCAGGGGTGCCAGACCGCTATGTCCACCCAGATGATCCCAGCGCGCACTTACCAGCAATAATTTTTGTCGCATGGTCATTGACCTGATTGCTCCTGAATCAAAACGACTGCCACAGCGCAGGGCAGCCCGGCCGGTTCAGAACCCGCGTCACCGGAGTCATCTGTCCCGCTGTCCTGAGGCGCCGTGCCACCCAGGTAAATGAATCCCGGAGCAGCAACCTTTGCCCCGGCCGCGAGGCTGCGATGCACTACCGCATTGGCACCCACCTTGACACCATCGCCCAGCGTAATGCGCCCGAACAGCTTGCACCCTGCACCCAGATACACATCGTCACCGAGCACCGGCACGCCGCGCTTATCGCCAGAGCCGCCTACACCGATGGTGACGCCTTGCGAGATAAAGCAGTTGCGTCCGATGACGGCTTCTGGATTGACAAAAATACCGCTGAAGTGACCGATATAAAGTCCGGGACCGATGCGTGCGCTGCGCGGAATATCGATACCCCAGAGTATCTTGATGCATTCATTGAGCACGACATATACGGGTGCCAGCAGCCAGTTCAGCGGTGCTCGCTGACGTGCTGCCCACTGACCAAAGCGAAGCACGGTTACCGCGTGGATGCCCGGAGCGCGCAGGCAGTCGAACACGCGCCGCGCCTGTGAGCCTTCGCACAGTCGATAATACTGCGCCCAGTCTGCCCGCAGCGGCGCCTCGCGCTGATTATCGTTTTGGCGTACAGCCAATACCTCACCGGGTCTGGTTGTCATAGGTAGATAGCCTTCCGGGTTGTTGACGGCGTTAGCGGCCGCAATGCCTCTGCAAGATTGGCGAGTTGTTCGGCGTTCCACGCCCGCGCGGCGGCGAGCGCTTCGCGGATCAGGCCGGAACGCAATTCTTCATTGCGCAGCACCCGCACCACTTCCGCAGCCATAGCCACCGGGTCGTCATCCGGTACCGTCAAAAACGCCCGTCCACGCAGATTTTCCAGCCCCCGGCTCCCTGATTCTGTTACGACCAGCGGCACGCCGAGGGCAAGACAATCCATGGTCTTGATGTTCAATCCGGTACCCATGCGCACCGGATTTACCGCTAGCGCACCGCGTGCATAGGTCTGCGCGACGGAGTCCACACGCCCCATTTTATGCACGCCCGGAGCATCCAGCGCGTCGCGGCAGACGTCCCCGGCCAGCCATAATTCGAAATCCGGAATCTCCGCCCGGATCATGGGCAATGCACCGGTAATAAACGCATTGGCGGCATCCACATTGATGTTGTTGGCCGAGGCGACAAAAACTGCCCGCGGCATATTCGCCAACAACGCAGACTGCGACATATCGAGCAAATGACCTACCGTCGTCACTCGCGCGCGCCCTTGCAACGCCGCAGCAAACAAGCGCGCTTCACTGTCCTGTATCGCTACTACAACGTCCGCACGCGCCAGCCCCTTGCTTTCGTCAGCCTGCGTAGTGGCAAACCATTCCGGTTGCTTGCCGGCACGCAGGTAGTGCAGATGCCGATCCGCGAAGCGATCATGCGTATCGATGACTTTCACGACTTCAGCCGGAAAGGCCTCCAATGCCCGGGACATGAACACATATTCCACGAATACCCCATCAAATCCGTGCTGCGCCTGCAGCGCCCTGATCTGAGCCGTCAATCCCTGGTCATACCAATCGTCCACACCCCACACATGCGCCGATGCCTGCCCCATCCGCCGCAGCATGCTGCGGCGCAGGCGTGCCGAGACGCCATTGACGGTTTTGGGTACCTGATACTTCAACTCGGTGAATCGACCATCGAAATGCTTCATCATCGCAATGCGATCGCCGTCTTCCAGCGCGACCCAGGCAAAATGCAGTTCATGCCCAGCCGCCATCAGCCCATCCGCCAGCGCGAGAATTCGCGCCCGGTTGCCTGCAATAGGGGGATGGGTCGGAACGGGTGAGAGCATGAGGATTTTCATGATGCAGCGTTACCCGTTGCTCGTTGCAAGCCGCCTGCCTGGTGCGCACGATCGAAGCGCTTGATCAATGCATTGCCACCACGCACCATGGGCATTTCGAGTAAATAGTGCAGCACTATGCCGGCACCAGCTGCGACCACCACGTAAATGGCGAACACCGGGATCAGGTCCCGTGGATCCGCCGCAGACAGTCCCAGCTTGGCGACCACATGCCAGGAGATCGCAAAAGACAGCAAGTGGAACAGATAGATGGAATAGGAGGCATCGCCCAGCACGCGCAGGGACGGCAGATGGATGCCCTCAAAGGCAAATATGGCGCCCATCACGATGAATACCGCGGGTAATCCATGGACCAGGAACCCCGGGCCGGGAAGGTTCACCGCCATCATTACAAATCCTCCCAGCAGGGAAACCCACCACACCCATCGATAACGCGCGAGGCCGGCGGTGCTCAGATAACGCCATAGCGAAAAAAGCAGCATTCCGAACAGAAACTCGAATATGACGGACGATGTGTAAAAGCGCAGCGCTGCCGACTCGAACTGCCCATATCCCCCTACAATTCCCAACGCGGTGATAATGAACGCAGTCACCAGCAGCCTTTGGCTGCCGAACAGGATCGACAAGCCGAATATCACATAAAAGAACATTTCATAATTGATACTCCAGCCCGGCACCAGCGCTGGCCAGATCTCTCCAGGAAATTGCAAATTGAAGCGCGGCAAAAACAGAAAATCATTAATGAGCCGCGGGTCCGTCAATCCTATTTTAAATACGACCACTGATAACGGCAGGGCTATCCAGTAAAGCGGCACGATGCGAACCACGCGCTTCAACCAGAAACGTCTCATATCGGACAGGCGTTCGGACATCGTACCGCGCGACAACGGGGTCATATACACCATGATGAAACCACTGATGACAAAGAAAATATCCACGCCGGTACTGCCGAAGGTCGTCCAGCCCGACACATCGCCGAACACGTGCCGCACGTGATGAAACACCACCATCATCGCGGCAATCCCCCTCAGATACTGGATACCTTCTATCGTCGTTCGTTTAGCCATAATTTTCCTGCTCACCTGTCATCGCGCCGAGGTTATGCGTCAGCCGATAGCTGCAACATTGTGGTTCTATGCCTTTTCTCTTCACAGGGGTTCCCGGAGCTTCACCCCGTTCTTCCTGACGATATAAGCCGGCACTCCAACAACCGTGCAATCTGGCGGTACGTTCTTGACCACCACCGCGTTGGCACCCACTTTTGAATTGGCCCCGATAACAATATTCCCGATCACTTTCGCGCCAGCGTTAATGGTCACGTCATCCTTGATCACCGGGCGTCCGCTTTGATCCGCCCAGCCAATAGTGACCTGCTGGTTGATCCAGCAATTGCTCCCGATTGTTTCTGCGCTGATGATGGTTGCGAACCCATGCTGGATAAACAGGCCCGGGCCAATTTTTCCGGCCTGGATAAACAGGGTCGACATGGGCCTGCACAGCGGCCGGAAAAGCCTGCCCAACATGCCGGCGCGGTAATAAAACAGGTTCCGGAATTCCTCGTAGTAAGTCATCAAAAATAAAAATGCATATAAGTTTTTCTCTGCGGATGGTGTTTCCATATAAATCTTGGCCCATCGGGCCACATCGGCAGCAAGCACCGTCCTTTCCGACCCGAATTTCATTATCAGTGCGTGCGGGATAAGGCGTATGGAGCTCAACGGAAAAACAAGCCAAAAAAAAACTTTGTTCACCATCTTCCTGTCCGTCAGGCCGCCCGCATTCGGGAAGCGGGGACTTTGCACCTGACAAATCGGTCCAGCGCCGTCTGCAAACCCTCCCTGGCCTTTCGATGCAACTGGTCGTAGTCGACCGGCTTCACGCCGCGGCCATGCGCCATCCATTCATTGATCATCTGTGCCATCCGTTGCGGGTCATCGGTTGCAGTCAATGCGTCATCCAGATGATTGCTGAATGCGGTGGAAATAACCGGGATGCCAAACCGGAGGGCCTCCATCAGCTTGATCTGGAATCCGGACCCGTAACAGGTCGGATTGATGAAAAGACTCGCATCCCTGAAAACCTGTTCGTAATGGTCCCGGTCAAGCAGGCCTGAATAGTGCAACTGGCCATGCTCGCGCGCCAGGCTGGCCAGAAAGCCGTCCTGGTCGCGCCCGGTGAGCATGATGCGCACCTGGGGTGAAACATGCGGCAACACTTCGTTTGCGAACCAGCGCAGCGAAAGCACATTGGGTGGCCAGGCAGCATTGCTGGGTATGATTGCGTAAGGCTGTCCGGTGCGCACCTGAAGCGGTTCCGGCAAGGGTGGCGGAAATGCCGGCGGAACAACCACAAATAGCTGATTAGGCGCAATCTCGCGCAGCGCCTCGCAGTCGCGCCGGGAAAAACCCACGACCATGTCCGCTTCGCGCACGATACGGGCTTCGTGTTCACACATGCGCGACCGCTCCAGCTTGTGCATTAGCCCCTTTGCGAACGTGTAGTGCACGATGTCCGCCTCAACGTTATGGGCAAAATAGACACGCTTGTGATCCGCGCAAACATCCCACGCTATCGTGCTCGGAATGTTATCAAAGCACACCACATCGGGATTACAGGCATCCAGATATTGACGCATCTGCCGCTCCACCTGGCTGGCGCTGAATTGCCCAAAAAACCAGGGACCGCGATGCAGCAGGCTACCGAATCGGGCATGCAGTCGCCTGCGCAGGCGCAAACCGAGCGTTGCGTTCCGCTCGGGCCGCGCGATGGAGATTGGCTGGCATACCGCCCTCGCCGCTGGCGCAAGGCTGCCGATACCCTGACTGTTCCAGTCAACGTAGGCAATATCCAGTTCGGCCAGACCCTCCATCAATACCGCCCGATCGCGCGCGGCCACGCTTCCGCCCGAGTCCAGGGCGAGCGGCGATTCACTCAGTATCAGCAAGAGATTTAAGGGATAGGTAAGGTCAGTTGCTTGCATAAGCTTCCAGTTGTTCGATCAGGCACATCATGAAGACCGGCTCAGCCGGGCTGCCGCCGCACGCGGAGCAATACGTATAGTTCACGTAGCTGCGCGCGGGCAGTCAGCGCCAGAAAACCCACGTAGCCCAGACTACCGAGCACGCCCAGGACAACGAATCTGGAAAACAGGTTCAGATCCGCAATCATTCCCACATGCCGGCCCAATGTGATCAGGACCATTCCCAGTATGCACGCGGCAAGGAATCTCCAGATCCGCAAAAACATCGTCCACAGCGAAACCCCGACGATGCGCTGCACCAGGTAGAAACTGAGCGGCATTGCCACCAGCTGGCTGGCAACGTACACGTAAACGATAGACAGGAGATCGGGCTCGCGCATCAACCATAGCGAAACAAAGGTGGTCACCGTCTTGAATACCACGAACTTGAGGCCTATCGAAGGTTTTCCGATCGCATTGAAAAGCGTCCCGTTGTAGTACTCCACAACATGTAGGGCGCCCAGTAAAGCCATGGGCCTCAACACCTCTGCGCTACCCGCCCACTTATTCCCGAAAAACACGACAGTCACTTCCGGTGCTATGGCCGCCAGCAGGCAGAACACCGGTATGGCGACAGCTGCGGTCAGGGTGACCGCCTTGTAGTAGGCCTCTCTCAAGGCAACAGGATCATGAGCAAGGCGCGAGAATCCGTTAAGCGCGACATCGAGTATCGCTGCACTCAGCGCTTGCATAAGTGCCTGATAGATACGCACGCCAACCGAATAGATGCCGAGCGCAACCGGCCCCAAGGTTGCCGCCACAAATATCTCGACATAACGCGTATTGATAAAATCCAGCAGACTGGTACCGAGGCGATTCATGCCATAGCTGAGCAGTTCGCGCACGCCGGAAAAATCAAGATCAAACGAAAAACGCCACTGCGGTTGCGTCCACATCATGGCGGCTCCGATCACCGAACCCGTCAGCATTTGTATCACAAGACTCCAGGTACCCAGGCCGTGCAGTGCGCACACGATTCCCGTTATCCCGGATATCAGCGTAGCCACCAGTGCACTGATGGCGAGCCAGCGGTAGCGGAAATTCCTATGCAACATGGCCTGCTGACTGAAACAGGTTGCACTGATAATAATGACCAGACTGGCTACCCGCAGAACGTCTGTCAATTCAATTATTTTCAGGTATTCGGCTATCAGTGGCGACGCAAACCACAAGATTACGAATATCAATACAGCAAGGCCAAGGTTGATTAGAAACACCGTATTGAGCTGCTGTACCGTGATCTGCGCACGCTGCACGATAGCTTGGCTGAGTCCCTGATCAATGAATATTCCGACAAAGGACAGTACCACCATGGCCGCAGCAAATACGCCAAGCTGGTGTGGATCCAGCACTCGCGCCAATACCATGAACAAGAGCAAAGTCGCGAGCTTCACCCCCCAGCTCTGCAATATCGACCAGACGAGTCCGGACAGCACTTTACTGCGCAGGGAGTCGGTCATTGGTTCGCAACCTCGGACATGCTTCCTGCAAACGAAAGAAACAAATCATCTCCCGAATTTCCAGGAGTAGCCATCCATGCATGAACGGCATTCATTCGCAAGTAAACGGTGGAATATATACAGTACACAGTTAGTCCCGGTTCAACAGACTACCCACGATCTGGGCTCCTGTGCCCTGCAACATTTCCTGGATTTTCTTCACATCCTGATAGCGCGTTTTATGCCGGTTTGCCACCAGCAAACTACCGCCGGTCATCACAGCGAGACTGGCCGCTTCCGCATAATCGTTGAATGACGGCGTGTCAAATAACACCACATCGAAATTCTGCCCAATCAGTTCTATCAATTTACGCGTGCTTGAACGACCGATAATTTCGGCAGGATTGGGGACGATAGTGCCACTCGGTAGAATGGACAAACCCACGAGTGCCTTCACTGGAACAATGGCAGACATATCCACGCGGCCAGCCAGAACATTTGACAGTCCGACATGATTGTCCAGACAGAAAATTTTATGTTGCCGCGGGGCATGCATATTCGCATCCACCAGCAAGGTACGTTGACCCAGCTGGGAAAAAGACACTGCGAGATTGGCCGACAGGTAGCTGGTCCCCACCCCCGCCCCTGCCCCGATCACACTAAGGTTCTTTTGGCCGCACCCAAACCATCGGCTGATCAACTGATTGCGGACCATGCGCAATTTTTCTGCAGGCTCGGTATAAGGGCGATAGGCACATACCAGTTCCTCGCTAAACCCTCCTTCTCCGGGTAGCAAATAGGTGTAATCAAACTGACTGGCGATGGCGCGGCTGACGTCTTCTTCGGTAACCAGACCCAACCGCACTGCCGCTTCACCGAAACGCAACGATTCATCCGTTTGCAGCGCAAGCACTTTTGCCACGTCGGCTTGCTTGAGTTTGCCTGCCTGCAACAGCAATTTACCGATGACGTCATCAGGATTCGCAGGCAAAAAAGTCTGCGTCTTGCTAATAAATGGTTCGCGGGGAAGGGTCATGGAGGCGCTCCCTATCAGTTCGGCAATAATGAAGGTGGGGGAGTCAATCGCTTGTTTTTCCTGGGCAACTCAACTGATTTCAAAGTGATCAGTACCGGCACTCCCAGTGCCTGCATCAAATCTTCCTCGGAACGGACGCGCCGATCACGCATCTCCACCAGCCATGCAACCACAATCCCGAGCGTCGCACCGAAGACGATAGCCAAGGCCACATTCAGAATCAGGTTCGGACCAGATGGATAGCGTGGGGCAAGGGCCGGATTGAGGATGCTGACATCCGTTTGATTTGCCTGGCTCTCCATCCGCGTCTGGGTGGCACGTTGCAAAGCCTGATCGTAAGCTTTCTGGATGTTTACGACATCCTGAGTAAGCACGGCACCCTCGTCTCGCAGCTGCTTGAAAGCCATGATCTTCGCCTTTTGCGCCGCCACGGCAGCCTGCAACTCAGATTGCCTTTGCTGCGCAACATGCAGGCTAGTGGCGACGCTGGTCTGTGCGTTGCGAGTTTCCTGCGCGAGTTTTTGGCGCAGTGTATCCACTTCGGCCTGGACGCGTTGATAATCAGGATGATTGACGCCGAGGGTTTTGGATAGCTGATCACGCTTTGCCTCGGCTTTAAGCAAGTCGGATTTAATGGACTGGATGAGCGGGTTATTTATGACCTCTGCCAGTTGGTCGGTGGAACGGCTACTGCGTGACTGGCTCTCAAAGGTCTGATCCTGGGCAGCTACTAATTGATGGGATAGATCCGCCAATCGCTGTGTCTCCACGTCGAGACGTTCATCCACCGCCACAATACCTTTTTTGCGCTGATAATCCGACAGGCGTTTCTGAGCCAATTCCAGCTGGTCCCGAATATCCTTGATTTGCCCCGCGTACCATTTATTGGATTCAAGGGCCGGCCCGGTACGCATATCCAGATTAGTCTGGATGTATTCCTGAACAAAAGCATTGGCAATGAGTTGCGCAAACCTCGGGTCATCGGCTGTGTATGAAACGTTAAATACATTACTTTCCCGAGACAGTTTGACAGTCAGCGTCCTGAGCAAGATATCGGCTAACTGGTTAGCGTCTATCTTTGCCTTGGTATTGTGCAGCAATCGCTGGCGTACAAAGGGGTCCTGCGTCAGGTTGAGTTTATTCACCACTTTCAAAGCCACATTATGGCTACCCAGAATATCCGCCTGGGTAGCCATGTAACCTGACATGGCATCCGCCTGTACCGCCGCTCCAGTCAGGCCGTCCTTACCTTTTGGATCGACCACTACACTGGCTACAGCCGTATATTTTGGAGGCATCATTTTAGTGGCGATAACCGTCGCAATGACAGTAATGCCCAGGATGACAAACACAATCCATTTGCGTGCCCACAACAACCTTAAAAAGCTCATCGCATTCATAGTTTTCTCGCCGATTTAAAACAGGCTTTCCTTGACATAAACCACATCGTCCGGAAGCACTGGGTCTGTCAGCGAAGCATGCAGCGTGACCACCTTGCCATCCGGTCCACGCCTGCGTATCTGTACGCCTTTTTGCGTGCCGCGCTGAGTAATACCCCCACCCAGGGATATGGCCTGCATGACATTCATATTCTGCTCCAGGCGGAACGCACCGGGATGCTGAACTTCACCGTAGATATAGAAAACCGGCGCACGCGGCACATAGATAACATCGTCGGCCGCCACCTGCCGATTCAAATCGGCATTACCGCCCTGGAACAGGTCCGGGATATTGATCTTGGTTTCCTGAGTCTTTCCATCCTGCTTGTGCATCAGAATCAATGTGTCGGAACCCGCGAGGGTGACTCCTCCCGCCATGGCGAGCAGATCGGTCACTGTACTGGTGGATTCCAGTGGATATTTGCCAGGATGGTTCACCTGACCCAGCACCGAAACCTGTGTGCTTCGGTATTGCTTCACCACCAGGTTTACCTGGGCATTCTTGATGTAGCCGCCTTTCATGAGCGCCTGTCCAATCCGGTTTTGCGCAACGCTGGCTGTGTCGCCTGCCACATGAATCTCGCCCACCAGAGGAAAATTGATCTTGCCCTGTTCATCAATCCGGGCATCGATGTTTAGATCCGGATGCCCGTAAACCGTGACATGGACAACGTCCCCGCTGCCCAGAAGATAATCGCCCGCAACAGCAGGCATGGCCAGTGTTGTCATAACCAGAAACAGGAGATAGACGATTGCTTTCATAACTACTTTCCTTCTCTAAATTAAAACAAATCAATGTGAAAGCCGGCATTCCAGTTTTCAGCGCTTGGCATAACGACTAAAACTCACTGCGCAGACTGACCATGGCACTGTTATAGCGATAACTGGCCAAGGCCTGGTTGGAATTGCGCACGCCGTGTTCCAGCACCAGTCCGAGTTTGGTATTACGCAGTACCGCGTAATCCACTCCGGCTTGCAGGGTAGTAAGTTTGTCGCGTCGGGCTGGCGCTGAGGTCAGCACAAATCCGGGGTCGCCCGAATAATCGATGTTCACGTAGCTGAGCTTGGTGCGGAATGCGAGTTTCGAGGTGGCACGCCAGTTCGCACTGAGATCGGCACCCTGATTCAGGGAGTAGCTGGCCGTGTTTTCATCAACGGCACCAATATCACGGTATAGAGCCAGTTCCAGCAGCGTTTTGTCCGTGACGGACCAGTCTCCAGCCACGCGCCCGGTGAATCCGGAAAAATCGCGCTGCGGTACATCGGCGTAGGTGCGTCTGGTGTAGTTCAATCGTCCCAACAGCTTGGTCTTGCCAGTGGGCTCCCAGGTGGTAATCACGCCATGATCCCATTGCCTGTAGCCGTTATCCACGGGCGCCAGACCTACAATCTGGCGATTTGGATATTTACCGTTACTGACCTGGCTCGCCCATTCGATCAGCGTCCCTTTGGGGGTCTGGTACTGAAGCCCGGCAGTAGTCGTGTCCACAGTAGCGTTCAGAATTTTCCTGCTCGCCGCGCTGTTGTTCAATTCCGACCTGACCACTCCGGTTTTTAATTTCCAGCGGCTATCGAGCTTGACGTCACCGTGAAAATAACCCGATCTCATGGTAACCAGATTGCTGATCGGCTGGTTAATATTGGCAAAGCTGCCCTGGGTTGACGTATCCGTAATGCCCAGATCCCCCGACGCGATGCTTCCCAGCAGCCAGTCCCACTGCAACAGCGCGTCGCGGCCATCGTAGTCCAGCACATTGTAGGTGTTGTAATGGGTACGATTGACTTCAATATGACCCTTGATTGCCTGCCGGCTGAGGCGCCAATTCATGTTCATTCCGGCTCCCAACGTTTGATAGGATTCGGCCTTGTTGGTAGTCCCCAACTGGTTAATTGCCGCCTGGTCATTCTCCAAACGAAACAGGTTGCTGTCATAGTTATATACGCCACGCAGATACGGCGTGAAGGTATCTTCCGAATCCGCGCGCGCCGGAACAGTGGTTACAGCCACCATCACAAGCAAAGCAAGTTTTCCTCTCATGTTTATACCCTGCGTGTCAGTTACGTTTATAAATATCATCATAACGAACAATATCATCCTCACCCAGATAGGCACCGGATTGCACCTCGATCAGATGCAAAGGAATCTTGCCGGGGTTTTCCAGACGATGTTTACTTCCTAATGGGATGTAAGTGGACTGATTTTCACTCAGCATGATTTCATCTTCGCCGCGCACCACTTTCGCGGTACCCGAGACCACGATCCAGTGTTCCGCACGATGGTGATGCATTTGCAGCGATAGCTTTTCATCGGGCTTGACCATGATGCGCTTGACCTGAAATCGGTCACCGGCATCGATGCCCTCGTACCAACCCCATGGGCGATGAACACGGCTGTGATAGAGGTGCTCGCAACGCTTGTCGGTCTTGAGTTTGTCCACTATCTTCTTGACGTCTTGCACCCGGCTCTTGTGCGCAACCAGTACTGCGTCGACAGTTTCCACGATCACTAGGTCATCCACGCCCAATGCCACCACCAGACGCGATTCCGCGCGTACCAGATTGTTGCCTGCGCCTTCCAGCAAAACGTCGCCACGCGTCACATTCCCTGCTGCATCCTTGCTGCCTACTTCCCACAGCGCATCCCACGCTCCGATATCGTTCCAGCCGATATCGGCAGGCACGACTGCGGCCTTTTTGGTGTTTTCCATCACCGCGTAATCGACCGATTCCGAAGGACATGCAGCGAAGGTGGCTGGATCCAGACGGATGAAATCGAGATCGCTTCTGGCGGCTGCCACGGCGGCTTCACAGGCGCTGAGAATATCCGGACGAAAGAGGCGCAGCTCTGTCAGAAAATCCTTGGCACGGAACAGGAACATGCCGCTGTTCCAGTAGTATTCACCGCTATCCAGATAGGACTGGGCAGTCGCCAGGTCGGGCTTTTCCACAAAAGCCTGGACCCGATAGGTGCCATCCACGTCCGTCAGGGTTTCTCCTTTACGGATATAGCCGTAGCCGGTTTCCGGCGCTCTGGCAACAACACCAAAGGTAACCAGCAGGCCTTTTTCTGCCAGTAACGTAGCCTGGAGCACAGCGCGATGAAACGCTGCCTGGTCGCGAATCAAATGGTCGGCAGGCAATACCAGCATCATGCCCTCGGGTTCCCTGCGGATCACTTCCAGGGCAGCAATCGCTACCGCTGGCGCAGTATTACGTCCGACTGGTTCGAGAAAAATCGCACTGGGCTGAATCTGCAGTGCACGTAATTGCTCAGCGATCATGAAACGATGTTCGTCGTTGCAGATGACCAGCGGTGGCGCTGTATCCGGCAGGCTCGCCACACGGCTGACAGTTTCCTGAAATAAGCTATGTTCAGAGCACAACGGCAAAAGCTGCTTGGGTAGTGCAGCACGGGACAGCGGCCACAAGCGCGTACCAGAGCCGCCGGACAAAATAATTGGATAGAGCGCGTTGTGCATCATTGATTTCCTGAAGTTTTTACTGATCCAGTCATGATTAAAAAATCCGTTCCTTCAGCAAATCCTGCAGATAGCGACCATAGCCGTTTTTGCTCATCGGTTGCGCAAGCTGCTCCAGTTGCGCGGCATCGATAAAACCCTGGCGATAGGCGATTTCTTCCGGACAGGCGATTTTCAGACCCTGGCGTTTTTCTATGGTTTCGATAAACAGGGAAGCTTCCAGAAGCGATTCATGCGTTCCGGTATCCAGCCAGGCGTGACCACGTCCCATCACCTGTACATCCAATTCACCCCAGGCCAGGTATTGACTGTTTACATCGGTGATTTCCAGTTCGCCGCGCGGCGATGGCTTGAGCGCCTTGGCTACCTCCACTACACGATCGTCATAAAAATAGAGACCGGTAACGGCGTAGCGGGATTTAGGCTGGGACGGCTTTTCTTCCAGGCTGATCGCATGGCCCTCAGAGTCGAATTCGACTACACCATAACGCTCGGGATCTTTCACCGGGTAAGCAAAAACGGTAGCGCCTTGCGCTTTGCCATCGGCCAAACTGAGCCCAGCAGGCAGGTCATGGCCGTAAAAAATATTGTCGCCCAATACCAGCGCGCTGGGCGTTCCGTCGAGAAATGATTCACCGATGATAAAGGCCTGTGCCAGCCCATCCGGGGAAGCCTGTACGGCGTAACACAGATTCAATCCCCATTGACCTCCGTCCCCCAGCAAGTGTTCAAAACGCGGCGTATCCTGCGGTGTGGAAATCAGCAGAATATCCCGGATGCCGGACAGCATGAGCGTGGATAAAGGGTAATACACCATGGGCTTGTCATACACCGGCAGCAACTGCTTGGAGACTGCATGAGTGACCGGATAAAGTCGAGTGCCGGAACCGCCGGCAAGAATAATTCCTTTGCGTGTCATGCCATCGCCCGTTCGTTATAGTTGGTTTCCATCCACTGCCGATAGTCGCCACTCTGCACGTTTGCCACCCAGTGCTGGTTATCCAGGTACCAAGCTACCGTCTTGCGCATGCCACTCTCGAAAGTCTCCCGCGGAGACCAGCCCAGTTCCCGCTCGATCTTGCTGGCATCTATAGCGTAACGTTGATCATGGCCGGGACGGTCTGCCACGAAAGTGATGAGTTGTTCATGCGGCACCACTGGAGACCCGGTACTCATCTCATCGAGCAAAGTGCAGATGGTCTTGACTACCTGCAGATTGGTTTTCTCGTTACATCCACCAATATTGTAGGTTTCTCCAACTTTTCCGCGCTCCAGCACAGCCCGAATGGCTTCGCAATGGTCGGACACATAAAGCCAGTCGCGCACATTGCTGCCGTCTCCGTATATCGGTAGCGGCTTGCCGGCCAGGGCGTTATGAATCACCAGGGGAATGAGTTTTTCCGGGAACTGGTAAGGCCCGTAATTATTGGAACAATTGGTGGTCAGCACCGGCAGACCATAGGTGTGGTGATAGGCTCGTACCAGATGATCCGAAGCTGCCTTGGATGCAGAATACGGGCTGTTGGGTGCGTAAGCCGTGGTTTCGCTGAAAGCTGGATCAGGGGCACCGAGCGAACCGTATACTTCGTCGGTGGAGACATGCAGAAAACGAAAAGCCGTCTTGTTTGCATCATTCAGTCTGCTCCAGTAGGAACGCACCGCCTCCAGCAGATGGAAACTGCCCACCACATTGGTCTCGATGAATTCTGCCGGGCCAAGGATGGAGCGATCCACATGACTTTCCGCTGCGAAGTTAACCACCGCACGCGGTTGATAGTCTTGCAGCAGTTGACGTAACAATTCTGTATCGCCTATGTCGCCCTGGACAAACCGGTGACGCTCGTCCCCCTCCAGACTGGCCAGATTGGCGAGATTGCCCGCATAGGTCAGTTTGTCCAGATTGATCAGGGCTTCGCCGGATTGATTCAGCCAGTCAAGTATAAAGTTAGCGCCTATGAAACCTGCTCCGCCTGTGACTAATATCATTTTCTGCCTCGTTATTATTCGATTCGCCACTTTGTCGAAAACTGTTTTGAAGTTCCGCCCGCGCAGTTCATTGAATGACCGGCAGGCGTTTCTTGCCGCCATGCCAGAGACGCAAACCAACCAGCCCAAGGAGCGCTACAAGCATGGTCCAGACATCCACAGCCGGCTCGGCGGAGACACTTGATCTATCCTGTATCTGCGCGGCCGTCGCAGAGCTGGCAAAGCTTGAAAAAGCCGGGGTGCGATAGGACACCGCAACCACCTCTGGCGGGTGATTCCTGTTGGCGTTAGTTGCATTTGTCGTTGCTGCCGGCGAACTGGAAGCAGCGGTATCGCTTGGCAGCGAGCCAGCAAAAGCGGCCATTAGCAAAGCAACGGCTCCGATAAATTTATGTATTTTCAGTGACATAAGAAATTCATTTCCTGTAAAGGTCTATTTCAAATAAGCATTTTTCAGGCCAAGATCCGGGTTGAATACCCGAGCCAGCATTGCCTGATCAGTACGCGTGAGCATCTTTCAGAACCAGCTTCAGGGTTTTAAAAATAATGGTCAGATCCAGCCACAACGACCAGCTTTTCAAGTAAGCAATATCGTAAATTACCCGTCCTTCCATCTTGTCTATCGTGTCGGTCTCGCCTCGATAACCATTGATTTGAGCCCACCCGGTAATGCCGGGCTTGACCTTGTGCCGCCACATATAGCCATGAATCAGTTTGCGATAATGCTCGTTGTGTGCAATTGCGTGCGGGCGCGGCCCTACAATACTCATCGACCCCTGCAACACATTGAAAAATTGCGGCAATTCATCCAGTGAAGTCTTGCGCAAAATGGCACCAATCCGGGTCACACGTGCATCATTTTGGGTCGCCTGTGTGACAACATCGCTGTCCTCGCACACGCACATTGACCGAAATTTGTAGACCATGATTTCTTCACCATCCACTCCGTAGCGATGCTGTTTGAATATCACCGGACCCTTTGAAGTTGCCTTCACCAGAGCCGCGATAATGAGCATCAGCGGTGCTATTGCACATAAAATCAGACTGGCTGCCACGATATCGAAAGCACGTTTATGAACTGCGTTAATGCCGGTCAACGGCGTCTCGAATACCGAGATGACGGGAATACCATTGACGTTGTCCAGACGTGCCTGAACCAGATCGAACATGAACACATCAGGCACAAAATAGATCGATGCGGTGGTATCACGAAGAGAATTGACCAAATCGATCACACGAGGATGATTGAGGATCGGCAAGGTAATGTAGACCAGATCAATTTCATGCTCTGCAACATATTTCGCCACATCATCAATGCCGCCGAACACAACGTTTTTGAGTTCATTCTCGCAACGATCACCGGTCCGATCATCGAAAAAAGCCTCAACCTTGGTCATCAGGCTGCGTTGTTGATAAATCCTGTCAGCGAGCTTGTGACCCAGTTCATTTGCGCCGACAATTACCGAGCGTCGAACTGTACTGCCGTTACTGCGCAATATCTCGAGATAGGTGCGCACAAGCGAGTGCCCAAGGAATAGCAACACCGGCGTAATCAAGCCCCATAACAGCAGAACCCGTGGATTGTAGTCATCGACAATGCCGCTGAAAGACCCTATAGCAGTCAATATGACTATCACCAGGGTCCAGGCAATCAGCAGATTTCTGCCATGCTTAAAACTACCTATACCGCTAAGGCTGCATTCTTCAAAAAATTCGAATCCATCAAATACTTGTGAAGCAACCAGGAATGCCAGTATCCCCAGCAACAGGTACAGTCCGTCGAATTTCTGCTGCTCCACGACTACAGCAATAATTAATGAAAAGAAAATTACCAGAGGGTTGACTAAGCGTTTAGCCAAACTTAAGACTGGATGTTCATAGCCACCAAACATTCGGACCCTCACATTTGTATTGTTGTATTAACCAGCCTGTTCCCGAAAACAAAAACCGGGAAATTCACGCCAATTTTCCGGGTGTGCCGGAATGAGAAAGTACCCATGACTACGCGGCCAAGCAGTAACCTTTACATAAAAATAAAATTACCAAGCTTCGAAATTGCATGAGGATATAGCGAGGCTACCTCACAGTATGTGCGTTCTCGCACACAGAAAAATCAAGAAATGGAGCTCCTGTGTTTGCCTCCTGCGAATCGCCTGGAAAATTTCTAACCTTTCCTATCCAGATTCGATAAGCAAGAATCATGCAGCAAACACAGTCTTTTTCACTTCACCATGCGGTGCGCCGTATTCGCTCCAAGTATGCATTCATCACTTTGCACTATTGTTGCGCTTTGCCTTTGGCGGTTGATTTCCCTTTGTGATGGGATTTCACGGAGTGCTTGGTTTTGGCTCCGGCTTCTGTGGCTTGCTCATGTTCGCTACCCATTTCGTTCATGCGCTCATGCGCCCGCTCCATACCTTTAGTTGCTTCGGGAGACGTTTGGGAATTTTGATTGGCGCTGCCTTCCGTGCTCATATGACTTGAGCCACTCATGTTCGCGTCGACCGATCCCGCTGCGCGAGCTCCTGCTGCCGCAGGTGCCTCCATACCCGCATTGCCGCCCGCGCCTGCGCCAACATTTGCGCCCAGCCCGGCACCTACGCCCACGGCAGATGCGCTTCCTGCTACAGCAAAAATGGCAGCGCTGCCTAACAGATTACAAAATAGTTTTTTCATAGTGAGTGGATTCTGGTTAGTCATCAATTTGTTCATCCTTAATTTCTCCATAGGGTTGTCAATGCTTTATCTCGTGCAGATGGCGTAAGATTAAACTTGCCGCCAGTCACCTTAGCAAACCCTATGCCATTAATACAATTTCCATATTATTCATTGGCTTGTAAATTATTTCTGCGGCACGAGCAGTCGATTAATGTCTCTGATTCCAGACAGATTTATCACGAGAGATGGGCCAGGCGCGGAAACACCGGACCATTCAAAGAGAAAACCAGGACACTAAATCTGTGCAATTGAAATTGCCTGGAGCAAAAAGATCGCGGAAAGACCGCGGTTACTTGAATGGAAAGTGAAAGGGCTTATTTTGTCTCTTGTTGGAGACACTAAATCAATAATGTTTTTATTATTCGGAGAAAATCAGAAGCCTGGCGGCTTTTATCGATGTTGCTAAATGGCGACGCGAATCCTTTTCAGCATGAATGGCTGATATAGGCCGGCGATGTAAAGCGCCTCAGCGGTTCACACCGTATCAAGCGCAAACCCCATCCCGGGGTGAAATGCTTTGGGTCTACTGGATAAGCAAGTTCCGGGAAATCGATTGCCATCCAATTTACCCCCTTAATGAATTACCGGTTTTGCGCAAATTCGACCAGTTGAAACTCCCCGCTCCACTTGCCGCGCTGATAATCAATGAAAAGATATTTAGGCACGAACGCGGAAGATTTTTTAATCGGAAAATCGGTCAGTGGCGTTTCTCCTTCCCCCAGATCACTGATGCGGCAAGCCTTTGTCATCACGGGACGGAAACGTACTTTCATCTGCGGAGTGACGAATACAAATTTATCCGGATTGACGTCGCCTGGCCTGAACCGGACCGCTTTACGTATCAGGCAGCTAAACAACAGCTCCATTTCCACCAGCAGCGGTGAGTCCAGTTCATTCAGAGCATTTTCAGCTGCCCTGGTCCATTCAACCAGAATACTTTTTCCCAGAATTTCAATGGTCTCCCGCATGACAACCTCCTCTTTTAGGTGTTATGAAACCCCAGGCTGTAATCGTGTAGCAGCTTGATCGGCTCCCGCGTCCAGTCCAGGCAGCGAGCGTTTTAGAGCATCCAGGCAATCTCCATCGATCGCCGTGCCGCGCTCTTTTTCCATGATGGCAATGGCTTCCGGTATGGGTATCGGTCCGCGGTAGGGGCGGTCAGCGGTAATCGCATCAAAAATATCAGCGACCGTGATAATCCGGGTTTCGAGGGGGATGTGCGCGGCGATCAGCCCACGCGGATAGCCTTTACCATCAAGGCGTTCATGGTGCGCGCCAGCGACAAAAGACAATTCCGAAAAAATACGCATGCGCGCCAGAATTTGTTCAGAGTGCGCGGCATGCGATTTTACCTGCTCCCATTCATCTGCATCCAGCCTGCCCGGTTTATCCAGTACGGCATTACTCACACCCAGCTTGCCAATGTCATGCAACAGCGCACCCCGGCGCAGCCATCTCTGCCGCGCTACAGGGAGCCCCATGGCATTGGCCACAGCCAATGTATACGCAGCAACCCGGCTGCTATGCCCATAGGTATAAGGACTTTTCGCATCGATTACCTGGGCAAAGGCTTCGGCTATGGTATCCAGGCGGTCTTCATCAATCCTGATCACTCGGGATTCAGGCTCCAGCAGGCTGACTTTTTGCTGCAAGCCGTCATCGGTCAAACCGCTCCAGAAATCATGCTGTTTCTCGACCTCATTGAAAGCATTCACCACATCAGGATCAAACCATGAACCCGAACGTTTGCCGACTTCCTCCAGGGCAAGCGCTGCGCCGCCAGCGGAATGGAATACATCGATGACTTGCGACAGCAAAGCAATCCGTGCATTGAGGGGGATCTGTGTACCCGCCAGTCGCGCAGGTTTGCCGTGGCCGTTCCAGTGTTCGTCCAGACAGCGGATGCCTGCTGCCACCTCATCGTCGAAACCGAGCTGGCGAGCAATGCTGGCGCCCCGCTCACAACGCGTAGCTACCAGTTCGGTGGCGAACTCATTGCCATTCTGGGCCAGATTCATAATGCGGGTCACCCGCTCATGCAGAGATTTCCCAATTCCTGCATGGGAAAGTACGAATCGCCCCAGATGCATCAGACTGTCTGAATCGACCTGCTTGAAGTCGCGTTTGATCAGGCGTTCATCCGTACCGTAGAGCTCGAACAAACGCGCGGCATTACTGCTGCAACCCGCATCCTTGAGCAGAATGGTGTAATAGAGATGCGACAGCTCCTGGCTGTCCATACCCATGCGCTGGCCCACATGCATGCCAACCCAGCAGCTGCGCAGACTATGCCCGGCAGGCAAACCTTCAGTCAGATCAAGGGCATAGCTGAGCGAGCCGATAATCGCGGAAAGCGAAATCTGCTCGACGGCTGTTGATTGAAGCGCATAGATAGAACCCATAATATTGAGTTTCGGTTGTATTCCACAAAACTTTACCGGAAAACCGGCCTCTATCAGCGAGTGCCCGCTGCTCGCCCGGTTCGAAACTCAGCTGCAGCCGTTATACTCGCACCTGTTTTTAATTTTCAGCGTGCTGGATCCCATTCACTGCATCAGCATTTACATGAAGGAACATTTTCCATGAAAACCAGAGCCGCAGTCGCATGGAAGGCCGGACAACCCCTGACGATCGAGGAGGTGGAACTGGGTGGCCCACGTGCCGGCGAGGTGCTGGTGGAAATCAAGGCCACCGGTATTTGCCATACCGATTACTACACTTTGTCCGGCGCCGACCCGGAAGGCATTTTCCCGGCCATCCTCGGTCATGAGGGCGCCGGCGTGGTGGTGGACGTCGGCCCCGACGTCAAAAGCCTGAAGAAGGACGATCACGTCATCCCGCTGTACACACCGGAATGCCGGCAGTGCAAGTTCTGCCTGTCGCAGAAAACCAATCTGTGCCAGGCCATCCGCTCCACCCAGGGGCGCGGCCTGATGCCGGATGCGACCAGCCGGTTTTCCATCGACGGCAAACCCATTTTTCACTATATGGGCACCTCCACCTTTTCCAATTACATCGTGGTGCCGGAAATCGCGCTGGCAAAGATTCGCGCAGACGCGCCGTTCGACAAGGTGTGCTATATCGGTTGCGGCGTGACCACAGGCGTCGGTGCGGTGATTTTTACCGCCAAGGTCGAAGCCGGTGCGAATGTAGTGGTATTCGGCCTGGGCGGGATCGGGCTGAATGTGATCCAGGCCGCGCGCATGGTGGGCGCCAACAAGATCATCGGCGTCGACATCAACCCTGCACGCGAAGCAATGGCGCGCCAATTCGGCATGACCGATTTCGTGAACCCCAAGGAAGTGGACAACGTGGTGGATCGCATCATCGCGCTGACCGATGGCGGCGCCGATTACAGCTTTGAGTGCATCGGCAACGTCACTACCATGCGTCAGGCGCTGGAATGCTGCCACAAGGGCTGGGGTCAATCCATCATCATCGGCGTGGCCGCTGGCGGCGAGGAGATCAGCACGCGACCGTTCCAGCTGGTGACCGGACGGGTCTGGAAAGGCTCCGCATTCGGCGGCGCACGCGGGCGCACCGACGTACCCAAAATCGTCGACTGGTACATGGACGGCAAGCTCAATATCGACGATCTGATTACCCATCGCCTGACGCTGGATCAGATCAACGACGGCTTCGACCTGATGAAACGCGGCGAATCGATTCGTTCCGTTGTGATTTATTGAGACGCCGACCATGCTCGAATGCATCAGCGAACACGCCTGCTTCGGCGGCGTACAGGGTTTCTATCGCCACGACTCGGCTGCCATCGGTCTGCCGATGCGCTTCTCGGTGTATCAACCGCCGCAGGCCAAACAGCATCCGGTGCCGGTTCTGTTCTACCTGGCGGGGCTCACCTGCAGCGAGGAAACCTTCATGATCAAGGCCGGCGCGCAGCGCTTTGCCGCGCAGCACGGCATCATGCTGGTGGCGCCGGATACCAGCCCGCGCGATACCGGCATCACAGGCGCAACCGACCATTGGGATTTCGGCGAGGGCGCCGGGTTTTATCTGGATGCGACACAGGCGCCGTGGAACCAGCACTTCAACATGGACAGCTACATCACGCAGGAACTGCGCCGCCTGATCCTCGACGCATTCCCTGCGCAAGCTGACCGCATCGGCGTGTTCGGCCATTCCATGGGTGGCCATGGTGCGCTGGTTCTGGCACTGCGCAACCCGGATATCTATCGCTCGGTGTCGGCGTTTGCGCCCGTGGCTGCACCAGCGCAGTGTCCGTGGGGACAGAAAGCCTTCGCCCATTATCTCGGTGCCAACCAATCCGACTGGCAGCAATACGATGCCAGCGAACTGATGCAAAAACGCACCACACCCTTCCCGCACGGTATCCTGATCGACCAGGGGTTGAACGACAAATTTTTGCAGGAACAGCTGCTGCCGAATGAATTTGAAGCAGCGTGCGCAGTCGCACAACAGCCGCTTACCCTGCGCCGGCACGCCGGTTATGACCACAGCTATTACTTCATTGCCACTTTTATCGAAGACCACCTCGCGTTCCACCAGCGCATTCTCGGTGCATAACGCATGATCTCCTGGCTCAAACTGACCAGCTTCGGCGGCATCGTCGTGACCGCACCGGCAGCGGCCGCCATTACCGCCTGGCTGATGATGGGACGCGCCTGGCGGCTGGCTGGCTGGTGGTGCGTACTGTTTATCGGCGGCATGGCACTGGTCGTAGCAACGAAAATCGCATTCATCGGCTGGGGATTGGGTATCCAGGCGCTGGATTTTACCGGTATCAGCGGCCATGCCATGCGTGCAACGGCGGTGTATCCGGTATTGTTTTATCTGGTGATGCTGCGCAGCACACCATTGATGCGCATGCTGGGTGCAACGGTGGGATTGGGCATATCCATCGCCATCGACGTTTCGCGCGTGGTCATTCACGCACATTCGATTTCCGAAGCCGTGGCAGGCTTTGTGCTGGGCGGTTTGATCAGCATTGTTTTTCTGCGCAGCGCAGCTTCGCTCAAGGCCTTTCGGGTGAGCCGCTGGGCGCTGGTGGCCGGACTGCTGGCCGTGATTGCTTCATCCTATTTGAAACCGGTTCCTACCGAACGCTGGATCGAAGAGGTGGCGCTCGCAGTATCGGGGCACGATCAGCCGTTCACCCGTATCGGCTGGAAGCCGCGTTCCGCTAACTTTCAGTCGTATTAGCATCATTCCGCCCTGCGGTCGGTAATCCGATAGGCTTGTCCGCGGCGCATTCGGTAATGCTGCACAGTGCTGGCCGGATTCGGGAACTTTCTCTCCCGCGAGTTGTTCTCAAGGGTACCCGCCTTGGTTCGGACGCGAGGGTGCCTGAACCACTAATAAGTTAATAATGCCAAGCCGGAGCCTCATTGAATTTGACTTTTTTACTGCCGTTCCCCCGCTGTTGTGCGCCCGTGCTTTCCCGAACAGTCCCTCCTTCCTGGCGGGTTTCACGGCTCGCCTGTGTCGCTGGTTTTCTGTTCATCTGTCTGTCTGCGCCTGCGTCGGCCTTCGATTTTCAGGATGTCGCGCAACGTGCAAAACAACTTGCAAGTGAATCATTCAAGAAACCGGATGTTGCGTTGCCGCCTGAATTACGCGCGCTGGACTATGAACATTACCATCAGATCCGCTACAAGAAAGACCGCACGCTGTGGCACGACGCCAAAGTGCCTTTCAATGTGGATTTTTTTCCACCCGGCTGGCACTTCGACCAGCCGGTCAAGATCAACGAAGTCACGGCTCAGGGGGTGCGCGAAATTCGCTTCGACCCGAATGACTTCGACTACGGGACCAACAAGATTGACCCCGGCAAATTGCGTGGCCTCGGCTTCGCCGGATTTCGCGTGCGCTATCCCATCAATTCGGCCACCCACAAGGATGAAGTCCTGTCCTTCCTCGGTGCAAGCTACTTTCGCGCGCTCGGCAAGGGGCAACGTTATGGCCTGTCGGCACGCGGACTGGCGATTGACACTGCGCTGGGCACCGGCGAAGAATTTCCGCGCTTCGTGGAATTCTGGGTGTTGCGTCCGCAACCTTCAGACAAACAGCTGATCATCTACGGCCTGCTTGATTCGCCGCGCGCCACCGGCGCCTATCGCTTCGTGCTGCAACCGGGGGTTGATACGGTAATGGATGTGACCGCCCGCCTGTATCTGCGCAGCCCGGTCGGCAAGCTGGGTCTGGCGCCGCTGACCAGCATGTTTTACTTTGGCCGTGGACAACACCCGGACAGCGACGATTTCCGCCCGTCGGTACACGACTCTGACGGACTCTCGATCCATATGGGTAATGACGAATGGATATGGCGTCCGTTGAGCAACCCCAAGCGTCTGCTGGTTACCTCGTTTGGCACGACCAACCCGTTCGGCTTCGGGCTGATGCAGCGCGAACGCGACTTTTCCGATTACGAGGATCCGGTTTTGCGTTACGAACTTCGCCCCAGCGCGTGGGTTGAGCCCAAAGGCCAGTGGGGCGCCGGCCGCGTCGAGCTGGTGCAGATTCCCACCCCGGACGAGACCAACGACAACATCGTTGCCTACTGGGTGCCGGACAAGCAGCCCGCACCAAAAACTGGTTATGATTTCTCCTACCGCATATTGTGGCAGAAGAATAAAGCTACGCGACCACCCGAGTTGTGGGTGGCACAAACATTGCATGGCAGAGGCTATACGCATGCGCCTGACGGGAGCATCTCACTGGCGATCGATTTCGCAGGCAATCCGCCACCAGACACGAACACCGCCGAGTTGAAGCCCGAGGCAATGGTATCCGTCGATGCAAACGGCAAGCTTCTGGAGCAAAAACTGATCCGCAACGATGCCACGGGCGGGTGGCGCCTCTCCTTGCGTTTGCAAAGAATCGACGCGAATAAACCAGTGGAGTTGCGCGCTTCGTTGCGCAGCGATAACAAGGGGATATCCGAAACATGGAGCTACATCTTGCCACCCGATTGAAACACTGCTTTCCTGGCCAAAGTATTTGTGAACGCTATCTGGACCGTTTGCCTTTGGCGCAGGAACGGCGCTATGAGCTGCTCACCCAGGTAGCAGAACAATATCCATGCAACCCTCAGGAAGCCATGACGGGTTTGCATACTGCGCTCGCCGGCTCCGATCACCCTGTCGATACTGACACCCCCGCGCTTGCTTCGATCTGCAGCCGACTCGCCATCAACCACAAGACCCTGCCGCTAGCGCCCGAAACCATTGCCGGACCTGCTGTGCAAGCACAAATATGTTTACCCGCCAGTCCGACAATCAGGCGCAGCACCATGGCCCCGCTACATTGGCCACCCAAGCCCAGTTTGCGGCTGTTCAAGTCGCGCCAACTACGATTCAGTCAGGCTGGCAGCCATGAAGGAGAGCATCCGGCCCAGGCCGGAGCCGCGGCCCCTGGCGGCTGGCAAGCCGCCGCCACCCTGCGTCGCGTGGTATTGCTGGTATTGATCATTGCCCAGGTCTATTTTTCCACCAGCGCCATGGCAGCCGTGTTGCCCTATCATGGGCAGCAAGCGCTGGAAATTGCCATCCTGATCCTGTTCGCTATTTTGTCCGGCTGGGTTTCGGTTGGCTTCTGGACCGCCATGATGGGCTTTGTGCTGAAACTCGCGGGCGGCGATCGCTACGCGATTTCCGCCAGCAGCGCCGCCGATATGCCTATCGGCGATCAGGCGCGCACCGCGATCATCATGCCGATCTGCAACGAAAACGTGGCGCGTGTATTCGCCGGGTTGCGCGCCACCCATGAATCGCTGGCACGCAGCGGCGAGTTGCAGCACTTCGACTTCTTTATCCTCAGCGACAGCAGCAGCGCCGACAACCGCGTCGCCGAGGTCAATGCCTGGCTCGAGCTGTGCCGCGAGGTACAGGGTTTCGGACATGTGTTCTACCGCTGGCGCCAGCACCGGGTCAAGCGCAAGAGCGGCAATGTCGCCGATTTCTGCCGGCGCTGGGGCGCCAACTACCGCTACATGGTCGTGCTCGATGCCGACAGCGTGATGAGCGGCGAGTGCCTCATCAGTCTCGTGCGTTTGATGGAAGCCAACCCCGGTGCCGGCATCATCCAGTCCGCACCGCTGGTGGCCGGGCGCGATACCCTGTATGCGCGCATGCAGCAGTTCGCCAGCCGCGTGTACGGGCCGATCTTCGTGGCCGGGCTGCATTTCTGGCAACTGGGCGAATCGCATTACTGGGGACACAACGCAATCCTCCGCGTGGCGCCCTTCATGCGTCACTGCGCGCTGGGACGGCTGGCGGGGGGCGGCCCCCTGTCGGGCGAAATTCTCTCGCATGACTTCGTGGAAGCCGCGCTGATGCGGCGTGCCGGCTGGACCGTATGGATCGCCTATGACCTGCCCGGAAGTTACGAAGAAGTCCCTCCCAATCTGATCGATGAACTGAAGCGCGACCGGCGCTGGTGCCAGGGCAACCTGATGAACTTCCGGCTGCTCCTGGCAAATGGCGTGCACCCTGCGCACCGGGCGGTATTCATGACCGGGGCGGCTGCCTATGTGTCCGCTCCGCTGTGGTTCCTGTTCCTGCTCCTGTCCACCGCCCAGCTCGCCGTGCACGCCCTTGCAACGCCGGAATACTTCACCCAGCCGTTCCAGTTGTTTCCCATATGGCCGCAATGGGATCCGCAGCGCGCCATTGCGCTGTTTTCGGTCACCGCGGCGTTGCTTTTCCTGCCCAAAATACTCAGTGTCATGCTGATCTGGATTCAGGGTGCAAAGCATTTTGGCGGGCGGCTGCGTCTCGGTCTGAGCATGTTGATCGAGATAGTGTTTTCGGCGCTGCTGGCTCCAATCCGCATGCTGTTTCATACCAGTTTCGTGCTGGCGCCATTGCTGGGGCGAGGTGTCAAATGGAAATCGCCTCCGCGGGAAAATGCCGAAACCGGCTGGGGCGAAGCGCTGCGCCGTCACGGCTGGCATACGCTGCTGGGTCTGGTATGGGCTGGAGGCGTCTACTGGCTCAAGCCCTCCTACCTGCTATGGTTATTGCCTGTCGTCAGCGCGCTGATGCTCTCGATACCGATATCGGTATTCTCCAGTCGCGTGTCCCTGGGACAGCGCCTGCGCAGGACATGCCTTTTCCTGATTCCTGAAGAACTGAATCCCCCCGCAGAACTGCGCCAGACGCATGACTACGCCGCGCATGCCGATGCCCCGCCGGACTTCATTGATGCGGTCGTTGATCCGGCCACCAACGCCTTGATCTGCGCCACGGGCGTACCCCGTTTCCGGCAATTCCGCGTTGCAGAGAGCCGCGCAAGACTGTTGCAAAAAGCGCTCCGGGAAGGCCCGGCAGCGCTTGATGCAGGCCGCAGGATGCACTTGCTCAACGACCCCATCACGCTTTCGCGCCTGCACTTCGAAGTCTGGACTTCGGAGCTGGCGCATCCGGCATGGCGCAATACCCTTTCCCAAACGACCACGGACAACCCACCATGTTCCGACGCGATTTCCTTAAAGCCGGTGCTGCAGCGCTCGGCCTAGCTGCATTTCCACCGCTGAGCCGCGCTGCCGTAACGGGGGAGGCCCCGCTGAAAGTCCTGGGCGGGCGCCAGCATTTCGATTTTGCCGCGCTCAAGGGGCAAGCTCGCGCATTGGCCGGCAGCACCTATCATGCCCCCGGCGAGACACTTCCGGAGCGCGTACAGAAACTCGATTGGGACCAGTTCCAGGCGATCCGCTACCGCCCTGCCCATGCGTTGTGGGCAAAAGACCGCTTGCGTTTCCAGATACGATTTTTTCATCTGGGGCTGTTTTTCAAAACCCCGGTGCGCATGTATGAGGTGAATGACGGCCAGGCCCAGGAAATCGCCTATGACGCGGACATGTTCGATTATGGCAAGAGCGGGCTGCAGGGGACGCACTTGCCCAAAAATCTTGGCTTCGCCGGCTTCCAGCTGTTCTACCATACCGACGATAAACGCGACATCGCCGCCTTTCTGGGCGCGAGTTATTTCCGTGCCGTCGGGGCGGAGATGCAGTACGGCCAGTCGGCGCGCGGCCTGGCCATCGACAGCGGCATGGCGCGCAGCGAAGAGTTCCCGCGCTTCACCGCCTTCTGGTTTGAACGACCCGAACCGGAATCGGACATGCTTACGGTCTACGCGTTGATGGATTCCCCCAGCATTTCCGGCGCCTATCGTTTCGTCATTCATCCGGCAGCGCGGATGATCATGGATGTCGATGCCGCACTGTACCCACGCAAACCGATCGAGCGGCTGGGCGTGGCGCCGCTGACCAGCATGTTCCTTTACGGCGAGAACGATCATCGCATCAACAACGACTGGCGGCCGGAAATCCACGATACCGACGGACTGGCGATATGGAGCGGCAACGGCGAATGGATCTGGCGGCCGCTGACCAATCCGGCGAGCCTGCGTTTCAACGCCTACGCCGACGACAATCCGCGCGGCTTCGGCCTGCTCCAGCGCGACCGCAATTTCGACCACTACCAGGACGACGGCGCTTTCTACGAACGCCGCCCCAGCGTGTGGGTCGAGCCGCGCTCGAACTGGGGCAAGGGCTCGATACAGCTGATCGAATTACCGGCGGCGGACGAGACCTCGGACAACATCGTCGCGTTCTGGAATCCGGCCCAGCCCACGCAGGCCGGTCAGGAGTTGCTGTTCGCCTATCGCCTTTACTGGGGCGCGAAACCACCCTTCGCATCGCCGCTCGCCCGAGTGGTCGCCACCCGTACCGGACAGGGCGGCATTGTCGGGCAGAAGCGCAAATATTTTTCCTGGCGCTTCGTGATCGATTTCGCCGGCGGCGAACTGCCCATGCTCGGCAAAGATACGGCAGTCAAAGCGGTGATCACGGCTTCGCGTGGCAAAGTCGAGCTTACCTCGGTACGTCCACTTGAATCCATCCATGGATTGCGGGCAATGTTCGATCTGAAACCCACGGACACGTCGACGGAGCCGATCAATCTTCGACTGTATTTGCGCGCAGACGGCCAGGCATTAAGCGAGACCTGGCTGTACCAGTGGACACCACCACAGGTGCTGCCGCCCTTGTGATTCCATTCGGTGCATAAACAATTTCTGCTGAGACAGGTGCGCTTCATCCAGATTGGGCATGCGACGCTAAAACACCATCATGGAATAGCAGCGTGGGCAGCCTTTTCCCGTGTCTTTCTTCCACCTCGATGCGAGACACTGCGGCACTCCCCACCTGGATACGGTAAGCATTGTGCGCAGGCATGCCCAGCGTCCCGGACAGCAACATGCGGATCACGCCAGCATGGCATACCACCAGCAGGTGCTCACCGGAATGCGCATCGAGCATGGCTTGCCAGCCAGCCATCACACGGGCATGAAAATCCGCCAGCAACTCCGCGCCTGCCGGACGCTGCGCTACCGGGTCGCACCGGAAGTCGAACAGCAGGTCGGGATGATGGGCGGTGAGTTGTGCAGAGGTCTGACCTTCCCAGACACCAAAGGTCACCTCCTTGAAACGTGCTTCCACGCTGACCGGGATACCGCGCTTTTCCGCCAGTGCCTCGGCAAACGCCTGACAGCGGCTGAGCGGTGAGGTGATGATGCGTTGCCATTGCGCATAATCCCCCACGGCTTTCCACATCTGCGCCCAGCCTTTTTCCGACAGCGGGTCGTCGGTCTGGCCGCGGTATTTGCGCCCGCCCACTGGCTCGCCGTGCCGGATCAAATCAATAGTAGTCAACATGACAGCTCCCAAAACAAAGCGCGATTATAACGGCTCAATCGCGTTAAAATGATGCAGACAATTCGGGGAGAATAATGATGCAACCATCCAGACAACGGCGCGTGTGGCCGTGGGTCGCAGGCTTGATCATCGTACCGCTGGCGCTGTTTGCCGCCTATACATGGGTGGTGCTCAACTGGTCGTATTCGTCCGGCGAACGTGCCGGTTATGTGCAGAAGTTTTCCAAAAAGGGATGGCTGTGCAAAACCTGGGAAGGTGAGCTGGCGATGGTCAACATGCCGGGAACGCTGAGCGAAAAATTCTATTTCACGGTGCCTGATGGTGCCGTGGCCGCCCAAATAAACAAGAGCCTGGGCAAGCGCGTAAGCCTGACTTATGACCAGCACATCGGTGTGCCGTCCACCTGCTTCGCCGATACCGAATATTTCGTAAAAGATGTTCGCATCGTCGAGTAAGCGTTAAGCAGATAACGGCTTTGGCCACGGAGTGCCACAAGTTTTAAGAGGAATTGTTTTTCTCCTGAAGCGTGAATCGTGAAAAGCCGCCTATATTTTTTACTCTGAGTCCTCGGTGTTCTCTGTGGCTTCAACTGCTTTTTCAGGTGCATTTTTTCTCCGGGTTAATCGCTTTTTCGAGGCTTATAGGTAAACTGCGGTCATGGTCAAAATTACCGCCCGCCCTTATCCCGAATCCGTCGCCCACTCACTCACTGCCTCCGGTCTGCACCCGGTGCTCGCGCGTATTTATGCGGCGCGCGGCATTGCCCAGCCAGCGCAACTGGAAACCCGGCTCGCCGGGCTGATACCTTTCGATTCACTAAAAAACATCCACGCCGCGGCACAGCGGCTGGCAGATGCCCTCGCCCGCCAGGAACGCATCCTGGTAGTGGCGGATTATGACGCCGACGGCGCCACGGCCTGCGCGGTGGCGCTGCGCGGCCTGGCGCTGCTGGGCGGCAGCGCGGATTATCTGGTGCCGAACCGGTTTGAGTACGGCTATGGCCTCACCCCGGAAATCGTGCGTCTGGCAGCTGAGCGCCGTCCTGACCTGATCGTCACCGTGGACAACGGCATCGCCAGCGTGGCCGGCGTGGCCGAGGCGAAACGGCTGGGCATCGAAGTGCTGGTCACCGATCACCACCTGCCCGGCGATGAATTGCCCGAAGCGCTGATCGTCAACCCCAACCAGCCGGGTTGCCCTTTCCCCAGCAAGAATCTGGCCGGGGTGGGGGTGATGTTTTACGTATTGCTGGCGCTGCGCGCCGAATTGCGCACGCGCGGCATTTTCAGCGCTGACACCGCACCCAATCTGGCGCAACTGCTCGATATCGTGGCACTGGGCACGGTAGCCGACGTGGTACGGCTGGACGCCAACAACCGCATCCTGGTCGAGCAGGGTTTGCGTCGCATGCGCGCCGGACGGGCGTGTGCAGGAATCCGCGCATTATTTCAGGCCGCCGCGCGTGACCCGGCGCGGGCATCGGCATTCGATCTCGGTTTCATGGTCGGGCCACGCCTGAATGCTGCCGGACGCCTGGAGGACATGTCGCTGGGCATCGCCTGCCTGCTCACCGATGACGACGCCGCGGCGCTCGCCATCGCCCGGCGCCTGCACGCACTCAACGCCGAGCGCCGCAGCATCGAGGCCGACATGCAGGAAACCGCGCTGGCCTCGCTCGACGCCATTGAAACCGCCGACAGCTACAGCCTGGCGCTGTTCGACCCGGAGTGGCATCAGGGTGTAATCGGCATTCTGGCATCGCGCCTCAAGGACAAATTCCACCGCCCTGCCGTGTGCTTCGCGCGCGGCAATGATGGCGAGATCAAAGGCTCCGGCCGCTCGATTGGCGCGCTGCATTTGCGCGATGCGCTGGACATCGTCTCCAAACGCGCGCCCGAGCTGATCCTCAAATTCGGCGGCCATGCCGCAGCGGCCGGGCTGTCCATCCGCGCAGCCGATTTCGAGCGATTTGCCGCACTGTTCGAACAAACTGTACAAGGATTGTTGTCGCCCGGCGACCTCGCCAAGGTGATCGAAACCGACGGCGAACTGCCACCGGAATCCTTGAATCTCGAGCTCGCACAGGCGCTGGATGGGCAGGTGTGGGGGCAAGGCTTTGCTGCGCCAAGCTTCAGCGGCGTGTTCCGCGTCGTGCAGCAGCGTGTGGTGGGTGATAAACACCTGAAACTGCGCCTGCAGATGGCAGGACAACAGTTCGAGAGCATCCTGTTTTTTCGCGACCAGCCGCTGCCGGAGCGCATTCATGCCGTGTACCGGCCAGAAATGAACGTCTACAATGGCTCGGCCAGCCTACAATTGAAGCTGGAGCACTGGGCCGAGGAGACCTGAATCAACACAGAATTCATTACCAGCGGCGGCCTGGAACACCTGCCCGCGTTCGCCATCAGCCTTGCCATCGGCATGCTGATCGGCCTGGAACGCGAGCGCACCCCCACCGCCAAGGCCGGGCTGCGCACCTTCACCCTGGTGGCGCTGTTCGGTACGCTGGCAGCTTTATTGTCGGAGCAAACCGGCACTGCCTGGGTGCTGGCCGGCGGCCTGCTGGTGGTGGGCGGCATGATGGTGGCAGCCTATGCGCGCGCGCCGGATCTGGGCGACGACCCCGGCACCACCACGGTGGCGGCCATCGTCCTGTGTTACGGACTGGGCGCGATGGTGTGGTACGGCTACCACCAGCTCGCGGTGATGCTCGCCATCGTCTCTACCGTGCTGCTCTACTTCAAGGCCGAACTGCACGGCATCACGCGCAGCCTGACACGGCGCGACCTGATTTCATTCCTGCAGTTCGCGGTACTGTCGCTGGTGATTCTGCCGCTGCTGCCGAACCAGGATTACGGCCCCTACCGTGCACTCAACCCGTATCAAATATGGTGGATGGTGGTGCTGATTTCCGGCGTCAGCCTGGCCGGCTACGCCGCGCTGCGCATCGCCGGACAGCGCCACGGCGCACCCCTGATGGGCCTGCTCGGCGGGCTGGTGTCGAGCACCGCCACCACGCTGGTGTTCTCCCGCCACGCGCGCGGCAATGCAGCGCTGATCCCGGTCGCCGTGGTGGTCATTCTGCTCGCCAATCTGATGGTGCTGATACGGCTGGGGGTGATCGCTGCGGTGGTGTCGCCACGGCTGCTACCCGCGCTGTTGCCGGTGCTGGGCGGTGGACTGATTGCGGGTCTGCTGGGCACGGCGCTGTTGTGGCGAGGCTTGCGCAGCGATGGCGAGCTGCCTGCTCTGGAACTCAACAACCCCACCGAAATACGCACCGCGCTGGGCTTCGGCCTGCTCTACGCGGCGGTACTGTTCGCCGCCGCCTGGCTTTCCGATTACGCCGGCAGCCAGGGCCTGTACGCCGTGGCGCTGGCGTCTGGCCTCACTGATGTGGATCCGATCACCCTGTCCAGCCTGCGCCTGTTCGGGCTGGGCAAGCTGGCGCAGAATCAGGTGGTGACGGCGGTGACGCTGGCCTTCATCGCCAATATGGCATTCAAATCCGGACTGATACTGTTCATCGGCGGCAAGCTGCTGGCGCGCAAAACTGCCGTGGGCATGCTTGCCATTCTGCTCGGCGTCGCGGCCGGGTGGCTGGTTTTGCAGACCGGATAAAACCGGGATCACACGTGACCGCTCCGCCAACCTATACCTGGTCTTACGTGCTCGGCATCGCCCGCGAGCACAAACGCGCGCTGCTGGTCGCCCATCTGGTCGCACTGTTTGCGGCTGCTGCCAGCGTGCCGATTCCGCTGTTGCTGCCGTTGCTGGTGGATCAGGTCTTGTTGCACAAGCCGGGCGCACTGACCCACTTCATCGACCAGCGCTTTCCCGCCGCCTGGCATGGGCCGCTGCTGTATATCGGCGCCGTGCTCGTCGCCACGCTGATGTTGCGGTTGAGCGCCATGCTGGCAGGCGTATGGCAGAGCCGCGAGTTCACCCTGATCGCCAAGGACGTGGCCTACCGCCTGCGCCGCCAGATGCTGGCACGGCTGTCGCGCATCGCCCTGTCCGAATACGAAACCCTGGGCAGCGGCACGGTGGCGTCGCATTTTGTCACCGACCTGAACGCCGTGGACGATTTCATCGGCGCCACCGTGGCCAAGTTCGTGGTGGCCGCGCTTTCGCTGCTCGGCATGACGGCGGTGCTGCTGTGGATGCACTGGCAGCTGGCACTGTTCATCCTGCTGCTCAATCCGCTGGTGATCTACTTCACCATGGTGCTGGGCAAGAAAGTGAAAGACCTCAAGCGTCGTGAGAACAGCGCCTTCGAGCTGTTCCAGCAATCCCTCACCGAAACCCTCGACGCGATCCAGCAGATCCGCGCCCTCAACCGCGAGCGCCACTATATTGCCAGGGTGGCCGAACGGGCGCGAGACATCCGCACTCACGCCGCCGCGTTCTCGTGGAAAAGCGATGCGGCGAGCCGGGCGTCGTTTCTGGTGTTCCTGTTCGGCTTCGATATCTTTCGCGGCGTAAGCATGCTGATGGTGGTTTACTCCAACCTGAGCATCGGCGAGATGATGGCGGTGTTCGGCTACCTGTGGTTCATGATGGGGCCGGTGCAGGACATCCTCGGCATCCAGTACGCCTGGTTCGGCGCCCGGGCGGCGCTGACGCGCATCAACCACCTGCTCGCGCTGAAGGACGAGCCGCAGTATCCGCACCTCGCCAACCCATTCGCCGGCCGGCACACGGTCGGCGTGGAAGTGCGCGACGTGCACTTTCGCTACGCCGAAAACCCGGTACTGAACGGCGTCAGCCTCACCATCCAGGCGGGCGAAAAAGTTGCGCTGGTGGGCGCTTCCGGCGGTGGCAAATCCACGCTGGTGCAGATCATCCTCGGCCTGTACCAGCCGCAGTCCGGCAGCGTGCTGTTCGATGGCGTGCCCACCACTGAAATCGGCCTCGACGTGGTGCGCGAGAATGTCGCCAGCGTGCTGCAACACCCGGCGCTGTTCAACGACAGCGTGCGCATGAATCTGACCCTGGGCCGCGATATGGATGAAATGGCACTGTGGCGCGCGCTGACCGTAGCGCAACTGGCCGACACCGTGCAAGCCATGCCCGGCGGGCTGGATACCCTCGTCGGTCGCCAGGGCGTGCGCCTGTCCGGCGGACAACGCCAGCGCCTGGCCATCGCACGCATGATCCTTGCCGACCCCAGGGTGGTGATCCTCGACGAAGCCACCTCCGCACTGGATGCCGCTACCGAAGCCCGGCTGCACGCGGCGCTGCATGATTTTCTGAAGGATCGCACCACTCTCATCATTGCCCATCGCCTGTCCGCGGTGAAGCAGGCCGACCGCGTTTACGTGTTCGACGGCGGCCAGATCATCGAGGAAGGTGCGCACGCCGAGCTAATACGCGGGGGCGGGCTCTACGCCAAACTCTACGGAACACTGCAGCACTGACGTCGGCGCTATCGCCGATAGCCGGAATGAAGTATATTTAAATTCAAAGCCTTGGAAAAACCCAGTGGGGTTATTTTCCGTATTTGTCATCCGGGGGAGAAATATGAGAGAAAAACCACACCACTATCCGCTTCCCCGCGTTGTCCTCTGAGTAGACGGCACGCCGAAGGAGCTTGACGCGATGATATCCAGACCGCTTCGCATCGCGCTGCTGTACTTGCTGCTTTCCGCCCTATGGATTTTTTTGTCGGATTACCTCCTGCAGCAACTGTTCGTCGACACCCGCCTCGTCGAGCAACTGGAACTCCTGGGCGGATTGTCTTTCGTTCTGATCACCGCTCTGGTGCTGTTCCTGCTGTTACGCCGCGAGCATGCTGCGGTCGAGCGTGCCAACAGCACCTTGCGCGAGCGCGAAAGAAATTTCCGCATGCTCACCGAAACCATCGCTACCGCCATCTTCCTTCACCGCGGCGGGCGCCTGTGTTTCGTCAACCCCAAGGCGATCGCCTACAGCGGTTATACGCGCGAAGAACTGCTGACCATGAATTTGTGGCAACTAGTGGCGCCCGAGTACGTGGAGATAGTCAAAGAGCGCTCTTTGGCACGCCAGCAAAGCACAAGCGGCGCTGCCTGCTACGAATTCAAAATTATCACCAAGCAGGGTGAGGAGCGCTGGCTGGAGGTCACTGCCGATTCCATTGAATTCGAAGGTGCGCCGGTTGGACTCGCTACCGCTTATGACATCACCGAGCGCAAACGGGCCGAGCAGGAGATCGGCACCCTCAACGGCGATCTGGAGCGTCGCGTCGCCGAACGAACCGCGGAACTTGAAAAAGCCAATGCCCAGTTGCAATATTCACAGGCAAGCATCCGCGAATTAAATGTGGCACTGCAGCACCGCGCGGAAGAATTGCAAGCCTCGGTGAGCGAGATGGAAGCATTCAGCTACTCGGTTTCGCATGACCTGCGTGCTCCGCTGCGCGCCATCCAGGGGTTCACTCAGGCGCTGCAGGAAGACTACGCAGCGCAGCTCGACCCGGCGGGTCAGGATTTCGCGCAGCGCATTGTCGCCGCGGCAGGCCGCATGGACATATTGATCCAGGATTTGCTGGCGTACAGCCAGTTGAGCCGCAGCGAACTCAGCCCGAAACCGGTCAGCTTGTCCAAAATCGTCGCCGAGGCCACATCCCAGCTGCAAGCCCAGATCACCGAACATCACGCCATCATTTCCGTCGTTGAGCCACTGCCGGACGTGCTTGGGCATCGCCCGACCCTGGTACAGGTGATCGCCAACCTGTTATCCAACGCCATCAAATTCGTCGCACCCGGGGTGACGCCTCAAATCCGGGTATGGGCCGAAGCGCAGGAAAACCGGGTGCGCCTGTGGGTGGAAGACAATGGCATCGGCATCCCCGCCGAACATGAGGAGCGAATTTTTCGCGTATTCGAGCGTTTGCACGGCATCGAGTCTTACCCGGGCACCGGCATCGGGCTCGCCATCGTGAAGAAGGGGATGGAGCGCATGGGCGGCCGCGTGGGCGTGACAGCGCAAAATGGCCAAGGCAGCCGGTTCTGGATAGAGTTGCCGATACAGGAGAGAAAACGATGAATATAACCCTGCCAACGCTGTTGCTGGTGGAAGACGACTCCAATGACATCATGCTGTTCCGGCGCGCCAAGGACAAGACGAATCTGGTCAATCCGTTACAGGTGGTGGAAGACGGCGAAGCGGCAGTCGCTTACCTGTCCGGCCAGGGCCAGTACGCCGACCGCAATCGCTACCCGTTGCCCGCGCTGGTGCTGCTGGACCTGAAGCTGCCGCGCAAATCCGGTCTTGAAGTGCTGGCGTGGCTGCGCGAGCAACCCGGCTTGCGCCGCCTGCCGGTAGTGGTGTTGACCTCCTCCAAGGAAAGTACGGATGTGGGGCTTGCCTATGATCTCGGCGCCAATTCCTACCTGGTCAAGCCGGTGGCATTCGACAGCCTGCTGGAAATGATCAAGGCGCTCGGACTGTACTGGTTCATTCTCAATGAAAAACCGGATATCAACCCGTCCATCGGGGAATGATATGGATATGAAAAAATCCCATCCTTTACCCCTGACATGCCTGCTGGTCGATGACAACCCGGATGATCGCGCACTGGCCACGCGTGCTTTGCAACTTGAATTTCCCGGCATTCAGGTCGAATTCGTCACGGACATGGGCGGATTCATGCGGCGCATTAAAGCCGGCAATCTCGAGCTGGTGATTACCGATTATCACTTGCGCTGGACCGACGGATTAAACATTCTGCGCCTGATCAAGGCAGCCTTGCCGCAATGTCCAGTGGTCATGTTCACCGGCACCGGCAGTGAAGAAGTCGCCGTGGAAGCGATGCAGGCGGGCCTGGATGACTATGTGCTCAAAACTCCCCGGCACTATGCCCTGCTTCCCACCCGTGTACGTTCGATATTGGATCGAGCCGAGCAGCGACAGCTTCTGCATAAAGCGGAAAACGCGTTGCGCGAAAGCGAATCGCGCCTGCGTGCCATCATCGACACCGAGCCTGAATGCGTCAAAATCATAGGCCCGGATCACCGTTTGCAATTCATGAATGCATCGGGACTGGCGATGATCGAAGCGGATTCCAGCGAACAAGTGCTCGGAAAAAAACTGGAGACCCTGCTTTTGCCCGAGTACCGTCAAGCTTTCAAGGATTTGACCGGCAACGTACTGGCGGGTAATAAAGGTTCACTGGAATTCGAGATCATCGGTCTCCAAGGCCATCGCCGCTGGCTGGAAACCCACGCAGTCCCGCTGGTCAGCGAAATCGATGGCAGCACATCGCTGCTGTCCATCACGCGGGATATTACCGAACGCAAGCTGGCCGAGAGCGGCCGTGCGCAACTGGCGGCCATCATCAATTCCGCCATCGATTTTATTGGAGTTTGCGGCCAGGATGGAACGGTTAGCTTTGTGAACCAGGCCGGGCGCAATATGCTCGGCATCGCCCTGGACGAAGACCTCTCCACCACCCATATGCAGGCCTATCTGCCGGTGTGGGCGGAGGAAAGAGTGATCGGCCATGGCATCCCGACTGCCATACGCGAAGGCATGTGGCGTGGCGAAAGCGCGCTGCTCTGTCGCAATGGACAGGAAATTCCCGTCTCTGTAGTCATTGTCGCGCACAAACTCCCCGATGGCAGCGTGGATTTTTTCTCCACCATCATGCGTGACATTTCGGAGCGCAAGCTCCATGAGGCACAGTTGCTGCACCTCGCAACGCACGACAGCCTGACCGGGCTGCCCAACCGCGCCCTCTACACCGACCGCCTGGAAGTGGCGATCCTCGAAGCCCAGCGCCGCGAGCGGTTGGTGGCTGCGATGTATCTCAACCTCGACCGCTTCAAAACCATCAATGAGACCCTCAGCCATGAGGTAGGCAATACCCTGCTGCAGGAGGTCGCCAAACGCCTGCAGGAAAATGTACGCGACGATGACACCTTGGCCCGCCCTGGTGGCGACGAGTTCGCCCTTATCTTCACTGACCTCGCGCAACTCGACGACGTAAACGATTGTACGCAAAAAGTCCTGCACAGCTTCAAGGCGCCCTTCCACATCAAGGAGCATGAATTATTCCTTACCGCCAGCATCGGCATTGCCGTCTATCCGCATGACGACCTCACCCCGGGCGGCCTGCTGAAAAATGCCGCGATCGCATTGAACCGCAGCAAGGACATGGGTGGCGACGCTTACCAGTTTTACACCGCGGAGATGAACGCCAAGGCGCTGCAACACCTGATACTGGACAACGCGTTGCACCACGCGCTGGAGCGTGGGGAATTGCAACTGTACTATCAGCCGCAACTGGATCTCGTCACCGGCCAGGTATGCGGGATGGAGGCGTTGCTACGCTGGCAACATCCGGAACTGGGCATGATTTCTCCGGCCGAGTTTATTCCGCTGGCCGAGAAAACCGGCCTGATCGTTCCCATCGGCGAATGGGTGTTGCGCACCGCCTGCACCCAGAACCACGCCTGGCAGATGGCGGGCCGGCCTGCCCTGCCTATCGCGGTCAATCTGTCCGGACGGCAATTCGCTCAGCACAATCTGGCGCAAACCATTACCCGGATCCTGGCGCAAACCGGTCTGGCCCCTGACTTGCTGGAACTGGAAATCACCGAAAGCACGCTGATTCAGGACATCCAGACGTCCATTAACATGCTGCATGAATTAAACGCTCTGGGCATTGCCATTTCCATCGACGACTTCGGTACCGGCTATTCCTCTTTAAGCTATCTGAAACGCTTTCCGATTAGCGCCATCAAGATCGACCAGTCGTTCGTGCGCGACATACACACCGACCCGAACGACGCGGCAATCGTCAGTGCCATTATCGCCATGGCGCGCAGTCTCGGCATGAAAACCATCGCCGAGGGCGTGGAAACCAACGAACAGATGGTATTCCTGCGGTCGCGCCAGTGCGATCTGATGCAGGGCTATTATTTCAGCCGGCCGGTCCCCGCTGAAGTGATCACCCAGATGCTGAACGAAGACTGGTGTTTGAGTTTTGTGGTAAATTCCTGAGTCCGTGGCTATACCCGACCTGTGTCGCGCTGCAGGCAACAGTTAACCTAACTGGCCGGCTACCTGTCATTCCGTCTTTGGCGTTGCATGTGTATATTGCACCCGCTGAAAAAACCAGATAATCACACTCAACGTAAAATCCAGATTGCGAGAATCATGCAGCAGCCCAACGTCTCAGACCCTTTGAAAAAGCAGGGGCTGACCGCGCTTTCCATCGGCGCGATCGGCGTCGTTTATGGCGATATCGGCACCAGCCCCCTGTATGCATTGCAACAGGTTTTCAATGGGCCGCACGGCGTCATCCCCAGCCACAACAATGTGCTTGGAATTCTCTCCCTGGTTTTCTGGGCATTACTGATCGTGGTCTCGCTCAAGTATGTCGTCTTCATCATGCGTGCAGACAACAAGGGCGAAGGCGGCATCATGGCGCTTATCGCCCTGATGCAGCGGGTTACTTCGAAGGATTCCCGCATGCGCTGGCTGCTCGTGGTTTTAGGCCTGTTTGGGGCGGCCCTGTTTTATGGCGATGGCATCATCACCCCGGCGATCTCGGTACTCTCCGCCGTCGAAGGACTGGAAATCGCCACCCCCGCGTTCAAGCCGTATGTCATTCCCATTTCGCTTGCTGTGCTGATCGGACTGTTCCTGATTCAACGCAAGGGAACAGCCAGCGTCGGCGCGCTGTTCGGCCCGATCATGATGATCTGGTTCGCCACTCTGGGCGGACTCGGGCTGATCAAAATCATCCAGTTTCCCGATGTGCTACAGGCTGTCAACCCGATGTATGCCGTGCACTTTTTCATTGAAAACCGATGGCAGGGATTCCTGGCGCTGGGTGCCGTGGTGCTCGCGCTGACGGGTGCCGAGGCCCTGTATGCCGACATGGGGCATTTCGGCAAACACCCCATTCGCGCAGCCTGGTTCGGATTTGTTCTGCCTGCACTGCTGCTCAATTATTTTGGCCAGGGCGCATTGATGATCCATGATGCCGGCGCCGCGGCAAACCCGTTCTACAAAATGGTACCGGAATGGGGGCTGTTACCCATGGTCGCCCTCGCCACCGTGGCCACGGTCATTGCCTCGCAGGCGGTGATCAGCGGGGCTTTTTCCATCACCCGCCAGGCCATCCAGCTGGGCTACCTGCCGCGCATGGAAATCCTGCACACCTCGGCCAAGGAGATCGGCCAAACCTACATTCCATTCATGAACTGGGCCATGCTGGCAGGCATCATCGCCCTGGTTCTCGGTTTCCAGACATCCGGCAAACTGGCTGCCGCCTACGGTATCGCCGTCACCGGCACCATGGCAATGACTACCATTCTTGCCTTTGTTGTGGTGCGCGGTCTGTGGCGATGGAGCTGGCCTGCCACCCTGATTGGCATGACCTTTTTCCTGTCGGTCGACCTGGCGTTTTTCAGCGCCAATGCCATGAAGATTGTCCATGGCGGCTGGTTCCCGCTGGCTGTCGGCATCGTCCTGTTCACGTTGATGACGACCTGGAAAAGAGGGCGCGAAATCCTGTTCGAACGCCTGCATATCAATGCGATTGCGCTTGAACCTTTCCTCGCTGGCATCGCTGCTCATCCGCCGCTACGTGTCCCCGGGACGGCGGTATTCCTGACCGCCACCCCGGAAGGCGTGCCTCACGCCCTGCTGCATAACCTTGCCCACAACAAAGTGCTGCATGAAAAAGTGGTGCTGCTTACCGTCCGGACCAAAGATGTGCCATGGGTGCCCGCCAGCGAACGCGTTGAAATTTCCCCACTGGGAAATGAGTTTTACCGGATCAAGATCAATTATGGATTCAAGGATGATCCCGACATTCCGCAAGCACTCGCCCTGTGCAAGATAGGTGGACTCGAGTTCAACATGCTGGAAACTTCTTTCTTCCTTAGCCGTGAAACCCTCATCGCAACCAAGGTGCCGGGCATGGCCCTGTGGCGCGAGAAATTGTTCGTCAACATGGCCCGCAATGGCAGCAGCGCAACTGCCTTTTTTAATATCCCCACTAACCGGGTGATTGAACTGGGCGCCCAGATCGAACTTTAGTGCGGCCAGGCAGCAGGTAAAAGTCAAACCGGTCACCTCCCCGGTTCTTGCCTTTTGCCTTTTGCCTTTTGCCTTTTGCCTTTTGCCTTTTGCCTTTTGCCTTTTGCCTTTTGCCTTTTGCCTTTTGCCTTTTGCCTTTTGCTTACCTCTTCCAGCACCAACATCCCCGCAACAAAAGGCAACACGAACAGCCACACCTCGCAACTAGATTACACTGACGTTATCTGTCTGTATTATTAACGCATATGCGGACTAGAAGCCTAGGTGAACCAACTATGAATCAATTGGTTACTGCGAATCAACGTGTTCTGCGAATATCAATATACAGAACGGCGGGTCTGGTTAATTACTGTAGGTCGCAAGAAGAGGACGTCGCGTAATGGTGGAGCTTCTAGCATTTGGTGCCGCAACACTCTTCGCAGCGTGGGTGCTTTTCTTTGGGGGTGCAGAGCGGCTCGAAGGAACAATCACATCGGCTTTCTTAATTGAAGCGCCTGCACCTTTCTGGCATGCCGCGGGTCTCAAGATATATACAGCCATTTCATGGGTGGGGGTGTTAATTTGGTTTTGGGTTCTATGAGCAGCCATGCCGTGCAACCTAACCCGGCGTATATGGACTCCCCCCAAAAGCAAGAAACCTGATCGATAGTTGTGGCTGTTCGGAATTGCGTGCAGTCGTATATCCGGCATCTTGTGTGGGTTCTGTGTGACCCGTGCCGACATGGAATCTGCTCACGGCGCGCCAATCGCTGCAAGCGGCAGCTTGGGTGCCGGCAGGGTTACCGGCGTCAGTCCGTGATGAGGCAATCGTTTGAGCCATGATGGGCGATCAGTCTCTTCGCAAACGCAGGGTGAGTGTCCTGCTGCCTTAAACCGCCACGGCATACGCCGTACGGTTCATCTTCTTGTTCTCCTCTCGAACACTGAGCTTGCCGTAGGGTTCATGATCCCGCAGTACGGCATAACAGATACGCGCGAGCTTGTTGGCCAGGGCACAGGCGGCCTTGTTGTGGTTGGTTCGTCCCTGTACCTTGAGTGCCCAGTCTTTCAGGCCGTCGATCTGCCGACTGGCCAGCCTGGCCACCGTCGCCGCTCTAAGCACCGCGCGCGCCCCGTGGGTGAGCAGCATCCTGAGATAGCGGTCGCCACGCTTGGAGATGCGCCCCAGACGTCGGGTGGAACCTGAACTGTATTCCCTGGGCGTGAGCCCGAACCAGCTGGCAAAGTGGCGGGCGTCGCGGTAGTGATTCACCTCGCCGCCGGTGGCGGCGACCATCGCGGTAGCGGTCAGCAGCCCGATGCCGGGCACGGTCAGCAATTGCTGGCAGGCCGGACTCTGTTTGGCCAGTTCAGCCAGTTCCTTCTCCAGTTGCGCGATGCGGGCTTCGAGCAGACGGATCTCTTCGATGAGCAGTTTCATCGTTCCGCGGATCAGGCCGGGAATGGCCGAGGCCGGATCGGCCAGCAGCCGAGCCATCGCTTCCACCCCGGTACGCGAACCCTGCGGAATGGCCAGGCCGAATTCCCGGCAGAAGCCGCGCAGGGCATTGATGCGGGAAGTGCGGGTGCTCATCCACAGCGAGCGGGTGCGATGCAGGCCCTGCAAGGCCTGTTGCTCGACCGATTTGACCCGCACCGGCGCAATGTCGGCGGCGCGGGCGGCTTCGAGCAGGGCCGCTGCATCGGCGGCATCGGTCTTGTTGCGCTTGACGTAGGCGCGCACGTAGCTGGCGGGCAGGAGTTTGACCTCAATACCCAGGCCGGAAAGAGCGCGGGCCCAGTGATGGGCGGAGCCGCAGGCTTCCATCACTACGAGAGATACATCGCGGTTTAAGAACCAGCGTTCGAACTGGCTGCGGGTGAGGCGGTGGGTTTCGATCACTTTCCACTGTGAATCAGCCACGGCCAGTTGAAACACACTCTTTGCCAGGTCAACGGCAACGGTAGTAGCATTCATGTCGGACTCCTTTCGTTGATGACTGACCCCCATGCCCATGAAGACCAGTAATGCCTACTATGGCAATAAAAAGCGGAGAGAGTCCATCCCATCACTCAACTCGGACGCTGCGCATGAAGCAGCGCAGCGCCGGTTAGCTCTACGTTGGGCCCCATGATCCAATGATCTCCGATACCTCAAGCCCTACCGAATACGAGTATGAACCGTTCGAGAACATTTTCTTGCACAGGCGAGAGCAGATTCTTCAACTCGTTTGGGTTACGGGCTCAGCGCTTCGATCAATGAATGGCGCTGCTAGGCTTACTGAGGTACTGCGCAAACCAGTAGACGTCGTAAAGGAAGTTCAGGAGGTCGAAGACTTAGCCGCAAAAGAAGTCGCCGCAGACTTGCCTCTCTTACATAGTGCAGCTTCGGTTCTGATCTGGGGCGCATTGGAAGCAGCGTTCCGTGATTTTCTTGTTCGCTGGTTGGTTGCCTATCCGTCAGCCCGTCTCGTCCCAGAGTTCAACAACGTTCGCGTCCGAATCACAGAGTACGAGAGTTTTAACGGTGAAGACAGAATGCGTTACCTAGTAGGCATCCTAGAGCGTGAACTTGCTGCGGCTTTGAAACCTGGGGCAGGACGGTTTGAGTGTCTATTAAAGCCTTTTGGGATTCACCCGAATGTCACGCCCGAACAACGCCGAAACCTTAGCGAGTTAGCTGCGGTACGGAATGTCATCGTTCACCGTGCGGGAGTAGCGGACACGCGTCTACTTGAACTTTGCCCATGGCTTCCTCAGAAACTTGGAGACCCTATCGTGGTAGGGCGCGAAGCTTTCCTTCGGTACGTTGAAGCCACAAGTTCATATGCTGCATCGATAATAGTGTCCGCAAGGTTATCCTCGCAGGCATTCAAGTCTAATGAGAGCGTGGCCCAACCCATCAATCCACAGGGCGCTGCGCAATGAAGCCGCGCAGCGCCGGTGATTTCAAACGTAGCCAACATGACAGACCGTTTCGAACTCTCCAAGCTCGATGCCGCGCGCAGACAACTGACAGTGGCGATTCGACTGTTATTTGATGGTGTTGACCCTGTTGCAGTTCATACGCTTGTGGGCGCCGCTTCAATCATTATTTCCGATTTGGTGGATCAACTGCATCCAGATAAGTCTTGGGACAAATTTGCCCAAGACGCGAACGGGATCTCCGCGCCAGAGTATTTCAACGTGATGCGCAAACCTCAGAACTTCCTCAAGCATGCTCGCACCGACGCGTCTGAGACTTTCCAGTTTGATCCGATTGAAACTGAATCAGTGGTATTTTGGACGGTTATGAACTCCGGCAATTTCGGCCCCCTGTCGGTTGAAGAGTCCGTCTTCCAACTTTGGTTTCTCGCCTGCCACGCTCCAACCCTGGAGCGCTCAATTGAACCGTATCAAGTCGCCGTTGAGTTGTTTGGCGACATCAGGGGCTTGCCGCGCGCGGCTCGACTTGCTGAGGGCAAGCGGGTATTGGCCGAGGCGCTTGCCAATGTTGGCTAACCCGGCAGTCGAGCGGCCTGCTCGAAAAGACGCGCAGGCCGCTCACTTCTATGTTGAGTGTCAGTGTTCTAAAAAAAAATTGACTGTCCGCTAGTTTCAAAATAACCAATGCGCCCTTCACCTCCACGCCGCGTTCCAGATCGGACCGCCACGGCTCGCCCCAGGCTGTGCCATGCCAGTTGTCGCCGTCCCGCTGCAGCTGAAAATGCCCGAATATCAAGCCCTGGGCACGCGCTTCCGCCAACAGGCGGTTGAGCCAGATCACCAGCGCCAGCTCCAGGTCGGCTTCCTCGAAATCGAATGCCACCTGCACGCTGCGCTGCACTGCCGCAAGATCGGTCATCACCGCGAACATGGCCGCGGCGGCGCGCTCGAACGCCTGCCCCACGCTGCTGCCGCAGCCGATAACGCCGATGTCGGCATCGTGCTCGAAGTAATCCACGCCTTCCATGGCTTTAGAGGTGCCTTGTAATCATGCCCCGTCACTGTTACCTGACCAGTATAGGTCGCGTCGGCTTCATCCGCCCCGACTTTGACACTTACCGCGCGCGGGGCTGACGCGTTTAGAATGTTATGCTTCATCCTGCACCTGTCCACCATGCTGCCGACCCATGAATATTCTGTTTAACCGTTATTACAGCTTAGTGCCGCACCTGTTGGCGGGATGTCTCCTGGCGGGATGCCAGCCCGCTCCACCGCAACACTTCCAGGGCTACGCGGAAGGCGAGCCGGTGCGGGTGGCTGCGCAGCAGTCGGGGGTGTTGACTTCGCTCGCGGTGCGGCGCGGCGACACGGTGCAGACGGGTACCGCCTTGTTCAGTCTGGAACAGGCGCAGGAAGCCGCCGCAGTGGCACAGTCACAAGCACTGCTGGCACAGGCGCAGGCGCAAGCGGCCAACCTGGGTACAGGCAAGCGAGCGCCGGAGATCGCAGTGATCGATGCCCAGATTGCGGATGCGCGGGCACGCGCCCAACTGTCCCGGGATCAGTTGGCGCGCCAGCAGGCATTGCGGGCGAAAGGCTTTATCAGCGTCGAGGCACTGGACCAGGCACGCACCCAGCTCGCCCGCGACCAGGCGCACCTCGCCGAAACCGAAGCACAGCGCACCAGCGCCCGGCTGCCGGGACGCGCGGATGAGCGTTCTGCCGCTGCCGCTCAAGTCAATGCTGCCCAGGCGCAGCTGGCGCAAAGCCAGGTTCGGCTGGCGCAGAAATCCCAGACCGCGCCGGTGAGCGGTCCGGTGGAGGACAGTTTTTACCGTGTAGGGGAATGGGTGGCCGCCGGCCAGCCGGTGCTGTCCATCCTGCCGCCGCAGAATATCAAGGTGCGTTTCTTCGTGCCGGAAACGCAGCTGGCCGCCCTGCATGCCGGAGCAAGCGTGCACATCAGTTGCGATGGCTGCGGCGCACCGATCGCGGCCACCGTGCGCTTCATCGCCCAGCAAGCCGAATACACGCCGCCAGTGCTGTATAGCGAAAACAACCGCCACCGTCTGGTCTACATGGTGGAAGCCTGGCCCGCGCCGAAGGATGCGACGCGGCTGCACCCCGGCCAGCCGGTGAGCGTGACGCTGCAATGAGCGAGGCGCTGCTCATCGACGTCCACGAACTGAGCAAATCCTTCAACGGCAAGCGCGCCGTCAACGGCCTGTCGCTACAGGTGCGCGGCGGCGAAATATTCGGCTTTCTCGGACCCAACGGCAGCGGCAAGACCACCTCGATCCGCATGCTGTGCGGGCTGCTCACGCCGGATTCCGGCAGCGGCACCTGCCTGGATTTCGACGTGCTCACGCAGAGCCGCGAAATCAAGAAACAGGTGGGCTACATGACCCAGCGGTTCAGCTTTTACGATGATTTATCCATCCGCGAAAATCTGGACTTTGTGGCACGCATGTATGGCATGGACAACCGCCGCAGCGTGGTAGAGCAGTCGATGATCGATCTCGGTCTGGCCGACCGGCGCGAACAACTGGCGGGCACTCTCTCCGGCGGCTGGAAACAGCGCCTGGCCTTGGCTGCCTGCATGCTGCACCAGCCACGCCTGCTGCTGCTGGATGAACCCACCGCCGGTGTCGACCCCAAGGCGCGGCGCGATTTCTGGGATGAAATTCACCGCCTGGCCGGACAAGGCATCAGCGTGCTGGTGTCCACTCACTACATGGACGAGGCAGCACGCTGCCACCGCCTGGGCTACATCGCCTATGGCGACCTGCTCGCATCGGGCACACCGGACGAACTGCTGGCTGCCAGCAAACTGGTCAGTTTCAACGTACAAGGCAACGACCTGGCACTGGGAGAACGGCTCAAAGCTCTGCCCGGCATCGAGCAGGTCGTTGCCATGGGGCATGTTTACAGCGTCAGCGGCACAGACGGAGAACGCATCAGACAGAGCCTGTCCGGGATTGAGGGCTTGCGCTTCGAGCCAGTGGAAACGGGACTGGAGCAGGTCTTCATCCAACTCATGGATCGCACCCCGGAGAAAATCGGATGAAGCTTGAAATTGCTTTGGCCACAGAGAACACAGAGCACACGGAGAACAGCCAAGGCGGTCGGGCCGGATATGCTTGTATGCCCAGAACAAGATCGTTGCCAATCTCGCTCTCGCCTTCTCTGTGGCCTCTGTGGCCATTGAATTGCGATTGTTAACATGAAGCTGCCGCTCTCCCTGCACCGCCTGTGGGCCATCGTGGCGAAGGAATTCATCCAGCTGCGACGCGACCGTATCACCTTTGCCATGATGGTGAGCATTCCCGTGATGCAGCTGGTGCTGTTCGGCTTTGCCATCAATACCGACCCCAAGCACTTGCCTACCGTGGTGCTGGACGCCGACCAGAGTGCATATTCGCGCAGCTTCACGGCGGGTCTGGAAAACAGCGGCTACTTCGATATACGGCCTTACACAGGGGGTGTCGCACAGGCGGAACAAGGCATGGCGGTGGGCACGATCCAGTTCATTGTTTCCATCCCCGCCGATTTCTCGCGCCGCCTGGTCCGCGGCGAGAAACCCGCGGTACTGGTGGAAGCGGACGCTTCCGACCCGGCCGCGACCGGCAACGCGCTGGCGGCGTTGGCCAGCCTCAACCAGACCGTGCTGTCCCATGACCTGACCGGCCCGCTCGCCCGCTTGAACGGTACGCCACCGCCGTTCGAAATCCGCGTGCAGCGCAACTACAACCCGGAGGGCATCACCCAGTACAACATCGTGCCGGGACTGATGGGAACCATCCTCACCATGACCATGATCATGATGACCGGCATGGCAGTGACCCGCGAACTGGAACGCGGCACCCTGGAAAATCTGCTGGCCATGCCGGTGCACCCGCTGGAAGTGATGATCGGCAAGATCATCCCCTACATCATGGTGGGCTACATCCAGGTGGTGGTCATCCTTACCGCCGCGTACTTCCTGTTTCACGTCCCCATCGCCGGGAGCCTGCCGCTGTTGCTGGCCTGCGTGCTGATTTTTCTGGCTGCCAATCTCGCCGTCGGCATGATGTTTTCCACCATTGCCAAAAGCCAGCTGCAGGCCATGCAGATGACGTTTTTCTTTTTCCTGCCATCCATGCTACTGTCCGGCTTCATGTTCCCGTTTCGCGGCATGCCGGAGTGGGCACAGGTCATCGGCTCCGCGCTGCCGCTCACCCACTTCCTGCACATCGTGCGCGGCATCATGCTGAAAGGCAACGGCTGGACCGAAACCTGGCCGAGTGTGTGGCCACTGTTGGTGTTCATGGCGGTGGTACTGGCGATCGGCTTGAAACGCTACCGGCGCACGCTGGATTAAGCAGGTATCGATCATGCATGATCGACCGTCCACTCCGGAGCGCAAGCTGTCCATCACAACCAGCTCTCGGGGTATCACTTTCAACCAAAACGGGCGGGCGATACTTGGTTATGACCGCCTGCTGGATTTGTATTCTTTCAAGTTGATGCTATACAGATAATTTAGATGCGCTTATTGACAGGACGCATATGGATACCCTGCAAAGTCCCAATCAAAACCATCTTCTTGCCGGACTGCCTACGGCGGAATTCGAACACATCGCTCCGCATCTGGAGTTGGTCGCGATGCCGCTGGGCGAAACCCTTTATGAATCCGGCAGCCAGTTAAAGTACGTCTATTTTCCGACAACCGCCATCGTGTCTCTGCATTACATGACGGAAAGCGGTGCATCGTCCGAAATCGCGGGGGTGGGCAATGAGGGCGTACTCGGCATTTCGCTTTTCATGGGCGGGAATACCACTACTGGCCGGGCCATCGTGTCTACCGGCGGTTATGCCTACCGACTCAAGGCGCGGGTGCTGATGGAGGAATACAACCGTGTCGGGGGGCGCCGCGCCGGCGCCATGCAGCACATGCTGCTGCGCTATACCCAGGCGCTGATTACACAGGTATCCCAAACGGCAGTATGCAATCGCCACCACACTGTGGAGCAGCAATTGTGCCGGTGGCTGTTGCTGACCCTCGATCACATGCCTTCGAACGAGTTGACCATGACGCAGGAACTGATTGCCAGCATGATCGGCGTGCGGCGTGAAGGCATCACCGAGGCCGCCGGACATTTGCAGCAAGCGGGGCTCATTCGCTACCGCCGTGGGCACATCACCGTGCTTGACCGGCCGGGCTTGGAGTCGCGCGTATGTGAATGCTATGCAGTGGTCAAAAACGAATTCGATCGCTTGCTTCCCAGGGTGCAGAACCACCAGGCGATATACTCAGCCGTCCATCCTAATCCTTCGTCGCGGCTGCGCGCTGTGAAAGCCAGGAAAAATGGAGTGCATCCGATTTTATAGTGGGTAGTGGGTAGCCGGTCACCATTCTCGATCAACATCACCCGTGTAGATGTGTCTACGCCGAAGCCCACTTCGACTTGTGTTGATGAAAGCTCCTGTTGGAGCGTCAATCTCGGCATGGGGTAGTTATTCGAGAATCATGCGAAGTCTCGCGCCGTTATTTCGTATTTCGGGGGAGTGTCATGTTTGAGCGCACCTCGGCAAACAGAATCCTGGCCCGCAGTGCCTCAAAGCTGAGGCTGCGATCCGCTCAGCCCATGCAGGCTGGATCTTTGAAGAAGACCATGAACGAGTCGATCATTCGGAAGACTGCAGTGGGCTTGACGGCCTGGGGTCCGTGGATGCGAGTTCCCATGTGTGCTCGATGCGTAGCATGGCTTGCGGTGCTGGTGTTAGCGAATCTTCCCGTCCTCACCTTTGCCCAATCATCATGTCCCGGCATTCACGTGAAGATTCTGAACATCAGAAACAGCACTGGAACCATAGCTTGTGCACTTTTCGAATCTTCAGCCGGCTTCCCTACTGAGTATCTGCACTCTGCTACCAATATCATGGTAATAAAAATCAGGGATACGCAGGCGCGTTGCGACTTTGAAGACATCCCGCCGGGAACGTATGCGATGGCCGTCATTCATGATGAGAACATGAATGGCAAGCTCGATATGAACTGGCTCGGAATCCCGACCGAAGGCTACGGGTTTTCAAACGACGCCAAGGGCGTGGTGGGAGCACCTTCATTCTCTGCCGCCAGATTCCCATACGACGGGCAAAACATGGATATGACGATCAGCTTGCATTACTGAGGACACCTCATTTCCTGAGCCTGTCATTCCCTTTGCGCGGCGCATGACTATTTCCGACACTGTTCTGTCGGATGTGTCCGTCGCTTCTCGAAGCAGCCATTCAGGCGACATCATTTCGAATTGTTCAAACTCTGTCAAAGATAGACCTTGGCATATAGATGGGGCAGCTACCCAATGATAGCCATCTCAGTCGCCATGCTCTCCACCCCGCCTACCATCATGGTCATCGTGACCTCGCTGATGACCACCATCATCCCGATGATCCCGGCCTCTCCGATAGCCATCATCATGGCCTCCGTAAGGCACAACATAGCAACCACTCAGACCAATCACCATTAGGCTCAGGATCAGCAATAGTTTTTTCATGATCTATCCTTTTATTAAAACAGTTGATCCGCCACTGCTTGAAGTCTGCGAACCTGGAAGCATCTACTGCGGTGAATGCGTTGCGCCCATCCGTCCCGAACGGATGTTCAACCGCCTGGCGCCGCACGAGCGATCAGTGTGACTGTGTCATGGCTGACAAAAAAGGATATTGGCCACCTTTTTTTCGGTGGTTACGTCCTCATTAACGGGCGCCTTTGTGATCTTTTTGACCGTCATTTTTATGCCGGCCAGCTACCTCGCGTTCTTCCGCCTTCTGTTTTTGCTTGTTCACTTCTTCTAAAGGAGAAGGATGAGTCTGCCCCGGTTTCTGATGCTGATCTTTGGTTTGCTTAGTCATGACAGCCTCCTGGTAAGTGGTTTGTCAGTCGCGTCGCATCCGGCGTCGACCAGAATTTAAAGTACGCCTGCCTCACCTCAAACACTGTACGGTAGCCAACATAGGATGTCATCGTGGTGGGGCAGCGCAAACTGAGGCGCCCCTGTGGCATGCAGCCGGCGTGCAGCTAACCCTTGCAAGTAAACCAAATTTCAACAACAATCCATGCCGGTACTTTCACCACAACCACCGGGAGCTATCAAAATGAACCGTAAAGAACTGATTGACGCTTTGGCTGGCAAGACTGGCAGCACCAAGGCTGACGCTGACCGTAACATTGCTGCGCTGATCGAAATCGTCACTGCCACGCTGAAGAAAGGCGACAATGTTGCCTTGGTCGGCTTTGGTACATTTGAAGTTCGCAAGCGTGCAGCGCGTACCGGCCGCAATCCTGCTACCGGCGCCGAGCTCAAGATCAAGGCATCGAAAGCGCCTGCCTTCAAGGCGGGTGCCACGCTGAAAGCAGCGGTGAACGGCAGCAAGAAGTAATCATCATAAAGACCGGCGATCACCCGCCGGTCTTGTAACAGAGCCTGTGAAACAAGTCCTCTGACCCCCAACCATGGGGCGCCGTAACCACTATCACGTCTATGTGATCGAACTGTCGAAGGACGTTCTTTACGAAGGCCGCTTCAAAAAATCCAACCCCGGTTATGTCACGGGCAAACCCTGCGTTTATGTCGGCATGACCGGATTGGACCCCGACGTGCGCTTCGACAAACATAAGGCAGGTATCCAGTCCAATCGATACGTCAAACAATTCGGCTTGCGCCTATTGCCGGAGCTCTACGAAGTTTACAACCCGATGCCCTATGAGGGCGCTCGCGACATGGAAGTGGAGTTGGCGATCGGCCTGCGCGAGGCTGGCTATGGGGTTTGGCAGGCGTAAGTCAGCGAACCCACTGCCGCATTGGTTATCGACGCACTGTTATTGATTGGCACCCTTCAATTCGCAAGCGCAACGGCAAGATTGCAGCACACTTCATTCCCGCCCGTATCTTATCCACAACGGGGCGCCCCTGCTTGCGTCCTCGACTTGGCGAATAGCATCTTCAAGCTTGTTGGGTAGCGTGAATTGATAGCCAAAATTTGGCAATCAAATCAAACCCGTATTTGCTATAGTAATTCAGGGTCTCACGATAATCTCAACGGAATCGAACATGGGAAAAAATATTCCGCCTGATAAAAATGCTGATTTCCGCATGATATTCGATGCGATTTCCGATGCGATTTTTATAATTGATTCATCTGGCCAGATACTCAATGCGAACCTGACTGCGACCTTACGGTATGGCTACAGTGCAGATGAGTTGATGCAGATGAATGTTTCTGACCTTGCTGCCCCGCATCTGGGGGCTGAAATCTTGCCCCGGCTGCATAAAGCCCTGGATTCTCCCGAACAGTTCGAGTGGATACACCGGTGCAAAAACGGTAACGAACTGCAGGTGGAAATCTATTCCTCCCCCATCATTTATCTGGGTAAACGAGCCATTCTTTCCAGTGTGCGCGATATCAGCCAGCGCAAAAAACTTGAGTCCAGGCTTCAAGATAAAACGCACATGCTGGAACGGATTCTGGAGACTGAACCGGGCACGGTCTATATTTTCGATCTGCCAGAACAGCAAAACGTTTATGTCAACCGGCACTGGCTTACCGCCTTCGGCTATACGCATGAAGAGGCGCAGGCAATGGGCAGCGAAGTGCTTCAGCTTTTCCACCCTGACGACTTGCCCACTATCTCCGCAAACCATGCCGCATGGAAAGACGCCTCGAATGAAGAAATCCGCTCTATCGAATACCGCATCCGGGATAAACAGGGTGTTTGGCACTGGCTGAATAGCCGTGAAACGCCGTTTACCCGTGATGCACAGGGTCAGGTAAGCCAGATTCTCGGAATTGCACATGACATCACCCGGCGCAAACACATGGAAACCCTGCTTGACGGGCAGAAGCATATCCTGGAGATGATCGCCACCGGAATTCCTTTGCCTGATACGCTGACAGCACTGGTGCGGCTGATCGAGGCACAATCACCGGGAATGCTGGGTTCCATACTGCTGCTCGACGAAGATGGTATTCACGTTCGGCACGGCGCCGCGCCGAGCCTGCCGGCGGAATTTGTGGCGGCGGTGGATGGGCAACCGATCGGACCATGCGCCGGATCGTGCGGCACAGCCGCCTACCGTAAGGAGGCCGTGTTTGTAGAAGAAATTGCCACCGATCCGCTCTGGGCAGTTTACAAAGCGGCGGCGCTGCCCCACGCGTTGCACGCCTGCTGGTCCACGCCGATTTTCGACAAGCAGCAACGCGTGCTCGGCACCTTCGCGATGTATTACCGCCAGCCTGGACTGCCGCAAGCCGAGCAACTGCGGCTCATCGATACCGCCACGCATACCGCTGCCATCGCCATCATCCACCATCGAACAGAAACTGCGTTGAAGGCGGGTAAAGAACGGCTGCGTAAACTGATCGACGGAATAGGCTCGGAAACCTTCCTGGGCTTGTTGACAACAGACGGGACATTGATCGAAGCCAACCGATTAGCGCTGGCAGCAGGCGGGTTGGAACCTGCCGATGTGCTGGGAAAGCCGTTTGAACACACCTACTGGTGGTCTTACTCCGAACCGGTTCAGCAACAACTGCGCGCCGCCATCGAACGCGCCGCTTTGGGTGAAAGTTCGCGCTATGACGTGCAGGTACGCGCGGCTGAAAACCAGTTCATCATCATTGATTTCTCCCTGAATCCGCTGCGTGACGAGACCGGTAAGGTCGAGTTTCTCGTCCCGTCGGCCAATGTCATTACCGAACGCAAGCGGGCGGAGATTGCGCTACAGGAAAGCGAGGCTCGTTACCGTTTGCTGTTCGAGTATGCGCCAAGCGGTATCGTCATCGCCAATCCTGAGAGTTACTATCTCGACGCCAATGAAAGTATGTGCCGGATGCTCGGCTATACACGCGACGAATTGATTGGTTTGCGCGCCTCGGATATCGTTTTTCAGGCCGAGATTCAACATATCGAACCCGCGTTGCAGGCGATCAAAACCGAAAACCATTACCTGCGCGAGTGGCGGCTTCGCCGTAAGGATGGCTCCACCTTTGCGGCGGAGGTGACTGCCACCACAATGCCCGATGGCAACCTGCTGGGGATCATACGGGACATCACCGAACGCAAGCTTGCCGAGGCTCAAGTGCTGCGATTAACCCAGCTGTATGCCGCACTGAGTCAATGCAACCAGGCCATCGTGCGCTGTGCCAGCGAGGCAGAGTTGTTGCCACAAGTCTGCCGTGACGCGGTCGTTTTCGGTGGCATGAAAATGGCGTGGATCGGGATGCTGGATGAGGCAAGCAAACTGATCAAACCAGTGGCTTCATTCGGTGTCGGCATTGAATTTCTGGAAGGGATCGAAGTCTCGGTGGATGCGAACAAACCAAGCGGACAAGGTCCCACCGGAACTGCCATGCGCGGAAACCAACCCTACTGGTGTCAGGACTTTCACCAGGATCCCGCTACCGCCGTTTGGCGTGAGGGAGGCATGAAATTTGGCTGGAATGCCATGGCTTCGCTGCCTTTGCATCGACATGGCGTCACTGTGGGCGCATTCATTCTGTATTCCGATACAGTCAATGCATTCGATAAGGCGGCTCAGGATCTTTTGGTTGAAATGGCGATGGATATCGGCTTCGCGCTGAATCGCTTCGACAACGAGACTGAACGCAAGCGGGAGCAGGATCAGTTGCGCAAGCTGTCGCAGACAGTCGAACAAAGTCCCAACGTCATCCTTATCACTGACCTCGATGCAAGGATTGAGTATGTCAACACGGCCTTTGTCAAAACGACTGGGTACAGCCCCGACGAGGTCATCGGAAAAAACCCGCGTCTGTTGAAATCCGGCAAGACGCCGCGCACCACCTACGACAGCATGTGGGATTGTCTGAATCGCGGGGAAAGCTGGCAAGGAGAGCTCTTCAATAAGCGCAAGGACGGCATCGAATACATCGAGTCTGTATACATTTCGCCTATGCGTGAAGACTCAGGACAGATCACACACTACCTGGGCATCAAGGAAGATATCACCGAACGAAAATACGCCGAGGAACGTATTCAGTATCTGGCCAATTTCGATGTGCTCACCGGCCTGCCCAACCGCATCCAGTTGGCCGAACATCTCAAATATGCGTTGAGTCTGGCGAAGCGCAGTAACGGATATCTGGCGCTGATGTTCATTGATCTTGACCGTTTCAAGGATATCAATGACACGCTTGGTCACAGTATTGGCGATGCTTTTTTGATCGAAGCCGCCAGACGTTTGCAATCGGTTCTGCGTGAAGAAGATACGGCATCCCGCATGGGTGGTGACGAATTTATTCTGATGTTGCCGGGTTGTGACGCGGTAGGCGCATCGCAAGTGGCGCAGAAGTTACTGGATGTCATCGCCGAGCCCTACCTGATAAATCTATATGACCTGGTCGTAACCGCGTCGATCGGCATCGCCCTTTATCCGTATGATGGTGTGGATCTGGAAACACTGTCCAAAAGCGCCGACACCGCCATGTATCGCGCCAAACAGGATGGCCGTAATGGATATTGTTTCTTTACCGCAGAAATGCAGGCGCGCACGACCCGCAATCTGCAATTGATCAATGCATTGCGCCACGCATTGGAACGAGACCAACTCCAGATTTATTACCAACCGCAAGTGTCCATGCGAGATCCGCATATCACCGGCGCAGAAGCTTTGCTACGCTGGCAGCATCCGGAATTTGGCATGATCTCACCGGAGGAATTCATTCCCGCTGCTGAAGATAGTGGATTGATTTTACCCATAGGAGAATGGGTGCTGCGTACCGCTGTACAACAGCTAAAACAGTGGATAGACAACGGCCACGAGCCCATGATCATTTCAGTCAATCTGTCGGCAGTGCAGTTCCGTCACCCAAGCTTGCCCGATCTGGTGACAAACATTCTCAATGAAGCACAATTACCTGCGCAATATCTGGAGCTGGAACTGACGGAAGGCGTAGCGATGCAGGACCCGCCGGGAGCGATCGCGATGATGAACAAGTTGCATGAACGCGGCATCCGCATGTCGATAGATGATTTCGGCACAGGCTATTCGTCACTAAGCTACCTGAAAAAATTCAAGGTATACAAACTCAAGATCGACCAGTCTTTTGTACGCGACATCAGTACCGACCTTGAAGACAAAGCCATTGTTGCGGCGATTATCAGCATGGCAAAAAGCCTCGGCCTGCAAACCATTGCTGAAGGCGTCGAGACAGCCGAGCAACTCGAGTTCCTGAGCGCACAGGGCTGCGATGAGGTACAGGGCTATTTTTACAGCAAGCCATTGTCGGCAACACAGTTTGAAGCATTCGCTGAAAATGCAAAGTTGGCATTGATCAAATTATGAGTTTCACCGATCGTCGATTGGCCGATAAAAAATATCCAATGCCAAACAATCTTCTCTCTGCTGGTTAATACTCCCATAGCACCAATTTCTCCGATCGGCCTCCCTCCGTTCCGGCTTCTCCACGCAGGAAATCTCCTGTGAGCAATAACCGTCCCATCTACGCAGCACCGATGCTCGTTCAATAACGCAGTTTAGACAGCGCACCGGGCCTGTGCTTGTCCCGCCGTCACTGCACCTGAAGAGAGCGCCCTATCCTGTTCATCACATAAATAACTTACAAAAACATTAAAAAACAATAAATTAAAACAATTCTCACGCTGGCATATTACTTGCGTTACCAAGAGAGAACAATGTGATTTATAGAAATGCCGTGAGCATTCACGGCCTGAGCAGAGTAAGACTATGCATGAATCTACAACCATATTGTCTAAACCGCCCGCATTCAACGAAATGCTCTCCCCGGAAGGCGAAGTGCGCGATCAATACAGGGATGTAACTGGCCAGCTATTTTCCATGCCCCTGGAAGCACTATCTCTGAAACAACGCGAAGCCGAGGTACTGTTTCGTCGACTGGGAATTACCTTTGCCGTTTATGGGCAGGACGCAGGCGCTGAACGCCTGATTCCATTCGACGTTATTCCACGCATATTCAGTGCCAGCGAATGGGGTCTCCTGGCGCGCGGCCTGAAGCAGCGAGTGCGAGCGATTAACGCTTTTTTACACGATATTTATCACGGCCAGGAAATCATCAAGGCCGGTTTGATTCCCGCCCATCAGATACTGAAAAACAGCCAGTATCAGCCGGAAATGCAAGGTATCGATTTGCCTAATCATATCTATGCACACATTGCCGGCATTGATCTGGTGCGTGTGGCAGAAAAGGACTTCTATGTACTGGAAGACAATCTGCGCACACCCTCTGGCGTGTCATACATGCTGGAAAACCGAAATACCATGATGCGGCTGTTTCCCGATCTGTTTGCCAGCCATACCGTCGCCCCGGTCGACCACTATCCGCAAATGCTGCTCGACACCCTGATCGAGGCGGCCCCCCCCAATGTGGATCAACCAGTAATTGTTGTGATGACACCTGGAGCCAACAACAGTGCCTATTTCGAACACGCTTTCCTCGCCAGTCAAATGGGGGTGGAACTGGTGGAGGGCAAGGATTTGTTTGTCCATGCAGACAAGGTCTACATGCATACCACCGAGGGTCCGCAGCAAATACACGTCATTTATCGACGTGTGGATGATGATTTTCTCGATCCGCTGGTTTTCCGCCCCGATTCGATGCTGGGCGTTCCCGGTCTGATGGGCGCATACCGCGGTGGAGGGGTAGTACTGGCCAACGGTGTCGGCACCGGCGTGGCCGATGACAAGTCAACTTACCCTTATGTGCCGGCCATGATCGAATTTTATCTGGGAGAAAAACCCATTCTTTCCAACGTACCCACCTGGCGTCTGAGCGAGCCGGAAGATCTCAAATACGTACTCGCCCACTTGCCAGAGCTCGTAGTGAAAGAAGTACAAGGCTCGGGAGGCTACGGCATGCTGGTCGGTCCGACCAGCACTCCCGATGAAATTGTTGCGTACCGCGAACGGATTCTGACCAGCCCTGCCAGCTTTATCGCCCAACCAACTTTGGCGCTATCCACCTGCCCTACCCTGGTAGAGGCCGGTATCGCCCCACGTCACGTGGATTTGCGCCCATTCGTACTGTCCGGCAAGGAAATCCGCCTGGTGCCGGGAGGACTCACCCGCGTGGCATTGACCGAGGGATCACTGGTCGTCAACTCATCCCAGGGCGGCGGCACCAAGGACACCTGGATATTGGAGGATTAAATCATGTTGTCACGAACCGCAGATCACCTGTTCTGGATGGCGCGCTACATCGAGCGTGCCGAAAATACCGCTCGCGTACTGGATGTCACGCATAGCACCTCGTTGCTCCCGGACGATTCCGCTGGCGCAGAAGCCAACTTGTGGTATGCCCCCCTCAACATTTCTGGCTGTGCCGCCGACTATACTGCCAAATATGGCGGATTGGCGGAATCGGTTTCGGTAACACGCTTTATCGCACTGGATCCGGACAACCCGGCCAGCATCTATACCAGCCTAATGCTGGCCCGGGAAAACGCACGCGCTGTTCGCGGTGCAATCACCGGAGAAATGTGGGAAATCATTAACGCCACCTGGCTGGAACTCAACCGCATGTCACCTACCCTCAGTGGCAATCGTCTGACACCATTTTTCGACTGGGTGAAAGAACGCTCGCACCTGTTTCGCGGGGTGACTCTGGGGACCATTCTCAAAGACGATGCGCTCAACTTCATCCGCCTCGGCACCTTTCTGGAGCGGGCTGACAACACCGCGCGCATTCTCGACGTCAAGTACCACATTCTGCTGCCCAGCGTACAGGATGTCGGCGGCGCAGCAGATTATTACCAGTGGGGTGCGCTGTTGCGTTCGGTCAGTGCACTTGAGGCATATCGTAAAATATACCGCGATGTGATTTCACCGCAACGCGTTGCCGAGCTATTGGTACTGCGCGCCGACATGCCGCGTTCGCTGCACGCCTGTCTGAACGAGGTGGATTCCACTCTGGAAATCATCAACGGCTCGACCGGACGCGAAGCTCGCCGTTGCGCGGGCGAACTACATGCTTCCCTGCATTTCAATCTCATTGAAAATATCTTCGCCGAAGGATTGCATGAGTATCTGACCGACTTTCTCGGGCGGATCGATGTCCTCGCGAAGGAAATTCGCAGCGCATATCTGGCGCGCCGCGACGAATCAGTTGTGCCGTTTCCCATGCGCCAGATGGCTCAAGTACAGTAAAAGGCACTCCATGACAGCACTGCTTACCTCATGACTTATTGCGTCGCGCTCAAGCTCAACGCCGGATTGGTATTTGCTTCGGATTCCCGGACCAACGCGGGGGTGGATCAAATCGCCTGCTTCAAAAAGATGCGCAGTTTCGTCAATAATGGCGACCGCGTCATCGTCATCCTCAGCTCGGGTAATTTGTCCATCACCCAGAACGCGATCAATTTGTTCGAGCAACGCGGACGGCGCAATGAATTACGCAATCTGTGGAATGTCGAATCCATGACTGACGTAGCCATGTTGCTTGGAGACTGCCTGCGCGAGGTACGTGACCGCGACGGCCCATTTTTACTCGAAGGAAATGTCAGGGTAGGTACTAATTTTATCGTGGGTGGTCAAGTAAGCGGTGAGCCGCCACGCTTGTTCCTGATGTACGACGAGGGCAATTTTATCGAGGCTACCGACGAAACCCCTTACTTCCAGATCGGCGAAACCAAATACGGCAAACCCATTATCGATCGCGTCATTCATGCCGAAACGCCCCTGATGGATGCCATCAAGTGCGTACTGGTATCGTTTGACTCGACCATGCGCAGCAATATCTCGGTAGGACTGCCGATAGATCTGGCGTGCTATGCGCGCGATAGCTTTAATCTGGATCGCGTACATCACATCACCGATAACGACAGCTATTTTTCCCAGATCAGCCAGCGCTGGAGCGAAGGCCTGCGCGGCGTATTCGCTTCGCTCCCCGACCCCGATTGGGAAATTGCGCCGGACACCCGCGACAGCTTCTCCATACCGCCTACCTGATATGACCATACGCGTTGCTCTGCATCATCACAGCCGTTACCGCTTCGATCGTTCGGTCATGGTATTCCCCCATGAAATACGGCTCAAGCCTGCGGCCCATAACCGTACTCCCATTTCGGCATATTCGCTTAAGGTGCAGCCAGCCAAACACTTTATTCACTGGCAGCAGGACGCCTACGGTAATTTCGTGGCCCGCCTCACCTTTCCTGAGCCAACACGCGAACTCGAAGTGACGGTGGACCTGGTGGCGGACATGACGGTAATCAATCCATTCGATTTTTTTGTCGAGCCATGGGCAGAACATTACCCGTTTCAGTATCCGGCAGAACTTCAGTCCGAGCTCACACCGTTTCTGCAGGCTGATGCTGCGGGAACTGCACTCAATGAATGGCTCGCGGATTTCCATCGCACTTTACCTGCCGAGATAGGCATCACCAATTTTCTCGTACACACAAATCAACACATACAACGCAGCGTGGCCTATCTCATCCGCATGGAGCCGGGCGTGCAAAGCTGCGAGGAAACGCTCACCAAAGGCTCCGGCTCGTGCCGCGACAGCGCCTGGCTGCTGGTACAGGTATTACGTAACCAGGGCATTGCCGCACGCTTTGTATCGGGTTATCTGATTCAGCTTGCCGCCGATGAAAAACCTCTCAACGGCCCCGCCGGCCCTAGTGCCGATTTCACCGATCTGCACGCCTGGTGCGAAGCTTATATCCCCGGCGCCGGCTGGATAGGGCTGGATGCAACCTCGGGCCTGCTCGCCGGAGAAGGTCATATTCCACTGGCCGCCACTGCGCAGCCCGCCTCCGCTGCGCCTATCAATGGCCTCACCGGCATCTGCGAATCGAAGCTCGACGTGACCATGACTGTCACCCGTATTCACGAAGATCCGCGTGTGACCAAACCCTACACCGACGCACAGTGGCAGGCGACTAACGCGCTCGGGCTGCAGATTGACGCCGAATTGAAAAAAGGCGATGTGCGCCTCACCCAGGGGGGCGAGCCAACCTTTGTCTCAATCGACAACATGGACGGCGAGGAATGGAACATCGCCGCGCTGGGCGAAGAAAAATGGACGCTTGCCAATACCCTGATCCGACGTCTGCAAACACGGTTTGCTCCCGGCAGCGTGCTGCACTTCGGCCAAGGCAAATGGTATCCGGGCGAACCGCTGCCACGCTGGGCTCTGACGGTCTATTGGCGCGCGGATGGCACCCCACTCTGGCACAACCCGGCACTTGTTGCCGAGGCCAGCAAAACCATCAGCCTCGATGCACTCAAAAACTTCGCCACCCACCTTGCCCAGCGGCTTGGACTCAACCCAGGCTATATTATCCCGGCGTATGAAGACCCGTGGCAGGCGCTGGATATGGAAAGCCGCTTGCCTGCCAACCTCGACCCACACGTGGCTGACCTCACCCAACCCGATGCGCGTACCCGTCTTGCTAAGCAGCTACGCGCCGGACTGGCAGAGGTTGTCGGCTATGTGCTGCCGCTTAAAGCCGGTACCGCCGTAGCACCGCAATGGCGTTCCAGCCGCTGGCCGTTACGTCAGGATCGACTGTATCTGGTGGCAGGCGATTCCGCGCTGGGTTATCGGCTGCCGCTGGACAGCCTGCCGTGGCTGGCGCCAGAAGATTTTGAAGTCGAGTTGGCTCCCGACCCGTTTTCCGAGCACGTCCCGCTGCCGGAATCTCCACCTGCTCCCAGGACAACCGCCGCCTCTGTCATCGACGAATCCCCGAATGCGCGCGAAGTCATCCACACGGCGCTGGCGCTGCAAGTACGCGACGGTCTGTTGCACGTTTTCATGCCGCCCACCACCACGATTGAATCCTGGCTAGCCTTGGTCGCTGCGCTGGAACACTGCGCTGAAGCACTTAACCAGCCCATTCGCCTGGAAGGTTACGCGCCTCCGCGCGACCCGCGTTTGTTGTCGCTGTCAGTCACACCCGATCCGGGCGTCATCGAGGTCAACATCCACCCCGCTGCCGATTGGCCGACGCTGATGGAACGTACCCAGACACTGTATGAGGATGCACGCCAGACCCGGCTGGGCAGCGAAAAATTCATGCTTGATGGTCGCCACACCGGTACCGGCGGCGGCAACCACGTCACGCTGGGAGGGGCTACAGCGGCAGACAGCCCATTTCTGCGCCGGCCGGACCTGCTGAAAAGCCTGATTACTTACTGGCAGCAACATCCGGCCATGTCCTACCTGTTTTCCGGACAGTTCATCGGCCCCACCAGCCAGGCGCCGCGGGTGGACGAAGCGCGCGATGACAACCTGTACGAACTGGAAATCGCGTTCCAGCAAATGGACGCCAGGCTCACTCCCGGTAAAGAAAGCCACCAGCCCTGGCTGGTGGACCGGCTATTGCGCAATTTATTGATTGACCTGACCGGCAACACGCACCGCGCGGAATTCTGCATCGACAAGCTGTACGCGCCGGATTCTGTTACCGGACGGCTCGGGCTGGTGGAATTGCGCGCGTTCGAGATGCCGCCCCATTACCGTATGAGTCTGGTGCAATCGCTATTGCTGCGGGCGCTTGTAGCCCGGTTCTGGAAAACACCTTATCAAGGCAAGCTGGTGTACTGGGATACTGCGCTGCACGACCGCTTCATGCTGCCGTATTTTATCGAGCAGGACATACGCGACATCAGCCGCGACCTGCGCGCAGCAGGTTATGCATTCGACGACGCCTGGTTTGCGCCGTTCATCGAGTTCCGCTTTCCACGCTACGGCAGCGTGGCCTATGAGGGTATACAGCTGGAGCTGCGCCAGGCCATCGAGCCGTGGCATGTGCTGGGCGAAGAAATGGCCGCGGGCGGGATGGCACGCTATGTGGACTCATCGGCAGAACGGATGCAGGTCAAGGTGCGCGGCATGACCGACAGCCGCCATCAGGTAGCGTGCAATGGCCGTCCGCTACCGCTGCATCCGACTGGCGTGCCCGGTGAATTCGTTGCTGCAGTACGCTTCAAGGCATGGGCACCGCCGTCTGCATTACACCCCGCCATTGGTGTTCATGCGCCCCTGGTATTCGATGTGGTGGACAGCTGGAATGACCGTGCCATCGGGGGTTGCACCTATCACGTCAGCCACCCCGGCGGGCGCAACTACGACACTTTTCCGGTCAATGCCAATGAGGCTGAGGCGCGCCGCCGAGCGCGGTTCTGGGATCACGGCCACAGCACAGGGGCAATGGTAATCAAACCCGAAGCACTTAATCCGCGTTTCCCCATGACCCTGGATTTGCGCTGGCAACCCAGGTAAGCACAGGAACAGACATGCTCCATTCAACCGACCGCCCGCGCTTTGGCGACAAGCAAAACTCCGCGTTCTTTGAGACATACCTGCCGCGCCTGCTGGAGGCGCGCGACCGCAGCGGCCTGACCGAAATGATCGGTGGCATCGAGGCAGTGATGATTACTGTGGAGCCGGGCAATGCGCTTGAATACATCGCCGAACTGGCGCTGATGACGCCGTATCATTATCTGGTCACGCTGGACAGCCCAAAACATCTCACACACGTACTGCGCATCGATATGAATGCGCCCGACATCCTGTTGCGCGAGGTAAAAGATCCGGGCTACAGCGATATTTTCCGCAGCCTGAATGACTTGTACCCGGTGGGCGCACGGCGTCCGCACAGCCGTTATCTGGGCGAAATCCTGCTCACGTCCAACCGTCACGAAGTCGTTGCACAGCAACAGGAGCGCGAGTTTCGCTTCTTTCCCATCGGCCAGCTCGCCGAACTGGATTTACCGCTTAATGTGAGCCTGTCCAAGCCCTCACCCTATACCCAGAACATGGTGGGCTATATGGAGCGAGCTGCGGACGGTATCCGCGTCTATCAGCATGGTGAATGCGTCATCCTTGACAGTGCGCAAGCGGCCTACGAACGCGGCAAGGAGATGCAGGAACGGATCGGCATCAAAGACCTCATTCTGCCTATCGACCATCTTGCCACCCGCGTGTACAGTCAGAACCGCGAGGCCGCTTTGCTTGAATACCTGGCGCTGTCGAGCTACTACTACTGGGGCAGCTACGATATCGGGGATCAGAACTCCTCCACCAACGTCACCAAAAACGTGCGCGGCGTACCCGAATCCGCAAGCCCGGCCAAGGTGTTCACCGCCAACAATCACCCCTACTGCGTCAACCACCTGGATAAACTGCCCAGCCCCACCGAAACCTTCGTGCGCAACTATGGCCCGCGCTTGCACCACATGGCGCTTGCGGTAAAAGATGGCCAGCATGACGGCAAGGAATCTATTGATATTGTCGTGGAAGCGATCACTGCCCAGGGCAAAGGCTTTCTGCTCGACACCGTCGGCTCACGTGAGGAGGGTCTCAAGCAAATCTTCTCTTCCGCGTCGGATTTTTCCGCGCTGATTATCGAATACGTACAACGTTTCGGCGACTTTCAAGGCTTCTTCGCACGTGACAATGTCGCGCTATTAACGTTTGCGGCGGGGCTGGAAGAAGGCGTGCGGGAGGCGAGTTGATACAGGAGATACATCCTCCCATCCATTGTCCATAATAATGCGGGGTCGACATGATCAGATTAAAATTCGACATAGAACTTGGCTACGAAATCGTCGGATCTGCAAGCGATTTCATCTTTAACATTCATGCCGCGCAAACAGCCCATCAATCAGTCGTCAACGAGCAGCTTTATCTCAGCCAGCAGGTAACTCCGGTGATCTATACCGATCTGACCTTTGGCACGCGTTACATGCGACTGCAAGCCGCCCCTGGCCCGTTGACCGTACGCTACGAGGCGACAGTTGATATCTCCCATTATTTCGAGTCGCCTGAAAACCTTGCGGAAGTCCCGATTTCGCAACTGCCGTCGGAGGTGCTGCAGTATATTTACCCGAGTCGCTACTGCCAGTCCGACCGGTTGGGGAAGCTGGCAACCTGGGAATTCGCGCATTTTCAACCCGGCTATCCGCGGGTACAGGCGATACAGGATTGGGTGCGCCGGCGCACGTCATTTTTGTCAGGAAGCTCGAACAGCAACACCTCGGCAACCGATACCCTCATCGAGCAGGCGGGGATATGCCGTGACTTCGCCCATTTGATGATAGCGTTGTGCCGGGCGATGAATATCCCTGCACGCTTCGTCACGGGAATCGATTATGGCGCCGACCCAATATTAGGGCCGACCGATTTTCATGCCTTCGTCGAAGTTTTTCTCAGTAACCGCTGGTATTCCTTTGATCCCAGCGGCATTTCACCGCCGATGGGTCTGGTCAGACTCGGTACCGGGCGGGACGCTGCCGATGCTTCATTCGCTACGGTGTTCGGCTCGGTCAAATCAATTGCGCCAGTGATCAACATTGCGGCGATAGACGACCCCGCCAATGGCTATACACTGCCACGGCATTGCACGGACGTCTTGTCCAGCACAGAGCCTATCCATACACAATGATTCCCAACGGATGAAATACCTGACAAGGCGTTTTGGACAGCCTTAACAAACTCGATCAGAACCGGGAGCAGTATTCTGTGGCGGCCATGCTCAACCACCCAGTTGTTGATACACCGAGTTAGCCACTTTCAATAAAGTGGTGCGCGGCAAATCCCCTGACAGCGCATAGCCCCAGTCCAGATCAACCCAATAAAACGTGGCGATGCCGTCCTGCTCGGCAAAACGGAACGCGGTTTCCGGCGTGGGTTGCGCCATGTTGCGCAGATATAAGGTAATACGCTGACCCGTCGGGTTTTCATACATGAATTGCGCCGCCGGCTTATTGATTTCGCTGGGTAGCAGGCGCCCCCCTACCAGCTTGAATCCGGTGCTGGCCAGATCGGGTACCTTGAGCTGGCGTCCCAGCCGCTTGGACAACCAGGTCACCAGTTGTTGTTCCTGGGCCGAATAGATTTCAACTGGGCGGCGCACATCCGGCACAAAGGCAATATGGGCCACCGCAGCCTGATGCACAAAGCGCGGCAAATCCATCTGACTTCCGTTTAAAGCCATATTCGTTGAGCCACCTGAAACGTGGCCCAGGTATTGCCAGGTACCGGCACTGCCTAGCGCCAGGCCGATCAATGCCGATGTGGCAATGCTCGCTCCCCTGGTCCACGCAGAACCGGTCTGGGGCCGGGCGAGGAGTCGTACCGGTATGGGCTCGGTCAAAACCGGGTCGTAATGGGCATGCAACGCCTGACGCTGCGCGCGCATCCCGGCGACACGTTCAGCGACAAGCGGATCGGATGCGATGAGCGCCTCGACTTGCGGGCACCGCTGAGCATCCAGCTGCCCATCGACATAAGCCATCAGATCATCCAGCGTAACAGGCTGTACATGTGCCTTCATTTCACTACCTTTAATCCAACTTTGTGCTCAAAAGATATTGTGCCATCCATGAATTCCATTAGCCGTTGCCGCGCACGCGCCAGACGCGACATCACTGTGCCAATCGGGATATCGAGCGCCTTGGCGGTCTGGGCATAGCTGAAATCTTCGAGTGCCACCAGCAACAATACTTCGCGCAATTCAGGGGAGAGCCGGGTCACGGCAGCCGCAATGTCCAGCCCTTCCAGCCGCTCCGACTGGGTGGCGCGCGTGGCGATCTCCGGCATATCGTCGAGCGTGACATGCGATGTGCGGTTTTTAAGCTGCGTCACCTGGCTCACGAACAGGTTATGCATGATGGAAAACAGCCAGGGACGCAGATCCGAGCCGATTCGCCACAAGTGCCACTTGGCATAGGCGCGTTCCAGCGTGTCCTGTACCAGGTCATCGGCGTCGTCCGGACGGCCTCCGGTCAGCGCACGGGCGTAGCGGCGCAGGCTGGGGATATGGTCAATGATCGGATGTTTGAATAACGGCATAGGCTCTAACGCTACTTCAAAAAATAGTTCGCAACAGCAGCTGATTTATTCTACATATACGGCCGGTTAAGGCAGTTTATTCCATCCATGGACGGAAATTTTCCTGTTTCCGGAATTTCAAAACAATATTGGAACAGGCGAATAAAACGCGGCGTGCGACTGTATACGTCAGGGTAGCACTCATGTCGACCCACCCAACAGGAGGAACACCCGTCATGCTGAAAAAAATCCTGTCCGCAACCGCTGTCAGTCTCGCCATTGCCTCGTCCGCACTGGCCGCGCCCGCAGACGACGCCAAGGCCCACTTCAACGCCATAGCCACCGGCGATGTGTCTGCCATCATGCAGCAATACGGGGCGCAGCCCGTGCTGGAATGGGTCGGCGGCCCGCTGGACGGCACCTATGTCGGTGCCGACAAGGTACGCGAAGCCTGGGGAAAATTCACCAAAGGCAACCCGAACCTCAAAGTCAGCGCCGACAAGGTGGAAGAGTCCGCGAATCCGAAAGGCGCTACCGTCACTGCCAATGTCGTGTTCCAGGGGCAGAGCGCGATCAAGGTGCGCTATGTGCTGACCTACCGCGACGGCAAGATCGTTGACGAAATCTGGCAAATCGATCCGAAACTGGCTGCCGCCGCGTATTGAACCAGCTGGCAGAAGGACTTCCCTCTAGCCATGTAAAGGCGAGCAAGCCCTGCCACCCCAGGCACGGGCAGGCACAGGCCTTGCAATGGCGGAAGCGTCAGCCCAGTGAATTTTTTGATTTTAATGGAGCGTGATGATATGCAATCGTTGAAAAACCATCACTGCCTGCATCGCCTGCCAGCCGGGCTGTTATGGATTTTCCTGTGGAGCGCAGGCCACGCCGTGTCTGCACAGGAAGTACATCAGCACCATGGCATGGCCACCCAGGCACCCCCACCCTTTGTTGCCAGCTCTGCCAAATCCTTCCCGACCCTGATGAACGACTCAATGAGCGTAATGGATTACGGAATGGCCCATGCCCCCATGAATGGCGATCCCGACCACGACTTTTCCAGCATGATGATTCCCCACCACCAGGGCGCCATCGACATGGCAAAGGCCGAGCTCCTGTATGGCAAGAATCCGGTACTGCGCAGACTGGCCCAGGAGATCATCGTGACTCAGGGATCCGAAATCATGGTGATGCAGCGGGAGTTAAAAAAACATTCCGCTCCTCATTCCATCAACCCTTGATGACAAAGGACTATTCCGATGAAATTGACTCAAATCTACATGGCACTACTGATGCTGGTAGCGCCACTCGGCAACCCGGTTTTGGCCGGCCAGGCACCCGGTGCTGCGCAGGCGCCGGATATCCCAGTCAGCTCGCGCGACCGGGTGTATTTAAGTGACCAGACGTCGAATACCGTTTCCGTCGTCGACCCGGCCAGTGAAAAACTGCTGGGCGTCATTCGCCTGGGTGACCCGACCCCCGGCAATCTGAGTCCACTTTACAAGGGACAGCTACTGGTGCATGGGATGGGATTTTCTCCCGACCGTCGTACACTCCTGGTGGTTTCAATCGGTTCCAACTCGGTTGCTTTCATTGATACCGCAACCAACCGCGTCAAGCACATCAGTTATGTGGGACGCTCACCCCACGAGGCAATGTTCACGCCGGACGGCAAGGAAGTGTGGGTCGCCGTCCGTGGAGAGGATTATATCCAGGTACTCGACGGCAGGACTTACCAGCCGATCCACCGCATCCAGGTGCCCAATGGCCCCGGCATGACAATTTTTTCACCCGATGGAAAATACGGCTACGTGGTGTCGAGCTTCACCCCGGAAATGGTGGTCATCAATACCAAAACCCACAAGATTATCGGCCGTGTGACGCAGGCCTCGCCTTTCAGTCCGGACGTTGCCGCAACGCCTGACGGCAGGCAGGTATGGTTCACGCTCAAAGACATCGGCAAAACCCAGGTGGTCAATGCCAAACCGCCCTTCAATACAATCGCCTTACTGGATACCGGGCCGATAACCAACCACGTCAATTTCGCGCGCAACGCGCAAGGCCAGTTTGCCTATGTCACCATCGGCGGACTCAATGAGGTCAAAGTATTTACCACCTCGGATCACCCTGAACTGGTGGCCACGATTCCGACCGGCGAACTGCCGCATGGGCTCTGGCCTTCGGGTGACGGCACGCGGATTTACGTCGGCCTGGAAAACAGGAATGGCGTGGCGGCAATCGATACCGCAAGCAACAAGGTGGTTTCGACTATCAGCACCGGGCAGGCCCCGCAAGGCATGGTCTACATACCGAATGCGGTTCCCGACGGCCCCGGCACCGAAAACCTGTCGCCCATAGGTACATCGGGAGATGCCATACATTTGACCCTGGCTTCATCCGGGGCCACCAAGGCCGAGACAACCGTGACCCTCAACAATCAGGGTCTGGTCGATGCGCTTGAAGCCGCCGTCACCGGTCTGGAGCCCAAAAAGCCCTATCTGTTGGCGCTTTCCGATAACGCAGACGGTTCGGGCCATCTTGAACCCGTAGCGAAATTCATGACCAATCCCGCCGGCGCGCAGATTGTCGCTGCAATCGGGCCATTGCGTAAAACGGTAGAGGATCAAGGCACCAGGCCGCGCCGTTACCTGGTGATTGCACCCGTTAGCGACGACAAGCCCGGCACCCCGGTACAGGTGCAACGCTGAACACTTGCGGCGCCTTGTGGACAAACAGACAAGCACACGCTGTACGGTCCCGGACCAGCAGGGCGTGCTTTCTTTTTGAACACGGCAATATCTTTCAATTTTTTGGAGCCTCACTATGTTTCTAAACAAATCCATGCTCTTCAACAGTTTTCATGCACTCGTTTTTTCCGCTGCAGTCGCGCTATCCCAGTCGGCTCTGGCACAGGAAACGCTATACGTTTACGGTCCAGGCGGCCCCGCCCCGGCCATGAAGGAGGCCGCCGCTGCTTTTGAAAAAACCTCGGGCGTCAAAGTCGAAGTCAGCGCCGGCCCCACGCCTCAATGGCTGGACAAGGCGAAGAGCGACGCCGATCTGATTTTCAGCGGCTCGGAGACGATGATGACCGATTTTGTCTACGCCCTGGACGGCCAGCTTTCCCATCAGCAAGTCACGCCTTTGTACCTGCGTCCGTTGTCCATCCTGGTGCGGCCCGGCAACCCCAAACACATCAAGGGCGTGAAAGACATTCTCAAGCCTGGCGTGAAAGTACTGGTGGTAAACGGCGCGGGCCAGAACGGTGTCTGGGAAGACATGGCCGGGCGCAAGGGCGATATCAACACCGTCCGCGCGCTGCGCCGCAATATCGTCGCCTATTCCAAAAACAGCGCCGAAGCCAGGCAGGCCTGGATAGACAACAAGGACATCGACGTCTGGCTGATCTGGAATATCTGGCAGGTTTCCAACCCGAAATTGGCCGACATCGTGCCGGTTGAGCGCGACTACGCCATCTATCGCGATACCGGTATCGCCATCACCAAGCGCGCTGAAAACAAACCGTCAGCCAGGGCTTTTGCCAGCTTCCTGGAATCCCCTGCAGGCGCAAAAATATTCGCCAAATGGGGTTGGGAAACCGGCCGCAAGTAAACCATCCCGGCAACTGCGAGGTGCCGGCCTTGCAAATAGGCCGGGCCGGGATCAAGCTTCTTCAATAAGGATTTTACAGGCGTGACTAAAGGTATTTCACCACCTGTTTCACCTGCGCATCGTCCGGGTTCTGGCTGACCTGAAAACCGAGCGAGCGCATCATCTCCAGCATTTTCTCATTGCTGTACAGCACCTCGCCTTCCACGCGTTTCAAACCTTTCTGCCGGGCCACGTCGAACAGGCTGTGCAGCAATTTGCGGCCGATTCCCCGGTGCTGCCAGGCGTCGGCCACGACCAGCGCAAATTCGCAGGATTCGCCGTCCGGATTGGTGATGTAGCGAGCTATGGCCAGTTCCACTTCGCGGCCGTTTTCCACGCTGGAGACGAGTAGCGCCATCTCGCGGTCGTAGTCGATCTGGGTGAAACGTGCCAGCGCGCTGGGAGAGAGTTCCTGCAGGGTGTCCATGAAGCGGAAATATTTGGTTTCATGGGACAGGCCGCGTACGAATGCCTGCTCCATTTCCGCGTCTTCCGGTCGAATCGGGCGGATAGTGAGATTGGTGCCGTCCGGCAGTTGCCAGTGGCTGACCAGCTGCGTCGGGTAGGGGCAGATCGCCATGTGGGCGTAAGGGTCCGCCAGCGGCGGCCGTGGCCCGATCACGATGCGCGCATCGGCAGCCAGCGCACCGTGCTCGTCCAGGATCAGCGGATTGATGTCCATCTCCTCCAGCCAGGGCAGCTCGCACACCATCTCCGACACCCGCAACAGCACGCTCTCCAGCGTTTCCATATTGACTGGCGGCAGGTGCCGGAACGCGCCGAGCAGGCGTGCGACGCGGGTGGAAGCGATCATGTTGCGGGCCAGGTAAGCATTGAGGGGCGGCAGCTGCACCGCGCGGTCGGCGAGCACTTCCACTGCGGTGCCGCCGGCGCCGAAAGTGATCACCGGGCCGAATACCGGATCGCGGATCACTCCCACCAGCAACTCGCGGCCGTTGGGTTTGATCACCATGGGCTCGATCAGCACGCCCTCGATGCGCGCACCCGGCCGGGCTGCTTCCACCGTGGCGATCAGCTCATGGTAGGCCGAGCGCAAGGCGCTGGCGTTGTTCAGATTGAGCCGCACACCCCCGGCATCGGTCTTGTGGGTGATATCGGGGGAAAGGATTTTCATCGCGATGGGAAAGCCCAGTTGCTCGGCGATCTGCAGGGCCTCGTTGGGCGAGCGCGCCAGCATCGCCTGCGCCACCGAAATGTGGAAAGCCGCCAGCAGCGCCTTGGACTCCATCTCGCTCAATACGCGGCGGCGCTCGGACAAGGCATTCTCGATCAGCAAGCGCGCACCTTCCACATCCGGCTCAAGGTGGTGGGAAAGCGGTCCGGAGGTTTGCAACAGCAGCTTCTGGTTCACGTAATGGGCAGAGATGCAGGCGAACACATCCACCCCCGGCTCCGGCGTGCGGAAATTGGGAATACCCGCCGCGGTCAAGGCCCGCCGTCCTTCGGCGATCTGCGTTTCGCCCATCCAGCAGGCCAGCACCGGCTTGCTGGTGGACGCTGCTGCCTCGATCACGGCCTCGGCCACTTGCAGAGGATGCGTCATGGCCTGCGGGGTGAGAATCACGAATACGCCGTCCACGCCGGGGTCTTCCAGACAGGCGCGCATCGCCGCGCGATAGCGCCCGGCATCGGCGTCGCCGATCACATCCACCGGATTGCCGTGCGACCAGGTGGCGGGTAGCACCGCATCCAGCCGGGTCATGGTTTCCGGCGCCAGCTCGGCCAGCCGGACGCCGCGCTCCGCCACCCGGTCCGCTGCCATCACGCCCGGCCCGCCGCCGTTGGTGACGATGGCCAGGCGGTTTCCCTGGCTGCGCAGGTGTCCGGCCAGCGCCTTGGCCGCGGCGAACAGCTGCACGATGGTATCCACCCGCACTACACCGGCGCGAGCCAGCGCGGCATCGAACACGTCGTCGGCGCCGACCAGCGCCCCGCTGTGGGACTGCGCGGCGCGCGAGCCGCTCTGGTGACGCCCGGATTTCACCACGATCACCGGCTTGACGCGCGCGGCCGCGCGCAAACCGCTCATGAAACCGCGCGCGTTACGGATACCCTCGATGTAGAGCAGCACGCTGTCGGTGAGGGGATCGGCCACCAGATAGTCGAGGATCTCGCCGAAATCCAGATCGGCGGAAATGCCCACGGAGACCACGGTGGAAAAGCCCACGCCATTGGGTTTGGCCCAGTCGAGGATGGCAGTACAAATCGCCCCGGACTGCGAGACCAGCGCCAGATTGCCCGGGTTGGCACCGCCGCGGCTGAAGGTCACGTCGAGTCCGATACTGGGGCGCATGATGCCCAGGCAATTCGGCCCGATCAGCCGCAGCCCGTGGCGCTGTGCATTTTGCTGCATGGCCGCTTCAAGCGCCTTGCCTTGCGCGCTGCCCTCGCTGAAGCCGGCGGACATCACCACCGCCGCGCGCACGCCACGACGTCCGGCGATTTCCACCAGATCCGGCACGCTGGCGGCAGGCGTGGCGATCACCACCAGGTCGACCTGCTCCGGGATATCGGCGAGGCTGGCATAGCAGGGCTGCCCCTGAACTTCCGTGTATTTCGGGTTGACGGCGTAGATTTTGCCGCGGAAACCGGCTTGCAGCATGTTCTGGAACACGATGCCGCCGATCGACTCCAGCTTGGTGCTGGCACCGATCACGGCGACCGAACGCGGACTGAACAGGGGGGTGAGGTAATGACTCGCCATAACTTGACCCGATCGTTACAAAGTATTTGCAATGTAGCATCCATTGGTTACAACATGATCATTCTTGCTGCCAACCGAACGAGACCAAGCCTGTGTTCACCGCCATCATCTCCCATCCCGCTTGCGCCAGACACGACATGGGACCGCACCACCCGGAGTGCCCGGAGCGGCTCACTGCTATCCAGGATCAGCTCATCGCCGCCCGGCTGCATGATTTTCTGCGCTATTACGATGCGCCGCGCGCCACCCGGGAACAGTTGTTGCGGGTGCACACGGCGGCGCATCTGGACCGGATAGAGGCCAGTGCGCCTGGCGCCGGGCTGACCAGGCTTGACCCCGACACCGCGATGAACCCCTATACACTGGAAGCGGCCCTGCGTGCGGCGGGCGCGGCAGTCATGGCTACCGATATGGTGATGCGGGGCGAGGTGGACAACGCCTTTTGCAAGGTACGCCCGCCCGGCCACCACGCCACCCGCGACCAGGCCATGGGCTTCTGCATTTTCAACAACGTTGCTGTCGGCGTCGCCCATGCCCTCGCGCAGCACGGCTTGCAGCGTGTGGCCATCGTCGACTTCGATGTGCACCACGGCAACGGTACCGAGGAAATTTTCCACGATGATCCGCGCGTCATGTTGTGCTCCACTTTCCAGCATCCGTTCTACCCGCACAGCGGCGCGGGTTCCGGCAACGAACACATCATCAACGTGCCGCTGCCGGCAGGCACGGATGGCGCCGGATTCCGCGCGGCCTTCATGGCACGGTGCCTGCCTGCGCTGGAACAATTTGCGCCGGAAATGGTGTTCATTTCCGCCGGCTTTGACGCCCACCGCGAGGACGACATGGCGATGCTGAATCTCACCGAGGCAGACTACACATGGGTGACGCAACAGGTGAAAACCATTGCGCAGCAATACGCCCATGGCCGCATCGTTTCCACCCTTGAGGGCGGTTATGCCCTGCCCGCGCTGGGTCGCAGTGCCGCCGCCCATATCCGGGTACTGGCAGAACTATGAGTCCGGCATCAATTCAAACCCATCCTCCCGGAATCCGGGCTATATTGTAGAAACCTGATACCCCTATCGCAATCAGAAAGGAGACGGCATGGATACGCGCGAGGAAATACAAAAAATGCTGGATGGTCTTGCCCAGCAACGTGATGAACTGATTGTCCAGGCCCATCTGGCCAAGCTGGAAGCCATGGAAGAATGGGAAAGCATGGAAGGCAAACTGACGCAGCTGCGCGCCAAGGCCAGCCTGGTGGGCGACTCCGCAGAAGACACCGCCAGGAACGTCAGGACGGCTGCCAAGCAGTTAGCGGATGAAATTGCCCGGGGTTACGACAGGATACGCAAACTGTTTTGAAGGCTGCTTGATCCTGGAAAAAGCCGTTAACCACGCAGAGTGCGGGGGAGAATAGAAGGCAAAAGGCAAAAATCAAGCCTAGGGAAGGGGCTAAATTTTGCCTTTTGCCTTTTGCCTTTTGCCTTCCGGATCAACCGGCGGCGTAAGCAATCACCCAATAGCGTGCGAATTTGCCCATCGCCATATACAGAGCGGCCTGCCACGGATTGAGACGCAGCCAGCCGGCAGCCAGGCATAAGGCATCGCCGATCAAGGGCACCCAGGCAAGCAGCAATGCCGGCGTGCCGTAACGGCGCACCTTCTCCACATGTTTGAGTCGTTTGGTTTGCGGCACCAGCCAGCCCATGCCGAAGCTCACCATACCGCCCAGCGTGTTGCCCAGGGTGGCGATGCCAAGAGCCGTCCACATCGTTGACGGATAGGCTTTAAGCAGCGCGAACAGCACCGCCTCCGAGCCCCCCGGCAATAGCGTGGCCGCGAGAAAGCTGCTGACAAATAATGAAATCAGGCTGGCGGTTTCAGTCATTCCGAAACATTCAGGATTGCAGTTTTCAGAAGCGCCTGCCGAGAGCAAATAGCGTCATTCGATTGGCGCTGAAATTGACGTAAGGATCGTAGGCCACGCGCCCAAACCAGGGCGCGTAATCGTATGTCAGGGCGATACCGCTTCCCTCAACGTCGTCGCCTACCGTGTTTCTCCCGCTTTTGTAGGACAGATCTATTGTAAACCGCTGCTTTTCGGCAAACCTGCGACGTGCTATCAAGTGGGTGACGCGTTGCCCGGTGCCGAGCCGGTCATCCTTGACCATAAATAGCGACAGTACTGTATTACTGATCGCGCGCGTACCGATACCGAGCGTGATGGCATCGTTCGGATCGAAGTTGAGATTGTAGTAATCGCGCAGATTGGTACGACCAAAGCCGACAATGGCAAAGGTGTCGCCGCCGATTTCCGCATTTGCCGAGCCGCCCAGAAATCCGTGTGAGGCCACCTGAACGGAAAGAACCAGGCGCGCGGCACCCAAGTCAGCGTGCCTCTCGTAACCGGCACGAGCTTGTTGAAACCCAAGCCGGTCGCGGTAATAACCAATCCATCCAACATTGTCACCATAATCGGCGCGCAGGTTAAGGTCAGCCGCATTATTGCCGTCGCTGATACGGTAAAAAGCGGGGGTGAGCTTGAACGCCAGCGACGGCTCGCCTCCTCCGGCCGCGGGTTGCGCCAATACATTGGTTGCCAGCAGCATGGCCGCCGCCGCAGGCAGGATGGAAAAACGAATTTTCATACGACACATAGCGCGCCTTGCTGTTCGCCCACTCGATTTCATTCCGGCAAAATCGATCACCCCGCCAGACCCTTTTTCAGCAATTCGGCCACCATCTCGTTCAAACCCATCTGGCGCGTTTGCGCCAGAGCTTGTATCTGTTGCACCAGTTCACTGTTGAGTTTCACTGCAAACGGCACCAGGCCCTGCGCCTGATCCAGCTTGCGCTGTTCGCGCCGGTCCGGCATGGCCCCTGCCTCACCGCCGAAACGGCCGGGGATGCCGGCCTGTTTCATCTGGCTGTTGATTTTCAGTCCCTGGTTTTTGTACAGGTCGGTTTTTTTCATGGTGCGAGTCCTTCATCAATTGAGGCGCTTATTCTACGCGTGAAGGCAGTAGTACAAGAATGATATAATTTGCCGTTTTTCAGCACCTTATACAAACATCATGGAAGCAGAACGCCTCAATCAGATCGATGCCACCCTGACCGACCTGGTGCGCCGCACCGCCGAACTTCGGGGGTATCTTTGACTTCGATACCAAGTTAGGCCGCCTCGAGGAAGTCAACGTGCTGGCTGAAGATCCGGCCATCTGGAACGACCAGAAACGCGCCCAGGAACTGGGCCGCGAGAAAAAATCGCTGGAAAATGTGGTACTCACTCTGCAAAGCCTGGACCAGGGTTTGCGCGATGCGCGCGACCTGTTCGAGATGGCGCGCGAGGAAAACGATGACGCCACGCTGGAAGCGGTGGGCGACGATACGGCAAAGCTGGAACAGACCGTGGAAACCATGGAATTCCGCCGCATGTTCGCCAATCCGATGGACCCCGCCAACTGCTTTATTGACATTCAATCCGGAGCGGGCGGCACCGAGGCGTGCGACTGGGCATCGATGCTGTTGCGCCAGTATCTGCGTTACTGCGAGCGCAAAGGCTTCAAGACCGAGGTGATGGAAGTCTCCGACGGCGATGTGGCCGGTATCAAATCGGCCAGCATCAAGGTCGATGGTGAATATGCCTACGGCTTTTTGCGCAGCGAAACCGGCGTGCACCGGCTGGTGCGCAAATCGCCGTTCGACTCATCTGGCGGCCGCCATACCTCGTTCGCCAGCGTGTTCGTCTACCCGGAAGTGGACGATTCCATCGAGGTTGATATCAACCCGGCCGATCTGCGTGTCGACACCTACCGCGCCTCGGGTGCGGGCGGTCAGCACATCAACAAGACCGATTCGGCGGTGCGCATTACGCACATCCCCACCGGCATCGTGGTGCAATGCCAGAACGACCGCTCCCAGCACAAGAACCGCGCCGAGGCCATGTCCATGCTGAAATCACGCATGTACGAAGCCGAACTGCGTAAACGCCAGGCCGAGCAGGACAAGCTCGAAGCCGGCAAATCCGACGTCGGCTGGGGCCATCAGATCCGCTCCTACGTGCTCGACCAGTCGCGCATCAAGGACTTGCGTACCAACGTGGAAATTTCCAATACCCAGAAAGTGCTGGACGGCGATCTGGATGAGTTCATTCAAGCCAGTTTGAAACAAGGCGTTTAACCATGACCGATACCACGCAACAAATCCCGCAAGACGACAACCAGATCATCACCGAGCGGCGCGCCAAGCTGGCCCAGTTGCGCGAATCCGGCGTGGCGTTTCCCAACGATTTTGAACGCCGCGATTACGCCGCCAGGATCCACGCGGCGCATGGTGAAAAAACCAAGGAAGACCTCGAAGCCGCGCCGGTGGAAGTGCAGTTCGCCGGGCGCATGATGCTGAAGCGGGTGATGGGCAAGGCCAGCTTTGCGACCTTGCAGGACATGGGCGGACGCTTGCAGATTTATGTTGCCAACGATATTACCGGCGAAGCCACGCACGAGGCATTCAAGCATTGGGACCTGGGCGATTTTATCGGCGCCACCGGCGTGCTGTTCAAGACCAAGACCGGCGAGTTGTCGGTGCGTGCCACATCGGTGCGCCTGCTGTCGAAATCCTTGCGTCCGCTGCCGGAAAAGTTCCACGGCTTGAGCGATCAGGAACAGAAATACCGCCAGCGCTATCTTGATTTGATTACCAACGAAGATGCACGCCGGGTATTTGCAACGCGCTCGAAAATCGTGCAGACCATCCGCAATTTCATGACCGGTCACGATTTTCTGGAAGTGGAAACGCCGATGATGCACCCCATTCCCGGCGGCGCGGCGGCCAAGCCATTCACCACGCACCACAATGCGCTGGACATGGAACTGTTCCTGCGCATTGCGCCGGAGCTGTATCTGAAGCGGCTGGTGGTGGGCGGCTTCGAGAAGGTATTCGAGATCAACCGCAACTTCCGCAACGAGGGATTGTCGACGCGCCACAATCCCGAGTTCACCATGATGGAATTCTATGAGGCGTATCGGGATTACCGCTACCTGATGGACTTCACCGAAACGCTGCTGCGCGAAACGGCGCGTGCCGCCACCGGCAGCGAGCAGGTCAGCTACAACGGCCAGATCATTGACCTGGGCCAGCCGTTCGACCGCCTCACCATCGTCGATGCGGTGCGCAAATACCATCCCGAATTCAGCGTCGAGCAGCTCAACGACCGCGCCTGGCTGGCCGAATGGTTCAAGGCCAACAAGGCCAGGTTCCGCGAATCCGATGGGCTGGGCGGCCTGCAGCTGACGTTCTTTGAGGAAACCACCGAGAGCTTGCTGATCCAGCCCACTTTCATCATCGACTACCCGGCGGAAGTGTCCCCGCTGGCGCGCCGTTCCGACAGCCAGCCAGAGATTACTGAACGCTTCGAACTGTTCATCACCGGGCGCGAACTGGCCAATGGCTTCTCCGAATTGAACGATCCGGAAGACCAGGCCGAGCGTTTCATGGAACAGGTGCGCAACAAGGAAGCCGGCGATGAGGAAGCCATGCACTACGACGCCGACTACATCCGTGCGCTGGAGTATGGCCTGCCCCCCACCGGCGGCTGCGGCATCGGCATCGACCGGCTGGTGATGCTGCTGACCGACAGCCAGAGCATCCGCGACGTGATTCTGTTCCCGCAGATGCGGCCGGAATAGCCGACCTTACTTCACCCCGGGTTTGAGCTTCCAGATTTCGCGGTTGTATTCCAGCATGGTACGGTCGGTCGAGAAGAAGCCACTGGAAGCGGTATTGAGGATGCTCATGCGCGTCCAGCGTGCAGTATCCTGCCAGGCCAGCGAAACCTGCTCCTGTGCATCCACATAACTGCGGAAATCCGCCAGCGTCTTCCAGGGGTCGTGAGGGCTTTGCAGCGCATCCAGAATCATGTCGAAGATGTTTGGCTCGTTAGGGTTGAAATGACCTGAACGCAACAGCTTGAGCACGTCATGCAGATCGTTATCCTCGTTGACATAGCGCCACGGGTGGTAGTTGTGCCCCAAGGCATCGACCTCGCCTGCTTTGAGACCAAACAGAAAGAAATTTTCAGCACCGACTGCGTCCATGATTTCGATATTGGCACCGTCGTAGGTGCCAATGGTGACGGCACCGTTCATCATGAACTTCATGTTGCCGGTGCCGGATGCCTCTTTGCCCGCGGTGGAAATCTGCTCGGAAAGATCCGTCGCCGGGGCAATGATCTCCATACTGGTTACCCGATAATTGGGTAGAAACGCAAGTTTCAGGCGTCCGTTAACATCCGGATCGCTATTCACCACGGCAGCCACATTATTGACCAGCTTGATGATGCGTTTGGCCATGACGTAGCCTGGCGCAGCCTTGCCTCCTATCAGTACGCAGCGATTGGTCCAGTTATCCAGACGCCCATTTTTGATGCGCAGGTAGAGATGGATCACGTGCAGTACATTGAGCAACTGACGCTTGTATTCGTGAATACGCTTGACCTGCACATCGAATAACGCCGTTGGATCAAAATCCACATTGCACTCGGTTTTGACAAGTGCGGCCAGACGTTGCTTGTTGGCTAATTTAACTTCTCGCCAACGCGTATGAAAGGCCTCATGGTGAACCTCGGCATAGGATTTCAGTTGCTCCAGCTGGCTCAAATCCGCCACCCAGCCATCACCGATCGTTTCGCTAATCAACGCAGTCATGCCGGGGTTGGCATAAGCCACCCAACGGCGCGGCGTCACACCGTTGGTCTTGTTGTTGAATTTCTCCGGCCACAATTGATAGAAATCGTGAAACAAGCCGTCGCGAAGCAACTTCGAATGCAAGGCCGCCACACCATTGACTGAAAAACTGCCCACGATTGCCAGCCACGCCATGCGCACGTAGCGCTGACTGCCATCTTCGATAATGGACATTCGCTGCTGTCGTTCGATATCGCCGGGCCATTTGAGTGATACCTGGCGCAGAAAACGTGCATTGATTTCGTAAATAATTTCCAGCAATCTCGGCAGCAAGCGCTCGAACAGGCTCAACGGCCATTTCTCCAAGGCTTCCGGCAGCAGGGTGTGATTGGTATAAGCCATGCAGCGCGTGGTAATTGACCAGGACTGTTCCCAGCTCAGGTTTTTTTCATCCATCAGGATGCGCATCAGTTCGGCCACCGCGATGGTCGGGTGTGTGTCGTTCATCTGGAACACATTTTCAGCGGCAAAATCGCGGTAATCACGCGCCTCATGGTGCTCCCATACGCGCATGGCGTCCTTGATACTGGCCGAAGCCAGGAAATACTGCTGACGCAGACGCAGCTCCTTGCCGTTTTCGCTGGTGTCATTGGGATAGAGCACCATGGAAATATGCTCGGCATTATTCTTCGCCTGTACCGCTTCGGTGTAGCTCCCGGCATTAAATTCACCCAGATTGAATTCCTCGGTAGCTGCCGCCTTCCATAAGCGCAAGGTATTCACTGTTTTGTTGCGATAGCCGGAAATAGGCATATCGAATGGAATCGCCAGCACGTCTTGTGTATCCACCCAGCGTGCGCGCTGATTGCCATGATCATCCCGGTAGTGCTCGCTACGTCCGCCGAAATGCACGCGCTGGCCATATTCACTGCGCTCAATCTCCCAGGGATTGCCATTGCGTAACCAGCGATCCGGTTCTTCCACCTGATAACCGTTGTCGATATGCTGACGGAACATGCCGTATTCATAGCGCAGGCCATAGCCCATTACCGGCAATTGCAGCGTCGCACAGCTATCCATGAAGCACGCTGCCAGACGCCCCAAGCCTCCATTGCCCAGACCTGCATCGGGCTCCTGATCAACAATGTCTTCCAGCTGCTCGCTCATATCCAGCATGGCCTGATGGGTTTCATCTTTAATGCCAAGATTAAGCAGATGATTGCCCAGGGCCCGCCCGATCAGAAACTCCAGAGACAAGTAATAGGCACGCCGGCTGCCAGGCTGCAACTGACGATCCCAGGTGCTGCGCCAGTCCACCATCAGACGGTCACGCAGCGTGTACGCAAGGGACTCGTACGCATAGAACGGCTCGCATCCCTGAAAGCGTCCCAGATGGTAAGACAGATAACGCTGAAAGTCGGCGCCAATAGCCTTGGCATCGTGAGCCAGAGGTTTGAGCTGAACCGGACGATAAACGTTTTTGGGGGTAAAACCTGGCATGGATGGGGCTCCTTGATTAATTGGCCTGTTTGTTGATTTTGCACATTGGCAGAGTGGCTAGTTCTACAAAAGTACCGGATACGGGTTCGCATTTAGTACGTATTCAACGTCTGCTCCATGCCCGAACGTTGTTATAGCCCGTGTTGTGATTATTGCTGATTGATCCGATTACAGGATCAATGAGTTCCAACTGTATTTTATTTTGCATGGCTTTTCAAAATTATTGCTCGCAGGCTTGCATGGCATACTGGCTTATGATACAAATAAGAACGTTTCTCATTTATAAAAATTTATGCATACCTCGCTAGATCATCTGTTTCCAAATCAAAGTGGCACGATTGAAACCATCGATGCCGGTCCCGAGTTGGGACGGCGTATGGCCGCGCTGGGACTGCGCCCCGGACGACGCATAGAAGTGGTGCGCACGGCGCCGCTCAAAGGCCCGATGCAAATTCGCATTGGCCATACGGAACTGATGATACGACGCATCGACGCTGCCAAAATCTGCGTCAATCTGGTTGCCTGACACCCCGCCATCATGAAACGTATCGCTCTTTTGGGCATGCCCAACACGGGTAAATCCACTTTTTTTAACCGCCTGACCGGTGCTGGGGCACGTGTGGGCAACTGGCCGGGCATCACGGTTGACCTGCTGGCCGCCAAAATTCTGCTGGGCGGCAACATGGTGGAGGTGGTGGATTTGCCGGGCATTTACAATCTGCACGGCTTTTCTGACGACGAGCAGGTGGTGCGGCATTTTCTTGAATCTCAGGTCGTCAATGGTCTGGTGGTGATTCTCAATGCCGCCCAACTTGATCGGCAACTGGCGCTGCTGCTTCAGCTCAAGGCACTCAAGCTGCCGATGACGCTGGTTCTGAATATGTCGGACGAGGCCAAACAACTGGGGGTCAAAATTGATCTCGCCGAGCTTGCGCGCAACCTCGATATGGCAGTCACGCTGATCAGTGCAAAATATGGCCAGGGTTTCGAGTCGGCACGTCATGCCATCGAACAAATTGTGCAACACAATCCGGCAGCACGCCTGGCCGATACCGAGGGTCTCAGTCAGGATGACCGCATCGAGGTCGAGCTTGACCGGATTGTCAGTGGCTCGGTCAGCACGCCGATTACGCTGTCGCCCGGTATCACGCGCCGTCTGGACCGGATATTGTTGCATCCCTGGCTGGGTCTGCCCTTGTTTTTTATTACCGTGTTTTTGCTGTTCCAGCTGGTTTACGGCATTGGCACGCCCTTGCAGGATGGCATGAACTGGGGGCTGGAGCATATCAAGACCGGCCTGTTGCAACCCGCACTGGTTCACGCACCGTTACCCCTGCAGAGTTTCATTCAGGATGGCTTGTTCGATGGTATCGGCACCGTGTTGAGCTTCCTGCCCATCATCGTCGTGTTCTTCATGTTCATGGCGATTATCGAAGACAGCGGCTATCTGGCGCGTGCTGCCTACCTGATGGATGCGGTCATGGCCAGGCTGGGGCTGGATGGGCGCTCATTCGTGATGCAACTAATGGGCTTTGGCTGCAATGTCCCCGCCCTGATGGGCACGCGGGTGATGCGCTCTCGCGCGTTGCGCCTGCTGACCATGCTGGTGATCCCGTTCTCGCTATGCTCGGCGCGCCTGCAAGTATTTCTGTTTTTCACCACCGCTATTTTCGCGCCACGCGCGGCTGCAATGGTGATGTTTTCGTTGTATCTGATGAGTTTTTTGATGGCGTTCCTCACCGCGCTGGTGTGGCGCGGCAAATACCGCAGCGTGGAACCGCTGTTGCTGGAGCTTCCACCTTACCGATTCCCCACCTTCAAACAACTCATCGCCCAGGGCTGGCAGCAGTCGCAGCATTTCTTGAAAGGCGCCTCGGGTTACATCGTCGGCGGTGTCATTGTGGTGTGGGCGTTAACGCACTATCCGTTCGACGTGCCGCCCGCCAGCCCCGCTACCCTGGCGGGGCAACTGGCTGACTTCATGGCGCCACTGTTCCAGCCATTGGGTATCGATCGATTGTTGTCTGTGGCGCTGCTGTTCGGCTTCATCGCCAAAGAAATCGTGATCGGTGCTCTGGCGGTAATTTATGGCGCTGGCCAGTCCAACCTGGCGGGTATCATTGCCGGCAAACTGGATTGGGTACAGGCATACAGTTTCATGCTGTTCACACTGATTTATACGCCGTGCCTGTCCACCGTGGCGGTGCTCAAGCAGGAGTCGAAGAGCTGGTGGTTTACCGTGCTGGCAGTGGCCTGGCCACTCGGCCTGGCCTGGCTGGTGAGCTTCATTTTCTACCAGAGCGCGCGCGCTTTGGGCTGGTAAAGTCCTGGCAACTGCTAAGCAACAACAGGCCGATCCGGCCAGAATGAAGTCATCGCCGGGAACGAATCAAGTGGCGTTATTCGGCCTCATCCATCCATGCAAGCTGAATCGCTTCAAGTATCTTTTCACTGGATTTATCCGGTGCATCGTCAAACCCGGGCAACTCAGTCACCCAGCGGTGCAGGTCGGTGAAACGCACGTATTGCGGGTCAACATCGGGATGGGTTTCCAGCAATTCAATAGCAATATCCAGGGTGTCTGTCCACTTCATGTCAATGCCCTTCCTTGACCATGTTGATGGTGTACTTGGGAATCTCGACGACCAGGTCGGCTTGATTCACCTTTGCCTGGCAGGACAGTCGCGATTGGGGTTCCAGACCCCATGCCTTGTCCAGCATATCGTCTTCCAGCTCATCCGATGGTGCCAGTGAATTGAAGCCTTCACGAACGATGACATGGCAGGTGGTGCATGCGCAGGATTTCTCGCACGCATGTTCGATTTCCACTCCATTGGCCAGCAAGGAGTCACAGATGGACACGCCGGACTCGGCTTCGATCACCGCACCTTCCGGACAAAGCTCCTCGTGGGGCAGAACAATTATTTTTGGCATATCAATAACCGGTTGTTTAATTAAATCGCGTCAAGACGCTGGCCTGTCAATGCCTCCCGCACACTCACATCCATGCGCCGTGCAGCAAAATCATGGGTAGCGGCATTGAGCGCTTCGGCTGCATCCTTGATGGCACGAGGATCTGAACCGTCGAGCCTGCCTTGCAGTGTGCGCATGGCTGCGTCAATCGCTTTACGCTCATCTGCTGTCAATAGCTCCGCAGCATTTTCATCCAGGGCTGTTTGTGTTGCGTCCAGCAGGCGTTGTGCGTCCACCCGCGCTTCCTGTAGCGCACGCATCTGCATGTCATCCTTGGCATGTGTGTAGGAATCGCGCAGCATGCGGGTGATATCTTCGTCAGCCAGACCATATGCGGGCTTGACCGTGACCGAGGCCTGTACGCCGCTTTTCAGTTCCTGGGCCGAAACCGACAGCAGACCGTCGGCATCCACCTGAAAGGTCACACGGATACGCGCTGCCCCAGCCACCATCGGCGGGATACCGCGCAGCTCGAATTTCGCCAATGAGCGGCAATCGGACACCAGTTCACGTTCGCCCTGCAACACGTGAATGCTCATCGCAGTCTGGCCATCCTTGTAGGTCGTGAATTCCTGTCCGCGCGCGGCCGGGATGGTGGTGTTGCGCGGCACGATTTTTTCCACCAGGCCGCCCATGGTCTCAATCCCCAGTGACAGCGGAATGACGTCCAGCAGCAGCCAGTCGTCTTCTCCACGGTTGCCGGCGAGTACATTGGCCTGAATGGCTGCGCCCAGCGCGACCACCTTGTCCGGGTCCAGATTAGTCAGTGGGGTCTGCCGGAAAAATTCGGCAACGGCCGCCTGGATACGCGGCATCCGTGTCGAGCCGCCCACCATGACTACCCCTTTAATCTCGTCCACGCTCAAACCGGCATCGCGCAAGGCCTTACGCGTGGGTGCCAAGGTCTTGTTGACCAGGCTTTGGGTAATCTCGTGAAACGTTGTGGCGTTCAGCATCAGATCAACGGTTTCGCCGGTCGATAGCACGGCTGTGATACTGACTTCACGGTGTTCGGACAAGGCCTCCTTGGCCTCACGTGCCTTGGTCAACAATAGCCGGGTGTCTTTTGCATCCAGCGCGGCCAGACGCGATTTCTCCAGAATCCAGCAGAACACGCGCTGATCAAAATCGTCTCCGCCCAGTGCCGAGTCGCCATTGGTGGCCAGCACTTCAAATACACCTTGCGACAAGCGCAGGATGGAGATATCGAAAGTGCCCCCGCCCAGATCATATACGGCGTAGATGCCTTCAGCGGCATTATCCAGACCGTAGGCAATGGCGGCTGCCGTGGGCTCATTGAGCAGGCGCAATACATTCAGACCAGCAAGCTTGGCGGCATCTTTTGTGGCCTGGCGCTGGGCATCGTCAAAATATGCCGGTACGGTAATCACCACACCGCTCAATTCACCGCCCAGCGAACGCTCGGCACGATCGCGCAATACGCGTAAAATTTCGGCCGATACCTCAACCGGGCTTTTTACTCCGGCAGCGGTCCTGAACTGCACCATGCCCGGCGCATCGACAAAATGGTAAGGGAAGCTACCTGCATCGGTAATGTCGGCGAGCCCGCGTCCCATAAATCGTTTCACCGATACAAGGGTATTGTGCGGATCGATGCTTTGCGCGCATTGGGCAGCGTAACCTACCACAGGTGCAGCCGTGGCTGAGTAACGTACCACGGATGGCAACAGCGCCCGCCCATCTTCGTCATTCAGCACAACGGATACGCTGTTACGCACGCTGGCGACCAGTGAATTGGTGGTACCCAGATCAATGCCTGCAGCCAGACGATGCTGGTGTGGCTCGGTACTCATGCCGGGTTCGGAAATTTGCAGAAGGGCCATCAGGTTTCGAGTGCTTCGTAGGTGTCGTGGATTTCTACGACCAGTTTGTCCATGAATTTGAGCTTGCGCACGCTCTGCGCAGCACCGGGGTAATCGTGTTGCTCATCCAGCTGCCGGGCCAGTACGGCACGCAATTGCCGGGCGGTATCGGCAATCTCCGCCTCAATGGTTTGCAGGGCTGCCACATCTGCTGCCTCACGCGCTTCCTGCATGCCTTCCCGCCATTCCATTTGCTGCATCAGGAAGTCGCCTGGCATCACAGTATCGCGCTCAGCCAGCGCGTCTATGCCTTGCAGTTGCAGCAGATACTGGGCACGGTTGAGCGGCGATTTCAGTGCCTGATAGGCTTCATTGACGCGGGTTGACCATTGCATTGAAGCGCGTTGTTCAGCCGCTGACAAATGTGTGAACTTGTCCGGATGAACCTGGCTTTGCAATGCACGGTAGGCTTGTTCGAGCGCGGCTGTGTCCAGTGCAAAACCTGGAACCAGCCCGAACAACTCGAAATGGTTACGATTGAAGTCAAACTGCATGTTAGGCTCGCGGGGAATAATGCCCGGCGCGCAGCTCAGACGTTAAAGCTTTCGCCGCAGCCACAGGCGTCTTTGACGTTGGGGTTATTGAATTTGAAACCTTCGTTCAGGCCTTCGCGCACAAAATCAAGCTCGGTGCCATCCAGATACGGCAGGCTTTTCGGATCTATCAGGACGGTCACGCCATGGCTTTCAAAACGCAGATCCTCTTCTCCGGCCTGATCGGCAAATTCCATCTTGTAAGCCAGTCCGGAACAACCGCTGGTACGTACGCCCAGGCGCAAGCCCACGCCCTTGCCACGCTTGGCAATAAAGTTGGAGACATGCTTGGCAGCGCGTTCAGTCAGGGTAATCGCCATAATGAACCTCTTCTGGTTTAACCGTGGCTGGCAGCAGCTTGTGTGCCGCCGTGTTTGCTCTTGTAATCTTCCACCGCAGCCTTGATGGCGTCCTCGGCCAGAATGGAGCAATGGATCTTAACCGGCGGTAGTGCCAGCTCTTCAGCAATGGCGGTGTTTTTGATTTCCATCGCCTGATCCAGCGTCTTGCCTTTGACCCATTCGGTCACCAGCGAGCTGGAGGCTATCGCCGAACCGCAACCGTAAGTTTTGAATTTGGCGTCTTCGATGATGCCATCCTTGCCCACCTTGATCTGCAACTTCATCACGTCGCCACAGGCCGGAGCGCCTACCATACCGGTGCCGATATCTTCATCGCCTTTGCCAAAAGAACCCACATTGCGGGGATTTTCGTAGTGATCGAGTACTTTATCGCTGTATGCCATGATCGTTCTCCTTCAGTAAAATTAGTGTGCTGCCCACTTCACGGTTTCGAGATCAATGCCTTCCTTGTGCATCTCCCACAATGGGGAAAGTTCACGAAGCTTGCCGATTTTCTGGTGCAGCAATTCAATTGCGAAATCGATGTCCTGTTCGGTCGTGAAACGACCTACCGAAAAACGAATCGAGCTATGCGCCAGTTCATCGGAACGTCCCAGCGCACGCAATACATAAGATGGCTCCAAACTGGCTGAAGTACAAGCCGACCCGGATGACACGGCCAGATCCTTGATTGCCATCAGCAGCGATTCGCCTTCGACGAAATTAAAGCTGATATTGAGATTGTGCGGCACGCGATGTTCCATATCGCCATTGACATGGACCTCTTCGATGTCGGACAAACCCTTCAACAGGCGATCACGCAACCTGCGGATGCGCTCGTTTTCCGCAGCCATTTCCTCGCGGGCAATACGGAATGCTTCGCCCATACCGACTATCTGGTGCGTCGCCAAGGTACCGGAACGCATACCACGCTCATGCCCGCCGCCATGCATTTGCGCTTCGATGCGCACGCGCGGTTTGCGTCGCACATAGAGTGCGCCAATGCCTTTAGGACCGTAGGTCTTATGTGCCGAAAACGACATCAAATCCACCTTGAGCCTGGCCAGATCAATCTCTACCTTGCCAGTAGCCTGAGCGGAATCCACATGAAAAATAATACCCTTGTCACGACAAATTTCGCCAATGGCAGGAATGTCCTGTATTACACCAATTTCGTTGTTCACATACATCACAGAGACCAGAATGGTATCCGGCCGAATCGCCGCCTTGAATTTTTCCACATCGAGCAGGCCATTGGGTTCCGGGGTGAGATACGTCACCTCATAGCCTTCACGCTCCACTTCGCGCATGGTATCGAGAACCGCCTTGTGCTCGGTGCGCACGGTAATCAGATGCTTACCCTTACCCTTATAGAAATGTGCCGCGCCCTTGAGTGCCAGATTGATGGCCTCTGTGGCACCCGAAGTCCACACGATCTCTTTTGGATCGGCATTCACCAGTTTGGCTACCTCCTCGCGCGCATTTTCTACAGCTTTTTCGGCATCCCAGCCAAACGCATGGGAGCGGCTGGCCGGATTGCCAAACTGCTCGGTCAGGTATGGGATCATCTTCTGCGCCACACGCGGGTCAACCGGCGTCGTCGCTGAGTAATCCAGGTAAATCGGCATCTTTGACATCACTTGCTCCATTGTCCAATCCGTATCGCGTCAGGCCGCGACACTTATTTTTTCGCGTCCACGACGGTGGTCGTGCACCACATTTGCAGATGGTAACCTAGCTGATTGCTGTACCACCAGATTCTCCAGCGTCACTTCCGCCAGATAGTCCTGAATACGCTTGTTCAAATTCGTCCATAGTTCGTGGGTCATGCAGCGCTGGTCGTCCTGACAATTTTCCAACCCGCCACATTGCGTCGCATCAATCGGCTCGTCCACAGCCTGAATTATTTGCGCCACGGTTATTTCACCCAGCGATCTTGCTACCAGATAACCACCTCCCGGGCCACGCACGCTTTCCACCAGCGCGCGCCGTCTTAGCTTGCCGAACAGCTGTTCCAGATAAGACAGCGATATTTTTTGCCGTTCACTGATGCTGGCCAGCGCCACCGGTCCGTGACCGTTATGCAACGCCAAATCGATCATGGCGGTTACTGCGAATCTTCCTTTAGTCGTCAAGCGCATTTGCGTGGCCTCACTCGTATAACAATGAATAAGACAATACAATACCCGATTAATTCAGTCAACTATTTTATTGAGATAGGCGGCGTCGAATTGTGCGTCTGTTTTGCAGGTGGCCGGCGGCTCCGCGCCCGTTTTTTCCAGCTGCTGCAAAATCCATGCGATACGCTCGTCGGTAACCGTGGAATGATTAATCAATCCATGCACTGCCTTGACCATAGGATCATTCATATCCGCACTAATGGCGTATGCTGAGAAACCCAATTTACGGGCAATCTTTTCATCTGGTTTGGTTTGATTCTCGTCCAGGATACGCGCAGGTATCCCTACGGCAGTAGCGCCCTTAGGCACATCCTTTACCACCACGGCGTTGGAACCAATCTTGGCGCCTTCGCCTATCGTGAGCGGCCCCAATATCTTGGCCCCCGCCCCCACCACCACGCCCTTCTCCAGAGTGGGATGACGCTTGCCTTTATTCCACGAAGTGCCACCCAGGGTCACACCGTGATACAAGGTGCAGTCATCGCCTATTTCTGCGGTTTCACCAATGACCACCCCCATACCGTGATCAATAAACACACGTCGGCCGATGATGGCGCCGGGATGAATTTCGATACCGGTCACACTGCGCGCCAGGTAGGCGATGAACCGCGCCAACCACTTGAAGTTCGCATGCCATAATCGCGCTGCCAGGCGATGCGCCAATATCGCATGGATGCCAGGATAAGTAGTGAGGATTTCCCACCTGGAACGGGCCGCAGGATCGCGCTCGAACACTACCAAAATGTCTTCACGCAGCTTGCTAAACATGGCTCATGCAAACCTTCTCAATATGAATTAAAAGTATCTTATACCCAACTAATTCAGTCAACTTTACGCATCGCCTTAACTATCCCCATCAGGAAATGAAGTTCTTCTTTTTCCAGCCGGGTACGCGAATACAGTCTGCGCAAGCGCGTCATCAGACGCCGGGGCGCCGCTGGATTCAGAAAACCTGCCGAAATCAGGGTAAGCTCAAGTTCGCGATAAAACAGTTCGACCTCTTCATGCTGCGCCAATTCCGGTACGTCTGCGGGTGGCATGGTCAATTCCGGCAATGCACAGCGCAGCTCATAAGACAAAACCTGTACGGCAGATGCCAAATTTAATGAGCTATAGTCAGGATTGGACGGAATATGGGCTAGCAATTGACAGCGGTCCAGCTCAGCATTCGTCAAGCCCGACATTTCAGTCCCGAACACCAGGGCAACCGGCTGAAGAGCTGCCTGCTTCAGCAGAATCGGTGCCATGTCGCGTGCGCTAAGCATTTCATGCGACAAATCACGCCTCCGCGCCGTGCATCCAACGGTCAATACACTCCCGTTCAGCGCTTCGTCCAGTGATGTGCAAACGCGTGCGTTTTCGAGCACGTCCTGCGCTCCGGATGACATGGCGTGGGCAACCGGATCCGGAAATTGCTTGGGATTCACCAGGCGCAGGTCGCTCAGCCCCATTGTTTTCATCGCTCGCGCCGCCGAGCCAATATTGCCGGGATGGCTGGTATGGCTCAGTACAATCCGTACATTATTTAGTAAAAAAGTTTTATTCAACGCGCACTTACCTTTAAAATGGAGGCTGTTTCCACGCTCATTGACATATCAACATGCATCCCATGCTCACCACCGCGGTGAAAGCCGCTCGCCGAGCCGCCGGCATTATCAACCGTGCGTCCCAGGATATTGATGCACTCACGGTCAAACACAAGAATCACAATGATTACGTTACGGAGGTGGATCGTGCTGCGGAACAAGCCATTATCGACGTACTGCTGACCGCCTACCCCAACCATGCGATTTTAGCAGAAGAGAGCGGCGCGCAAGGCAGTTCCGAATACCAATGGGTGATCGATCCGCTGGATGGCACGACCAATTTCCTGCATGGATTTCCGCAATATTGCGTATCCATCGCGCTGCTGCATAAAGGCCAGCTGAATCAAGCCGTGGTATACGATCCCAGCCGCAATGACCTGTTTACCGCTTCGCGTGGTCAAGGCGCCTATTTGAATGAACGCCGCATTCGCGTGTCCAATCGACTGAAGCTTGCGGATTCCCTGATTGGTACAGGCTTTCCGTACCGTGATTTCAGCCATCTCGATGCTTATATGGCCATGTTCCGGGACATGCTGCAAAAAACCTCCGGCGTACGGCGGCCTGGCTCGGCTGCACTGGACCTGGCTTATGTTGCTGCCGGGCGACTGGATGGATTTTGGGAAATCGGTCTGAACAAATGGGATATTGCCGCCGGCTGTCTGCTCATTCAGGAAGCAGGAGGTTTGGTGGGAGATTTCAATGGCGACGATAGTTACATAGATACCGGCAATGTAGTCGCCGGCAATCCAAAAATTTTTGCCCAGTTACTGCAAACCCTGGCGCCTCACCTGACAACGGGATTAAAGTAAGTCGCAGCTGGCCCGCCTCGTTATTTTTACGGCGCTGGGATAGAATTTGATTTTTTGAAGCAGAAAATAATAAATGTCACTCATCGTACAGAAATACGGCGGAACTTCAGTCGGCAGCGTAGAGCGCATCAAACAGGTAGCCGAACGCGTCGCCAAATTCAAAATGCTCGGGCACCAAGTCGTGGTTGTGTTATCCGCCATGAGTGGGGAAACCAATCGATTGATCAAACTGGCACACGATGTTCAATCGCAACCCGACGCACGCGAACTGGACGTATTGGTCTCCACTGGCGAGCAAGTCACGATAGCCCTGCTTGCCATGGCGCTCAAGGATCTTGGCCTCAAAGCCAAGAGCTACACCGGCGCGCAAGTGCGCATCCTCACTGACAGCTCCTATACCAAAGCGCGCATCCTGAATATTGACGAGCAACACCTGCGCTCCGACCTTCAGGCTGGCAATGTCATTGTTGTAGCGGGTTTCCAGGGTGTCGATGAACACGGCAACATCACGACGCTGGGTCGCGGTGGTTCTGACACCACGGGCGTGGCGCTGGCTGCTGCGCTGAAGGCTGACGAGTGCCAGATCTACACCGATGTCGATGGCGTATACACGACGGACCCGCGCATCGTGCCAGAAGCGCGGCGCCTCAAGACAATCACTTTTGAAGAGATGCTGGAAATGGCCAGCCTGGGATCGAAAGTGCTGCAAATCCGCTCAGTCGAGTTCGCCGGAAAATACAAAGTCAAATTGCGTGTGCTATCCAGCTTTCAGGAAGAAGGCGAAGGCACGCTCATCACATTCGAGGAAGATGACAACATGGAACAAGCCATTATCTCCGGCATCGCCTTCAACCGCGACGAAGCCAAAATTACCGTGCTTGGCGTGCCAGACACCCCTGGCGTTGCGTATCAAATCCTGGGACCTGTCGCAGACGCAAACATTGATGTTGACATGATCATCCAGAACGTAGGCGCTAACAACACCACGGATTTCACTTTTACCGTGCATCGCAATGACTATGTACGCACATTGCAAATGCTGCGCGACTTGCAAGCGAAAATCGGTGCCCGCGAAGTGACCGGTGACGACAAAATTGCCAAGGTCTCCATCGTCGGTGTTGGCATGCGCTCGCATGTAGGCATAGCCAGCAGCATGTTCAAAACTCTGGCCGAAGAAAGCATCAACATCCAGATGATCTCCACATCCGAGATCAAGATTTCCGTCGTCATTGATGAAAAATATCTGGAACTGGCCGTGCGCGTTCTGCATAAGGCTTTCGGGTTGGAAAAAGCCGCATAAATTTGACCGGTGACGCGCAAGAAGCTATCATTGCGCGCTGTCTCAAACGGAGAGATGGCCGAGTGGTCGAAGGTACTCCCCTGCTAAGGGAGCGTAGGGTTTATAGCCTTACCGAGGGTTCGAATCCCTCTCTCTCCGCCAGAACTTATGTTAAAATGTCACGCTTCAAAGCGCCCGTAGCTCAGCTGGATAGAGTACTTGGCTACGAACCAAGGGGTCGCACGTTCGAATCGTGCCGGGCGCACCAAAATATACAATGGGTTAGGTCAGAAATGATCTAACCCATTTTTATTTTGATGGGGACTTTTCGGGGACTTTCTTTTCCCGTCTGCTCCCGCCGAATCATGGCAAGACTACGATTGATCCGACTGCCTTCATCCTTGATGCAGTTCGCCGCTTCTAGCAGTTCATTAATCTGTACCACCGAGTAATGAGCGGTCATGCCTTGGCGCGTGTGCCACAGAATATCTGCAATCGTTTCTTCCCGTACGCCTGCCTCACGCAATCGCATTCCAACCGTGTGGCGCAGATCGTGAATGTGCAAATCGGGAATCCCCGCCTGCTTTCGCGCTCGTTGCCATGCGTTGTTGTTCATGGTTTCAACTCGGTGCCCCTGATAAGGAAACACATACTCAGCATGGAGCCCGCGCTGTGTTTCGATGATACTTTGAGCCACCGTATTGCAGACCAGAACGCGACCGCGTTTCCGACCCTTGACGTTCTCCCTTGGAATATCAAACACTGATACTTCCAGTTCAGGAATGGCAATCTCCCATTCCCATTTCAGACCACAAACCACCCCATCCCGTGCACCCGTGTTCAAATCGAACAGAACCATCTTAGCCAAATGATCCGGCAGTAACGGCATGATGCGCCGTTGTTCTGCCCAAGTAATGGGACGCGGTTCGCGCTGGTATCCCAACAGCGGCAGCATGGTAATAAGAGGCGGTGTATCCAGCCACGTTTTACCATCCTCATCACGCCAACTGCGCGCCGCAAGATTCAGAATCCGCCGAACTATACCAAGGCCCAGATTGATGGTCTTGTGGGCTAGTCCGTTGGCTTTCCGATCTTTGATGAAGGACGCCAGCGTTCCATCGTGAATCTGATCGAGCGTCAGCTTACCGATAAATGGCACCAACCTTTCCAGCAGATAAATGTCCTGAGAGAGCGACACTTTCTCCTGATGGTCGAGCAGATATTTTGCAGCCGCTTCGTCAAATGTCCGTTTGGGGCGAATCCCGAAAAGATGAACCTGCCGAAGTCGTTCAAGCTGAAAAATCAACCAGCTTTCTGCTTCTTCAAACGACTCGAAACGGTTGCGAAGTCGAGTGCCTTTGTATATCCGATCGACACACTGGAACGGCGCACCGTGTCCGGCGCGCAGTTCCTATGGCTGGTGTTGCAGCATGTGCTGCCCAAGGGCTTCCGCCGCGCGCGCAACTTCGGCTTTCTGCACCCCAACTGCAAGCGCCTGATCGCCTTGCTGCGGGTGCTGCTCAGATTCGCTCCGGGCCGGGCAGCGGCATGGGTCAAGCAGCGCGCGCCGATCCTGTGCGCTTGCTGCGGTGCGGTGATGGTGATTGTGCGGACGCGGATTCGACCGGCGTTCGCAGGGCCGCTGCCGGTTCCCATTGTGATTCGAGGTGCGCAGTGACCATGTAAGCGCATCGACAATCGACAGCAGGTGAAGGAACGCAGTGCCTGAAAGCTGAGGAACACGCTTGCCTGGCGTCGGCGCTCAATCAGTCCCTCAGCCCCCAAATCAGGCATCGGTTGCCGCAATGGCACCGATGAAACGCGCGATCAAACGTACGGCCTTCGGGTAAAGGCCCAACCGGGGCGGTTTCCAAAAAGCTATTTTCTGTGAGGCTCGATCACGCTCAGGGCCGGGCTCGTCCAACAAACGGTTCAGATCGTGGCTACGCACGATCTAACCTTATTCGTTGGGCTTTAAATTCAGTAGATTGTATTGCCTTAAAAGTAAAAAACCCCCAGGTTTTCACCTGAGGGTTTTTTGGTATAGAAGTCTGACGATGACCTACTTTCACATGGGTAATCCACACTATCATCGGCGCTGTCCCGTTTCACGGCCCTGTTCGGGATGGGAAGGGGTGGTTCCAGGACGCTATGGTCGTCAGACGTAAGCTGCTCGGACGCGGTGCGATCTTTCGATCAGACCGCGTCCCGAATTGGAAGAAGTAAAGTGTGTTGCGTGTTTTGATTGTACTGCGCTGTTTTAATCGCGCTGCGCTGTATTAACCAGTAACCCACTACTTAAGGTTATAGGGTCAAGCCTCACGGGCAATTAGTACTGGTAAGCTTAATGCATTACTGCACTTCCACACCCAGCCTATCAACGTCCTGGTCTCGAACGACCCTTTAGGGGGGTCTAGCCCCCGGGAAATCTCATCTCAAGGCGAGTTTCACGCTTAGATGCTTTCAGCGTTTATCTCTTCCGGATTTAGCTACCCGGCGATACCACTGGCGTGATAACCGGTACACCAGAGATCCGTCCACTCCGGTCCTCTCGTACTAGGAGCAGGTCCCTTCAAATTTCCAGCGCCCACGGCAGATAGGGACCAAACTGTCTCACGACGTTTTAAACCCAGCTCACGTACCACTTTAAATGGCGAACAGCCATACCCTTGGGACCGGCTACAGCCCCAGGATGTGATGAGCCGACATCGAGGTGCCAAACTCCCCCGTCGATGTGAACTCTTGGGAGGAATCAGCCTGTTATCCCCAGAGTACCTTTTATCCGTTGAGCGATGGCCCTTCCATACAGAACCACCGGATCACTATGACCTGCTTTCGCACCTGCTCGACTTGTCAGTCTCGCAGTCAAGCATCCTTTTGCCATTGCACTATCGCTACGATTTCCGACCGTAGCTAGGATACCTTCGTGCTCCTCCGTTACGCTTTGGGAGGAGACCGCCCCAGTCAAACTGCCTACCATGCACGGTCCCCGATCCAGATAATGGACCTAGGTTAGAACCTCAAACACACCAGGGTGGTATTTCAAGGGTGGCTCGACGATATCCGGAGATACCGCTTCAACGCCTCCCACCTATCCTACGCAAGTATGTTCAAAGTCCAATGCAAAGCTACAGTAAAGGTTCATGGGGTCTTTCCGTCTAGCCGCGGGTAGATTGCATCTTCACAAACACTTCAACTTCGCTGAGTCTCAGGAGGAGACAGTGTGGCCATCGTTACGCCATTCGTGCGGGTCGGAACTTACCCGACAAGGAATTTCGCTACCTTAGGACCGTTATAGTTACGGCCGCCGTTTACTGGGGCTTCGATCAAGAGCTTGCACCCCATCACTTAACCTTCCAGCACCGGGCAGGCGTCACACTCTATACGTCCACTTTCGTGTTTGCAGAGTGCTGTGTTTTTATTAAACAGTCGCAGCCACCTTTTCACTGCAACCCCGTTCTGCTCCACGAGCAAGTCGCTTCACATACTAGGGGCACACCTTCTCCCGAAGTTACGGTGTTAATTTGCCGAGTTCCTTCTCCTGAGTTCTCTCAAGCGCCTTAGGATTCTCACCCTGCCCACCTGTGTCGGTTTGCGGTACGGTCGTCCTTGAACTGAAGCTTAGTGGCTTTTCTTGGAAGCATGGTATCGCTCACTTCAGTGCCGTAGCACCTCGTCATCATGCCTCAGCATTGACCCCCCGGATTTGCCTAAGGGATCTGCCTACACACTTAAACCAACTATTCCAACAGTTGGCTGAGTTAACCTTCTCCGTCCCCACATCGCATTCAAGGCCGGTACAGGAATATTAACCTGTTTCCCATCGACTACGCTTCTCAGCCTCGCCTTAGGAGCCGACTCACCCTGCGCCGATGAACGTTGCACAGGAAACCTGGGGCTTTCGGCGAACGGGCTTTTCACCCGTTTTATCGCTACTCATGTCAGCATTCGCACTTCTGATACCTCCAGCAAGGTTCTCACCTCACCTTCAACGGCCTACAGAACGCTCTCCTACCATATGTAATAAATTACATATCCGCAGCTTCGGTGCACAGTTTGAGCCCCGTTACATCTTCCGCGCAGGACGACTCGACCAGTGAGCTATTACGCTTTCTTTAAATGATGGCTGCTTCTAAGCCAACATCCTGGCTGTCTATGCCTTCCCACATCGTTTACCACTTAACTGTGTCTTTGGGACCTTAGCTGGCGGTCTGGGTTGTTTCCCTTTTGACACCGGACGTTAGCACCCGATGTCTGTCTCCCAAGCTCGCACTCTTCGGTATTCGGAGTTTGCAATGGGTTGGTAAGTCGCGATGACCCCCTAGCCATAACAGTGCTCTACCCCCGAAGGTGATACTTGAGGCACTACCTAAATAGTTTTCGGAGAGAACCAGCTATTTCCAGATTTGTTTAGCCTTTCACCCCTATCCACAGCTCATCCCCTAATTTTTCAACATTAGTGGGTTCGGACCTCCAGTGCGTGTTACCGCACCTTCATCCTGGCCATGGATAGATCATCTGGTTTCGGGTCTACGCCCAGCAACTATCGCCCTTATCAGACTCGGTTTCCCTACGCCTCCCCTATTCGGTTAAGCTCGCTACTGAACGTAAGTCGCTGACCCATTATACAAAAGGTACGCAGTCACGGAACAAGTCCGCTCCCACTGTTTGTATGCATGCGGTTTCAGGATCTATTTCACTCCCCTCCCGGGGTTCTTTTCGCCTTTCCCTCACGGTACTGGTTCACTATCGGTCGATTACGAGTATTTAGCCTTGGAGGATGGTCCCCCCATGTTCAGACAGGATTTCTCGTGTCCCGCCCTACTTGTCGCAAACTTAGTTCCACACACAGGTTTTCACGTACGGGGCTATCACCCTCTCTGGCCAGCCTTTCCAGGCTGTTCTGTTAACGTGTGTGCTAAATCTTGCAGGCTGTTCCGCGTTCGCTCGCCACTACTTGCGGAATCTCGGTTGATTTCTTTTCCTCGAGCTACTTAGATGTTTCAGTTCGCTCGGTTCGCTCCACTGAGCCTATGTATTCAGCTCAGGGTACCCCTAAGGGTGGGTTTCCCCATTCGGACATCTGCGGATCAAAGCTTGCTTGCCAGCTCCCCGCAGCTTTTCGCAGGCTGCAACGTCCTTCATCGCCTGTAATCGCCAAGGCATCCACCACATGCACTTAGTCGCTTGACCCTATAACCTTAAGTCTCTCTTGCGAGATTCGCTCAGTTACAGGTTAATCAGCGTTTGCTACCCGATCCAGACTGACTAAGCCCGGATCGGTTGATACAATCAAAACCCGTTTGTCTATCGCCATTCAGGCAGCGATCGCTCGCTGCCCGGCCGGCAATAAACACTTTACTTCTTCCAATTTTTTAAAGAACAGCTCCACTCATAAAGAGTGAGGTCTAAAGTGCGTGCACTTTACACCTGACGCTTCATGGCTACTTCACACGAAACCTGGTGGAGGATGACGGGATCGAACCGACGACCCCCTGCTTGCAAAGCAGGTGCTCTCCCAGCTGAGCTAATCCCCCGTTAAGCGACCTGACCGGCGTAGCGCGGCGTTGCTCGGGCGCTCGTGTGCAACAGCACACGTCGCTTCCTCCCGCCTGGCGCTACTTGGTCAATCCGCTTAACGGTTAACCAAGCTTTTCCGCCAATCACTGATTTGACAGAAGCAAGCGTAGCAAGGTGGAGCCGGGTGCCGCCTACTTATGTAGGCAAGTCCGGCGACAACGCCGCCACGCGCCGCTTATGTCAAATCAGTGGTGGGTCTGGTTGGGCTCGAACCAACGACCCCCGCGTTATCAACACGGTGCTCTAACCAACTGAGCTACAGACCCGGTGTGCAGGATCTGGTCGAAGATGCTGACTCAGGCTGGGACTCTGCCCTGGTCCTGGATCTCGCTTCCGTTTCCTGTTCGACAACAACAACCGATAAGTGTGGATATTTACAACAGGCTTTCTCTAGAAAGGAGGTGATCCAGCCGCAGGTTCCCCTACGGCTACCTTGTTACGACTTCACCCCAGTCATGAATCCTACCGTGGCAAGCGCCCTCCCGAAGGTTAAGCTACCTGCTTCTGGTAATACCCACTCCCATGGTGTGACGGGCGGTGTGTACAAGGCCCGGGAACGTATTCACCGCGACATGCTGATCCGCGATTACTAGCGATTCCGACTTCACGGAGTCGAGTTGCAGACTCCGATCCGGACTACGATCGGCTTTCTGGGATTGGCTCCCCCTCGCGGGTTGGCAACCCTCTGTACCGACCATTGTATTACGTGTGAAGCCCTACCCATAAGGGCCATGAGGACTTGACGTCATCCCCACCTTCCTCCGGTTTGTCACCGGCAGTCCCATTAGAGTGCCCAACTGAATGTAGCAACTAATGGCAAGGGTTGCGCTCGTTGCGGGACTTAACCCAACATCTCACGACACGAGCTGACGACAGCCATGCAGCACCTGTGTTACGGTTCTCTTTCGAGCACCAAGCCATCTCTGGCAAGTTCCGTACATGTCAAGGGTAGGTAAGGTTTTTCGCGTTGCATCGAATTAATCCACATAATCCACCGCTTGTGCGGGCCCCCGTCAATTCCTTTGAGTTTTAATCTTGCGACCGTACTCCCCAGGCGGTCAACTTCACGCGTTAGCTGCGTTACTAAGGAGGTCTCCCTCCCCAACAACTAGTTGACATCGTTTAGGGCGTGGACTACCAGGGTATCTAATCCTGTTTGCTACCCACGCTTTCGTGCATGAGCGTCAGTGTCGACCCAGGGGGCTGCCTTCGCCATCGGTATTCCTCCACATATCTACGCATTTCACTGCTACACGTGGAATTCTACCCCCCTCTGCCGCACTCTAGTCTTTCAGTTTCCAACGCAGTTCCCAGGTTAAGCCCGGGGATTTCACATCAGACTTGAAAAACCGCCTGCGCACGCTTTACGCCCAGTAATTCCGATTAACGCTCGCACCCTACGTATTACCGCGGCTGCTGGCACGTAGTTAGCCGGTGCTTCTTCTTCAGGTACCGTCATTAATCTCAGGTATTAGCCAAGATCGTTTCTTCCCTGCTGAAAGAGCTTTACAACCCGAAGGCCTTCTTCACTCACGCGGAATGGCTGGATCAGGCTTGCGCCCATTGTCCAAAATTCCCCACTGCTGCCTCCCGTAGGAGTCTGGACCGTGTCTCAGTTCCAGTGTGGCTGATCATCCTCTCAGACCAGCTACTGATCGTCGCCTTGGTAGGCCTTTACCCCACCAACTAGCTAATCAGACGTCGGCCGCTCCAATAACGCAAGGTCCGAAGATCCCCTGCTTTCCCCCGTAGGGCGTATGCGGTATTAGCACAGCTTTCGCTGCGTTATCCCCCATTACATGGATACGTTCCGACGTATTACTCACCCGTTCGCCACTCGCCACCAGGAGCAAGCTCCCGTGCTGCCGTTCGACTTGCATGTGTAAAGCATTCCGCCAGCGTTCAATCTGAGCCAGGATCAAACTCTTCAGTTTAATTCCTGTGTGCGATTCAGTCTCGTCCTAAGACTCCACCAAACCGCGGTCGCTCATTCTCAAAGTTTTAATGCTTTAAGTCTGAGCACTTGCAATTTCTTACTTCCCTCTTCCAGTTACCAGTTACCCAGTTCCCAAAATCAGGTACCCATCGCAAATACCCACACTTATCGGTTGTCTTGTTGTTAAAGAGCGGTGTTGCTTGGTTGCGGGGGCAGGATTTGAACCTACGACCTTCGGGTTATGAGCCCGACGAGCTGCCAGACTGCTCCACCCCGCGTCCGATTTACTGCTTCTCATCGCTGCGCTGTTTATGCCGCGTCGAGAAGTGAGACTATAGCAAAGCACGGCGTTTGGCGTCAACATTTATTCGCGTCCACCCCCTTTGCCGGGGATGCATTTTGCGGGCAGAATGAACCTAAATACCTGAACAGATTTCATTTTTACTGTAATAAAAAACACACTCGAATAATCAAAAAAATGCGAACACCTCTTCATTACAACTCCACCTGCAATCAAATTTTATGATGAATGCATTCAATATTTCACGTTTGCCACGCATTTTATTCGGGCCAGGCACTGTGCAGCAGCTTCCCGGGCTGGCTGCACGTTATGGCAAACATGTACTGCTGGTCACCGGGCGCTCCGCTATTCGTGATTCACGCATCTGGACCGAATTATTGTGTGGACTGGAGGCGCACGGGATGACGTGGGAAGACGTAAAGGTGGAAACCGAACCCTCGCCGTATCTGGTAGATACGGAAGTAACTCGGTTACAGGATTGTGCAATCGACGTTGTGGTTGGCATTGGCGGCGGTAGTGCCCTGGATGCCGCGAAAGCGATCGCAGGTTTGCTGCGCCCGGGCAACTCCGTCATGGATCACCTCGAAGGCGTTGGGCCAGAGCGACCTTATTCGGGCCCTGCCACTCCCTTTATTGCGGTGCCGACTACCGCGGGCACAGGCTCGGAGGCCACCAAAAATGCCGTATTAAGCCTGCATGGTGAGCACGGCTTTAAAAAGTCCTTCCGCGATGAAAGCCTGATAGCGGAATATGCCGTGGTTGATCCGGATCTGCTTGCCTCCTGCCCGGCCCCGGTTATCGCCGCAAATGGCATGGATGCGCTCACTCAGTTATTGGAGTCATTTGTTTCCACCAAGGCCAATCCATTTACTGATGCACTTGCGCTGGATGGCCTGCGCATAACGCGTGACAGTCTTTTGGTCTGGTATCGGCAGGGCGCGTCCGCTGCGGATGCGCGCTCCGGTATGGCCTATGCCGCACTCCTGTCGGGTATCACTCTGGCGCAAGTTGGGCTGGGTTCAGTACATGGATTGGCTGCGCCGCTGGGGGCATTTTTCCCGATCCCACACGGTGTGGCTTGCGGCACCCTAGTCGCAGCGGCGACGCAAATCAATATACAGGCATTAAAGCAACGCACACCCGCCGGTGTCGCCTTACGAAAATACGCGCAGCTGGGTCGATTGCTGGGCAACGATGAAACGCTGGACGACTTGGCCGCACACGATACCTTGATTGAAATACTGGATAAGTGGACCAGGGAAATGGATCTGCCGCGTCTCAATCATTATGGCGTCTGTGTGGATGATCTATCTCGTATCGTCACCAACAGCCGCGGCAGCAGTATGAAAACCAACCCTATACTGCTGACCGATGACGAGATTGAAACCGTGCTTAGAATGCGGCTGTAGGCACCGCCGAAGCAACTTGTTTACGGTAACGGTTCAGATCCTTGATGCTCTCAAAAGACTGGCCGAACAGATTGGATAACTTGATCAGGATGGTGTTGACCACTTTGGCTTCCCAGCTTGGATCAAACTGGATCTGATTATCCAGCCAGTGTTCGAGCCAGTCCGGATCGGGCATGCGGCTTTGTACCGTGTCATTGGGGAAAAAATTGGCACTGACGTGCAAATTGGTGGGATGCAGGGGCTTGCTACTGCGCCCGGAGCTGGTCATCAACACGCCAACCTTGGCGAAAGCGGCCCGCGCCTCATCGCCCTGACGTTCGATCGCCTGCTGCATATAACGAAAATACACCCCGCCGTGACGCGCCTCATCTCCGGAGAGCAGGCCATAAATATGCTTGATGACAGGTTCGGTGTGCCACTGTGCGGCGCGGCGGTACCACTGCGTCAGTCGCATCTCGCCACAGAAATGCAGCATGAGGGTGTCCAGCGGCGGCGCTGGATCAAATTCAAAACGCACCTGATGCAATTCTTCCTCAGTAGGCGCCATATCCGGACGAAAGCGGCGCAGATATTCCATTAACACCAGCGCATGTTTTTGTTCCTCGTAAAACCATACCGACATGAACGCCGAAAAATCGCTGTCATGGCGGTTATCGCGCAAAAACATTTCCGTAGCAGGCAGCGCCGACCATTCGGTAATCGCGTTCATCTTGATGGTGGCGGCTTGCTCATCGGTCAGCAGCGTCGGATCAAAGCTATCCCAGGGCACGTCTTTGGCCATGTTCCAGCGTAGTTTTTCCAATGTGCCAAATACTTCCGGATAAAGCATGTGAACTCCGACAGACAAAATAGTTAATTTACTGAAGCCGCATTGCGGCATTGCGACAAAGCCGTGACAAATTCCATCAAGACCAGGAACAAACATAACACATCCGCGTACGGAAAGTGTGTTGCTCGCCTGGCAAAGCCGGACACCGGCAAGCGCCCGGGCTGAGCCGGAGCAACCTGTTTGCCCTTAATTTTTTTGCTGCTTATCCGTTACACTTCAGATAAACAAGGGGAGAAAACATGGGCACCGCTCAGATTGTCACACTGATCATTCTGGTTATTGTCGCGCTTTACACGATATTGCTCTATAACGGACTGGTCACACTCAAGCACAACGTCGGGCGCGCCTGGTCGAACATCGATGTACTGCTCAAGCAACGTCACGACGAATTGCCCAAGCTGGTGGAAACCTGCAAGCAGTACATGCAGTTCGAGCAACAAACCCTGGAAAAAGTGATGCAAGCGCGCGCCGCGGTGTCTACGGCACGCGAGGCGCACAATATGGCCGCCTTATCCAGCGCGGAAGGTGCATTGCGCACCAGTCTGGGCGGGCTGTTTGCCGTGGTGGAAGCCTATCCGGAACTGAAAGCCGACGCGAGCTTCAAAACCCTTCAGGCACGCATTATTGGACTTGAAAATGCGATTGCCGACCGTCGCGAATTCTACAATGACAGCGTTAACATCAACAACGTGCGCATCGAGCAGTTCCCGGACGTGATCATCGCTAAAAAATTCGGCTTCAAGGCCTTTGAACTGCTCAGGTTCAAGGCAGATGAAATAACCGATGTGAACGTTAAAACATTATTTGGCTGAATATGGGCTGGATTGCAGAGGCCATCGCAGAAGCGCGTCACACCTTCGCCAATGGTCTCACTACCGGATTCAACCTGCTGTTTCTGATACTGGGTTTGGAGATCGGCAATCACACTGGCTGGCTTGTCGCGCTATCGCTGGTGGGTGCCACCAGCTTTATCGCCTGGCTCGCCAACCATCGACGCTACCGTCTGGTGGCTGATACACCCACCTCCAGAATCATCTCCGCACCTCAGGGTTACACTGAATTTGCCGGACGCGGCAGGTATCTTGATGGAGCACAATTAGTCAGCCATCTCAGTAATCTGCCCTGTCTGTGGTACCGCTATCGCGTCGAGCGTCGGAGCAACGAAGATAACTGGGAATTTATCGATTCCGGCGCCAGCCATGACACCTTCGCCCTGGATGATGGTAGCGGCCAGATATTAATCGATCCCGACGGTGCTGAAATCCGTACCAGTCATAAACGCGAATGGATCGAACAAGGTTACCGCAAGACGGAATGGATGCTATTGGCGGGCGAGCCACTCTATGGCATTGGTGAACACGTCACACTGGGCGGCGCCAATGCCGAACTGGATGCGAAACAGGATGTGTCGGACCTGCTGGCGCAGTGGAAGCAGGATAAAGCCACGCTGATGTCGCGCTTTGACTTGAACAAGGATGGCGAACTGAACGCACACGAATGGGAAGCCGCTGTACTGCTGGCAAAACAACACATCGCTGCCGAACATCAAGAAATCCGCATGAAAGACGGCGTGCATATGCTACGCAAGCCCAGTGATGGACGACTATACCTGGTCGCCAACGAACCGCCCGACAAGCTCGCCACTCGTTATCGGCTGTGGTCATGGATCCATCTGACCATCATGAGTGGCGCCATTGCCCGCCTGATCTGGCTCAGTGCGAATTGAGGCACATAACGATGCGGTACGCGCATCTTCCTTTCAACTCTGCCCGATTGTTGAGCCGGCACGGCAAAAGGCAATATCTGGCCCTGCGCCTGTAGTGATTGATGCGCCCGGCTGAGCAAAATTTTCATATCGCTCGTCAAAAGGGCAGTTCGGGCTGGCATCATGGGATTATCCCGCTCACTTTATGATGTGGTGCACCGGAAGCTTGCTCATGCGCCAGTCACCCGTTTTCGCGTCATACTCCGATGCGGTGAAGACGTGCCAGTTGGTGTCGTCGAGCTTCGGATGGTCAGCGCGATAATAGTAGCCCGGCCAGCGGGTTTCCTCCCGGAACAGCGTGTGACGGGTCACCGATTCCGCCGTCAGGACCCGGTGATGGAGTTCCCAGGCGCGCTGCAGCTGGTGCAGGTCCTCGGCGCCGAGACGGTCGAGGTCCTCACGCAACATCGCCAGGAGTTCCAGGCCCCGGTCGAGCAAGGGTTTGCTGGTGACATAGAAGGTGCTGTAGCCGCCGACGTACTCATCCATGAGTTTCTCCAGCCGCTGCAGGCCGTGTAGCGGCAGCAGATAGCTCGGCGACACGGTGCCGGCGACGATCTCGTTGCGGCCGAGCTTGTAGTTTTCCAGCGGCTTGAACACTGCCTGCTTGAGGCTGTCGACTTCATTGTCATCAAGCTGCGGTTGGTCGCCTTTCAAATCCCTAACATACCGGACCGCCGACTTGCCGGCCAATCTCCCTTCGGTAAACGAGCCGGACGAGAACTTGTGTGGCGCCCCACCCATGGTATCGCCGGCCCCGAACAGCCCTTCGACAGTTGTCATGCGGTTATAGCCCCACTGGTAGTCATCCGGCGCGCAGTCCTCCGGGCCGCTGGCCCAGGCGCCGGAACAGGTGGCGTGCGAACCCATCACGTAGGGTTCGGAGGTGATCAGCTCGGACGGTTTTTCCCTGGGGTCGATGTTCTGCGACGCCCACACGACGGCTTGGCCGATGGTCATGTCGAGGAAATCCTCCCAGCCGATCTCCTCTTTCTCGGCGGTATCGAGAACACGCTGGGTCTGCATGTAAATGGGGCCGTTGCCGGCCTTCATCTCCTCCAGCATCGCGTGATTGCGCAGGCAGGTCGGGAACGGCTGGCTGTTCGTATATTTCTCGCCGACGATGGCCTTGGTATGCTCCAGCCATTTCGACTCGTACTGTTCGCCGTAGGCGTTGGTGGCCACAGACTTCAGCAGCAGGAACCAGGCGCCGACCGGCCCGTAACCGTCCTTGAAGCGGGCGAGCACGATGCGGTTCTCCATTTGCGTCATCTTGGCGCCCGTCGGGATCAGCAGACCGTAGGCCGAGGCGCTGCTCCATGGCGCATACCAGGTCCGGCCGGTGCCTTCGCCGATGGCCCTCGGCCGGTAAATATGGGAGGCGCCGCCGGCGCCCACGATGACCGCCTTGGCCCGGAAAACGTAGAAGTCCCCGCTGCGCACGCTGAAGCCGACGGCCCCGGCGACGCGGTTGGGTTTGGTCTTGTCCATCAGCAGATGGGTGACCATGATGCGGTTATACACTTCGCTCGCCGCTTTGCGCGCGGCTTCGGCGATGATGGGCTTGTAACTCTCGCCGTGGATCATGATCTGCCATTTGCCTTCGCGCAGGTAGTGGCCGGTCTTTTCGTCCTTCATGATCGGCAGGCCCCACTCCTCGAACTTGTGCACGGTGGAGTCCACATGCCGGGCGTTGTCGTAGACGATGTCCTCGCGCACGATGCCAAGTAAATCGCCGCGCGCATAGCGCACGTGGTCTTCCGGCTGATTTTCATTCCAGCGCATGCCCATATAGCAGTTGATCGCCGACAGGCCGTGCGCCACCGCGCCGCTGCGCTCGATGTTCGCCTTTTCGACCAGGACGATGTTCAGGTCCCGTCCCCAGTAGCGGGATTCGTAGGCGGCGCCGCAGCCGCCGAAGCCGCCGCCGATGACCAGGATGTCGGAATCCACGAACTTTGTTTTTATCCCCATGGCATCACCCCTGTTCGTAACGAGGCAAGGTTGGAAGCTTCTCGACCTTGAGTGCCTCGGGTTCGTGGGCGAGCATTACCGAGTCGAGATCGTTCGCGTCGGGCGCCGGGTAATCGGAAGGCGACTTGATGGAACCCCAGGGCGTGGTCCGGATCGGGAACGCGAACCCCTTCACGCGCCCGTCGCGGTACTTGATCTTCCATGAGACCACTCCCTTCTCCTCTTCCCGCAGCACCCGGACGCTGTGGCCCAGCGGCGCGAAATCCGAATAGCCGCGCACGTCGATCGCATGCTGCGGGCAGGCCTTCACGCACGAATAACACTCCCAGCAGAAATTGGGCTCGATGTTGTAAGCGCGCCGGTAGGTCCTGTCGATGTGCATGATGTCGGACGGACAGATGTCCACGCACTGTCCACAACCGTCGCAGCGCGTCATGTAAACGAAGGTGGGCATAGGCTTACCTCTCTATGTACTGCGCGTCGGACGGTCGCGGCAGGCTGGAGGAACCGTTTGCCTCCTCGACCCGTTTCTGGAACGCCGCCGCGGGCTTATAGAACATGTGCGCGAACTTGGACCACGGAACGCCGAGGAACAGCACCGTGGTAAAGAAGATATAGATACCAAAGGTGATCTGCGTCGCCCGCAGATTGCCCGCCGTCTGCACGATTTCCCAGATAAGAGCGAACGTCACGCTCAACAGCAGCGAGACGATGAACAGGTCGGCACGCACCAGGCGAAATGGCGAATGCCCCTCCTTGGCCACGTTTACCCTGAGAAAAAAGAAAAACCAGTAACCACCGATGAGTACCATCAGAGCGCCGATGTTCCACAGTACCGGCAGGACAACCGGCGTACGCGGGTCTGCCGGGTAAATGAATGCCATCGCAACGGTCGTGATGAGATAGAGCACGAAACCATAGAACATCAGGACATGGGAGATCCTTCTGTTCCGGTTGCAGAATTCACCGAAAGTCGCCACATCGTGCGCGAGGGTTCTGGTCGCGATTGCAGCCATATCCGCGCCACCAAGCTTCCGCGTTGCGGCGGCTCTTGATTGCTCCCTCTGCCGCAGGAAGAATTTGGCACTGCCCTTGTGATATAGATCGAATAATGTTCCGGCGGCGACCGCGAGTACCATCAGAACGATGTAAACCTGCATGAAGAGTGGGGACAGAAAATCTGTCAACGGGATGAACGGATTGGTGGTGAACATCATTACCTCCCAATGCCAGTCGGCGCCTCCTTGGAGTAGCGGAGGCGCCTTGCCTTGCAGGCAAAGCCTGCGTTTGGATGTTGCGGGGCTAAGATTGCCTGGGGCACCAGGCTTTGCGCCAAGCGCACGTAAAGTCAACCATGGTGTAAAAATAGCACTTAAAGCGGTCATGTCAATTTTTGAGCTTTACATATTTTTTCCCCCGGTACAGGTCAAACTCGCGGCCCCAAGCTGGGGGATGCGCTGGCGGAAAAGGGGATTTCAAAAACAAAAAAGCCACGCGCAACGTGCGTGACTCAAGGTTCTTTGAACTCCCCTTCTGGGCCGGTCGGACGGGAAGGGTAGGCGAGCACTGATCGCGCTCCGCAGCAGCTTGCGGTTTGTGCAAGCTGTCAGGGCGTTTGCGCAGCCCCCGTCTGAGCGGTTCAGACGAAGGTATCCCGCAGGGACGGCGCAGTGGGGTGGCTTTCTTTTGGGTTAGCTTTTCTTGGTCACACAAGAAAAAGTGACTAGCTGCCTTGCTACCCCCGGCAAACTATGTTCAAGCGATACGCGTCGCATAGGCGCGTCCATTAGCTTTGGTATGTGTTAATGCAAGACCTGCGCCTGAATTACCGAGTTGGGCCGATTGTTGGGCGGACTCTGACACAACCTGATACTCGCGATGGCATCTTCATTCTCTAAGAAAATCATCTCGGAGAGACAATAGAAATCTCTTTCCCATGGTTTTTGGCGTGCTGAGGGCCTGTGCACCAAAACCTTGCTGAAGGAAGGTTGAGTAAGCTGGCTTCCCTTCGAGAGACAATTCGCTTGGGACAAGAAATGCCATTGACCAATTTGCAAATGATCTTTGTGCAATAGGTCCGTCCCACAACAATCGATTCTGTTGGTTGCGCTCGTCTTTGCAAATCGTCTCGTATACAGAGAAGATGTCTGACTTGCTTCCTTCTAACAACTGCATGAACTCTCTTTGATGATAGACAAGCAAACCGGTGATGTGCAGTCGGGCATTTTTCTTGCGCGATTGCTCGAGGAGTGCTGTCAGGTCCGAGAGTGACATTTCCCGCCTAGCCGCACTTACATAAACCAATTCGTAAAGTTCCATGAGTTCTCCAGCCTTGTACGTAGGCATGAACACGGCAGCCAGTCCTACCCGAGTGTTCGCGTAGCCAGCCCAGGTAAAAGCGGTAATCCTCGACAGCATAAAAGCAAGCCAGCCGGTTGTTGCCACGCTGGACAATATGCTGTGACACATTGGGCAGGGACAAACGGACACGGCGAGTCATGGTCTATTCCTTCCTTGCCATGGCGTACAAAGATTAGCATAAACCGTGGTCTGTCCCCTGTCGTTAAACAACCACGCGCAACGCGCGTGACTTCGCGTTCTTTGAACCCCCTTCTGCGCCGCTCCGTCTGAACCGGTCAGGCGGAAGGTTTAGGCGAGCACTGCTCGAGCTCCGCAGCAGCTTGCGGTTTGTGCAAGCTGTCAGGGCGTTTGCGCAGCCCCCCGCCTGAGCGGTTCAGACGAAGGTATCCCGTAGGGACTGCGCATCGCTTGAACATGGTTTGCCGGGGGTAGCCCGGCAAACCATGTTCAAGCGATGCGCGTCGCATAGGCGCGTCCATTAGCTTTGGTATGTGTTAATGCAAGGCCTGAGCCGCATTTCCGGTTTTTCTGATCGATTAGGCTGGATTTTCATTTTCGTATAGATTTGAAAATAGGATAAAGCTTTACGTAGCTATGCTTGCCAAGAAAATACATCGTGATGAGTGGAGCAATAATTGCAACTTGCATGGCTTGGTCGCTAAGGGTCCGAGCACCTTGTAGCAATGACTCACTCAAATTTCTTTGGCCAATTAAGTAATTAGCCCAAGCAACAAGGGAAAACCCGTAAACAAACTGCAAAAACAACCATGCGCCGGCAATGATTGGAAGCAGCACGAGAAATGGTTCTGTGAATCTGTTCCTGTACAGGAAGCTAACCGCACCGATGCCCATGCAAATTGCAATCAACGCAAGCGAAGTAAAGATGGAGATGAAAAAGACTGCCGAATAAGCGGTAATGAATATCGCCCACATAATCGGTGTTTTTGATTTTAGTGCAACGGAAATTGCCGTTCCAATAGTGGCAACGAAAACTACAGCCATGAGAAATGGTTCTTTCTCAAAAACATATCTCGGTATTCCGATACCGAACAAGGTTATATCCACCCACAATAACGGAAGCATGAGATAGATAAGAGCTGCCTTCATGATGAATATGGCAGCCAGCTTAATCAAAGTGACTTTGCCCATGACGGCCGTCATAAAGAGTCAGACACAATATAAATCGATGTCAAATACGATTTCGGTTTCGCGGCATATTACCCCCGTAACTCCAACCTAAAATCCTCCCGCTCTGCCACCACATCCGCCAGTATCTCCAGCAACCGCCAGTAATCCTCCCCCAGCGCATCGCGCGTAACCCCCGGCTTTTCCCAGATCAGTTCAAACGGGCCTTCGACGTCGTCGGTCAGCACATCCCACAGCGCGTCGAGATTGCGCCCGAAATGTTCGGGGAAGGCGAAATCCTTCGCGATCTGGTCGTAGAAGGTTTTCATGCTGGTGATGCTTTGCAGGTGGCAGGTTTTCATTGGCAGGCGGGGATCTCGGTAAAGGTGCGGTAGTGGTCAACGGTGACGAAGCGGCGGCCTTCGCGCGAGAAGATCAGGCGCTTGGCGCCGCGATGGCCGCCGTTGTAGTCGAGGTCGGCTTCGCGCCACTGGCCGTGGGGCAACCGGCGTTCACGGTTGCCAAAATGGTCGCCGCCTATGCTTTTGCCGTGCAGCGCGGGCACCTCCCACAGGTCGTGGCCGCGCTGCCAGCCGGCGGATTGCGCCTCGCGCTTGGTGACGAATTTATCCGGCAGGCGCGTATTGCGATCGGCGTTGAGGGTTTGCAGGGCCTGCGTCAGCTCGGCCTCGTCGATGTGTGGGCGCGACTGCTGATTGAATGCGTGCACGACGTCGCGGCAACTGGCCGCCTGGACCGCAGGCGCGAACGCCAGCAAGCCAAGCAAGGCCAGCAGTGCGCGCGTCATAGCACCTCACCCGCCCAGTCGGCCAGCCGCGAACGCTCGCCGCGCGCCAGGGTGATGTGCCCGCCATGCGGCCAGCCCTTGAAACGGTCGACCACGTAGGTCAGGCCGGAGCTGCCCTCGGTGAGGTAAGGCGTGTCGATCTGCGAGATGTTGCCCAGGCACACCACCTTGGTGCCGGGACCGGCGCGGGTGATGAGGGTTTTCATCTGCTTGGGGGTGAGGTTCTGCGCCTCGTCGATGATCAGGTATTTGTTGAGGAAGGTGCGCCCGCGCATGAAGTTCAGCGACTTGACCTTGATGCGGCTGCGGATCAGGTCCTGGGTGGCGGCGCGTCCCCAGTCGCCGGCGCTGTCGTCGGTCTTGTTGAGCACGTCGAGGTTGTCTTCCAGTGCGCCCATCCACGGCGTCATTTTCTCTTCCTCGGTGCCGGGCAGGAAACCGATATCCTCGCCCACCGGCACGGTCACGCGGGTCATGATGATTTCCGAATAGCGCTTGTGCTCCAGCGTCTGCATCAGCCCTGCGGCCAGCGTGAGCAGAGTTTTTCCGGTGCCGGCCTGACCCAGCAGGGTGACGAAATCGACCTCCGGATCCATCAGCACATTGAGCGCGAAATTCTGCTCGCGGTTGCGCGCGGTGATGCCCCACACGTTGTTTTTCTGATGGCTGTAATCCTTGATGGTCTGAAACTCGGCGACATTGCCATCAACGGACCGGACAATGGCGTAGAGCGGATTGCTGCCCTCCTGATAGACGAATTCGTTGACCAGCAGATGGCTGACCAGCGGCCCCTTGACGCGATACCAGGTGTGGCCGTCGGCCTGCCAGGATTCGATCCCCTTGCCGTGCTTGTCCCAGAAATCTTCCGGCAGTTCGCGCACCCCGGCGTAGAGCAGGTCGGTGTCTTCGAGTACCTTGTCGTTGAAGTAGTCCTCGGCAGGCAAACCCAGCGCGCGCGCCTTGATGCGCATGTTGATGTCTTTCGACACCAGGATGACTTGGCGCTTGGGCTGCTCTTCGCGCAGGCTCAGGATCACGCCGAGAATCTGGTTGTCCACCTTGCTGTTGGGCAGAGTGAGCGGGGTGTCGATGCGCGAAATTTTGGTCTGCAGGAACAACCGTCCGGTGGCTGCCTTGCGGCTCTTGCTGCTCAGCGGAATCCCGGCTTCGATCGAATCTTCGCAACCGGATACGATTTCGTCCAGGAAGCGGCTGGCCTGACGCGCATTGCGCGCCACTTCGGTCATGCCTTTCTTGTTGTGATCGAGTTCCTCCAGCGTGCCCATCGGCAAAAAAATGTCGTGCTCTTCAAAACGGAACAAGCTGGTGGGGTCGTGCATCAGCACGTTGGTATCAAGAACAAACAGCTTGGTGAGCGCAGCGGCTTTGCGGGGCATTCAGATTTTCTCCTAGAGGGTTTTAACGGTGTCCAGCACTTCCTGCGCGTGGCCGGCGGATTTCACGCTACGCCATTCCTTGACCAGCTTGCCGTCGGCGTCGAACACGAAGGTACTGCGGTCGACACCGCGGACTTCCTTGCCGTACATGTTCTTCAGCTTCATCACGCCGAACAGTTCGCACACTTTTTCGTCTGTGTCGGACAATAGCTCGAACGGCAGGCTGAGCTTGGTCTTGAATTTTTCGTGGGATTTCAGATCGTCGCGCGATATGCCCACAATCTCGCAATGGTGCGCCTGAAATTCGTCATACAAATCGCGGAAGTCGGAGCCCTCCACAGTGCAGCCTGGGGTATCGTCCTTGGGATAGAAGTACACCACCAGTTTCTTGCCGCGCGCATCCGAGAGTTTGAAGGTCCGGTTGCCGGTGGAGGGAAGTTCGAATTCGGTAATTGTTGCCATGGTGCTCCTCCAAAACGGTTTTCATGAAGACTTGAGTAACACTACCACCGCGCCACTGCCGCCGTCCACCGCGCGCGCCTGGCAAAACGCCAGGACCTCATCTTTTTGCATCAGCCAGTTTTTTACCTTGGTGCGCAATACCGGCTCGCGGTTTTTGGAACGCAGCCCCTTGCCGTGAATGATGCGCACGCAGCGCAGGCCGCGCTTGCTGCAGCCGGCGATGAATGCATTCACTTCCTGGCGGGCTTCGACGCTGACCAACCCATGCAAATCCAGCTCGGCCTGCAGCACCCAGTGCCCGCGCCGCAGCTTCTTCAGCGTGTCGCGGCGCAAGCCGGTACGCAGGAACACCAGCTCCTCGCCGGTTTCCATGGCGTCTTCCCAGGCGATGTGGTCGGACAGGCTGTCGGCGAGCGCCTGCTGTTCGTCGCGGATACGCTGGCGCGGGATGGGCGAAACGCGCGGCAGGACCGGCTCGACCTTGCCATGCTCGGGCAGCGGCCGGGCGTCCTCCACCGCCGCCTTGAACAGCGCGGCGTCGTCCGCAGGAGGCACGCGCCCGGCCATGAGCTGATTACTTGCCGAGGCTTTCCAGGTAGCGGTCGGCGTCGAGCGCGGCCATGCAGCCGGTGCCGGCGCTGGTCACAGCCTGGCGGTAGATGTGGTCCTGCACGTCGCCAGCGGCAAACACGCCGGGGATATTGGTGGCGGTGGCGTTGCCCTTGTTGCCGCCTTTGGTGACGATATAGCCGCCTTCCATCTCAATCTGGCCGGTGAAAATATCGGTATTGGGCTTGTGGCCGATGGCGATGAATACCCCGGTCAGGGCGATATCCCTGGTGCTGCCGTCCACGGTGGACTTGATGCGCATGCCGGTGACGCCGGTTTTATCGCCCAGCACTTCGTCCAGCTGGCTGTTCCATTCCACGCTGACCTTGCCTTCCTTGACCTTCTCCATCAGATGATCGGCGAGTATCTTTTCCGACTTGAACTTGTCGCGGCGGTGCACCACGGTGACATGGCGCGCGATGTTGGACAGGTACAGCGCTTCCTCCACGGCAGTATTGCCGCCGCCGATCACCGCCACATCCTGGTCGCGATAGAAGAAACCGTCGCAGGTCGCGCAGCCGGAGACGCCCTTGCCCATGAAAGCCTGTTCGGACTCCAGCCCCAGGTACATGGCCGACGCGCCGGTGGCGATGATCAGCGCATCGCAGGTATAGATGCCCTGGTCGCCAATCAGCGTAATGGGCTTGTCGCTCAGCTTGGCGGTGTGGATGTGGTCGAAAATGATTTCGGTGTTGAAGCGGCGCGCGTGCTTTTCGAAACGCGCCATCAATTCCGGCCCCTGCACGCCGTCGGCGTCGGCCGGCCAGTTGTCCACGTCGGTGGTGGTCATCAGCTGGCCGCCTTGCGCCATACCGGTAATGACGACGGGGTTCAGATTGGCGCGCGCCGCATACACGGCGGCGGAATAGCCTGCCGGACCGGAGCCGAGGATGATGAGGCGATGGTGTTGGGTTGTGGACATGCAGTACTCCGTAGCGGGATTGAAGAATGGAAAACTGAAACAGTATGGAAGATGGTCACGGACTGGACAAGGTTCAAGTTATAATTTTGCATTCCTGTAAATTATCCGACCATGTCGATTACCCGGCGCAATACTCAGAAATCCGTCCGTAAACCACTCCCGCCAAGGCTCAGCGGCCTGCTGCGCGAGATCGGCTGGCTGCTGAGTGTCGCGCTGGCTGCGTTCCTGGCGGTCATCCTGTTCTCTTATTCCCAGTCCGATCCGGGCTGGTCGCATAGCGGACAAGGCAGTGTGCACAATGTGGGCGGCACTTTGGGCTCCTATCTGGCCGACATATTGCTCTCGTTATTCGGGCTTTCCACCTGGTGGCTGGTGGCACTGGCGCTGTATGCCACCTGGTGGGGATATCGCAAGCTGGAGATTTCCGAAGCGTCCGACCGCCGCTCCCTGTATATCCGCAGCGCCGGATTTGTATTGCTGCTGCTGTCCAGCGCCGGGCTGGAATCGCAGCGCCTGTACAGCCTGCACATCGCGTTGCCGGAGCACCCGGGCGGTATTCTGGGGGCGATTGCGGGGGAAGCCGTCGTCCGGATACTGGGCTTTACCGGCGGCACGCTGGCCTTGCTGGTATTGATTGCCGCCAGCTTGAGCCTGTTTACCAATATTTCCTGGCTGACCGTCGTGGAAAAAACCGGGGAATATCTCGAACGCAGCTGGTTTTGGGCCATCGAGACCTGGACCGCGCGACGCGAACGGCGCGTGGGGCAAGCCGCCACGCTGCGTCGTGACGAGATGGTGATGGAAGAGAAACGGCGCAACGTGGACCGCGCCCCGGTGATCATCGAAACACCCCCGCCCACCATTATCAAATCGGAACGCGTGCAGGTGGAAAAGCAGGCGCCGCTGTTTGCCGAAATGCCGGATTCGCCTTTGCCGCCGCTGCATTTGCTGGATGCCGCGACGGCCCATGTGGAAAGCCTGTCGGCGGAAACCCTGGAATTCACCTCGCGCCTGATCGAACGCAAGCTGGCCGAGTTCAACGTGCAGGCGCGCGTGGTCGCCGCCCTGCCCGGCCCGGTGATCACCCGCTACGAGATCGAGCCGGCCTCCGGCGTCAAGGGCAGCCAGATCGTCAATCTCGCCAAGGATCTGGCGCGGGCACTGTCGGTGGTGAGTATCCGCGTGGTGGAAACCATTCCCGGCAAAACCACCATGGCGCTGGAAATTCCCAACCCCAAACGCGAGATCGTGCGCCTGTCGGAAATCCTGTCCGCCAAGGTGTATCACGACATGGCGAGCCCGCTGGCGATGGCGATGGGCAAGGACATTGCCGGCAACCCGGTGGTGGCCGATCTGGCCAAAATGCCGCACGTCCTGGTGGCCGGCACGACCGGCTCGGGCAAGTCGGTGGCAATCAACGCAATGATTCTGAGCCTGCTGTACAAGGCCGACCCCAGCCAGGTACGGCTCATCCTGGTCGACCCGAAAATGCTCGAGCTGTCGGTGTACGAGGGCATTCCGCATCTGCTCGCGCCGGTGGTCACCGACATGCGCCAGGCCGCCGCCGCGCTCAACTGGTGCGTGGCCGAGATGGAACGCCGCTACAAACTGATGTCCACGCTCGGCGTGCGCAATCTGGCCGGTTACAACCAGAAAGTGCGCGACGCGAAAAAATCCGGCACCCCGCTCACCCACCCGTTCAGCCTGACCCCGGATAACCCCGAGCCGCTGGAAGAGCAGCCGATGATCGTGGTGGTGATCGACGAGCTGGCCGACATGATGATGGTGGTGGGCAAGGCCGTCGAGCAATTGATCGCGCGGCTGGCGCAAAAAGCCCGCGCCGCCGGGGTACACCTGATCCTGGCGACGCAGCGCCCGTCGGTGGACGTGATTACCGGCCTGATCAAGGCCAACATCCCCACCCGCGTCGCGTTCCAGGTATCCAGCAAGATCGACTCGCGCACCATCCTCGACCAGATGGGCGCGGAGGCCCTGCTCGGCCAGGGCGACATGCTCTACCTGCCCCCCGGTACCGGCTATCCGCAACGCGTGCACGGCGCATTTGTGGCCGACGAAGAAGTGCACAAGGTGGTGGAATACCTGAAACAGCTGGGCGAGCCGGATTACATTGAAGGCATTCTCGACACCCCGGAGGACAATGAAGTCGGTGGCGAAACTGCCGTTGGCGGCGGCGATGCAGAGAGCGACCCGCTGTATGACGAAGCCGTCGCCCTGGTGTTGAAAACCAAGCGCCCATCGATCTCTGCCGTGCAGCGCCATCTGCGTATCGGCTACAACCGCGCCGCGCGGCTGATCGAAGCCATGGAACAGGCCGGGCTGGTCACGCCGATGCAGAGCAATGGCAACCGTGAAGTGCTGGCCCAGAACCGGGAATGAAGATCATGCGATGGGACAACGCTAGCCGGAGCAACGTGATGACGGGCCATCGGCATGTCCCATCAACTCATTGCCCGCCCAATCTTTTTACTCCATATTAATCATGATGCCAGCCCGGCGACGTAAACCATTTACCGGAAAACCTGTCCATCCTGTTCATCCTGAACAATAGACTTGAAATCTCAATGAAAAAACTCAGCCTCCTTATCGCACTCCTGATTTTCTCTGCCAGCGCAGCGGCTTCCAGCATCAATGCACTCAAGGCCTTCGTCGCAGATACTCAAACGGCGCGCGCCACGTTCACGCAGACCGTGCTGGACAAGAATGGCCATACGCGCCAGCAGTCATCCGGCACCATGGCTTTCGCGCGTCCCGGCAAATTCCGCTGGGTGTATGAAAAGCCTTACGAGCAGGTGATTGTGGGCGACGGCAAAAAAATCTGGCTGTACGATGCCGATCTGCAACAGGTCACCATCAAGAAGCTGGGACAGGCATTGGGCAGCAGCCCGGCGGCACTGCTGGCGGGCAGCAAGGACATCGACAAGTTTTACACGATCAGCGATGCCGGCACCCGCGATGGTCTGGAATGGCTGGATGCGCGCCCCAAGGACAAGGAAAGCACGTTTGAAAACGTGCGCATGGGGTTCAGCAAAAACACGCTGGTAAGCATGGAAATCAAGGACAATTTCGGCGAGACCACAGTGCTGAAATTTGCCGGACTTCAACGTAATCCGGTGCTCCCCGCCAGCGACTTCCATTTCACCCCGCCGCAGGGCGTGGACGTCATCTCCGACGGCAAGTGAGTCACGCCGACCTGTTCGATCATCCGCTGGACAGCGCGCCGCTGGCCGAACGGTTGCGGCCGCGCAACCTGGACGAAGTGATCGGCCAGACCCATCTGCTCGGCCCCGGCAAACCGCTGCGCGTCGCGTTTGAATCCGGCAAGCCGCACTCGATGATCCTGTGGGGGCCGCCGGGCGTGGGCAAGACCACGCTGGCGCGGCTGATGAGCGATGGGTTCGACATGGAATTCATCGCATTGTCCGCCGTGCTCTCCGGGGTCAAGGAAATCCGCGATGCGGTGGCGCGCGCCGAAATGATGCAGGGGCAGGGACGGCGTACCCTGCTGTTTGTGGACGAGGTGCACCGTTTCAACAAATCCCAGCAGGATGCTTTCCTGCCGTTCGTTGAAGCCGGACTGCTCACCTTTATCGGCGCCACCACCGAAAACCCCTCGTTCGAGGTCAACAGCGCGCTGCTGTCGCGCGCCCAGGTGTATGTGTTGAAACCCCTCGAGGAGGCCGATCTCGCTGCGCTGCTGGAACGCGCACGGGGCAATGTCTACCCGGACATTGCCATCACCGAGGCTGCGCGCGCCCAACTCACCGGTTACGCCGATGGCGATGCGCGGCGCTTGTTAAATCTGCTGGAACAAGCCGCCAATGCTGCACTCGATGCCGCCCGCCATGAGATCGACGAGGAGTTCATCCACACCACGCTGGCCCGCGGCGCGCGGCGCTTCGACAAGGGCGGCGACAACTTCTACGACCAGATTTCCGCACTGCACAAGTCAGTGCGCGGCTCCAATCCCGATGCCGCGCTGTACTGGATGGTGCGCATGCTCGACGGCGGCGCAGATCCGCTCTACGTCAGCCGCCGCCTGATCCGCATGGCCAGCGAGGACATCGGTCTGGCCGACCCGCGCGCGCTGCGCCTGACCCTGGACGCGGTGGAAACCTACGAGCGCCTGGGCAGCCCGGAAGGTGAGCTGGCACTGGCGCAAGCGGTGATCTACCTTGCCTGCGCGCCCAAGAGCAACGCCGTGTATGTGGCGTACAATAACGCCCGCAGCTTTATCGCGGCGGACAAATCACGCGAAGTGCCGGTGCATCTCAGAAACGCCCCGACCAAGCTGATGAAGCAACTGGGTTACGGCCACGCCTACCGCTACGCGCACGACGAGCCGGACGCCTACGCCGCCGGGGAAGAATACTTGCCGGAAGGCGTCAACGCGCACTTTTACACCCCGACCCCGCGCGGGCTGGAAGGAAAAATAGCCGATCGGCTCGCGTATTTGCGCGGGCTGGACGAGGCGACGAAAAAAAAAACTGACTGCCACAGAGATCACAGAGAACTCAGAGAAAAACCTGACAGATGAGATGACTGAATCAATTTTGGGGGCGATTAAGCTAATTCATTAATTTTGCCCACATACGCTGGATTAATGAATTGCTCGGTGGCCTCTGTGTTCTCTGTGGCTAAGCGTTTTAAGCGGTGTAAAAACTGACTGCCATAGAGAACTCAGGGAAAGCGTGACAGACGAGATGACTGAATCAATTTTTGGCGCGATTAAGCTGATTCATTGATTTTGTCCACATACGCTTGATTAATGCATTGCTCGGTGGCCTCTGTGTTCTCTGTGGCTAAGCGTTTTAAGGGTGTAAAAACTGACTGCCATAGAGAACTCAGGGAAAGCGTGACAGACGAGATGACTGAATCAATTTTTGGCGCGATTAAGCTGATTCATTGATTTTGTCCACATACGCTTGATTAATGCATTGCTCGGTGGCCTCTGTGTTCTCTGTGGCTAAGCGTTTTAAGCGGTGTAAAAAACTGACTGCCATAGAGAACTCAGGGAAAAATGTGACAGACGAGCTGACTGAAGCAATTATTGGCGCGGCAATTGAGGTCCACCGTCTACTGGGGCCTGGGTTGCTGGAATCAATTTACGAACAGGCACTGTGCCACGAATTGGGCTTACGCAACATCGGTTATGTCCGTCAAATGGCAGTCGATGTGCAATATAAGGATTTGGTCATTCATGGACAGCGTTTGGACTTGTTAGTAGAGAGTTTGGTAATCGTAGAGTTAAAATCGCTCAGAACCTTGCCAGAATCAGCACTTGCTCAGACACTTTCCTACCTCAAAGCAACCGGTCTCAGACAAGCGCTGCTTATTAATTTTGGCCACAAGCGCCTGATTGACGGCATTAAACGCATTTCTCTGTGAACTCTGTGTTCTCTGTGGCTAACGATTTTTAAAGGTAAACATGCTAGACATTCAACTACTCCGCAACGACCTCGACGGTGTCGCGCAACGCCTTGCTACGCGCGGCTATACGCTCGACACCACCGAATTCCAGCGTCTGGAAGCCGAACGCAAGCAACTGCAGACCCGTACCCAGGAGTTGCAGGCCAAACGCAACGCCAGCTCCAAACAGATCGGCATGGCCAAGGCCAAGGGCGAGGATGTCTCCGCCATCATGGCGGAAGTGGCCAATCTCGGCACTGAACTGAAAGCTGCGGAATCCGCGCTGGAAGCGCTGCAGGCGCCGCTCAATACGCTGTTGATGACCATTCCCAATCTGCCGCATGAATCCGTGCCGGCCGGGAAATCCGACGCCGACAATGTGGAAGTGAGCCGCTTCGGAACGCCGCGCGTGTTTGCTTTTGAGGTGAAAGACCACGTGGATGTGGGTACCCCGCTGGGACTGGATTTCGAGACCGCCAGCAAACTGGCCGGAGCACGTTTTTCGCTGCTGCGCGGCAGCCTGGCGCGACTGCACCGGGCGCTCGCGCAGTTCATGCTGGATACGCATACGGCGCAGCATGGCTACACTGAAATGTATGTGCCGTATCTGGTCAACGCCGATTCCATGCGCGGCACCGGGCAGTTGCCAAAGTTTGAGGAAGACCTGTTTCACGTGCCACGCGCCGATGCGGAAAACCTTTACCTCATTCCCACCGCCGAAGTGCCGTTGACCAACATGGTTCGCGACGAGATTGTGGCGCGCGAGCAACTGCCGCTGAAATTCGTCGCCCACACCCCCTGCTTCCGCTCCGAAGCCGGCTCCTATGGCCGCGACACGCGCGGCATGATCCGCCAGCACCAATTCGACAAGGTGGAGCTGGTGCAACTGGTCGAACCGGAGCAGTCCTACGCCGCGCTGGAGGCGCTCACCGGCCATGCCGAGGCCATCCTGCAGGCGCTCGGTTTGCCTTACCGAAAAATGGCGCTGTGCGGCGGCGACATGGGCTTTTCTGCCGCCAAGACTTACGATCTGGAAGTGTGGCTGCCTGCGCAAAACACCTATCGCGAAATTTCCTCGTGCAGCAATTTCGAGGCTTTCCAGACGCGCCGCATGCAGGCGCGTTTCCGCAGCGAAAAGGGCAAGCCGGAACTGTTGCACAGCGTGAACGGCTCCGGGCTGGCGGTAGGACGAACCCTGGTAGCCATCCTGGAAAATTATCAGCAGGCGGATGGCTCGGTGACGATACCCGCAGTGCTGTGGCCGTATATGGGCGGCGTGCAAGCGCTGTAACCCGGAGCACTTCGGCGTACCTACCCATGCTGAGTTACCGTCATGCCTTCCATGCAGGCAATCACGCCGATGTGCTGAAGCACCTTGTGCTGATGCAGCTGCTGGATTATTTCAATCAAAAAGACAAACCCTACTGGGCCATCGACACCCACGCCGGTGCCGGTTTGTATGCGCTGGATACCGGCTACGCGCAGCAAAATGCCGAATATCATAGCGGCATTACGCGCCTGCTGGCACGCGACGATCTGCCCGCCGCTGTGGCCGCTTATGTCGGCCTGGTACGGCAGTTGAATCCAGCAGGAACATTGCGCGCCTACCCCGGCTCGCCGTGGATTGCGCAGCAGCTGCTGCGCGAGCACGATCAACTGCGGCTGTTCGAGCTGCACCCCACCGATAGCCAGCTCCTTGGTGCCAATTTTGCCGAGGCGGGCAGGCGCGTCAAAGTGCAGAATATTGACGGCTTTGCCGGGCTGAAAGCGGCGTTGCCGCCTGCGCCACGTCGCGGCCTGGTGCTGATCGATCCTTCGTATGAAGAAAAGCAGGACTACCAGCGCGTGCCCGCCGCATTGAAAGATGCGCTCAAACGCTTTGCCACCGGTACTTACGCAGTGTGGTACCCGCTGTTGCAGCGCCACGAAGCGAAGCATTTTCCTGCTGCACTCAAAAACATCCCGGCGAATAGCTGGCTGAACGTGAACCTGACGGTGTGCACGCCCAGAGTCGACGGCTTCGGCATGCATGGCAGCGGCATGTTCGTGATCAATCCACCGTGGACGCTACGTGCGGGTTTGCAAGGGATCATGCCTTATCTGACGAAAGTGCTGGGGCAGGATGGGGGTGCGCGCTTTGTGCTGGAGGGCAGCGAGGGGCGTTGACACAGATCATCGTGGAAAAATAACTTCTTCAAATCAGTGGCAACAACAGTTTTGCCAGACTGAAACTATATTCCGGGTTCGCTTTTGGACAACAACAGCGGTTTATAGGGCCGCTGGTATTTGACCAGGATGTCGTAGTAGGTGCGGATGTTTTCCACAAATACCACCGCCTCGCCGCCGCGGCAGTAACCGTGCTTCAACTGGCTGTTGTACTGGGAACGCGCCAGCAACGGCAGCGTCTGCTTGACGTCACTCCAGGACAGCGGACTGAGCTTGCGCCGCTGCGCCAGGATTCGAGCATCTTCCAGATGACCCTGGCCCTGATTGTAGGCCGCCAGCGCCATCCAGGTCCGGTCTGGCTCTTCCACCCTGTCCGGCATCGCGTCTACCAGCAACGCCAGATATTTCGCACCGGCAATAATGCTCTGGTGCGGATCGAGGCGGTCCGTCACGCCCATCCTGTCGGCCGTATCTCCGGTCATCATCATCAGCCCGCGCACCCCGGTGGGTGACGTAGCGTAAGGGTTCCAGTGCGATTCCTGATAGCCAATGGCGGCAATCAGACGCCAGTCAATGCCGGTCAACTCCTCCGCCTCGTGAAAATACGGCAGGTATTTGGGCAGCGTATCTTTCATGCGCGCCAGTATGCCCGCTACGTCCGCGCTTTCCAGGCGATCGGCGTGGCCATAGTAGCGTTCCGTCAAACGCTTGAGCGTGCCGTCTTTCTGGATACGCTTGAAAAACGCCTGTACCTGAGCGTACAAGGCCGGATCGACGTTCTTGGGAAAAGCCCACGCCAGTTGATCCGGGTGTTTAACTTCGAATGCGACATCCAGATTGGCGTACAGATTTTGGGCAATATCAAACTGGTTGGAATTCACGATGACGGCGTCCAGTTCTCCCCTGGACAGACGGTCAAGCAACTCATCGCCCCCTCCGGACCTGTCTTCGGTCCAATGCAGGCCGGGGATGCGTTGGCGCATATCCAGCATGGTTTCAACCGCGCTGCTGCCGGCGACTACCGCCACGCGCGCGCCTACCAGGTCGGTAAAATCGCGCGGTTTGATCGCTTCAGTGTTATAGATCACCTGCTGCGTCACCTTGAAATAAGGCGGCCCAAAACGCATGCGTTTGTTGAGTGCATCGGTTTGCGTGATACCGGCAGCCGCAAAGTGCGCCTGATGTTGCGCCAGCTTTTTGAACAGGCTGTCCATATTGTCTTCGACCAGGAATTTCACCCGGTAGCCCGCTTCCCTGGCAAACAAGGTGACCAGGTCGTACTCAAACCCGGTGGGTTCACCATTCGGGCTTTCATAATAAGTAGTGGGGCCATTGTGGGTCAGCACGACCAGTTCCCCGGTCTTGGAAACCGGGGCTACGGGCTGTGGAGGTTTGGGCAATGTCACATCACAGGACACCAACAACAGGCTGAAACTCAACGCCAGCAATTTACGCATGGGGCAAGTCTCGCTGAGAATCTGCGGCTTGTCTACCCGGAGGCATTAGCCCGGCCTACCGTTTCGCGGCTTCTATTTAACGACGCTTGCGGGTACAATTGCGCCTCTCTTGGAGAGGTGGCAGAGTGGTCGAATGCGCCGGACTCGAAATCCGGTATGGCGGTTTCCGTCATCGTGGGTTCAAATCCCACCCTCTCCGCCAGACACGCTTGGGAGGTACAAAGGCGGATGGCGTGGATGCCATGTCGACAATGCACCCGGCAAACCAATCTCGCCAACGATTGGCGCGGATCTCCGATCAGAAGCTGTAGCCCAGTCCCATCAATATCACGTCCGTATCACGATTGTAGGTGCTGGCAATGCGATTCCAGGATGTGCGCAGATAGACGTGCGGGCTCACGCGGATGGCGGCGGAGGCTGTCACAATGGCGGAAACCGTAATATTGCTTGCTTCGCCCGGCTTCGGCGCGCGGTAGCGGTCAATACTGAAGTAAGGGCCCAGACCTGCACCCAGCGTCAAATGGTTATCAAAAAATCCATGCACCAGCCACGCCTGGGCGATGACACCATCGCGTCGAATCAGGCGCGCATCTCCTTCGTTCAGCCAACTGGCCGACCATTCGAAATGGGGCGATACGCCGTGCCTAAACTCAATGGCTCGCGCTGTGTCATGTTGCGATGCGAAACTGTTGACGATAGTCTGGCCTAGAAAAAACGTAAGCTGATTCGAAGTCGGCTTCTCGGTCTGAGGTGGGGTACTTGCGGAAGGCTCCGTACCCAATGGAGGCTCCAGTTGATAGCCAATGCCAAACAACAAGGAGGTGGTATTGATGCTGGTGCTGGCAATCACACGGTTAGCCCGCGCCTCGTAAATCCATCCGCTTTTCGTGTAATAGGTGGCGGCCAGACTGGATATGGTTCCCCAACCATGCTTATCCATATATCCCGCGCCGGCACCGGTCGTATCGTAATAAAAATATGGCCCCACACCTGCGGCAAGCGATAAACGCCGATCCAGCAGATTAGTGCGCGCCCAGATTTGGGCGCTCTGACCATCGCGGTGATGATGGAGAACATGGCCTTCATTTAGCCAGGAGAGGGTAAATGCCAGGTTTTCGTTCAGTCCCTGACGGTAATCCAGTTCCCAGGCGTATGAAGTATCGTGGATACCGGAAGCGCGCATCCCCCCCGCCAGCAGGCTTAAATCCTGCGCCCCGCAGGATGTGTAAACAAACATCAACAAACCGGAGACAGCCATTTTCCGTATCAGCATTTTTCCTCCTTGCAGCGTTATTGATTGTAGATCAGTGGGAAACTATTTTAGGCTAACACTAGCCATCTCCAGCCATGCCCGATCAAGTTCAGGCCTACGCTTCGCCGAACCGCCTGGATCAGGAAACAGTCAATATGTTACAGACCCATTTCCCTGCTGATTGTTCGCTACCGCACATTTATCCTGCTTACCTTCCCTATTGCTGCCCCTGCAAGATAAGGCGCCATTTTCTTCAATTCGCGCCTGCTCTGACCGGCATTTCAAATGCCTATTAAAATCCGGAGTACATCGAATACCCATATCCTTGCCGTCACGAAATCTTCACAAATATCGGGACGCCATCATGCTAGATTGCCGCCTCATTGTTTTTTCCAGAGGTTTCCCACAATGCATTTCAAATCTGTTGCCGGCGTCGTGATCCTGGTTGTGGCCGTCATCGGTTTTTTCGTGACCCGGTCGCCCCAGGCCAACGCGGGCGAGATCACTGTCTACACATCCTTGGAGGAACCCGAGATTGCTGACTACCTGGCCGCTGCCAGGAAGGACATGCCCGACCTCAAGGTGAATGTGCTGCGCATGTCCACCGGCGATCTGGGCGCGCGTATTCTGAGCGAAGGCAGCCACCCACGTTATGACGTCATTTGGGGCTGGGCCTTGACCAACATGATGGACCCGCGCATCCAGGCACTGCTGTTGCCTTATCAGCCTAAAGGGCTACAGCGTATGCCGGCCCAGTTCAGGGACGCGGGCGGCAAATGGTTTGCTCCCACCGGTTACATGGCCGCCCTATGCGTCAATACGGATCGCCTGAAACGCAAAGGCCTGCCCATGCCTGCCGGCTGGTCGGACCTGTTGAACCCAGCCTACAAGGGTGAAGTGGTGATGCCCAATCCGGCCTCCTCCGGCACCGGCTATCTCCAGGTAGTGTCGATCCTCCAGGGCATGGGCGGTGAAAAGGGTTGGGATTTTCTCAAACATCTGAACGTCAACGTGGCGCAGTATGCCAAGTCCGGTTCGCGTCCCTGCAACATGGCCAGTACGGGCGAGTATGCCGTCGGCGCTTCGTCGGCCATTGTGGCGATGGAGGCGGTCAAGCAAGGTTATCCGGTGAAAATGGTGATTCCAAAGGAAGGCGCCGGCTATGAGCTGGAGGCCAACGCCCTGGTGGCGGCTTCCACCCACAAGCACGACGCGGAGCGTTTTTTGGATTGGACCATCTCCGATTCCGCCGCGAAGCTGTATGGCAAGTACAAGGAGATCGTGGGCATCGAAGGGGTGCGGCACAGCGCGGGCGAGACCGCCGTCGGTCTGCCTGCGGACGTGAAGAAAGTACTTTTCCCCATGAATTTCAAGCAGTCCATGGAGACACGTTCCCAGACCCTGGCCCGCTGGCAGAGGGAGATTGAGCATCACTGACCGCCGGGGCGTCCTGCCCCTCTTTTTGTTGAACTCCATCGATTTTTGGCTTCATGACAACTACAGACAATGCCGGTATGCTGAGCCTTTCGGGCATCAGCAAATCCTTCAATGGCTATACCGCCGTACGGGATGCCAACCTCACCATCAACGCAGGTGAATTGGTGTGTTTCCTCGGCCCCTCCGGCTGCGGCAAGACCACCCTGCTGCGCTTGATTGCCGGTTTGGAAACACCCGACTCCGGCCGAATTACCCTGGGCGGCCAAGACATCACCCACGTCCCACCCCAGTCGCGTAATTTCGGCATGGTGTTCCAGTCCTATTCACTATTTCCCCATCTGACGGTGGGTAAAAACGTGGCCTATGGACTACGCTGCCGCAAGTGGAGCCGGGTGGACACCCGCAGCCGGGTGCAGGAGATGCTGGAACTGGTGCAACTCGCCGAGCATGTCGACAAGCTGCCCCATCAACTCTCCGGTGGCCAACAGCAGCGCATGGCTATCGCCCGCGCCTTGGCGGGCCGGCCCCATGTGCTGCTGCTGGACGAACCTTTTTCGGCCCTGGATGCCAAGGTACGCGCCCAGCTGCGCGGAGACATGCGGGACCTGCAGAGCCGGCTCGGCATCACCACCATCCTGGTCACCCATGACCAGGAAGAAGCCATGACGGTGGCAGATCGCATTGTGGTCATGAATGACGGCCGAATCGAGCAGATCGGCAGCGGGCCGGAAGTGTACCACCACCCCAGGACTGCCTTCGTGGCTGGCTTCGTAGGCGATATCAATGTGTTACGGGTGCAACGAGCAGCGAGCGGTGCGTTAATGCTGGCGGGGCGTCCCCTGACGATACACGGCCCTGTGGACAACGACTGCGCTCGGGTGGGTATTCGCCCCGAAGCGGTGGCACTTGCCGTGGGTAATGAAACGGAAAATTGTTTCCCGGCAACCGTGGTGAAATCCCAATTCATGGGAAAGCAGACCCGTCTGGAAATCGCTCTGGCCGACCAGTTCCTCAGTCTTGAGGTATATGGTCGCGTGAACATTGAAATGCCGCCCGGCGATCAGTTGGCGATATTTCTCCCTCCTCACGAGATCAGGCAGATGAATGAGCACTGAACGCCTGCCCATGACCGCGTCTCCCCAGACCCGCTGGCAACTCGGCAAGAAACAGACTGAGTTTCTGGTGGCAGTGGTGGCGATCCTGCCGCTTGCACTGTTCGTGCTCTATCCCCTGTGGACAATTTTGCGGGAAAGTGTGTTGCGCCCGGACGGGCGCTGGAGCCTGGACTACTATGCCCGCTACATTCAGGACTCCCACTTCCGGGAGACCGTGTTCAACACCCTGAACGTATCGATTTGGGCGACCCTGGCCACGACCGCCATCGCCTTCGGCTATGCCTACGCGCTGCGCCGGACCAAGGTGCCGGGCAAGATGCTGTGGCACAGCGTGATGCTGCTGCCCCTGTTCGCGCCATCCCTGATCCAGGCGTTGGGGGTGCAGTTCATCCTCGGTCGTAATGGTATCGTCAACCGTTACCTGGGCACGGATATCGACATCTACGGCTTCTGGGGCATCCTGCTGGCCAACATATTGTACGGACTGCCACATGCCTATCTGGTGCTGTCGGTGTCCCTCGGATCGGCGGATGCACGGCTGTACGAGGCTGCCAAACTACTCGGGGCCGGCGGTTTCAAGCGCTTTCTCAGCGTCACCTTGCCGACTGCCCGTTACGGCGTTCTGTCGGCCATATTTCTGGGCTTCGCAATCAATATCAGCGAATTTGGTAACCCGATGGTATTGGGAGGCGACTACAACGTGCTGGCCACCGAGATTTACAATCAGGTGGCGGGCCAGGCCAACTTTCATTTGGGAGCAGTGATCGGCGTGCTGCTGCTGTTTCCGGTTTTGCTGTCGGTGGCCGCGGAAAAATGGATTGGCCGCCGCCAGGCCACAATTTCGTCGCAGGCCACCCCCTATCGGCCAGTACGCGACTGGCGCATAGACGGCCCGATGCTCCTTTTTCTGGGGATGGTCGCGCTGGCTATTGTCGTCGTGGTGGGGATGGTAGTGGTTGCCAGCTTCACTAAACTATGGCCCTACAATCTGGGCTTCACCCTCAAGCACTACGCCCTGGATGTGCCCGGCGGTTACGGCGCCCTGTGGGTGAGCCTGAAAATGTCTCTGGCGACAGCGGTCATCGGCATGGTGGTGGCTACCTTCGCTGCCATGGTGGTGCACAAGCTGTCCAGCCGCTTGCGTCAGGTTCTGTATCTGCTATCGGTAGTGCCCGCCGCCGTTCCAGGTATGGTGTTGGGCCTGGGCTATGTGCTGGCCTTCAACAATCCGTCGCTTCCCGTCTACTGGCTCTACGGGACGGTTGCGCTGCTGTCCCTGTGCACGGTCTATCATTACCATGCACAGGCTTTCCTGATCGCCACTACCGGACTGAAGCAGGTTGACAGTCGACTTCAGGAGGCCTCCCATACCCTGGGGGGTGGCGCCCTGCACACGGCCCGCCATGTAACACTACCTCTTATTCGTCCGGCCATGGCAAGCATCGGCATGTTCTATTTCATGCACAGCATGGTGACGATTTCAGCGCTGATTTTCCTGGTTTCCCCGGAGGTCACACCGGCGGCAGTATCCATCCTGCTCCTGAACGATGCGGGAAACTGGCCTCAGGCCGCCGCCTTCGCCACCATCATCATGTTCACTATTGCAGCCGTGGTGCTGGGGATCAAAGCCCTGGCTCATAGTGCTGCGATCCTGCATAAGCGGCAAAACCATTCCTGAGTTCTCTGCCGGTTTTTGAATTCACATCATGATATGTAAATTCATATTACGGTAACAAACATCCTCTATAGTGGCCGGATTGTCGGCAGTCCGAAGCGAGCCTTTGCGTTGCGCATGAGCGCCACCGCGCAGTTGAGGGCCATATCCTGGAAAACAAAATTTTTTGCGCCTGATTCGGGTGCAGGGATCGCTTTTGCCTGAAATCCGACTGACTGAATATTTTAGGAGGCATTCGATGCTTATCTGGCAAGACCAACCGCGCCGCAAGGCCCGTATTGAAATCATCCCGATGATCGATGTGATGATGTTTCTGCTGGTGTTCTTCGTGCTGATTAGCATGAATGTGATCCCGGCCACGGGAATCAAGACCCAGCTGCCGGGATCAGCCCAGCCGGATCATCTGGACCGGGCCTACCATGCGGTCATCACCATAGGCGAGCATGGGCGTCTGCAGCTGGAAGGCAAGGACTACGACCTGGGCTCGCTGGAGCAAGGCCTGCAGAATCTGAAACGCACCCACAAGGACATCGACCTGGTGATCGATGGCGACAAGGGCAGCGAACTGCAAAACCTGGTGGATGTGATGGATGTGGTGAAGTCCGCAGGCATTACTGCCGTTTCCATCGCCGCCAAAAAGAAATAACGAGCACCGAGCCGGTTCCATGTCTTACAGCAGCCTGTTTTTTTCTCAGCGGGAGTGGGTGGCGCGCGGTATGGCTGTGGCCATTCTGTCTCTAATGGTGATTTCCCAGCAGGTACTTCACCTGGAATCACCCCTGCCCAAGGCCGTCGCCGCGCCCATCCGCATCACCCTGGCGGAACCTCCCGCGCCGGAACCTGTTCCGGTGCAGCCTCAGGTGCCGGTCAAGCCGGAGCCCACACCACCCAAACCCGTGCCCAAACCCAAGCCGGTTCCCAGGCCGACACCGAAACCAGCACCGGTTTCACCGACACCCGCACCGGCACCTACCCCGACCCCGGTACCGACCCCGGCACCCGCGCCCCAGCCGGTGCCGCAGACGCCTCCGGCTCCGCCCGTGCCACAGCCAGCGGTAGCGCCGCCAACACCAACGCCTGCGCCCCCGCCAGCCCCGGTAAGCAACCCGAGCCATGAGGGCGCCTACGTGCACAAGGTACGACAGCAGATCGAACAGCACAAAGTCTATCCGGCGCTGGCCCGCAAGCTGGACATGAGCGGCACCGTCGAAGTTTTCTACGTTATCAACCGGCAGGGCAAGTTGATCGACGCGGGAATAGCAGCAACGTCAGGCAGCGAGATTCTGGATAAAGCGGCTCTGCAGGCAGTACGTGCTGCCGTGTTTCCGCCGATACCGGATGACGCTTGGCGAGGAGAAGCGCAGAAGCAGTTCAAGACAAAACTCGTCTATTCATTAACCGATGATTAACAAGGGGAAAAGCAATGCAATCCAGATTCAATCCGACGCCAATATTTTTGGCTGTGATGGGCGCCCTGGCGGTGATGCCGGCCTATGCTGATACAGCGACAGACGCAACGGTAGATACCGGCGCGGTGTCTGTGATGGGCGAAGGTCAGGTACGTGCCAGCAACGCGGTGGACCGCAAGCAATTTCAGGAGCAGACGCCCGGCAAGAACCCGGTGATGGCGCTGGAGCGTGTACCCGGCGTGAGCGTGACCACCGCCGATCCATACGGCATCTATGAATACGGCACCGATATCGAGATGCGCGGTTTCAACTCCGACCAGATCGGCATGACCGTAGACGGCGTACCCATGACCAGCAACGCGGTTGCCGGCGGCAACCCGGCGAGCCGCTTCATGGATAGCGAGAACCTGGAGTCGGCTACGGTGGCTCAAGGTTCCGGCGACCTGTCCACGCCATCCTACAATTCTCTGGGCGGCTCCATTAACTACAAGACCATCGATCCGCGCAACCAGTTCGGTGTGCAGGGCGAGCTGTCCGGCGGTAGTTACGATTCCCACCGCGAATTCGTCCGCCTGGATACCGGCAAATCCGACAACGGCACCAAGGCCTTTATCAGCGGCTCCCGCACCGACACGGAGAAATGGCGTGGTGCCGGCAAGAACTGGGTCGACCATTTCGAAACCAAGGTGCAGAACATATTCGGCGAAAACAAGGTAGGCCTGTCTTTCATCTACAACAAGCGTTTCGACCACGACTATCTGGACATGAGCCTGGCGGACTACCAGAAATATGGCCGCTCCTATGATCTGAATACCACCTGGACCGGCAATCCATTGCAGGATCAGAACAACTACACTGGCTGGACCAACGGCCGTACCGATAAGTTGTTGAGCCTCCCGGCGGATCTCAAAATAACCGACAAGATGCGCCTGACCCTGGTGCCCTATTACCAGAAGGAAGATGGCTTCGGCACCTATAATCCCGGCCACAACCCCAATACCGGCGCGGTACAGCTGATGTACCGGCAGTCCAGTTACTTTACCGACCGTTATGGCATGACCAGCAAGCTGACTTACGATCTGGGTCAGCACCAACTGGCGGCCGGCCTGTGGGTGGAGCGCTACAAGTTCGATAACGACCGCAAGTGGTACGACACCTTGAACCCCGCAGTGAACGGCGATCCGAACTGGAACGCTCTGGTCAAGACCGACTTCGATCGCAGCTTCGTGACGAATTCCACCACCTTCTATGTCCAGGACACCATCTCCATGCTAAATAACCGCATGAAGCTGGATCTGGGCGCCAAGGCGATTTCCGTGTCCCGCGACTACGTGGACAACCTGAACAACGCCAACAACCGGAATGCGAAGTACTCCAAGTCCTTCCTGCCCCAGATCGGCGCCACCTATCAGTTGACCGCAACGGAACAGGTATTCGGCAACTATGCACAGAACTTCAGCGCCCCCTCGAACAGTGTGCTGACCGTCGGAACTTACAACCCGGATCTCAAGCCAGAGACCTCTACCAACATAGATCTGGGCATCCGCACCAAGCGTGAGCATTTCGATGCATCCCTGGCTCTGTACCAGGTCAAGTACGATAACCGCATCCTGCAGATCAAGGACTCCACCAACCGCTATCTACTGAACGCCGACATCTACTCCAATGTGGGCAGCATCACCAGCAAAGGCGTGGAACTGGCATCCACCTGGCACCCCACCGAGCGTTTCAATCTTTACACATCGCTGACACTGAACGATTCCAAGTTTGACCAGAATTATCAGGCCTCCTCCACGACAGTGGTGTACAGCGGCGGCAAGATCGTCCCGGATTCGCCCCAGGTCATGTTCTTCGCGGACGCCAGCTACCATCTGGGTGACTACTTTGCCGGCGTGAACGGCAAGTATGTGGGCAAGCGCTACTCCACGGTGGACAACACGGAAAGCGCTCCCGGGTATGAAGTCTTCGGGCTGCGTGCCGGTTATCAGACCAAGAGCTTCCACGGCATGAAGGACTTCAAAGTCCAGTTCAACGTCGAGAACCTGTTCGACAAGAGCTACCTGTCATCCATCAACACAGGCACGACCGCCGGCAACCCGACCTACTTCACCGGGACGCCGCGTTCGTACTACCTGAGTATTGGCGCATCGATCTAAGCGCACAAGGCGGGGCATGTCGCCCCGCCGCATTTTCGATTCAAGAAGAGGTAAGCAAGCAATGTCCTACAACCTGCTCCATGATGTGATCATGTACGCCATGCTGGGCATGGCCCTGATCGCGACCTATGTCATCGTCGAACGCATGATATTTTTCAGTTACGCCATGAAGGAGGGCAAAGGCCTCGCCGCCCTCGTCAACAGCCATCTCCATGACTCCAACCTGCACAAGGCGCTGCGCGACCAGTTCTGCGACAGCCGGGCCCCCCAGGGCCAGGCCATGTGCGAGATCGTGGATGCCGCCCCCATGTCCCATGCCGCCACGGAATTTTTCGTCCAGTCGGTGTATGTGGCGAAACAGCCTCTTATCACCAAGCGCCTGTGGCTGCTGGATACCATCGTTACCCTGTCGCCCCTGATGGGGCTGCTGGGAACCATCATGGGCATTATCGACGCGTTCCACAGTCTTGCAGCCAACGGCACGTCCGATCCCACCGCCGTCAGCCGCGGCATCGGCACAGCATTGTTCGCCACCGGCCTGGGCATCGCCATCGCCTTGTACAGCATGGCCTTTTTCAATTTCTTTGGCGAAAAAGTGGAACAGGTGAACAACCAGATGAAGCTGATCTCCCTGAAGTTTCTCGCCACCAAATAAGATCTTTTCCGGGCCTGCCCTCTGCGCTTTGGCCCGATCCGGAGTACAACCATGACGCACCGCCACCTCGCCTTTCCCCGCCCGCAACCGGGCTTCGCGCTGCCCGCCCTGGCTGCTGCGCTGTTGACTCTGGGCGGAGGCGGTGTCGGCGTGGTGTCGGCGGCCCCGCTCGCGGCCATCCAGACCGATGGCACCCAGTTGCCCACAGGGGCAAGGATCACTCCCCAGGCCGCCCGTGGTGCGCGCTTTGAACGAATGAACCCGGGTCTGCCCACCCTGCCCGATTTTCAAGCCGGGCAAGCGGTTTCCACAGCCTTGAGTCCGGACGGCAACACCCTGCTGGTACTCACCAGCGGCTATAACCGCAACTGGAACCCGAAAGGCAAGATCGACCAAGACACCTCCAATGAATACATATTCGTCTATGACGTGAAGGCCGCTGTCCCAGTCAAGCGCCAGGTTCTGGAGGTGCCGGACACCTTCTCCGGTATCGCCTGGCAGCCCGACGGACAGCGCTTCTACGTGGCCGGCGGCGTGGATGACAATGTGCACAGGTACGCCATGACCGAGGGCAAATGGGCGGAGATCGAGCCGGCCATCGCCCTCGGCCATGCCAGGGGCCTCGGGGTGGATATCCGCCCCATGGCCGCAGGCGTGGCGGTCAGCCCGGATGGCAGCCGGCTGCTGGTGGCCAATTTCGAGAACGACAGCGTCTCCGAGATCGATCTTGCCAAAGGTGCGGTGCTGCATGAACAGGACCTGCGGCCGGGCAAAATCAATCCGGCACAAGCCGGGGTGCCGGGCGGGGAGTTTCCCTTCTGGGTGGCCTATCGTGACAACCACACGGCCTACATAACCAGCATGCGAGACCGGGAGGTTGTGGTGCTGCGCACCGGGGGCACGGCTTTGTCGGTGAAGACGAGAATCCCCGTCGGCGGCCAGCCCACCCGCATGGTGCTGAATCGCGCCGGCACCCGTCTCTATGTGGCCAATGCCAACAGCGATACCGTGTCTGTCATCGATGCAGGGCGAGACTTGGTCCTGGAGACCCTGAACACCACAGCGCCGACGGCTACCTATGCCAACGCCAATCAGCTGAAGGGCAGCAACCCAAACAGCCTGGCCTTGTCTCCTGATGAGAAAACACTGTATGTGACCAATGGCGGCACCAATTCCATCGCCGTCATTCATCTGGACAAGTTGGGCAGGGAAGCCGGCGTGCGCGGCCTGATCCCCACCGGCTGGTATCCCAACTCGGTGAGTGTGAGCCGGAATGGCAAGACGCTTTATGTAGTCAACGGCAAAAGCATGGCCGGTCCGAACCCCGTCAACTGCCGCAACTCCCTGTCCACCGACCCGGCAGCCACGGCCAGCTGCCGGGCCAACAACCAGTATGTCTGGCAACTGACCAAGGCCGGATTCCTGACCCTGCCGGTGCCGAGCCCAACTGAATTGGCGACCCTTACCCGCCAGGTCGCTTACAACAATAACTGGGCCGATTTCCGCGGCAAGGCCGAGGCCGAGCGCATGATGGCCTTCGTCCGCTCCCGGATCAAGCACGTGATCTACGTGGTGAAGGAAAACCGCACCTACGATCAGGTGCTGGGGGACCTGCGGCCGGGCAACGGGGATGCCGATCTGGTACTGCTGCCAGAACCCATCAGTCCAAATCATCATGCACTGGCACGTCAGTTCGTGACCCTGGATAATTTCCTGGTCAGCGGGGCAGCCAGCAACGACGGCTGGATCTGGAGCACTGCGGCGCGTTCCAGCGAGTACACCGAAAAAAACATCGCCATCAACTACGCAAACCGTGGCCTCAGCTATGACAACGAGGGCCAGAACCGCAACGTCAACCTGGGGCTGGCCAGTCCGGCTGCGCGGCGCATCGAAAATCCCCATGTGCCGGATGATGCCGATCTGATGCCAGGAGTGGCCGACGTCGCTGCTCCCGATGGTCCGGGTGAAGAGAATGGCGCCGGTTACCTGTGGGATGCCGCACTGCGTGCGGGCATCTCCATCCGCAACTATGGTTTCTACCAGGATGAGGATCGCTACGCCCTCCCCCCAACAGACCCTGCCTATGTTCCTCCTTCCAAGCAGCCGTTCAAGGATCGGATGATCCAGGCCTACCCGAACAAGTCCGCACTGCGTCCAGTCAGCGACCGCTACTATCGCGGTTTCGACATGAAATATGCGGATTTCTGGCGCTACCGGGAATGGGAGCGCGAGTTCAACCAGTATGTGAAAGACGGCAATCTGCCTGCACTTGAACTGGTACGGCTACCGCATGACCATTTTGGCGATTTCGCCAGCGCCGATGACGGCGTGAACACGGTAGAAACACAAATGGCGGATAACGACTATGCCTTGGGAATGCTGGTTGAGAAAATCGCTCACAGCCCCTACCGGAACACTACCCTGATCGTGGTGGTGGAAGACGACGCGCAGGATGGCGGAGACCACGTGGATGCCCATCGCAGTCTGGCCTATATGATCGGCCCCTATGTGAAGCGCAACACAGTAGTGTCGACGCGCTATACCACGGTGAATCTGCTCCGCACGATTGAGGATGTGCTGGGCTTATCTCCCATGGGACTGACGGATGGTAACGCCCTGCCTATGGCCGCGGTTTTTGAGCGCCATTTGGCTTCCCCGGACTATACCGCCATCGTGCCGGAAGTATTGCGCACCACCCAACTGCCACTGCCACCGCGCACGGCCCGAAATACCCTGGCCTCTACACCGGAAACAGCCCGTTACGCCAAACCGCGACGCACCGCAGCTTATTGGGCGCGGGTAATGCAGGGGCAAGACTTTGCATCGGAAGACCATCTGGACACGCCGCGATTCAACCAGGCTCTGTGGCAGGGGCTGAAGGGCGAAGATTAAGCTACCCCGTATCGGACCTGACCAGCACCTATCGCAAAAGAAAAATACGGCTGTATTTTTCCGGAGACCGGCTGCTTCAGCTTGAGCCGCTCTCCATCTCGCACTTAATTCGAGCGAATGTAATTTTTCTTCGCTTCCTGATCAAGCCGGCCATTTCCAGCCTGAACGGGTTTACAAGTGCTTGCACTGTCCGCTAATCTCTAAAGCATCTCATGTAGTGAATGAAGCATGCATCGAAGTACCCCGGTGTGATGTGTATCACTCAATATTTCGATAATGCATCGTCCACATTGCACCGCATCCGCTGATGAACAACCCTACAGTTAAACGCTATCTGCCCTGGGTCGTTGCCACGGCCCTGTTCATGGAGCAGCTTGACTCCACCATTGTCAATACCGCGGTTCCGGCCATGGCGGCGAGCCTGCATGTAACACCGCTTAGCCTGAAGGCAGTCGTGACCAGTTACATCCTGAGCCTCGCCGTATGTATTCCGGTGAGCGGCTGGATGGCCGACCGCTTCGGCACGCGACGTGTGTTTGGCGTAGCGGTAGCCGTTTTCATTTTGTCCTCGATACTGTGCGGCTTGGCCGTCAATGTCCCGATGCTGGTTGCTGCGCGTATCCTGCAGGGAATAGGCGGAGCGATGATGATGCCGGTGGGCAGGCTCGCGATCATTCGCACCTTTCCCAAAGCGGAACTGCTGACGGCAATGAATTTCGTCATCATCCCGGCGCTGATCGGTCCGCTGCTCGGCCCCACGGTGGGCGGCCTCATCGTGCACTGGCTGTCGTGGCGGGAAATCTTCTTCGTCAACGTGCCAGTGGGTCTGGTGGCGCTGCTGCTCATACATCGCCATATGCCCGATTATCGTGGCGAGGCGCCCCGGCCGCTGGATTTGATTGGCCTGGTCCTGTTCGGCTCGGGTACGGCACTGCTTTCGTGGCTGCTGGAAGTGTTCGGCGAACATCACCTGGACGTGACTTCGGCAGCGATTCTGCTGCTGCTTTCCCTCAGTCTGCTGGCCGCCTACGTCCTGCACGCACGTCAGGCAGCTTTTCCACTGCTGCGCCTGGCATTGTTTCGGGTGCGCACGTTCCGCATCTCGGTGATCGGCGGCTTCATTACCCGGCTGGGTATCGGCGGGCTCCCGTTTCTGCTGCCGCTGCTCTACCAACTCGGACTGGGCCTGCCTGCCTGGGAGTCGGGCCTGTTGATGATGCCTGCCGCAGCCGCTGCCATGGGAATGAAGTTCATCGCAGCACGGGTACTGCGGCGTTATGGATACCGGCGAGTGCTCATAGTCAACACACTCATGATCGGGGTCACCATCGGCCTCTTCTCCATGGTGGTTCCAGCCACACCGATAGTGTTGATCGTGCTGCTGGGTCTGGCGCAGGGATTTTTCAACTCGCTGCAATTTTCCAGCATGAATTCGATGGCCTATGCGGACATCGAAACGCCCGATTCAAGCATGGCCAGTACCATCGCCAGCACGCTACAGCAGATATCGATGAGTTTCGGGCTTGCCTGCGGATCACTGATCGCTGCCTGGTACCTGGGGGGGCTGCCACAAACCGATCGTATAGCGGTGACGCATGCATTGCACCATGCGTTTCTCACCTTGTCCGGCTTGACCATCCTGTCTTCACTTTCATTCTGGGCATTACGCCCCCGGGATGGTGAAAGCGTGAGCAAGGGCAAGCTTCCCCCGCCAGTGTGAGATAAGCAAGAAACCTCGTTGAACCAGCAATGTCACAATTCAAGAAACAATCCAACTCTTAGTATTCATATTGAGTATTGAGCTTATCAATCAAATATAATTAAATAATTACGCATTTCAATATGATTATTTTGATAGGATCACTTTGAATTCAAAAATATCCGGCATAATTTGCTGTGGTATTTTTATTTCAATTGATTAGCCCAAACATCCATATTGCAAAGGAGCACTTAATCATGGCAACTTATAAAGAGATTAAAAATAAAATTGCCCAACTTGAAAAAGAGGCAGAAGCTTTGCGCAAGGCAGAATTGCTGGCTGTAATTACGGAAATCAAGGCAAAGATGGCTGAGTACGGCATTACCAGCAAGGATCTTGGAGTTATTAAAAACAAAACCAGGAAACAACCCGGCAAGACCAGTCCGGCCCGTTACAGAAACAAGGAAGGCCAAACCTGGAGCGGAAGAGGACGTAAACCGAAGTGGGTGATTGAAGCCCTGGCCACCGGAAAAACGCTGGAAGACATGGGCTATTTTATTGGCTGAACCGGACGCGGGTTGATTTGCTTTCCGGATTGGCCCGGATTTGTCACTGCTTGTTTTTTAAGCACCTGATGGGGAACTATTTCCTATACTCCGATCAAACGAACGGATCGTTCCTCTGCAGCAAAGCCATGTCGAAAAACATAACCTCCCCCAATGTAAAAATCAAGGTATGGGATTTTCCTGTACGTCTGTTCCACTGGGGTTTGGCAATCTGCTTTGTCGCTTCTTGGGCGAGCGCCGAGCTTTTCGATAACGCCATGCAATACCATCTGTACGCAGGCTATGCCATGCTGATCCTCATCCTCTTCAGAGTGCTGTGGGGATTCATGGGCAGCACTACCGCACGTTTCACCAGCTTCATTCGTGGCTTTGGCACCACACTGAAATATGCCGGCACCTTACACAAGCCGCACCCAGGCCAACAAATTGGGCACAATCCCCTGGGTGGATGGATGGTCGTAGTGATGCTGGGAATTTTGTTTGCCCAGGCAGGAACCGGCCTGTTTTCCACTGATGATGTAGCCACTCAAGGACCGCTGGCATTCTGGGTGGGTGACACACTCAGCGATACTATCAGCGGCATTCATCAACAATTGTTTAACTTCCTGCTTGCGCTGATCGTCCTGCATATCAGCGCAGTACTGTTTTACCGATTTTTCAAGCACGACAACCTGATCTCCCCGATGATTACGGGATACAAGGATTTGCCGGGCGGCACTTCAGCACCCGCATTGCATTTTGTCAGCAACAGGCGTGCGTTTCTGTTATTCGGATTGGTGACGATAGGCGTATTGGTGCCAATTTCCATTGTCTGAAAAAGCCCATTGTCTGAAAAAGCACCGCGGCTCTATCAGCGCGGACCACCACGGAAATCACGATGGCAGGCCTTGCAACTGTCCGCCACTTTCCCGTAATCCGCACGAATCACATCCATATTGCCCGTCTTTGCACCTTGGACGAGCTGCGCGGAAGCTGCGATGAAAGCTTGCTGCGCCTGTTTGAATTGGGCCGGTTTTTGCCAGACTTCAGGCTTGGCTCTGGTGGGGGCGTAATTGCTGTCCGGTGTGAAATATTTCCAGGGCTGAGTACTCAGCGTTTGCAATTCCACTGCGTATTGCAGGAAACGATCCTTTTCATACGGTCTGCGCCCGCGCACGATTAATCCCATGGGCTCGAAATTGCGCAGTATCTGTTTGAATACAAGTTTGCGTTTGGTTACTGGTTGCCCGGCATGCGTATCTTTCTCTGCATGTCCGCAAGACGCCAATGCAAAACAGGCCAGCAATATGAGCGGCAAGCGTACCGACAGCGTGGTGTAGTGGCTAGTAGCCGTCTTGATCTTGCGTCCGAACCAAATCCTGAAACCGGGCATATCCACATTCCTTTTGAAATATTCCAGCAATCGACTTATCTAGATATCTTGTCACAGCTAGCCTTACACTTTCCTTACCGGGCAGGAACGAGCCGGGGTGAAAGAATGTCGACAGCGTTGATGATGAATGATTCCTTCCGACCTCACGCCCTGCAACAGCCAATACTGGAGCGGCCTGGCATGAACCCTCCCCGAGGTAAAGTATTGAAGGTTTTGGTGCCGGAAAACCTGAAGCCAGCGACCTCCCGCAACATATAACGCGCGGAGGTCATCCGAAACCGACACGTATATTAAATTTTCATTGCGTACGCTAACGTACGGAACCCCGATCATATCCGTACTATCTTGAAACCACTTGCTGTCGGGACGGAGTAAGGACAATGCTTTTTGCTTGATACCGTCCGCGAAAAACAGCAAGCGGCGTGCTTTACAGACGATTCGCCACTATTGAATGGATTTTAATTTTCCTGGAGGAGTTAAATCATGAACAAGGATCAGATCAAGGGTACCGCCAAAGACATCGCTGGCAAAACCCAGCAAGGCGCAGGCAAGCTAGTGGGTAGCAAAGAACAGCAAGCCAAAGGGCTTAAAAAACAGGTGGCAGGCAAGCTGCAAAAAAATGTCGGCGACCTCAAAGAAGCCATTAAGGATACGAACAAGCATAAACACTGAATTCGCGACTTTTTTGTGCGAAGGGCTCACGACTTGATTGCATTACATTCCATCGTGCTTTGCAATCAAACCGGAGTTCCTCTAGCGCCGCATACTGGGCGTTGGTTCTAACCATTTCTTTCGCCACCGTGGTCGCCAGGCACAGCAAGTTAGCCACAGGATGGCGACCTTGGCACCGCCGATTATTGCGCCTGAGGTAAGCTGTGGAGAGGCTGTTGCGCCGCTCTCAACAAATAATTGCGCATTCTGGTTGCCCCGTCTCACTCCCTTTCTATACACCCATCCATTTAGCTCATTTAGCTCCTGACATCGGGAATGCATCACGCCTCCATTCTGGCGGAATTGCAAAGCGCGGGATATTATTAGGCTCCGTACAAAGTCAACCCGGAGGAGCCAAGAATGAAATCGGCCGCGAAATATACCCTCTCTGCTGCGCTGGGCGCAGCCCTGCTCTTTGCGCTACCTACCTACGCGACGACGAGCGGCTGGGGCGGCAAGGTGCAACCGCCCCAGTATAAAGGTGAGATTTTCCCGCCCTGGCAGCATGGCGCCAATGCGCCGGCAACCGTCAAGGGGCTGGAATTCACTGTGCCCGAGGTCAACGTCCTGGCGGATTTCCACGGCAATCTGAATAATCCCAAGCTGGTGATTTTCGTCGCCGGCAACTACTACTTCGCGATGGCGCCGCTGGTGGCTGCGTTCGAGCAGGAGCACCCGCAATACAAGGGGCGTATCTTTTTCGAAACCCTGCCGCCGGGTATCCTGCTCAAGCAGATGGCCGCTGGAGGCACGATTACCGTGGGTAACATGACCTGGACCGTCAAGCCAGATGTGTATGCGGCCGGGTTGAAAAAGATCAAGACCGCAATCGCCGACGGTATTCTGTCCGCTCCGGCCGTGCCCTATGTGACCAACGACCTGGCCATCATGATCCCGAAGGATAACCCGGCGCATATCACCGGCCTGGCCGATCTGGGCAAACCTGGCGTACGCCTGTCCATGCCCAATCCGGAGTGGGAAGGGGTAGCGCGGCAAATCAAGGCCTCGCTGGTCAAGGCAGGCGGCGCTACACTGGAACAAAGCGTATATGAAGACAAGGTCAAGAACGGCCAGACCATCCTGACCCATATCCATCACCGCCAGACACCGCTATTCATGATGCAGGGTCTGGTCGATGCCGGCGTGACCTGGAAATCGGAGGCGATTTTCCAGGAACAGGCTGGCCACCCGATCAGCAATATAGCGATTCCGGCCGACCAGAACACGACTGCAATTTACGCTTCAGCGGTGGTCAAGGGCGCAGCGCATCCCAAGGCCGGCAAGGAATGGGTAGAGTTCCTGCATTCGCCCACGGCGTTGGCTATTTTTGAGCGTTACGGGTTCAAGGCTTATAGCGCTGCCAAGTGAGTACAGTGCGGCCGTAGCTTGCCAGGCTATTGCCTATGCGTTTCAGTCCCGGATTCATCAAGGCCTAATGTGCCCTGCGCTGTAAGCGTTCCGGCAGGAGTAGGCTTTCCCTTGAGGATCCATTCGAAGGCGACCCCGATCAGTGCGCCGAGGATCGGCCCCACGATATAGATCCAGGTGGTGCCGAAGTCGCCACGCACCAGATCCGGCGCCAGAGAGCGCACCGGGTTCATCGAGGCGCCGCTGATCGGCGCCGCCCAAAGCCCGGCCAGGACAATGTAGCCGCCCACCGCGATGGCGCCGTTGGTGCCGATGTTGCGTGCCCCCGAAGCTGTGCCCAGTATCGTGTTCACCAGTCCGGCACTCAGCACCACTTCCATTGCCAATGCCTGCAAACTGCTTATTCCGTTACCCGGAAGCGTTGCCCCCAGCGCACCGACCGTACCAAACATGGCGCGCAGGAACAGCGCCGCCGCGATACCCCCCGCCAACTGCGCCAGGATATAGCCGGGTACTCGCCGCCACGGGAAATTGCGCCGCACGGCAAACGCCAGGGTCACCGCCGGATTCAGATGGGCGCCACTTACCGTGCCCATGAAATAGATAATCGCCATCACCATGAGACCGGGTGCAACCACCTGCATGCCCAGGGTGACCGCTCCATGACTCTGGGCCGCGACCACCCCGCCGCCGGCGGCCACCATGACGAGCAGGAATGTGCCCCAAACCTCGGCAAACAGACGCCGCCATTCAAGTGCCGGGTCGAGGAAGTCGGGCGCTGATATGAGCCCGACCATGCGCTGTTTCTGCGCTGTATCCAGCCGTTTTTTGCGAAATGCTGTCATGCACACCTCCGCTCGTTTCAGTTACATGGATGCGGCTGGATTTATCCTGGAAAAAGTTGAAGCCTGCGAGTGTAGTGCAGGGTTTTGAGGAGAACCGTTTTTTCTCCTGACGGGTAAGTCTGGAACAGCCACCCATATGGTGTTCCCTACACGTATTATTTGGCTAGCCGATTTCAGGTTTATCCGGGTAACAGGAGTTGGTTTCATGCCTTGTCACGCATCAAGCACAGCGTCACTTCCTCGCGGTCATGGTATAGCTGCTTGATCTGCAAGGTATAGTTGATGTCTTCCCGCTCCAGCCGTTTGGCGATGATTTCTTCACAGCGGCGCACTTCTTCCAGGCGTTTTTTCATCGGCAGCTTAAGGTTGAAAATGGCGTGTCGGGCATGGCCGCGAGCGATCCATTCCGCCACCAGTTGGGCGACACGCGACGGGCTTTCTACCATGTCGCATACCAGCCAGTTCACTGGATGGTGCGGTCGATAGGTGAAGCCGTCGCCGCGCACATGCTCGACCATTTCGGTGGCCATTGCCGCTGCGGCCATCGGGCCATTGTCGACGGCCGTCACGCGGATACCACGCTGTGCCAGCACCCACGCCCAGCCGCCGGGCGAAGCGCCCAGGTCGACCGCGCGCATCCCGGCCTTGAGTTCATGCGCGTTGCTGTCGTCGAGAAATACCATCAGCGCTTCCGCCAGCTTGCCGGCGGAACGGCTCGGAGCGTCGCGCCCTACGCGCACGCGCGGGATACCCATGAACCACGGTGCGGAATTGGCTGGATCGGAAATGCCCGCATACGCTGCATCGTCGGCCACAAAACACACATGCAGGCGCGGCGCGCTCCCGCCGGAAACAAACTGGCGGTTTTTTTCCAGCGCCGCGGTAAGCGGGCGGGTAAAACGGCCACAAAAACCCAGGCGTGTTTTGGCTGCATCGGTGTCAGGCGTTTCCACCCATACTTCGGAGTAGCGCGGCGCAAGCTGGGTCACAACCGCCTTAACTGCGGTGAGGCGGTCGCCCTCGGGCATGCCCTGGATCAGCGGCGCGACTTGCACCCACTGGCGCGCAAAAATGAGCCGTGCGAAAGACAATTCACTGATAATCAGCGCAATTTCATCCTGCGTTTCAGCCTGGAACAAGACCCAGCCGGTTTGCTCGGCGGCTTTGACGTAGCCATTCACGCCCAGCTCGGTCGCCCCTGCCATGATTTCGCCGGCGCATTCTTTTTCGAACCCGGCGCGACAATAGAGTAGCAGTGCATTCATGCTGCCCATGGAAATTCCTTTATTCGATTAACGGAGTGTTTGTCTGGCAACGGGGTGAGCCGCCGCGGTGATGGGTTGCGCTGCTCGCCATACGGCCAATTCCACAGTGCGCTATATCCGCCAGTATAACCGGCTGCATGGCTCGCCGGGTGAGGGGACGGTTGCCATGGCACTCCCGATGCCATTTTATCGTAACCATTTTTTCACAAATCACCCCCAGACTAGGATGGTTGTTCGGAATTTGCGCATCAACCAGAGTGAATGAATATGCAGCCAATGGATAACGCTACCGGGAAAATCAAAAATCTGGCGCATCGCCTGCAGGAATTGCGCGACGCCACCCTGGCAACCCAGCAGCAATTGATGGAACGCTGGCATCCGCATTTGCACCATCGGCATTACCTGCCCAGCGCTGCAAACCTGGCCGCCTATATCGGCCTGAGACGGCATGATTTGCGTGAACTGCAAGCTGCCCTCGCCGCTGTGGGGCTGTCCTCGCTGGGGCGCTGCGAAGGCCATGTAATGGCTACACTGGATGCAGTGAGTTATGCGCTGGCGATGATGAATGGCGCGCCACCGCTGCCCTGCCCGGTGCATGAAACCAGCCACGCCATGCAGCATGACCGGCTGCTGTTGCGCCACAACACCGACCTCCTGTTCGGAAAACATCAAGGCAAGCGCAGCACGCGGATCATGGTGACACTGCCGAGCGAAGCGGCGGACGATCACCCTGTGGTGCGCGATATGCTCACGCTGGGCATGGACTGTGCACGCATCAATTGCGCTCACGACACCCCTGCAGGCTGGGAAAAAATGGTCGCCAACGTTCGCCAGGCAGAGCACGAAACCGGGCGTCCCTGCCGCATCATGTTCGACCTGTCCGGCCCAAAACTGCGCACCGGCGAGATCGCACCCGGCCCCGAGGTTTTGCATGTCAGGATCAAGCGCGACGACCTCGGGGATCGGCTTTACCCCACCCGGATCATCCTCGACGGCACGGGCAGCCCAGGACAGCCAGCCACCACCGACAAGCTGGGCAAGGCGTCGCCCGCGCGCCTGAGCGTGCCTGCCAGGTGGCTGCACAAACTCAAGCCCGGCGACAAAATCAGGTTCCATGACATGCGCAAGCGAAAACGTGAATTCGTCGTGGAACAGCGCCTGTCAGTCACGGAAGTACAGGTAAGTTGCGAGGACGGGGCCTATATCGCACCCGGCACCGTCCTCGAACGGATCACCGAAAAAAAACAGCACGGCCAGTCAGGCAAAACCGCCAGCGGGGATTTTCTGGCGCCCCCGATGCGCATCCATTTGCACAAGAACGACGCGCTGCTGCTCGCCCGCGATCCCTCGCCGGGCCACGCCGAGCGGCGCGACAAAGCCGGACACATCCTCTCCCCCGCGCGCATTCCATGTAGCGAGCCCGAGGTTTTTGCCTTTCTGGAGGCAGGCCATGCGGTATGGATAGACGACGGCCGCATCGGCTGCGTGATCGAGCGGGTCGACGCGGAGGGCGCGTGGCTGCGAGTCACGCAGGTGCGCCCGGAAGGGGAACATGTCGGTGCGCAGAAAGGGCTCAACTTCCCCGACAGCCATTTGCTACTGCCCGCACTGAGCGAAAAAGACCTGCGCGACCTGGATTTTGCCGTGCAGCATGCCGACATCATCGGCCTGTCGTTTGTGCAGAGTGCGGATGACCTGGACCGGCTTGCTGAAGCTTTGAAACAACGCAATGCCGGCGCCCTCGGCATCATCGCTAAAATCGAGACGCGTCAGGCGGTAAAGAACCTGCCGGAAATCATCGTGCGCGGCGCGGGGCATGGCCCGTTCGGCGTGATGATCGCGCGCGGCGATCTGGCCGTGGAGATAGGCTACGAACGCATGGCGGAGATTCAGGAAGAAATGCTGTGGTTATGCGAGGCTGCCCATATCCCGGTGACCTGGGCCACCCAGGTGCTGGAAAGCCTGGTCAAACTGGGTCTGCCGTCACGCGCCGAAATCAGCGACGCTGCGATGTCCGGACGCGCCGAATGCGTGATGCTGAACAAAGGTCCCTATATCCTGCATGCGCTGTCGGTACTGGATGACATTGTTACCCGCATGCAGGCGCACCTGGACAAAAAGACCTCGCAATACCGGGCATTGCACTGGTAAAACACGCGTTATACTGAAGCTCGCTCAAATGTGTGCACTGGAGTCCAAGATGGCTGAAAACATGATTGAGTCCGGCAATGCGCCGGCAGATGGCCTGGTGACGATCACCCATGTGATTTATGGTCTGCATGCATTCACCGTGATCACCGGGCTGCTGAGTCCGATGCTGATCGTGACGGCATTCCTCACCGGCTGGCCGTCGATCCTGGCAGTGGTGCTCAACTATATCAAGCGCAGCGAAGCGCGCGGCACCTATCTGGAATCGCACTTCCGCTGGCAGATCCGCACTTTCTGGTTTGCCTTGCTGTGGGTGGTGGTGGCAGGACTGCTGATGTTAACGCTGATCGGCATTCCGCTGGCGATTGCGGTCGTCTCCATCGCCGGGCTGTGGGTGCTGTACCGCGTGGCGCGCGGCTGGTTAAGGCTTAACGACAAGCTGGCGATGCCGGTATAGCCCTACGGATTATGGCTGGCGTTGACGCGCCAGGAACTTATCCAGCTGGTTGGCAAACGCCTGGCGGTCACTATTTGAAAAGACCGCTGGGCCACCAGTCTGAATACCGCTGCCGCGCAATTCGTCCATGAAGTTGCGCATGGTGAGTAAAGCCTGGATCGTTTCCTTGCTGTAAAACTCGCCTCTGGGGTTGAGCGCGTGCCCGTTTTTTTCGATGACGTCCGCCGCCAGCGGAATATCAGCGGTAATCACCAGGTCACCCGCTTGCAGCCGCTGCACAATCTCGTTATCTGCCACATCGAAACCCCCGGGTACCTGCAGCGCGCGGATATACGGCGAAGGCGGCGTGCGCAGCAACTGGTTAGCTACCAGGGTCATGGAAATCTGCGCCCGCTCGGCGGCGCGAAACAGGATATCCTTGATGACGCCCGGACAGGCGTCGGCATCTACCCAGATGTGCATGACTGAACCCCGGCAATCAATGGCGCACTTTCAGGCCGGCGCCTGCAGCACGACGAATTCCACCGCCACCGTTTCGGCGTCGCTGGACAGCCAGATTGCGCCGTCTTCTATCGTACAACTGAGCTGCATGTTGCGCTGCGCCAGTTTTCCAAGCGCCTGAGTGACTGGTAATGGCAAATTAATTACGGTCAGGTTTTTCAGCCGCGCAAGCTTGGAGCTGATGGCAGCCCACCACAGGTTGGCGCCATGGGCACCATACGTGTAAATCGCTACCTGATTCGCACGGCCGCTAGCTTTGAGGATGCGTTTTTCATCGGGCAGGCCCACGTCTATCCAGAGATCAATCGCACCGGTCAGATCCTTTTGCCATACATCCGGCTCATCCGCCTCGGAAATGCCTTTGGCGAACGTCAGATATTCGTGTGCGTGACGGGCGAAAGCCAATACACGCACCATCATGCGCTCGTCGGTCTCGGACGGATGGCGCGCAAGGGTCAGCGCATGGCTGGCATAATAGTGCCGGTCCATATCGGCGATTTGCAGGTCGGCTTTGAAAATGGTTGCTTTGAGTGCCATGGGCCAGGAGTTTTTAGCGACGTGGAAGCGCGACAGTTTAGCTGATTCACGCGCATGCGCGCAGAGCCGGGTAAAATTCGCCCAACACAAGGAATGCAGATGGATATTATCGAACTCGCCGGCTACGGCCCGCTGAAAAAGCTGCTTGAAGCCGCACAGGGCGGCGACGTGACCGCACAATACAACCTCGGCGTGATGTATTTCGAAGGCAAGGATGCGCCGCAGGATTATCTCGAGGCCGCCAAATGGTACGGCGCGGCTGCCGATCGGGGCGACCGCCAGGCGCAGTTCAACCTGGGATTGATGTTTTACCGGGGCGTGGGTGTGCCGAAAAACCTGGTGCATGCCTACGAATTATTCAGTCTGGCTGCCGCGCAAGGCGATGAACGCGCCAAACAGGGCATGGCGGCAATCCTGCGCGAGGCCGCGCCGGAACAGCTTGCGGAAATCCACGCGCTTGGCACTGGTTCACGCAAGCACTGAAATATCGCGGTTTCAAGTTGCGACGTCCAGGTGCCCTACCTTGACCAGGATGATACAGCCCGGCTCGCTGAACGGCTGATGCATGCTCAAATGCGGGCTGCGCAGCCACATGCCGGGACCGTAATCGCCGAACTCATCCTGAAACACACCCTCCAGCACCAGAATCTCCTCGCCGCCGAATTCGGACAGCGGCAGCACTTGCAATCCCTCCACCAGCCCCGGCAGCCACTGCGCTTCATGGGTGTGGATGACCACGCGCTGGGTGTCGCCCGGCTGCATGTAGCGCAGTTTTACAAACAAGGTGCAGCCGCTGCGGCTGAACGGACGGTGCGCCGAGCCGGGCGGATTTTTCAGATAAGTGCCTGCCGGATAGACGCCGTATTCATCCTCGAAAATACCTTCCAGCACCAGGATTTCCTCGCCCTGCGGATGCGTGTGCGCATCAAACCCGGCTCCAGGCTGATAGCGCACTATCGAAGTGGCGCGCGCCGCTTCCGCGCCGTTGCGTTCCAGCATGCGGCGCGCCACGCCGGGCAGCGGCGAATCCATCCAGGGCAGTTGGGCGGGGTCAACCAGTGCACGCTGGCTGTGGTCTGCATTGATAATCATGAGCAATGAATGAATCCGGATTTGAAACAGTTTCGATTTGGCGAACGTCCATTAAAAACGAATATAGGCATAACCACGCTGCTGCAAGTCAATCAGGCGGGTGTAGGCATCATGGACGATCACCACGCCGGGCAACAGATCTTCCGGTGTGAATCCCTTGGCGCGCATGGTGACGTTACAGATTTCCACGCTCACGCCATGCTGTATCAGTTCGGCCACCACCTGGCTGTTTGGGTTGTAGGCAAATGGGTCTTTTTTGTCACGCTGATAAGCCGGGTCATTGAGCAGCCAGTATGCCGTTGGGCCATGCAGTACGATGCTGATATGCAACTGATCCTGCGGGATACCCAAGGATTTATATGCCTCCAGCAGGCCGCGCAGATAATACAGCCCCTTGCCGATCCCGGCCTCCCACACATCGTCCTTGTCGTCGTATACAACCTTGATGTCGGTGCGTTTTTGCACGCCGATTATGTCTGCTTGCTGCGCTGCTGCAGCAGCCGTAACGGGTGCGATTCCAGACAGGCAGCCGATCAACAGGCAAAAAATCAGGCCGGTTTGACGCATCATCTTCATTCTCCTCTTGTTTAAACGCGTTAAACATAGCTTGATTCGTCCGCCTGTGCCAGTCGTAATTTCCAGCAAGATTTCCTATGCCAATGCGTCCAAACTGATTTGCTACGGGAAATTTGCCATACGGCTTCCGTGACGCGCGCGGTTATAATTCCCCGACTGGAGGAATCATGCTGGAAATCGTCATTGCCCTAGCGGCGCTCATTATCGTTGCTGTGCTGCTATGGCTCGGGTTCAAAATCAACGCACTGACGCAGGCACAGGCTGCCCTGCCAAGCATGCTTCAGGAGGGTCTGGAAACACGCCACCGAACCATGCTCACCGATTTACACAACGGCCTGGCGAATCAGTCCGATCGCACTCAGAGTGCATTGACCGAGGTATCCGAGCGTCTGCGCCACACCGTAGCAGGTGAACTGACTGCCACGCGCGAAGCGGTGCTGGCGCTACAGCACGCGCAGACCCGCGAGCTCGCGGACAGCCGCACCGCGCAAAATGCGCAGCTGGCGGATTTTTCCGCCAAAATTCAGGCCGTGCAGGCCGAGACCCTCGCCCAGACTTTGCAAACATTGGCCAAACAGGGTCGCGAAGAACAGGCGTTGATCCAGACTACCATGCAAAATGCCACCACCCAGCTATCGGCCTCGGTAGAGGCCCTGGCAAAGAGCGTGGATGCGCGTCTCGCGGAAATTTCCGGCAAGGTCAGCGAACGCCTCGATGAAGGCTTCAAGAAAACCAACGAGACCTTTGCCAATGTAATGGCGCGTCTGGCCACCATCGACGAGGCGCAAAAGAAAATCGACGGACTGTCCAGCAACGTGCTCACCCTGCAGGAACTGCTTGGCGACAAGCGCTCGCGCGGCGCGTTCGGCGAGGTGCAACTGGAAGGACTGGTACGCAATATCATGCCGCCGGATGGGTACAGTTTTCAGACCACATTATCCAACGGCAGCCGGGTGGACTGCCTGCTGGTACTGCCGGAACCGACCGGACGCGTGGCTGTGGATTCGAAATTCCCGCTGGAAAACTATAACCGCATGTTTGCCCGCGACGCCGCCGAAGCCGATCGTACCCTGGCCACGCGTGCATTCAAGGCCGACGTGAAAAAGCACGTGGATGACATTGCCGCCAAATACATCATCGCAGGCGAAACTTCGGACGGCGCGGTGATGTTCGTGCCGGCCGAGGCGGTGTTCGCCGAAATCCACGCCTACCATTCGGACCTGGTCGAATACGCCATGAGCCGGCGCGTGTGGATCGTCTCGCCAACTACACTGATGGCGGTACTCAACACCGCGCGCGCAGTGATCAAGGACGTGGAAACACGGCGTCAGGTACACATCATCAAGGACGAACTGTCCAAGCTGGGCAAGGATTTTTCCCGTTTCGACGTGCGCATGAAAAAACTCGCCGATCATATTCGCCTGGCCAATGAAGACGCCACCGAAGTCCACATCAGCAGCCAGAAAATCAGCAAGCGCTTCAGCCAGATTGAATCGGTGGACCTGGAGCATTTGCAACCCGCAGCGCCATTACTGCCCGACGCCGAAGCATGAATACATCGCACCCGCGCATTGCCGCACGCATGGCAGACATCGCACCATTTCATGTGATGGACATCCTGGCACGCGCGCGCCAGATGGAGGCACAAGGGCGTTCGATCATCCATCTGGAAATCGGTGAGCCGGACTTCCCCACTCCGTATCCGATAGTCGAGGCAGGCATCGCAGCACTGGAGCAGGGCAACCTGTATTACTCGCCTCCACTCGGTCTGCCGCAGTTGCGCAGCGCCATTGCCGATTATTACGCGCAACACTATGGCGTGCAGCTCAGTCCACAGCGCGTGGTCGTCACCCCCGGCGCGTCCGGTGCGCTGCTGCTTGCACTGGGCGTGCTCGCCGATCCTGGCGATAGCGTATTGCTGGCCGATCCAGGCTACCCATGCAATCGCCATTTTGCGCGCTTCATCGAAGCGCGCACGCTGGCCGTACCGGTGGATGCGGATACCGGATACCAGCTCACACCCGAACTGGTTGAGCGTTACTGGACACCCGCGGTCAAGGTCGTGCTGCTGGCTTCGCCGTCCAATCCCACCGGCACCGTCGTGCCGGATGCTGACGTGCGTGCCATTGCCGCTCTCTGCGCCGCGCGCGGCGCAACCCTGATTGTGGATGAGATTTACCACGGACTGATTTACGAAGGCAGCCATCACACGGCGCTGGCGCACTCGGATCAGGTGTTCGTGGTGAACAGTTTTTCCAAGTACTTTCAGATGACAGGCTGGCGGCTGGGCTGGCTGGTAGCACCGGAGTGGGCAATGGAAGCACTGGATCGGCTGGTGCAAAACCTGTACCTTGCCGCCTCCACGCCTGCGCAATACGCCGCCCTTGCGGCCTTTACGCCTGCCACACTTACCATTCTGGAAGCACGCAAGACCGAGCTGAAAATACGCCGCGATTATCTCGCCAGCGCATTGCGCGATCTTGGTTTTGATTTACCCGATCTACCGCAAGGTGCATTCTATTTATATGCAGGTTGCGGACGATTTAGCCAGGACAGCTGCGCTTTTGCAGCGCAGATTCTGGAACAAACCGGTGTTGCCATCACCCCGGGGGTGGATTTTGGCACGTACCAGGCACAGCGCTTCGTGCGATTTGCCTACACAACTTCATTACCCAATTTGCAGGAAGCAATGCGACGGCTGCGCGAATTTCTCCCGTCCTGAAAATCACAAGCGCCCAAATCCTTCGCGGGATAGCAAGTATTCAGGACGAAAAAAAACCGGCCCTAAGGCCGGTTTTTTAACAGCAGATGAGCTTGCTGGATTTATTACTTGGCTGCAGGAGCAGATGCATCCGGTGCTGCAGGAGCTGGAGCGGCAGCGTCAGGAGCAGGAGCGGCAGCGTCAGGAGCCGGTGCAGCAGGAGCAGCTGCATCAGGAGCTGGAGCAGGAGCGGCTGCATCAGGAGCCGGTGCAGCAGGAGCAGCTGCATCAGGAGCCGGTGCAGGAGCAGCGGCTTCTTCTTTTTTACCACAGGCAGACAGAGAAACGGCTAAAAGAGCGGCGAGCAGGATGGAATGTTTCATTTATGTTCCCTCGTTAAAAATAATGACAAGCAACCACATTAAGATCGGCCCAAAGTCATTTATGATGACCGACGGGCAAAATTCTAGCAAAATTCAAGAAATATACTAGGGGTATATGGTATTTCGTAAGGTTTTATTTTACACCCGGATTACGAAAAAATCTCTCGTTTTTCATTAATTCTATATATCACGACAATCCTTAGTCATGTTAGTCATGTTTAGCACCTGGCAACAGAAAACCATCGAGATAGAATTCATATAGCAATGGCAACAAATCCATTTCCACTTCTGCAGATACCAACTGGCGTCTATCAGCCAATATCTGCAACGCGGTACGGCTGCCCGCTTTCCTTATGCCGATACACTCTCCATTCAGAAAGAAATTGCCGTTTCGAAACAGCATCTGTGACTGAGGTGCCAGGCGCACGCCAATTTTCTGCGCCTGCCGGTTGAAACTTGACTTACTTAATGGATTGCCTGGCGCCTCAAAAAACAGATGCGGTTTGGGCTCGGTAAGGTAGCATCCCAGAAAATCCACGACCTCTTTTTGAGTCCAATGAATACGTTCCAGCATCATTTCGACCTGCTCCAGCATTGCATCACTGATTTGAGCAGGGTGTTTTTGCAAACTCAGTTCCGGATCCTGATACATACCGGTTAATTCGATTCTATCCTGCAAATACACCAGAAACTGGGTAGCGATTTCCTGCACGCTGGGGGAGCGGAACCCGATTGAATAAGTCATGCATTCACCTACAGCGACGCCATTGTGTGCGTAACGCGGAGGTAAATACAGCATATCCCCTGGATTCAGCAACCACTCCTGCTCCGCCTTGAAATGACGCAGAATTTTTAATGGCGCGCCAGGCACCAGGTCAAGCTTGTCTTGCGCGCTGATTTGCCAGAGACGCTGCCCCTGGCCCTGCAACAAGAACACATCATAAGAGTCGAAATGGGGACCTACGCCACCGCCATCAACAGCATAGCTCACCATCAAATCATCAAGCCGCGCATGCGGGATGAAATTGAAACGCGCAAGCAAGGTTTCAGCAGCATCCAGATGGTGATTGAGCTCCTGCACCAGCAGTGTCCAGGGCTGTTTTCCAATGCGTTTGAAATCCGTCCTGGTAAAGGGCCCGTGCTGCAATTGCCAGTCCTGTTTTTTTTGTCGTATCAACCGGGCTTGAACATCGTCCTCACACGATAAGGCGATGAGCGCATCAGGGTTAATCAGACCTGCGAATCCGGGCACTGCATTGCGGACCAGCAAGGGCTTTTTTTGCCAGTATTCGCGCAAAAATCGGGTGGGGCTAATACCACCAAGCAAGTGTTTTTCCATGCGCCGATTATAACGCCACAGCCAACCAGATTACCCACAGTCAAATTTTGAAATGGGTTAAAATCCGCTCATTGCGGAGCAATCGCACATCGAGGTCAGCATGTTGCAGCCAGGTCAAATCGCGCCAAATTTTAGCTGTGTCGATGCCGACATGGAATTCGTCAAGCTGGCAGATTACAAAGGCCTTGCAAACGTGGTGTTGTATTTTTACAAACGCGACAGCGCGCCCAGCTGCCTGCAGGAAAACATCGAATTCAGTGATCTAGCCGCTGACTTCGCCGCCCTTGATACTGTGCTTTTTGGGGTGTCACGGGATGATTGCCTCAGTCATGCAGCGTTCCGCGACCAGCACGGCATCAACATACGCCTGCTGGCAGACAAGGATGCAGTGGTATGCCATAAATACTGTATTTTGCATGATAGAATAATAGATGGTGTAAGCCGTAAAAGCGCCCTGCGTTCTACCTTCATCATTGATAAGCAAGGCATAGTACGTCATGCCTTGTACGACGTGGCAAGCAAAGGGCACGCTCAGCAAGTACTGGCATTAGTCAAACAACTCTGATTCAGAGTGTGGCATTCAGCCCGTGCCATACCACTTACATTGATCATCCACTGGCCTACCGAGGACATTATGCAAATTGCCAAAGACACCATCGTCACCATTTCCTACCAGCTCACCAATCTTGCAGGCGATATTCTGGAAAAAAGCAGTGAACCTGTAAGCTACCTGCACGGCGGTTACGACGGTATTTTCCCGACTGTGGAAGAAGCGCTGCAAGGCAAGCAGGAAGGTGACGACATCGAAGTCACTCTGGAGCCGGAATATGCCTTTGGCGAATACGAAGCCGAATTGGTGCGCGCCGAACCGCGTCACCTGTTTCCGGCGGAAATAGCAGTGGGAATGCAGTTTGAAGGTGCGGCCGAAGGCACAGAGGAATTCATGCTCTACACCGTTACCGAACTGACCGAAGATACCGTGATGGTGGATGGCAATCATCCGCTCGCTGGGCAAACACTCAAATTCTCCTGCCATGTGGATAACGTACGCGCAGCCAGCGCAGATGAAATCACCCACGGTCACGCCCACGGCGAACACGGGCATCATCATTAACATTAACACAACGACTGCCAGCGGACGGCATTGTCCACGGTGCGATTCTGTCTCGCACTTGAATCAGCTACAATGCCGCTTTTTTCACGGCCCTGACTGCCTATGAAAACCACTTTTCTGGATTTCGAGCAGCCGATTGCCGAGCTGGAAGCCAAAATCGAAGAACTGCGCTATGTGCAGGACGATTCTGCGCTGGACATCTCGGAAGAAATCGGCCGCCTGCAAAAAAAGAGTGAAAAACTTACCAAAGACATTTATGCCAAGCTCACCCCTTGGCAGATTTCCCAGGTAGCACGCCACCCGCAACGTCCATACACGCTCGATTACGTAGGTGCGCTGTTCAGCGATTTTGAAGAGCTGCATGGCGACCGCACCTTCGGCGACGACCCTGCAATTGTAGGTGGGCTGGCGCGATTCAATGGCCAGAGCGTGATGCTCATTGGCCACCAGAAAGGCCGCGACACCAAGGAAAAAATCTACCGCAATTTCGGGATGCCACGTCCCGAAGGTTATCGCAAGGCCCTGCGCCTGATGCGCCTGGCTGAAAAATTCGGCATACCCGTAATGACCTTCGTTGATACACCGGGGGCCTACCCCGGCATCGGTGCGGAGGAGCGCGGGCAGTCCGAAGCCATCGCCCGCAACCTGTTTGTCATGGCGGAGCTAAAAACCCCCATACTGTGCACCATCATCGGCGAAGGCGGCTCCGGCGGCGCATTGGCGATAGGTGTGGGCGACCAGACCATGATGCTGCAATATTCTACTTATTCGGTGATTTCGCCGGAAGGTTGTGCCTCTATTTTATGGAAAAGCGCCGACAAAGCGCCCGTCGCAGCCGAGACACTGGGCATTACCGCACCACGCCTGAAATCTTTCGACCTGGTTGATCGCATTGTGGACGAACCTCTGGGTGGCGCGCATCGTGATCCGGCGCTAATGATGCAATCCATGAAAACAGCTTTACAGGACGCGTTGGACAGCCTCACCAGCCAACCTCTCGACGCCCTGCTCAAGACCCGCTACGAGCGCCTGATGAGCTATGGTCGATTCAAGGAAATGCCCGCAAAGTAATTTACTGGAAACAGTACGAGCGCAATTGACTCGATACGTCAAACCTGGTGCAAGCATCACTCTGGGTTTGAGCGGCGGTGTGGATTCGGTTGTGTTGCTCGACCTGCTGGCGCGCCTGGCACCCGATCTTCCCTTCCATCTCAGTGCCATCCACGTCAACCATCAGATCAGCCCCCACGCAAAAGACTGGGCGGATATCTGCCAAACGCTCTGCACACGCCGTCATATTCCACTACGGATGCATACCATCCATATTGAAGACGCCGCAAAACTTGGTCTGGAAGCGGCCGCACGGCGTGCGCGCTATGCCGAATACGCGCAACTGGATACGGACTTCATTGCGCTGGCTCAGCATCGCGACGACCAGGCCGAAACACTCCTGCTGCAGTTGCTGCGCGGTGCCGGGGTCAAAGGACTGGCGGCGATGCCTGTGTTACGTGAAGCGACCAATCATCCCGCCTATATACGCCCGCTTCTGGATATCGATCGCAGCGAGATTGAGGCCTGGGCGAGACAACATGCGCTGCAATGGGTGGAAGACGAAAGCAACCAGGACACCCATTTCAACCGCAATTTTTTACGCCATCGCGTGCTGCCGCAATTGGGTGAACGATTCCCGGCATGGCGCGCCACGCTTGCCAGGAGCGCGCAAAACCTTGCCGAAGCTGCCGACCTGCTCGATCAGCTCGCCACGCTCGACGCGACAGACAGTATCCGCAACCAGCGCCTGAGTTGCGCTCAACTGGCTGCCCTGCCCGAGGCTCGTGCGCGTAATCTGCTGCGTTATTTTCTCGCGCGCAATGATGTTCCCATGCCCAGTCAGGCACGACTCGCTACCATGCTGGGACAACTCACCCACGCCGGTGCTGATAGCCAGCCATGCATTCTGCACGACCGTTGGGAGTTGCACCGCTACCAGGGATGGGCTCACCTCACAGCCCGGCTACCTTCTCTCGTTGCAAATCTGCAGTGGCACTGGCAAGGCGAAGCGCAGTTGCGGCTCAGAGAACTCGATGGTGTCTTGAAATTAACTCCAGCTATCGGCCAGGGACTGGATCGCACCAAACTCGACCAGGCATCGGTCACGATCCGTTTACGACAGGGTGGTGAACACTTCCGTCCCGACTGCCTGCGTCCGCGCCGTAGCCTGAAAAATTTGTTGCAGGAATACGCCGTCCCGCCCTGGCTACGCGATCGCTTGCCATTACTTTATTGCGGCGAAACGCTGGTGTGGGTGGCCGGAATCGGAACGGATTGTGCGTGGCAGGCCCCTGCCGATACAGCAGGCATCCAGCCCGAATGGAATAACTATACCCGCTAAGCCTTTATTTTATCGGCATTTCGTGGTATTTTAATCAGGATTTTCAACCCCAAAAACCTCTTAAAATTCACGGAGTACCGCAATGGCTGTCGAACGCACCCTTTCCATTATCAAACCCGATGCAGTGGCCAAAAATGTAATCGGCAAAATTTATCAGCGCTTTGAAGATGCCGGGCTGAAAATTATCGCTGCACGCATGATGCACCTGTCCCGCAATGAAGCCGAAGGCTTTTATGCCGTCCACCGCGAGCGTCCTTTCTTCAAGGATCTGGTCGAATTCATGATTTCCGGCCCGGTGATGGTCCAGGTACTGGAAGGCGAAGGTGCGATCCTTAAAAACCGCGACCTGATGGGCGCAACCGACCCGAAAAAAGCGGCTGCGGGTACCATCCGCGCCGATTTTGCTGCCAGCATCGATGCCAACGCGGTGCATGGCTCCGACGCCGCAGAAACCGCTGCAGTGGAAATCGCCTACTTTTTCCCGGCGCTGAACGTTTATTCGCGTTGAACAGTCCTAATCGGCTTACAACTCCACCATCGTTCAGCCATGCTTAACCTCCTCGACTACGACCTGCCAGGACTTGCTGCTTATTTCGCCGAACTCGGCGAAAAGCCGTTTCGCGCCAAACAGGTGATGCGCTGGATGCATCATTTCGGCGCAGCGGATTTCGCTGAAATGAGCGATCTGGCCAAGTCGCTGCGCGAGAAACTGGGGCAACTGGCGACGGTAACGCCGCCCAGCATGATGGCGGAACAGGCGTCTGCAGACGGCACGCGCAAGTGGCTGCTGGACGTAGGCAGCATGAACGGCGTGGAAACCGTATTCATCCCGGATGGCACGCGCGGCACACTGTGCGTGTCATCGCAAGTCGGCTGTGCACTGGAGTGCACGTTCTGCTCTACCGGCCGCCAGGGTTTCAACCGCAACCTGTCGGTGGCGGAAATCATCGGCCAGTTGTGGTGGGCGAACCACGCGATGGGACGCGACCCGAAAGGCGAACGCATCATCACCAACGTCGTGATGATGGGCATGGGGGAGCCGTTGGCGAACTATGCCAACGTGGTCACCGCGCTCAATATCATGCTCGACGACAACGCTTACGGCCTGTCGCGACGCCGCGTGACGGTCAGCACCTCCGGTCTGGTACCGGCCATGGATCGGCTGCGCGAGGATTGCCCGGTGGCGCTGGCAGTTTCCTTGCATGCCCCCAGCGACAAGCTGCGCGACGTACTTGTGCCGATCAACCGGAAATACCCGTTGGCCGAACTGATGGCGGCTTGTCTGCGTTATCTGGAAAAAGCCCCGCGCGATTTTGTCACGTTCGAGTATGTAATGCTGGACGGCATCAACGACCAACCCGAGCACGCACGCCAGTTGATTGAACTGGTGCGTGACGTGCCGTGCAAATTCAACCTGATCCCGTTCAATCCGTTCCCGGATTCCGGTTACCGCTGTTCGCGCGGCGATGCGATGCGCCGATTTCGCGATATGCTGATGCAGGCGGGCCATATCGTGACCATCCGTAAAACCCGTGGCGACGACATCGATGCCGCCTGCGGCCAGCTGGCCGGACAAGTACAGGATAAAACCCGGCGGGTTATGCGCCGAATGGAGGTATCACATTGAACAAGCTTGCTGTTCTGCTCATTACCCTGCTGCTGGGCGCCTGCGCACAACCGCCGGGTGCCGACACGCTCAATTCGCAGCAGACTTCCACCGGGAATGTGAGCGAAGCACAAAATCGCGCACGCGTGCATACCGAGCTTGCTGCCGACTATTTCACACGCACCCAGTATGCAATCGCGCTGGAAGAATTACGTGATGCGATCAGTGCCGATGGCAACTATGCACCGGCTTACAATATGCTTGGCCTTGTCTACATGCAATTGCATGAAGACAAAACTGCAGAAAGCAATTTTCGCCGCGCTATCGAGCTGGCGCCGAACGAATCCGAAACCCACAATAATTACGGCTGGTTCCTGTGCACACGCAATCGTTTCGAGCCAGCCATAGCGCAATTCAATGAGGCGCTGCGCAATCCGCTCTATCCTTCGCCCGAACGCGCACTCACCAATGCAGGAGTGTGTTCGCTGAAAGCAGGTAACCAGACTGCCGCCGAAGCCTATTTCCAACGCGCACTCAAGTACCAGCCCAATCAGCCACAGGCGCTGTCGCAACTCGCTGATATTTATTTTCGCCAAGGCCGTTATACGGAGTCTCGTACGCTGCTTACCCGCTATTTCGATGTCAGCCAGCCCAGTCCGGCAGCACTCTGGCTGGGTGTGCGTCTAATGCGGAAAATGGATGATCGCAATGCCGAAGCAAGTTACGGTTTGCAATTGCGCAAGCGTTTTCCCGATGCACCGGAGACTCATTTGCTGCTGAACGGGAAATACGAATGAACGCAGACGAACAGTCCTCCAGCCAGCACACCATTCAGTCAGTCGGGGCGGAACTCGCCTCCATACGCCAGGCTCAGAATATGAGCGTGAACGATGTCGCCTATCGCCTCAAGCTCACCCCCAAGCAGATCACGGCAATTGAACAGGACGATTTCGCCAGTCTGGGACCAATATTCAGCCGCGGTTTTGTACGTAACTACGCACGATTGCTGCAACGGGATCCGCAACCGTTTCTGGATGCCATGCAGGCCGCTCCTGCCAACCCTGTCGAAGCGCTCGCCATCCATGACGAACAAATTGCGCTGACCGGCAACCTGTCACGCCACTGGTTGAAACTCAGCCTGCTGGCGCTGCTCATCGTGATTGCACTGCCGCTGGCAGTGTATCAATGGTTACGCGCCGGCGACGCACCCAAGGCCACACCCCCATCTCACAGCACAGTGGCGCCGACGCCTCCACCCGTTCCAAAAATCGCTCCAGCACCAGCCGCACCTGCCGTCGAACCACCCACGCCCGTGCAGCCTGCACCACCTGTTTCCCTAGCCACACCACCAGCTGCGCCGGCTACTCAAGCTGAAGGAAGCGGTCACATCCAGATCAATTTTAAACAGGATGCCTGGGTACAAATTACCGACGCCAGCAAGCGGCGCCTCACCTCGCGCATCTATCGTGCCGGAGAAACCGCACAACTCACCGGTGAAGCCCCATTTAGCGCAATCATTGGCAACGCCGCCAACGTCAGCATGACGTATAACGGCAAACCGGTTACCCTCACGCCGCGCCCCGGAACAACAGTCGCGCACCTGACTATCGAGTAAAGCATGTTTGATTTTCACATTTCGCGCCATGTCACGCGCAAAGTATGGATTGGCAATATCGCTGTCGGCGGCGATGCGCCGATTGTGGTGCAGTCAATGACCAACACCGATACGGCCGATGCGGCAGCGACTGCCGATCAGGTCTATGCATTGTGGCGCGCAGGCTCCGAGCTGGTGCGCATCACCGTGAATACCCAGGAGGCCGCCGAGGCGGTGCCGCGTATTCGCGACCTGTTGAGCCGGCGCGGCTGCGACGTGCCGCTGATCGGTGATTTCCATTTCAACGGACACAAGTTGCTCACCAGCGTGCCCGCCTGCGCCGAGGCATTGGCCAAATACCGCATCAACCCGGGCAATGTGGGCAAAGGCAGCAAACGCGACGAACAGTTCGCAGCCATGATAGAAACCGCCTGCCGCTATGACAAACCGGTACGCATTGGCGTCAACTGGGGCAGCCTGGATCAGGCGCTGCTGGCACGCATGATGGACGACAACGCCAGTCTTGCCGAACCGCGTGAAGCAGAATGGGTGATGCGCGAGGCGCTTATTGTCTCGGCCCTGGATTCCGCGCGTAAGGCCGAGGAACTCGGCCTGCCCGGCGACCACATCATTCTGTCCTGCAAACTGTCCGGCGTGCAGGATCTGATCAGCACCTACCGCGAACTGTCCACGCGCAGCGATTACCCGCTGCACCTGGGCCTGACCGAGGCAGGCATGGGTTCCAAGGGTATTGTCGCCTCCACCGCCGCGTTATCGGTGCTGCTGCAGGAGGGCATCGGCGACACGCTGCGTATTTCGCTGACGCCAGAACCCGGTGGCGACCGCACCCAGGAAGTCGTGGTGGCGCAGGAAATTCTGCAAACCATGGGCTTGCGCTCGTTCACCCCGATGGTGGTGGCCTGCCCCGGTTGCGGGCGCACCACCAGCACCGTGTTCCAGCACCTGGCGCAGGACATCCAGCGCTACCTGCGCGACCAGATGCCGGTATGGCGCAACCACTATCCCGGTGTAGAAGATATGCGCGTGGCGGTGATGGGATGCGTGGTGAACGGGCCGGGTGAATCCAAGCATGCCAACATCGGCATTTCCCTGCCCGGTACCGGCGAAGTACCGGTCGCACCGGTATATGTGGATGGAAAAAAAACCGTGACGCTGAAAGGCGAGCGCATCGCCGAGGAATTTCAGCAGATTGTAGAAGATTATGTACAAAGCCATTATTCCGGCGGCCAAATAAGCAGCAAACTCAAAACCATACCGATTGCCATTGCCTAAAATTATTTGCCGCAGGGCACAGGGAAATACCAAGGAATGTTCCCGACGCCTGTCGCAAAAGAAACGAATTTAAAAATGAGTAACATTATCCAGGCCATACGCGGGATGAACGACATCCTGCCCGAACACAGCCCGCGCTGGCAGCACTTTGAAGCCGTGATACGCGATTGGCTCGGCGCATACGGCTACCGCGAAATTCGTACGCCCATCGTCGAGCAGAGCGCGCTGTTCAAACGCGCCATCGGTGAAGTCACCGACATTGTCGAAAAGGAAATGTACGCGTTTGAAGATGCCTTGAATGGAGAACATCTCGCGTTGCGCCCGGAAGGCACAGCCGCTTGCGTACGGGCCGTGATCGAGCATAACCTGCTGTACAACGCACCGCAGCGATTGTGGTATGCCGGTCCCATGTTCCGCCATGAACGCCCGCAAAAAGGCCGCTACCGGCAATTCCACCAGGTCGGCGTCGAAGCGCTGGGTTTTGCAGGTCCGGACATCGACGCCGAGCACATCGTGATGACCGCAGATCTGTGGCGACGTCTCGGCCTGACCGGCATTACGCTGGAGTTGAACACGCTGGGCAATGCTACCAGCCGTGCCCGCCATCGTGACCGCCTGATCGCGCATTTCGAAACACACCAGGATCAGCTCGATGCGGATGCCAGGCGCCGTCTGCATAGCAATCCGCTGCGGATTCTAGACACCAAAAACCCTGCCATGCTCGCACTGGTCGAATCCGCTCCGCGCCTGATGGATGACCTCGACACGGACGCCATCAAACACTTCGAGGACGTGCAAGGACTGTTGCGCAGCAATGGCATCGAATACCGCATCAATCCGCGTCTGGTGCGCGGGCTGGATTACTACAACTACACGGTGTTCGAGTGGGTCACCGACAGACTCGGCGCCCAGGGCACGGTGTGCGCCGGCGGCCGCTACGATAGCCTGATCGAACAGATCGGCGGCAAGCCTGCACCGGCCTGCGGTTACGCAATGGGCGTGGAACGCCTGCTGGCATTACTGGAAGAATCCGGTGTCAATACGCCAGCGACCTCTACCGATGCCTACCTCGTACATCAGGGTGAAACCGCTACGGCATTTGCCTGGCAGGTTGCCAACAGCTTGCGCCAAGCCGGTCTGAGTGTGGTGTTACACTGCGGCGGCGGCAGTTTCAAAGCCCAAATGAAAAAAGCCGATGCCAGCGGCGCACGTTTTGCGCTGATTATCGGTGACGATGAAGCCGCTGCCGGCCTCATTACCCTGAAAGCATTACGAGAAACCGCCGAACAAACGCGCTGTAGCCTCTCTGAGACCACAGACCTTTTGCAATCAAGGAACTGAACATGACTTTCGATCTGGAAGAACAGGAAAAACTCGACGCGCTCAAAGACTGGTGGAAACGCTATGGCAACTGGGTGACAGGCGCCCTGGCCATACTGATCATCGGCGCAGCGGGCGCGCAATGGTGGCGATATCAGCAGCATGAAAAATCTGCCCAAGCTTCCGTAATATATGGTGCGTTACAGTTAGGTTTGCAGGCAAACCAGCCTAAAACTGTCAAGGATGACGCAGCGATCATAGTCGACAAATATCCGGGTACTCCCTATGCGTCACGTGCGGCACTGATTTCAGCCAGCAGCAGCATCCAGGCAGGCGATGCGAAGACCGCAGAAACACAGTTGCGATGGGTCATCGATCACACCAGCGAAGACGGCATCAAACAACTGGCAGTGCTGCGCCTGGCCGCCGTGCTGTTGGAACAGAAGGATCCGGCAGGCGCGTTGAAATTGCTGGATGCTCCCTACAATGAAGCCTTTGCCGCCCGGTTCAATGATCTCAAGGGCGACGCGCTGGTACAGCAAAACAAGATTGCCGAGGCACGTGCCAGTTACAAGATCGCATTGGAAAAAATCGACGCGCAAAGCCCGTACCGAAAATATATTGAAGTCAAACTCGACGCCCTTGGCGGGGAACCCAAATGAACAAACTCATCCACATGGTGCCGCGCCTCAGCGTATTCGCACTCGTCGCCGCCCTTGCCGGCTGTTCCAGCATGAACCCGATGAACTGGTTCAGCAGTAGCTCCCCAGCTGAAAAGCCAGCGCCGCTGGTGGAGTTCAAGCCCGCAGTCAATCTCAAGACCGGTTGGCAGGCCAAGATAGATGCGGCGCGCAGTTATGCCTTTGCACCGGGTTTGAGTGCCGATGCGATTTACGTGGCCGGATACGATGGTCAATTGGCCAAGCTCGATGCCGGCAATGGCGCTACCTTGTGGCGCATTGCAACCGGCGGCAAACTGTCTGCAGGGGTGGGCATTGGCGACGATCTGGAACTGGTAGGCACACCCAAGGGCCAGCTACTGGCATTCGATAGCAAGGGCAAACCGCGCTGGCAAGTACAGCTATCCAGCGAAGTGCTGGGAGTCCCGCAAGTTGCCGATGGCTTCGTCGTGGCACGCACCGCCGACGGCCACATTTATGCGCTGGATGCCAAGGATGGCTCGCGCAAGTGGATGTATGAGCGCTTGTTGCCCGCGTTGTTGCTACGCAGCCAGCCGGGTGTACTCATTACACGTGGCGGGGTATTCGCCGGTTACGCCGGCGGCAAGCTAGTGGCACTCGCGCTGGATACCGGAGCAGTCGGCTGGGAGGCCAGTGTGGCGATTCCCAAAGGCGCATCGGAAATCGAACGGATTGCCGATGTCACCAGCACCCCTGTTGCTGATGACAAACAGGTATGCGCTGCCGCCTTCCAGGGGCGCGTGGCCTGTTTTGATCTGCGCACCGGCAATGTCAACTGGGCGCGCGAACTGTCCAGTGTGGCAGGCCTTACCATGGATGACAGCAATCTCTATGTGACCAATGACAAAGGCGAGGTAGTTGCACTGGAAAAGAACCGTGGCGCAATCCTGTGGACGCAGGACAAATTGCGGGCACGCGGCACCACGGCACCACAACGCGTCGGCAACTATCTGGCGGTAGGTGATGGGCAGGGATATGTACACCTGCTGGCACTGGATGACGGTCATTTTGTCGGCCGCATCGCCACCGATGGATCCGCCATTATCAGCCGCCCGCAACCACGCAGCGGCGGTGTCGTAGTACAAACCGCCAACGGCGGTGTCTACGCACTTGCTTTGTAAAATGTAAACCGGAACCAGTCGCCGCTCAATACACGGCGATGAATACACCATGAAACCCACTCTCGTACTGGTCGGCCGCCCCAATGTGGGGAAGTCCACCCTGTTCAACCGTCTGACCAAGACCCGCGACGCCATTGTTGCGGATATCCCCGGACTTACCCGTGATCGCCACTATGGTCATGGGAAGGTGGGCGACAAGCCCTATCTGGTGGTGGATACCGGCGGCTTCGAACCGGTGGTCAAGGACGGCATCATGCATGAAATGGCACGCCAGACCCTGCAGGCAGTAGACGAGGCCGATGTCATCCTGTTCATGGTGGACGTGCGCACCGGTTGCACCGCACAGGACAAAATCATCGCCGACCGCCTGCGCCAGAGCGGGCGCCCGGTATTTCTGGTGGTGAACAAGGCCGAAGGCATGCGCCGTGAAGTGGCCACCGCCGAATTCCATGAGCTAGCGCTGGGCGATCCGCTGGCCATTTCCGCCAGCCACGGCGAAGGCGTGCAGGAACTGCTCGAGCTGGCACTCGAGAGCTTCCCCGACGCCACTGAGGACGAGTCCGAAAAACACCCGAAAATTGCCATCGTCGGTCGCCCCAACGTGGGCAAGTCCACTCTGGTCAATACCCTCCTTGGCGAAGAGCGCGTCATCGCTTTCGACCAGCCTGGTACCACGCGCGACAGCATCTACATCGATTTTGAGCGCGCCGGCAAAAAATACACCCTGATCGATACCGCCGGGGTACGCCGCCGCGGCAAAATCTTCGAGGCCATCGAGAAATTTTCAGTGGTCAAGACCCTGCAGGCCATCGAAGACGCCAACGTGGTGGTACTGGTATTGGATGCGCAGACCGACATCTCCGAGCAGGACGCGCACATGGCCGGATTCATCCTGGAGACCGGACGCGCGCTGGTGGTGGCGGTAAACAAATGGGATGATCTCGACGACTACAAACGCGACACCGTCAAACGCGAAATTTCGCGCAAACTGCAATTCCTCGAGTTTGCCAAATTTCATTACATCTCGGCGCTCAAAGGCAATGGCGTGGGCGGTCTGATCGGCTCGGTGGACGTGGCCTATGCCGCCGCCATGGCCAAGCTGCCCACGCCTCAACTCACCCGCATCCTGATGGACGCAGTTACCGCACACCAGCCGCCCAAATCCGGCCCGTTCCGCCCCAAACCGCGTTATGCCCACCAGGGTGGCATGAACCCGCCGCTGATCGTGGTGCACGGCAGCGCGCTGGATAAAATCAGTGCCAGCTATAAACGTTATCTGGAAAAAACCTTCCGCCAGGCGTTCAAGCTGGAAGGTACGCCCCTGCGCGTGCAGTTCAACGTGGGCGCCAACCCGTTCGCCGACAAAAAACCCGCGCCGCTCACCGAGAGCGAAGAACGCCAGGCGCACCGCAAGCGCATGGTGGGACGCAAACTATACGGCAAACAGCGCAAAAAATATTGAAGCCACAGAGATCCAGAAGATACGGAGCAGACATGATTCTGTTTTTTCTTTTGATGGTGCACCTGGGAAATCTACCGATACATGGTTTTTTTCTGCGTTCTCCGTGGCTCAGCCGTTTTTAGAATACAAAGGAGCCAACATGAGCGAGCCCAACGAAATCCGCGAAATCCGCATCAACCCCATTGTGCCCAGCGAATCAGTGCTGGTTGCCACGGCACGCAGCATGCGTCCAAAAAAAGCTGAGGAACTGGCGCCTCGCGATACGCGCAAACACGTGGAAACCTGTCCGTTCTGCCGCGGCAACGAAGACAAGACACCGCCGGAAATACTTACTTACCCGGCCAGCGGTGAGTGGGATATCCGCATCGTGGAAAACCTCTATCCGGTGCTGGGGGACGACCGCACTCAAAGCAATTTCAGTTTTGGCCTGCAGCAGACCATTGACGGCTATGGCCGCCACGAGGTCATTATCGACCACTATGAACACGGTACCGCCCTGCATGACATGAGCAGCGCCCATCTGGCCATGTTGTTTGGCGCCTATCGGGACCGCATGGCGCAAATTTACGCCTCGGACGAACGGCTCAAATATGTGCTGGTATTCAAAAATTTTGGGCCCGCAGCAGGCGCCTCGATCCCGCACACCCACAGCCAGATGATTGCCATGCCAGTGGTGCCGGAGAATGTGCAGGCCGAGGTGGACAACAGCCGCAAGTACTTCCGCAAGCATCATCACTGCATTTTCTGCGCGTTGATTGATGAAGCGCTGACCTTTGAAGCCACCATTTACGACCGTAATTCGGGCGAAATACGGCGCAAAATCGACGTCGGCCAATACGTGGTGGAGCGCGGGGAAAAATTCATCGCCATCAAGCCGTTCGCCAGCCGCTTCGAATGGGAAGTACACATCCTGCCTCTCGTGCACCAATCAGATTTTCTGGCTATCAGCACAGACGATCTGGCCGATCTCGCCAACGTGCTCAAACGCACCATGGCACGGCTTGACGCAGTGATCGGCGGCGCCCAGTACAACTACTTCCTGCACGCCGTGCCGCATGATCAACACGCCACCGAACATGCCGCCAGTTACCACTGGCATCTGGAAATCTGCCCACGCACCTCGATCCCTACCGGCTTTGAACTGGGTTCCGGATTATTTGTCAATACAATCAGTCCTGAAGCCGCCGCAGCACGCCTGCGCAACGCCCACATAGAGCAAGAATGATGCCTATAGTTCTTTTGGGAAATGTTGGCTAGACTGGAAGCAAGCACCCGATCTACGGGGTGTATTGCGCACACAAATAGGCTATCCGGAAAATAAACCCTGATGAAAAACCACCTATCCGGAAATTCCGATTTGGGCCCCTCCAGCACTCCAGCAAACCTGCAGGATCATCTGCGCGCATTATGGCGACTGGCTACAGATCGCACACTGAACGAGATACAAAAAATCGACGCCATGCTCGAGGCTGCCACCGCGGCGATGAACATGGAAACCGCGCTGGTCGGCGAAGTTGACGAGCATTACACGCTGAGTTATCTATTCGATGCGACAGGAATATTCCAGACGCCCTGGCAAATCGCATTACATGATTCGATTTCTCATGCGGTGGCTATTACCCAACGCAGCCTGTGCCTGCCTGATCTGAGTCAGGATGCACACTACCGTGAACACGCATTGCACACCCAACTGGGCTTTAATGTGTATATCGGCACCCCCATATGGGTAGGGGAGCATCTCTACGGCACCTTGTCTTTCATGCGTCGCACCGTGCTGACGACCGCGTGTTCAGAAGACAATATCGCATTTGTCGAACTCCTCGCCGCATGGTTCGGGCAGTTTTTGCTGCAAAAACAGCAGAGTGAAGAACTCAAGGCGCTGGCGCTTTCCGATCTGCTTACCGGCTTGCCTAACCGGCGCGCCGCAGAAACCCGGCTCTCTGAAGAGTTTGCGCGTTCCCAGCGCAGCGGTGAAACTTTCGCTATCGCAATTTGCGATCTGGATCGATTCAAGCTGGTGAATGATCATTACGGTCATGAAACCGGCGATACCGTTCTGCGCCAGGCGGCCGCCATATTGCTGGCGCAAATGCGCGATGGCGACTGGATCGCGCGTTGGGGTGGCGAAGAATTCTTCATCTACTTGCATAAGGTGGACGGGCCACAGGCATTTGCGGTGATAGACAGGCTGCGCCAGGCCTATGCGCACCACCCGATTGCAACACCGCATGGCAGCCTGGATCTTACTTTGAGTGCCGGTGTTAGCGTCTATCAGGGCGGCAAGAAAAGTATCGCCCGCATTCTGGCTGAAGCCGACAGCGCCTTGTATGAGGCCAAAAATGGCGGACGTGACCGCGTGGTTTTACACCAGACAGCACAGCGTGGACTGCTTTGGCATGCCGGAGAGCTGCAATCCGCATTACAGGACAAACGCATTGTCACGGCCTATCAGATCATGGTGGACCTCTCTTCCGGCGCACCGGTCGCAGACGAAGCGCTCGCGCGCCTGGTCGGCAGAACCGGACGCGCCGCTCCAGCCGCTGAATTCATTGAAGCTGCCGAAGGACTGCACCTGATCCATCTGGTGGATCAAAGCATTACGCGCCAGGCCATCATGCGTTGCGCCGCGCGACTGGATGCGGGGGCAACGCCGGATTTCGCCCATTTCATTAACTTGTCGCCGCAGTTCCTGGCACGCGGCGATTTGGTCAAACAACTACTCGAACTCACCCAGCAGATTTGCAGCAGTTGCGCCGTTACCATGGATTCGGTCAAACCGCTGGTGTTCGAAATTACCGAGCGTCAGTACATCGCCAACTTCGATCTCCTGATGCGTGAGATACAGCCCTTGCTGGATTCCGGCTTTCGTCTGGCGCTGGACGATTTCGGCAGCGGCTATTCCTCTTTTTTGTATCTGGCCAAGCTCCCGGTCAGCTTCCTGAAAATCGAAGGCTGGATGATTGCCAATTTGCGTCATAACTTGAAAATCCGCGACATGATACAAAGTATCGTCGACCTGTCCCGCAAACAGGGCATTACCACCATTGCAGAAAACATCGAGGACGCCGACACCGCGGAACTCCTGCGCGAAATGGGCGTCAATTGGGGGCAGGGGTACCACTTCGGGCGTCCGCAATTCGATACACCGACGGCATGAACTGCATATCAGCATTTTCTCATATTTGCCCGATACGCAGCTTGACCGCATAATCAACCAATATCCAATAAGCTTGGGAGTACATAAAAATGAGCGTATCCAAGGGTCAATTATTGCAGGATCCCTTTCTCAACGTGTTACGCAAGGAACACGTGCCCGTTTCCATCTACCTGGTAAACGGCATCAAATTACAGGGGCATGTCGAGTCGTTTGACCAATACGTCGTCCTGCTCAAAAACGCGGTAACGCAGATGGTATACAAACACGCCATTTCCACCGTCGTTCCGGCTCGCGCGGTCAACCTTCGTCCGGATCAAGGCGCTGAATAACTTCTGCCTATCTGACTATTGCCAGACGCATCCTCAAGCATGCTGTCTGGGCAAAACCATTGCGGTGCATTTCCATGTTTGAACGTCATGCCGGTAGCGAACGTGTGGTACTGGCCAGCCTGGATTTTGGCGAACCGGACTACGCCGACAGCGTAGAAGAACTGCATCGCCTGGCTGAAAGTGCTCAGCTTGAAGTGGCGGGACTGGTCGAAGGACGCCGTGCCCGGCCCGATGCAGCCCTATTCGCCGGCAGCGGGAAAGTGGAAGAAATTGCTGCCATGGTGCAGAGCACCGAGGCTGGTGTCGTGATCTTCAACCACGCATTGTCCCCTGCCCAGGAACGCAACCTGGAAAAGATATTGCAGTGCCGGGTAGTGGACCGTACCAGCCTGATTCTGGATATTTTTGCGCGTCGCGCACAAAGTGCAGAAGGCCAGTTGCAAATCGAGCTCGCCCAGCTTGGGCACATTTCCACGCGCCTGGTACGTGGCTGGACTCACCTGGAACGTCAGAAAGGCGGCGTCGGACTGCGTGGTCCGGGTGAAACCCAGCTGGAAACCGACCGCCGCCTGATTGGCAAGCGCGTCAAACTATTAAAAGACCGGCTGGTCAAGCAGCACCGCCAGCGCACTGTACAGCGCCGTGCACGCAGCCGCGGCCGGGTCATGTCGGTGTCGCTCGTGGGTTACACCAATACCGGCAAATCCACCCTATTCAATACGCTCACCAACGCTGGCAGTTATGCCGCCGACCAACTGTTCGCCACCCTGGATACCACGACACGTCAGCTGTACCTGCCGAATGCGGGCGAAATCGTGGTTTCCGACACAGTCGGTTTCATCACTCGCCTGCCGCATACCCTGGTGGAGAGTTTTCGTGCCACGCTGGAAGAAACCATCCAGGCCGACCTGCTTCTGCATGTGGTGGATGCCTGTAATCCGAATCGCGACAAACAGATCGCCGAAGTCAACAAGGTACTGGCAGAAATCGGCGCATTGCACGTGCCTCAAATCCTGGTAATGAACAAGATTGATCTAGGGACGATAGAACCCGGTGTCGAGCAGGATGAGTATGGTAAGATTACACGGATCAGAGTGAGCGCCAAAACCGGCGCAGGCATTCCCGCATTGCGTGATATGCTGACACAAATGTCGCAGCATCACCATGAGCCTGCAGCCCCGCAATTGAGCACCGCCATCATCAACAATGAATATCATCCAGAACTGGACTAAAACCATGGCTTGGAACGACCCGCAGTGGGGCAAAAAAAACGAAGGACCGCCGGATCTGGATGAGCTTTGGCGTCGATTTACCAGCAAACTCAAAAGTTTGTTGGGAGGCAAAAACACCCCCGGCGGCAACCCCGGTCAGAATGGCTTCGGAGCCGCCGGTCTGGGTATTGTAGGCGCTATCATTGTCGCGGTATGGCTGGCCAGCGGATTTTACATTGTGGATGCCGGAGAACGTGGTGTGGTGCTGCGTTTCGGAAAATACATCGAAACCACGCAGCCCGGTCCCAACTGGCATTTGCCGTGGCCAATTGAAAGCGTACAGGTAGTGAATATCGAGCAGGTGCGCACCGTGGAAATCGGCTATCGCAACAACGTTCAAACCAAGATGTTGAAAGAATCGCTGATGCTCACCGATGACGAAAATATCGTCGATATCCAGTTTGCCGTGCAATATATCCTGAAAAATCCTGAAGATTACCTGTTCAATAACCGTTCGCCCGACGAAGCCGTACGCCAGGTTGCCGAAAGCGTAATGAGCGAAATCGTAGGCAAGAGCAAAATGGACTATGTGCTCTACGAAGGCCGCGCTGACGTCGCTGCGAACGCCGCCAAGCAGATACAGACGGTACTCGATCGCTACAAAACCGGCATCAGCATCAGCCAGGTCACCCTGCAAAACGCTCAGCCGCCCCAGCAAGTACAAGGCGCATTCGATGATGCGGTCAAAGCCGGCCAGGATCGCGAACGCCTGAAGAGCGAAGGCCAGGCCTATGCCAACGATGTCATTCCCAAAGCACGCGGCATGGCAGCACGCCTGTCTGAAGAGGCTGCAGGCTACAAGCAGTCGGTCATTGCGAATGCCGAAGGTGATGCCAGCCGCTTCAAGCAGATAGTTGAGGAATACAACAAGGCGCCAGGGGTCACGCGTGAACGCATGTATCAGGACATGATGCAGCAGGTATTATCGAACACCACCAAGGTGCTGGTTGACAGCAGCAAGGGGGGCAACAACCTGCTTTATCTGCCGCTCGACAAACTGATGAGCATGTCCGGTCAGGGCACGCCCCCGCCGCCGGTCATGCTGGATACCACTCCCAAGCCCAACACCACCCCAACCCCTCCGGATGACCGCTCGCGCGATACCTTCCGCAGCCGTGACCGGGAGGATCGGCCATGAAACATTTGAATATCCTGATAGTCGTCGTACTGGGCATACTGATATTGGCAAGCCTTAGCATGTATACCGTGGATCAGCGCCAGAACGCGATGGTCTTCCAGCTGGGTGAAGTCGTCGCCATACATAAAAAGCCAGGGCTGTATTTCAAACTGCCACTGGTGCAGAACGTGCGCTATTTCGATACGCGCATACTGACCCTCGACCCGGCCCAGCCAGATCGTTTCATTACCTCGGAAAAGAAGAACGTGCTGGTGGATTTCTTTGTTAAATGGCGCATTATTGACACCCGGCAATATTACGTCAGCGTGGGCGGTGATGAAACCCGCGCGAAGACACGCCTGCGCCAGACCATCAATGACGGATTGCGCGCCGAGTTCGGCAAACGCACCATACATGATGTGGTGTCCGGTGAACGTGATCAGATCATGGCAACCCTGCGTCAAAAAGCCGATCAGGATGCGCGTGCGATCGGCGTGCAAGTTCTGGATGTGCGCCTCAAACATGTGGATCTGCCGGACGAAGTCAGCGAGTCGGTATATCGGCGCATGGAAGCGGAGCGTAAACGGGTAGCCAATGAACTGCGTTCCACCGGTTCCGCAGAAGCCGAGAAAATCAAGGCTGATGCTGACCGCCAGCGTCAAGTCATCATTGCCAACGCCTACCGTGACGCCCAGGAGATCAAGGGTGCGGGCGATGCCAAAGCCAGCGCCATCTATGCCTCGGCCTACTCGAAAAACCCGGAGTTTTACGCCTTCTATCGCAGCATGGATGCATACCGCCAGAGCTTCAAGAGCAAGAGTGACGTACTGGTACTGGAACCGAATAGCGCCTTCTTCAAGTACATGAAATCACCCAATGCGGGGAAATAGGTAATGTACGGCGGCAACTTCCTCACTGCCATTGCACTGATGCTGGTGCTGGAAGGCCTGTTGCCGGCAGTGGCGCCCAGTTTATGGCGCGAAGCGTTTCGTAAGATGGTCATCCTGAATGATAGCCAGTTGCGCTTCGCCGGACTCGCGTCTATGCTCAGCGGTTTGTTAATTCTGCTTGCATCTCATTCCCATGCATAACTGGCTATTACCTGAATATATCGAAGATCTCCTGCCACCGGTCGCCTGGCGTCTGGAGTACCTGCGCCTCAGCACACTCAACATGTTCCGTACTCACGGCTACGAACTGGTTACTCCACCCATGCTGGAGTATCTGGAATCACTGCTCACTGGTACGGGCAGCGACCTGGACACGCGTACATTCAAGCTGGTGGACCAATTATCAGGCCGCATGATGGGTCTGCGGGCAGACATCACTCCGCAAGTCGCGCGCATCGACGCGCATCTGCTCAATCATCAGGGCGTGACGCGCCTGTGTTATGCCGGTGTCGTTGTGCACACCCTGCCCGAGGGCATGAATCGCTCGCGTGAATTACTGCAGGTAGGCGCCGAGCTATACGGTCACAGTGGATACGAAGCGGACGTTGAAATCCAGCGACTGATGCTGGATGCATTGACACTCGCCGGTGTCAGTGACCTCTATCTGGATATTGGACATGTCGGCGTATTTGGCGGGTTGATGGCCTACGGGCACGTTCCCGCAGAGAAAGAAGCCGCCTTGTTCCAGGCGCTGCAGGCTAAAGATACCCCGGCCATTCGCGATTTGACCCACGGCATGGATGAGGCAACCCGTGCCGCATTTATCGCCCTGCCCACACTCTATGGCGGGGTAGAGGTGCTGGACGAAGCATTCCGGATTTTGCCTAGCAGCCTGGAAATCACCCAGGCCCTGGAACAATTGCGCGCCATCGAAAATGAGCTCAAGGGCAGTGCGAAAATCAATATCGACCTCGCCGAATTGCGCGGCTACCACTACCACAGCGGCGTGGTGTTTTCCGCCTATGCGGGGACGCATACCAACGTATTGGCACAAGGCGGACGTTATGACGAGGTCGGCAAAGCATTTGGCCGCGCCCGCCCTGCCACTGGATTTAGCCTGGATCTGCGCGAAATTGCCACACTGTTCTGGCGTTCTCCCGGTTCAAAAGGCATCCTGGCACCCTATCTGAAAAACGCCAAACTGGCGCAGAAAATCCAGCAACTGCGCAGTAGCGGTGAGATTGTAGTCGTCGAACTGGCCGGTCACGAAGCTGACCGCAGCGAGCTCAACTGCGACCGCATACTGCTCGACAACAAGGGCGAATGGGAAGTCGTCCCTCTGACAAAATAATTTTCGATAAATCGTTTGGATATCAACATGACCAAGAACGTCGTCGTCATTGGCACGCAGTGGGGAGATGAAGGCAAGGGCAAGATCGTGGACTGGCTCACCGATCACGCTCAGGGCGTGGTGCGCTTTCAAGGCGGCCACAATGCCGGGCATACACTGGTGGTGGCCGGCAAAAAAACCGTGCTGCATCTGATCCCCTCCGGCATCCTGCGTGACAAAGTCACCTGTTTTATCGGCAATGGCGTGGTGGTATCTCCGCAAGCATTGCTGGAAGAAGTGGACATGCTGGAAGCGGCTGGCATTGACGTCATTTCACGCCTGAAAATTTCCGAAGCCTGCCCGTTGATCCTGGCGCACCACATCGCCCTCGATCAGGCGCGCGAACTTGCCAAGGGTGCCGGTAAAATCGGCACTACCGGGCGCGGCATCGGACCCGCATATGAAGATAAAGTGGCGCGCCGCGCCATTCGCCTGCAGGACGTATTCCATCGTGAACGCTTTGCAGCCAAGCTGGGCGAAGTACTCGATTACCACAACTTCGTGCTGAAAAACTATTTCCACGCCGAACCGGTTGATTTTAGCCGGACGCTGGAAGAAACGCTGCTGCTGGCCGAACGCATCAAACCCATGGTGGCCGACGTGCCACGGCTCTTGTATGAAGCCAACCGTGCCGGTGACAATCTGCTGTTCGAGGGTGCACAAGGCACGCTGCTTGACATCGATCATGGCACCTATCCTTTCGTCACCTCAAGCAACTGCACCTCGGGTGGTGCGGCTACCGGTGCAGGCGTCGGGCCACATACCCTGCATTATGTGCTGGGCATCACCAAGGCTTATACCACCAGGGTCGGATCCGGCCCCTTCCCGACCGAACTGTTTGATGACAACGGTAAATATCTGGCCGAGCGCGGCCACGAATTTGGTTCCACTACCGGTCGCGCGCGGCGCTGCGGCTGGTTCGACGCTGCCGCATTAAAACGTTCGATACAGATTAACGGCGTATCCGGATTGTGCGTAACCAAACTCGACGTTCTCGACGGCATGGAAACACTACGCGTGTGCGTAGGCTACAATCTGGATGGTGGCTTCTCCGATATCCTGCCGGTAGGCGCGGAAACGCTCGCCAAGTGCGAGCCGGTATACGAGGAAATGCCTGCCTGGAGAGAAAGCACCGTCGGCATCAAGCGTTACGAAGACCTTCCAGAAAATGCGCGGGCTTACCTGAAGCGCATGCAGGACCTGTGCGAAGTGCCGATCGACATGATCTCTACCGGCCCCGACCGCGAAGAGACGATAGTGTTGCGGCACCCGTTTAACTGAGCAATAACTGCCGTATTCGTGCGTATACGGGTACGGTATTCAAGGCAATACGGATGACTGAATTCGGACTGGCGATGCAAAAAAACGAAAAGGGCAGCTGGCGCTGCCCTTTTGAGTTTGATGTACTGCTAATCTGGTGCCCAGAAGAGGACTCGAACCTCCACAGTGTTGCCACCGCATGGACCTGAACCATGTGCGTCTACCAATTCCGCCATCTGGGCTGGAAAGACGCGCATTATAAATGAACAAGGATACTTGTCAATGAAAAAACCCACGGCACACGCGGAAACCACCCGCCTTACTGGCCTGCGTGCGACTGATCCGCATCTGGAACGCGAGCGCGAGCGCTACGAGCACCCGCTGCCAAGCCGCGAATTCATCATGGATGTATTGCGCCAGCAAGGTGCGCCGCTACAGCCGGAAACGCTGGCTGAATTGCTCGCTATTACTCCCGAAGAAATCGACCTGTTTGCACGTCGTTTGCGCGCCATGGAGCGCGATGGCGAGTTGATGCAGAACCGGCGCGGCGACCTGTGCGTGGTGGAAAAACTCGACTTGATCAAAGGTCGCGTGGAAGGCCATCCCGAAGGTTTCGGATTCCTGTCTCCCGATGACGGCAGCGACGACCTGTTCCTCTCGCCGCGTGAAATGCAGAAAGCCATGCACGGCGACCGCGTCATGGCCCGTGAAATCGGCCTGGATCGACGCGGACGGCGCGAAGGCAAAATTGTCGAAGTGCTGGAACGCGTCAATACCCATATCGTCGGGCGCCTGCTGGTGGAGCAGGGCATCATGCTGGTGGCCCCGGAAAACAAGCGCATCACCCAGGATATTCTCATCCCCGCCGGCAACGAGGGCAACGCCCAGACCGGTCAGGTAGTCACAGTCGAGATCATCGAACAGCCCGGTAAATACGCCAAGCCGATGGGACGCGTAGTGGAAGTGCTGGGCAGTTACGCTGACCCCGGAATGGAAATCGAAATTGCACTGCGTAAGCATTCACTGCCCTATATTTTCCCTGAGGCAGTGGAAAAAATCGCCAAAAAACTGCCCAAGAAAGTGCTCAAAAAAGACCATGCCGGACGCGAAGACATTCGCCACCTGCCGCTCGTCACCATCGACGGTGAAACCGCGCGCGATTTCGACGATGCGGTGTATTGCGAGCCGCAAGGAAAAGGCTTCCGCCTGGTCGTAGCAATCGCCGACGTGTCACATTATGTACAGCCCGGCGATCCACTCGACACCGAAGCCTACAATCGCGGCAACTCAGTATATTTCCCGCGCCGCGTTATTCCCATGCTGCCGGAAGAACTCTCCAACGGCCTGTGCTCGATCAACCCGCAAGTCGAAAGACTCTGCATGGTCTGCGACATGCAAATCGGCGCGCTTGGCGCGGTAAAGGAATACCGTTTCTACCCCGCCGTCATGTATTCGCACGCGCGCCTCACTTACAACCAGGTTTGGGATTGGCTACAGCACCCGCAAAATGCCGGCGGTCATGGAGATTTATTACCGCAGCTCAACAATCTCTACACCCTGTTCAAGGTACTGTTGAAAGCGCGTGGACGGCGTGGCGCGATCGATTTCGAGACGCTGGAAACGCAGATGATTTTCAATGATGAGAAAAAGATCGAGCAAATCGTGCCAGTCACCCGCAACGACGCGCACCGTCTGATCGAGGAATGCATGCTCGCCGCCAATGTCTGCGCTTCGGATTTTCTGCAAAAGAAAAAGCAGCCCGCGCTATACCGCATCCATGAGGGCCCCACCCCGGAAAAACTCGCCGCCCTGCGTGAATTTCTGACCGAATTCGGCTTTGCATTGGGCGGTGGTGATGATCCGCAGGCCAAGGACTACGCCACGCTGCTGGAAAAAATCAAGGGCCGCCCGGACGCAGCATTGCTGCAAACCGTGATGCTGCGCTCACTGCAGCAGGCGGTATACAGCCCGGACAGCGTCGGCCACTTCGGTCTGGCTTACGAGCATTACACCCACTTCACTTCCCCCATCCGGCGCTATCCCGATCTGCTCATCCACCGCGCCATCAAGGCCGCACTCGATGGTGAAAAATACATGCCCGGTAACTGGGTAGAGTTGGGAGGGCATTGCTCAATGACCGAGCGCCGTGCCGACGATGCCACGCGCGACGTGGAAGCCTGGCTGAAATGCTTCTACATGCAGGACCGGGTTGGCGAGGAATTTCCCGGCACCATTTCCAGCGTGACCGGTTTCGGCATTTTCGTGGCACTCGACGGCATTTATGTGGAAGGTCTGGTGCATATCTCCGAACTGGGCAGTGATTACTTCCACTTCGACAAGGCGCGTCACCAGATTATGGGCGAGCGTACCGGCACACGCTATCGCATGGGCGACCGCGTGCAAGTCAAAATCGTGCGCGTGAGCCTGGATACCGCCCGGATTGATTTTACCCTCGCCGGTACCAGCCGCCCCGTTCAGGCATCGGAACAAAATCAGTTGCAGGGCAGCAAACAACCAAAAAAATCCGATGCAGGCAAGAAGTCCCACACGCATTCAGCCAGCACCCCCAGCGAGCCCGCAAAAAAATCGCGCCGGCGCCGCAAATCCGGTAAGGGAGCGCACTAAATGGCGGGCATATTGATCTACGGCTTTCATGCCGTGACTTCGCGCCTGCGCCAGAATCCGGCCAGCGTCGAGGAAATTTTCGTGGATGCCGCACGCCAGGATGGGCGCGCACGCGAACTGCTGGAGCACGCCAAAAGCCTCGGCGTCCGCGTCTTGCAAGTGGACAGCAAGCGCCTTGACGGCATCGCCGGCGGCCCGCGCCACCAGGGCATTGCCGCGCGCGTGACGATGGTGCAGCAACCGCGCCACGTGGACGAAGTACTCGAAGGTCTGCAAGGCGATCTGCTATTACTGGTGCTCGATGGCGTCCAGGATCCGCACAACCTCGGCGCCTGTCTGCGCGTGGCCGATGCGATGGGCGCCAATGCCGTAATCGCACCCAAGGACCGCGCCGTCGGCCTTACTCCCACGGTAGCCAAAGTAGCTTGCGGCGCTGCCGACACCGTTCCCTACCTCACCGTTACCAACCTCGCCCGCGCGCTGCGCGACATCAAGGAATACAGCGTGACGATTGTCGGTGCCGATGGCGAAGCGCAAACCGAATTACCAGCGGCCAGTGTCGGGGGTTCCGTCGCCTGGGTGCTGGGAGCCGAGGGCGGCGGCCTGCGTCGCCTCACCCGCGAGCACTGCGACATCCTGGTGAAAATCCCCATGTATGGCACCGTTGAGAGCCTGAACGTATCAGTGTCAGCAGGCATCTGCCTGTACGAAACCCGGCGTCAGCGTGTAACCAGCAGTCATGATCAATAACGCCGACGCCTGGCGCATCCTCGAGGATGCCGAGCTGATTTACTCGGAGGCCGAGGTGCAGGCAGCCATCGCCACCCTGGCTGCCGCAATCACTGCTCGCTTTAAAGACACTACTCCGTTACTGCTATCGGTGATGGGCGGCGCGGTAGTATTTACCGGGCAAATTTTGCCCATGCTGCACTTCCCGCTGGATTTCGACTACGTCCATGCCACCCGTTATGGAAAAAACACGCGCGGCGGCAATCTGGAATGGATCGTCGAGCCACGCGAATCGGTGACTGGGCGCAGCGTACTACTGCTCGACGACATCCTCGACGAAGGCCACACCCTGGCCGCCATCCGTGCCCGGCTGCTGGACAGGGGCGCAGCTGAAGTCACCTGTGCCGTACTGACTGAAAAACACACCGGGCAAAGTAAACCAATACGTGCCGACTTTGTCGGCTTGGTATTACCCAACCGCTATGTATTTGGCTGCGGCATGGATGTGGAGGGGGCATGGCGCAATTTGCCGGCCATCTATGCCCTGAAGGACATCCAAACCTGATTAGCTCGGTTTTTTCTGATACTCATGCAAGTTTATTCTGCCAAACTTGATAAGATGTACTTGATAGAATCACTGTTCATCGCTTTAATTTTTGGAGTACCAAATGCGTAAATTCCTCGTCTTGTTCCTGACCTTGCTATTGAGCATGAGCATGATTACCACCGACGCTTACGCCAAGCGCTTTGGCGGCGGCAAAAGCTTCGGCAAGCAACGTGAAAGCATCAGCCAGCAGGCTGCGCCGCGCGCGCCCGCTGCGCCGGCGACCGCCCCGGCAGCCGGTGGCAACAAGTGGCTCGGCCCGCTGGCCGGTCTCGCAGCCGGCGGCCTGCTCGCCTCGCTGTTCATGGGTCACGGCTTTGACGGGATCAAGGGCATGGACATTCTGCTGATGCTGGCACTGGCTGCGGGCGTATTCTTCATCATGCGTGCCATGCGCCGTAAATCAGCCGAACCCCAAGCCACTGCCTACACCGCACACGGCCAAAGCATCCAGGTCCCGATGCCGGTGAGCAACGCCGAACTGCCCATAGGCAGCACCGCGGTCGCACCAGTTGCCGGCAGCCGCCCCGCCTGGTTTGACGACGCTGCTTTCCTGCGCGACGCCAAGGCCCACTTCATCCGCCTGCAAGCCGCTTATGATGTGGCCGACCTCAACGATATCCGCGAATACACCACACCCGAAGTCTTTGCCGAGATCAGTCTGCAAATCCAGGAACGTGGCGCCAGTGCACAAAAAACCGACGTCACCCTGCTCAATGCCGACATGCTTGACGTGGTCACAGAAGGCAATCTGGTGATCGCCAGCGTGCGTTTCCATGGCCTGATCCGCGAGGAAGCCAACGCTCCCGCAGCGCCGTTCGACGAAATCTGGAACATCCAGAAATCCGCTACCGACCGCAGCGCACCGTGGTTCGTCGCCGGCATTCAGCAGGCGCAATAGATTCATGCTCGCCATTATCGGAGGCACCGGCCTCACTCAACTCGACAATCTGGAAATCACCCATCGGGAGGTCGCCCGTACGCCTTACGGCGAGCCTTCCGGTGCACTGACCTTTGGCAACATCAACGGGCATCAGGTGATTTTTCTGGCGCGCCACGGCTACGGCCACACCATTCCGCCGCACGAGGTCAACTACCGCGCCAACCTGTGGGCACTACAGGAGCAAAAAGTCACTCACATCGTATCCGTGGCCAGTGTAGGCGGCATCCACCCTGACCTCATTCCCGGCGCTCTGGTTGTTCCCGATCAGATCATCGACTACACCCATGGTCGCAAGCACAGTTTTTACAATGGCGGTGACAAAACCGTAACGCACATCGACTTCACTGAGCCCTATAGCTCGTGCATGCGTGCCAAAATTATGGCCGCCATAGCGGACGCGGGAGAAAGCGCGATTGATCATGGCGTTTATGCTGCCGTACAGGGTCCGCGACTGGAAACCGCCGCCGAGATTAATCGCCTGGAACGCGATGGCGCTACCATGGTGGGCATGACCGGGATGCCCGAAGCCTCGCTGGCACGCGAACTCGGTCTCAATTATGCGGCCATCGGTGTCGTCTCCAACTATGCGGCCGGCCGCGGCAGTAGCAAAATCACCATTAGCAGCGCTGAAGTACAAGCGACCCTTGCCCAAGCCATGGGTCACGTACGTACGGTCCTCGCACACTTGGTGGCGCTGCATAATGAAAGCTGAAGCCATATTCAGGGCTTTAAACAGGCCAACCACAGGATTGATCAACCAGTAATTCCGGCAATCATAAGCTGTTGATATCGACCTCTGCCAAACTGGCTGACAAAGCCAGAACCCATTCCATGACATGCTGTGCGTGCAATGCGCCGCCCCGTAACAAGTCTTCGACAAGCCCGGCAGCTAGCGATGTGCAAATCCGGGCAAACAATGAATTTCCTGTCCTGCACTAAATAGGGCTTGTACGTTTCGCCTCCAAACTCCGACTCGGAATCAGACCAAAAAGCCTTCATCGTCGTCGAGTGCCAATAAACCCGAATTCACGTCAGCAATGATTTTTTTCGCTGCGAAAGAAAATTCACTGGGCACTTGCAACCTGACTCCACCGGCAGCAATGGACATTAGCGAATAGGTCTGATTGATATTGGCGTCTGCCACAAACGACGGAATGCCTTCCGCTTCCAGGCGAGCGCTCAGTATGAGCATTTCTGAGGTATCGAGGGAACGTGCAACCGTTACAAATTCTATGGTTTCGTCCATGTTGCGCACCTTATGTTTAATACATTCCCTGATACATAATATTTCTTCCGCGCGACTCGGTTTTTTCTGGAACAAGTACCCTTTAGCGGAAGACCACCAAGAACACACACGCTGTGGTGACAACCGCAAGCACGCCACAAAAGCCGAACAAAATACGTGTGCGAACACGCAGCACATCCACCGCCTGGACTAGCTGAATATTTTGCTGCGCGAGAGATTTAATCAGCTCAGAAGACAACAATACTTCTTTATGAAGTTCAGCAGTCAACAGTTCCAGCGAGTGAACCCGGGTATCAAGGGCTGACAAACTCACTGACTGCGAAGCTTCTTCCTCGACGCGCTCATTGCCGCGCTGTGGTGCCGGTTTTCGGGCAATGATGCTCCATAGCTTCTCCGCTCCCTGGACGATATATGGCGCCGCCGTCAGCACATCGCTCCACGGAATGATCTTGAATGCTGAAAGCATACTGATAGCCATAACTCATATCTCCTGGAACGAATTACAAAAATTTCATCATTCTGCCATCTTATGAATCTAGCATTGACGCATGCTTACCATTCATGGGAAAAACAATGCTGATCTGTCATGAATGCCTGCACAAAAAATTTGTGCCAGTGGAGGCCTTAGCCTATCGGGGCCCTTTGCAACTTAATCATTACGCAACTTGCTCAACTTGCAAACAACTTACCTTGTGCCGCTGTGTACACAGCCACCTCATCAAGGAAAGAATCGATATATACATGCCGAAACAGACTGTTCGGCACGGCAGCGAGACGGCAACACAGCGGAGAACAGGCTAAGGACCAACCGGGAAGTCTCAATGATCGGGTAGGCGTAAGTCTGACGTACCCGGACAAACCCGGCGCGGATATTCGCGCGAAGTGTCGATGCAGCCGCCGTCAACATACACACCACTCGGCTCGCGCAGCCGCAGCATCATCTTGAGAATGCGCTCCACCTCTGCCGGATCCTGCAGCGAAGTATGTACCCGTTGCTCGACGACCGCCTCGTCAATCTGCAACTCGCCTGCCTGATCTCGATAAGTCGCGTTGCGCCAATGAAACAACTCCAGACATTTCGTCGTCAGCGTGTAGGGTTCGGCCCGCTTCCAGAAGTTGGTGAACCGTCCTCCGCCGAGATACAACACCCAGGACCCCTCATAACCTGCCACGTCTGAGGAATAATCATCAGGATTGCGGAACCAGGTTCGGTCTCCGGGGACGAAATACTTCAGCGGCAACGGATCGCTCATGGAGCCGTACTCGCGCAGGAAAACTTCATGGAATTCGCCAGACTTGATTGCCCTGCGCTCGGCCTGCTGTTGCAGGCGGTGGAATAATTGCGGATTGCAGGTCATCACCTCCTGGGCGATGCCAAGCAGAATCACATACTCGGTGGCCCCGTAGCATGAAAAAGAGTAGCACCTTCCGGGCTTGTCAGGCTGCGTCGCTTTCTGTAATGCCGTCACCATGTGGCTACCGGGTCGCAATGTAAACCCGCGATCCTCGGAATAAGTCCAGCAGTCGGATGGGCGTTCTGCTTCGTTAGTGTCAAAAGCCAGTGTGGTCTTGCGCGCCGCTTCAACAATGTTTTTTCTGATACGAACCGCAGAGGCCAGTTCGTCATAACTCGGAAACTGGAATGGCACCGGGCTCAACAGCATGGCCAGCAGGATTTCACGTTCCAGATCGTCGGAATTGCCTTCGCTGTCCAGATCGAGTGCCTGACACAACTGCAACGTATCCCAATCCGGTGCCCACTCATTGGCAACATCAGTACGAAGCTGGAACTTGATACAAAGGATTCCGACATCCTCGGCATCTATAATTTGAACATACTGCACAAGCCCAAGCGCCTCGAGTTGGCCCAGGAAACTGAGTCGATCCGCTTCGAGAGCTTGCGTCGACGCCCTGTGTATCCGTATCCCCATCGCTTTCCCTTGCGCATCGTTCATCTGAAGGGATGGAATATTACATTCATTTCAGGGCGCGGACACTCCGGCAAAAGCCGGAACATATTTTACCTATCGCTCAGTCTATCTAAACGATTAAATTTGAACTATGGTGAAAACGACTCACAGGATTGGCATTGCGCATTTTATTGTCATCCGCACCTGGTTTCAGCGCAGAAGATTTCCTGTGCCAAACAACCCGATCAGACCGATGACGATCAGATAAATGGCGACGATGTAATTCAACAAACGTGGCATGACCAGGATCAGAATACCGGCAACCAACGACACGAGTGGAGTAAGAGCCAAATGGAGATTCATGGGATATCCTTTATTTAAGTGAACCATACAGGAGTAACACAATTCCGGCGTACATCATGTGAGCACCAAGTACTCAAAGCATAACGCCAAGTTTCTATAAATCGGACCATGATTAAATGGCTGATCCATACGCAGAGTACACCAAAGCATTCGCCCCGATATATATTCGCTGCCTAGTCCATATTCAAATCAGCCGCACTTTCGCATCGTTCGCTTTCAGGCACAAGGCCAACGTCATTTCCCGAAATCCATAAACGGTTTCGTGGAAAAATAAACAACGGCGGCAATGACAGCCAGATAGAGGATAAACCGCAGCGGATTTCCCTTGATCACGTCAAGGACAGTGCGTCGTTCGCCGGCCTTTTCCATCTGCGCATACTCCCCCCTCACTCTAATCATGCGAGCATGCTGGTATGCATCGATCAATGACCTGGCCTGATCCAATTGGCGCTCATCTTTCAGCCATATTGCAGGTGCTGAAATACCCCAGTTTCCTGCCGGTGTTTCGTAGAAATCAATACCCCCAGCCGTCAATACATTGCGCACTTCTTCGGCTTCGTCATCGGGCACGCCATTCATGGCAAACAATCGGATCGGCATGAATCATTCCTTTTATCTTGACAAGATTAGCGAATACATCGTTTTTTTGATTATTAGTAAACCATGAATTCCATGCCCTCATTTGTTAAGCGCAGTGGCAGTCATGGTGGGTTTAAGTGTCATATCAAAAAATGAATGGCACCATAAAAGCCCATGGATTCTGGACAAATTCCAAGGGATTCCAACAGCAAACGCAATGCAGTGCCTCAACCAACGCCCGCCAAAACCCAGGGCAAATCCATTCATGACACATTAATTCTTGTTTTTTTATTTTTACCTGCTATACAAATAGTCCCTCATTTATATTTTAAGGATGAATCATGATTCGTCGTACAACTCTGGCTGTAATACTTGCGGGTTTTTTTGCAGTTCCGGCTTTCGCCGCGAAGGAAATGCCCCTCACCATCAATCTCGGGGCACAAAATGATTCGGGAGAAACGGGTACCGCGACACTCACCCCTGAAGGCCACAAAACCAAGGTGGTTATCGAACTGACAAACGCACCTGCCGGCGTCGCCCAGCCCGCTCATATCCATGAAGGCACCTGCGCCAAACTCGACAAGAAACCAAAATGGAAACTGGAACCGGTCAAAGACGGAAAATCCACCACCATGGTGCCGGCCACGCTGGAAACTATCCTGAAAGACAAAACGGCGATCAACGTTCACAAAAGCCCTGATGAAATCCAGGTCTACGTTGCCTGTGGCGATATCGTCCATTCCAAAAAATAGTAAGCCCGTGTGGTGTTCGACCGCACAATAAAAATGGGGGGATTACCCGCTCAACTCAAAAGCCAGTGTGTAATCCCGTTGACCCTTCTTTTCTCTGATGTCATTTGACACTCCTTCCGATATCGCAAAAAGTGTCAACTAATTTCAGGACGGGTCAAACCCAACAAAAAAGGCGCTAAATGCGCCTTTTTTGTTGGGTTACCCGGACAAGTCGTCCGGATAAATGACGACCGATCAACTCCAGGAACGATTACCGTTACTACGGTTACCACCGGTGTTACCTTGACTGTCACGGCGAGCGCCAGAAGCAGCGGGACGCGAAGCAGCCGGACGGGCGGCACCATCGCGGCGACCGCCGCCGTTGCCGCTATTATTACCCCAGCTATTACCGTTGCTGTTGCCGGTACTGTTGCCATTGCTTTTGGCGGCACCGCTATTGGCGTTATTGCCAAAGCCTGAGCTGCGACGCTGTTCACCCTGACCAGAAGGACGGCCACGGCTCGCTCCAGGACGTCCGCCGGGAGCAGCACTACGCGGCTTCAGTTTGGGTTCAAGACCAACGATGACTTCAGCCGGAATCTGCTGGCCGGTAAAGCGCTCAATGCGCTTCAGCTGCATGGAATCGCGCGGACTGGCCAGCGATATAGCGATGCCCGAAGCACCCGCACGACCGGTACGCCCAATGCGGTGCACATAGTCTTCCGGATTCTTCGGCAGATCGTAATTGATCACGTGGGTAATACCCGGCACGTCCAGGCCGCGTGCGGCGACATCAGTAGCCACCAACAGGCGGATATTGCCCTGGCGCATCTGGGTAATGGTACGGTTACGAGCGCTCTGATGCATATCGCCGTGCAATGCAGCGACTTTGTGACCCTGCGCCTGCAGGTCGTCAGCCAGGCTATCGGCATCGCGTTTGGTCGCGGTGAAGATAAGCGCCTGGTTGATGTCCACGTCGTTGATGAGATGGGTCAGCACGCGATTCTTGTGGGAAAGGTCATCTACATAATGCATATGCTGGGTAATATTCTCGTGGCGTGCCTGCTGGTGGGCGATTTCGATACGCTTCGGGGTTTTCAGCAATTGCTGGGCGAGGCGCGCGATGTTGCCTTCAAAGGTGGCGGAGAACATCACCGTCTGGCGGCTGGCTGGTGTGGCATTGGCGATGCGTTCCACATCGTCGAAGAAGCCCATGTCCAGCATGCGGTCGGCTTCGTCCAGAATCAGCATTTCCAGACGCGAAAAATCAATGCGGCCGCGTTCAATGTGGTCAATCAGACGACCGGGTGTAGCTACCAGCACTTCAAATGGCTGCGACAGCATTTTGTTTTGTATCGGGTACGGCATGCCGCCCAGAATGCTGACCACTTTCACACGGCGCAGATGCTTGCTGTATTTTTCAGCAGCGGCGGTGACTTGCAGCGCCAGTTCGCGCGTCGGGGTCAATACCAGGATACGCGGGCCACGGCCGGCAACTGCGCTGGGCTGGGACAATTTTTCCAGTGCCGGCAACATGAATGCAGCGGTTTTGCCGGTACCAGTCTGTGCCGAGGCAAGCAGATCGTCGCCTGCCAGGATAAGTGGAATAGCCTGTTCCTGGATCGGGGTGGCTTGAGTGTAGCCCGAGTCAACAAGCGCTTTTATTAGGGATTCATTAAGACCGAGGTTTTCGAAGGACACGAAGTTTTCCTTGTAATAAGCAAATAGCAAGCCAACGGGGACAGGCTTAAAAAGCCATCCACTGCCGGCGCGGAACATCGTCGCTAACCGGGTGGCGCTGCGCTTTCAGGAAAATCGTGCTGAAACGCGATGAGGTCAGGGATCGATGGCGTGTTATACAACACGCGTCCAAACCCTGGATTGGAACTGCATAAAAACGCAGATCAAGGTGGTTTGGAGAATTAGATTATACTGAAATTCTGAAAATACACAATGTCATGTTATAATTTTTCGTTTGCTAAACCGGAAACGAACATGTCCCGCGCGCTCAGAAATATCGCTATTATTGCCCACGTTGACCACGGCAAGACTACCCTCGTCGACAAACTGTTGCAACAATCCGGCACATTTGCCGCTCACCAGGCCGTGACCGAACGCGTCATGGACAGCAACGACCTGGAAAAAGAGCGCGGCATCACGATTACCGCCAAAAATACCGCCCTGGATTATGAAGGCACCCATATCAATATCGTTGACACGCCCGGACACGCAGATTTCGGCGGAGAAGTGGAACGTGTCCTGTCGATGGTAGACGGCGTTCTGTTACTGGTCGACGCAGTTGACGGCCCTATGCCACAAACGCGTTTTGTGACGCGCAAGGCACTCGCCCTGGGCCTCAAACCTATCGTTGTAGTTAACAAGGTCGACCGGCCCGGTGCACGTCCGGATTTCGTCGTCAACGCAACCTTCGATCTGTTCGACAAGCTGGGCGCTACCGAAGAACAGCTGGATTTTCCGGTGGTTTACGCGTCAGCGCTGAATGGCTTTGCCATGCTCGATATGAGCGAAAAAACCGACAACATGCGCGCCCTGTTCGAGACCGTGCTCAAGCATGTCCCCTCGCCGGCAGGCGACCCGGAGGCGCCGCTGCAATTACAGATCTCAGCCCTGGATTATTCCAGTTTTGTTGGCCGCATAGGCGTTGGCCGCATCAGCAATGGCCGTATCAAACCTGGACAAAGCGTCGTAGTGATGGCTGGTCCGGACAGCACGCCGAAAGCCGGCCGAATCAATCAGGTACTCGGTTTTCAGGGCCTGAGCCGCGTCCTGGTGGACGAAGCCCAGGCAGGCGACATTGTGCTTATCAACGGCATCGAAGACATCGGTATTGGTGTGACCATCTGCGACCGTGAAAATCCGCAAGCACTGCCCATGCTGAAAGTGGACGAACCCACCTTGACCATGACTTTCCAGGTCAATAACTCGCCGCTGGCAGGCACCGAAGGCAAATTCGTCACCAGCCGCCAGATACGCGACCGTTTGAATAAAGAACTGCTTACCAACGTTGCGCTGAAAGTAGAAGACACTGCCGACGCTGACACATTCCTCGTTTCGGGTCGGGGCGAACTGCACCTGACCATTCTGCTTGAAAACATGCGCCGGGAAGGATTTGAAATTGCTGTCTCCAAGCCACGTGTCGTGTACAAGGAAATCAATGGCGAGAAATGCGAGCCTTACGAGGCACTGACCGTTGACGTGGAAGAAGTCAATCAGGGCAGCATCATGGAAGAACTCGGTCGCCGTCGCGGCGACCTGCAGGACATGCAGTCCGACGGGCAGGGTCGCGTGCGGCTGGAATATCGCATACCGGCGCGAGGCTTGATTGGCTTCCAGTCCGAATTCATGACATTGACTCGCGGTACCGGCATTATGGCGCACGTGTTCGATGACTATGGTCCGATGAAAGCCGACATGCCGGGGCGCCGGAATGGCGTCCTCGTCTCTCAGGACCAGGGCGAGGCGGTAGCCTACGCACTCTGGAAGCTGGAGGATCGCGGCCGTATGTTCGTGGCGCCCGGCGATAAGCTCTACGAGGGCATCATTATTGGCGTACATAGCCGCGACAATGATCTGGTAGTCAACCCCATCAAAGGCAAACAACTGACCAACGTGCGCGCTTCAGGCACCGACGAAGCCGTGCGACTGACCCCGCCCATCAAGATGACGCTCGAATCTGCGGTTGAATTCATCGAGGACGATGAATTGGTGGAAATTACACCGCAGTCAATCCGCATCCGCAAACGTTTCCTCACCGAAAACGAACGCAAGCGCAATCGCGCCGCGTAAATTCAGACTTTACCAACAAAAACCCCGGCTGATTTTGCCGGGGTTTTTTATTGCACCACGCTCGGGCTGGATTAAAATATAAATATTCAATCTTCATCTGATCACCCGCTATCATTTAGCATATATGACCATTAAAATCACCCTCAAAATGGGCGATCCGCGACTGTTACAACCCGCCGCCCCGGTTACCGCCTTCGACACACCGGAATTGCATGCGCTGATTACGGATTTGCGCGACACCATGGCGGCACTTAACGGCGCAGGATTGGCAGCGCCCCAGATCGGCATTGGTTTGCAAGTCGTCATTTTTGGTGTGCAAAGCTCACCCCGCTATCCCGATGCCGGGCCAGTGCCCGATACAGTGCTCGTCAATCCGACGCTAACCGCCATCGGCACTGACCTGGATGAAGCATGGGAGGGTTGTCTTTCAGTGCCGGGGATGCGCGGCCTGGTGCCGCGCCACACCCATTTGCATTATCGCGGATTCGACCAATTCGGCACTGTCATTGACCGTACCGTGTCCGGCTTTCATGCGCGCGTGGTACAACACGAGGTCGATCATTTGCTGGGCATTTTGTATCCAATGCGAATCCGCGACCTGCGGCATTTCGGCTTTACTGAAGTGCTGTTCCCAGAGCAATCCAGCGCGGAATAATTATCAGGTTTTCAACACCGTGAGCAAGTCTGTTTCCAGCAGCATGAGTGATTTCTGCTTGGCCAGCACTTCTCCCTGAATCATGAAAGTATCTTCCGCACGCTCGCCCAGGGTGGAAATTTTGGCGGCATTGATGCTCACATGATGCTGATGCAGGACCTGGGCAATGGCTGAAAGCAACCCCGGCCGGTCGCCTGCAACAATGCCCAGTATGTAAAATACGCCCTTTTCATCCGGGCGCAAGGTGATCTCCGGGGCGATGGGAAAGTGCTTGAGGTGACGGCTGATACGTCCCAAGCCTGCCCGCTGGGGCAGGCTTTTGGTTTCCAGCAATTTTGCCAGTTCGTGTTCGATATAACTCAGAAAATCCCGGTACGGTACTTTGCGCTGCGCATCATCCATCACCAGAAAACTGTCCAGCGCATGGCCATTGCGGGTGGTATGAATTTTCGCATCCAGAATGGTGTAATTGAGTCGCTCGAAAAAACCGCAGATGCGCACGAACAACTGATCCCAGTCCGGAGAATAAATCAGCACCTGAATCCCTTCGCCAATCGGGCTCAGCCGGGCCCGCACTACGGTTTTTGAGCTGTCCGCAAGCTTCCACAGCAGCCGCGTATGCCAGGCTATTTCCTGCGCTTCGTGGCGCAGGAAATAGCTGTCATCAAGACTTTCCCACAACACATCCTGCACATTCGATTCCAGCCCATACAAACGTAAAATACGCTGCGCCTCTGCCTTGACCACTGAGATACCACTGGGCTGGGAGCTGTCGCTACCCAGCAAGCGCCGCGTAGCGTAGAACAAATCTTCCAGGAGCTTGCCTTTCCAGGCATTCCACACTTTGGGACTGGTACCGCGAATATCGCACACCGTCAGCAGATAGAGTGCGATCAGATGCCGCTCATCAGGTATCCGCCTGGCAAATCCTGCAATCACGCCAGCATCCGACAAATCCTGCTTCTGCGCCGTGGCCGACATGGACAAGTGCTGTGATACCAGCCAGGCGACCAGCTCGGTATCGTCGGGAGCCAGGCCATGCTGGCGGCAAAAACGCCGCGCATCCACCGCACCCAGCGTCGAATGATCGCCCCCGCGTCCTTTGGCGATATCGTGGAATAGCGCCGCCAGATACAACACTTCGGGGTGTTCGAAGCCGCTGATCAAGCGGCTGGCCAGCGGATATTCATGCGCCAGCTCCGGAATATTGAGGCGACGCATATTGCGCAATACTTTAAGAATGTGTGCGTCGACCGTGTAGATATGAAACAGGTCGTGCTGCATTTGCCCTACCACGCGCCCAAACGCCGGGATATAACGCCCCAGCACACCATAGCGGTTCATGCTGCGCATCGCCCAAGTCAGCCCGCGTGGCTCGCGCAGAATCGCCATGAAACGTGCGCGATTGGCCGGGTCGCGCCGGAATGCCTGATCGATACGATCGCGTGCCCGCCACAGAGCGCGCAAAGTCCCTGCTGTCATGCCCTGCAATTCAGGATGGCGCTGCAACAGATGGAAACATTCCAGTATGGTGCCGGGTTCACGCTCGAACACACCCTCGTCCATTGCTTCCATCATGTTGCCACGCACCTGAAAACGTTCATTCAGCGCGGTGGGCGGCAGTTCGGCCAAAACAGGAAATACTCGCGCACGCAGGCCGGGGATCAGAATATCGCGCATCTGGGCGACGATCGTGACACTGCGATAATAGTGCTGCATGAGCAGTTCGCTGGCACGCCGCGTGGCCGTCGCGGAAATACCAAATTGCACCGCCAGGGCATTCTGATAATCGAACAGCAAACGATCTTCACGCCGCCCGGCGAGATAGTGCAGACGAAAACGCAAGCCAAACAGGAACCGCTCCAGCGCCTGGATCTGGCGCAATTCACCCGCATTCAACAAGCCCGCTTCAACGAGGTCGCTCCAGCGCCGCCCGATACCCGCAGCCTGAGCCAGCCACAGCAGATTATGCAAGTCACGCAGTCCGCCCGGACTTTCCTTGAGATTAGGCTCCAGACTGTAGGCACTGTCATTGAAACGCGCATGGCGCTGGTCCTGCTCCAGCAGTTTGGCCTCAAAAAACACCTGCGGGTCGAGTTCGGCACGGAATGCCAACTCGAAATCCCGGTACAGACTGCGTTCGCCGCATAAATAGCGAGCCTCCAGTAGATTGGTCTGTATCGTCACATCACGGCGCGCTTCATCCAGACACTCCGTCACGGTACGCACGCTGTGCCCGACTTCCAGACCAATATCCCAGAACAAACCGACAAGATGCTCTATCGCAGCTTGGGTAGCACCATCAGGATTGGCTTCTAGCAGGATCAACACATCCACGTCGGAATGCGGAAATAGATCGCCTCGCCCATAACCGCCGACCGCTACCAGAGAAGCCGTTGCGGGTAGATGTACCGCCGACCATAGCGATTGCAGCACCTCATCGACAAGGCGCCGGTAGCGCATCAGTAAAGGCCGCGTCGCTACCTTGCCGTCAAAAGCGTGCCTGATAGCATCGCGTCCGAGACGCAGAGTTTCTCGCCAGCCACGCGGATCAAGACTGTTCACAACCTGAGGTGAACTGGCTTTCATAAATCAATAGTACTAATCAGGCGGCTTGTGACAAAAAAGCCGGAACCGGCGGCGTACCGGCCGAGACAGTGAGCACTTCGTAACCGCCTTCGGTAACCAGTACGGTATGCTCCCATTGCGCAGACAAACTATGATCTTTGGTGACAATTGTCCAACCGTCATTCATCTGGCGAATGTCGCGTCGGCCCGCATTGATCATCGGCTCGATGGTAAAAGTCATTCCGGTCACCAGCTTCAATCCGGTTCCGGGACGACCGTAATGGAGTACCTGCGGCTCTTCGTGGAACCCGCGGCCGATGCCGTGCCCGCAAAATTCGCGTACCACGCTGCAACCCTGCGATTCAGCAAATTTCTGGATAGCGTGACCGATATCCCCCAGATAAATGCCTGGGCGAACCATGGCGATGCCATGCCACATTGCCTGGTAGGTAATCTCGCACAGGCGCCGTGCCTGGAGAGCCGGCTCACCCACATAGAACATGCGGCTGGTATCACCGTGCCATCCATCCTTGATGACAGTGACGTCGATATTAACAATGTCGCCAGACTTAAGCAGCTTGTCGCCAGGCACGCCGTGACACACCTGATGGTTGACCGATGTGCAGATTGAGCGCGGATACGGCTTATGCCCGGGTGGGGCATAATTGAGCGGCGCCGGAATGGTGCCCTGCACATTGACCATATAATCGTGGCACAATTGATCCAGTTCGCCGGTCGTTACTCCGGGTTTGACGAACGGCGTGATGTAATCCAGAACTTCAGATGCCAGACGGCCGGCAATCTGCATTTTTTCGATGTCGCTGGGAGATTTGATGCTAACGGACATATGCGCTTGATAGAACAAAAAAAAACAGTATTGAGCATAGTGGATTGGCCATGCCCGGTCAATCCGGACGTGTAATAGCGCTTGACAAAAACCCCTCCACCATTACAATGCGCATCTCGTTGACGCGGGAATAGCTCAGTTGGTAGAGCGATACCTTGCCAAGGTATAGGTCGCGAGTTCGAGTCTCGTTTCCCGCTCCAGAACACCGGGGAAAGCTTCCAGCTTTCCCCTTTTAATTTTAGTTGGATATATAGTATCCAGCTGATTTCAGCGCTAGTGACATCAAGCACCCCTGGCGGGGTGGCAGAGTGGTTATGCAGCGGCCTGCAAAGCCGTGGACGCCGGTTCGATTCCGACCCCCGCCTCCATTCCGCCCGGATGGTGGAACAGGTAGACACAAGGGACTTAAAATCCCTCGCCCTAAAACGGCGTGCCGGTTCGATTCCGGCTCCGGGCACCATCCGGCTTTGCCCTGCACTGCTTGCCAAACACTTTCAAATCACCCCCTTTGCTGATATAATCTGCCGCTTGTTATGGGCTCTGGCCCATTTTTTGTTTGTGGAATGTGAATGACCCTAGAAACGCTGCTGGAAACGACACTCAATGGCCTTGGCTACGAGCTGGTGGATATGTCCATGTCCGCAAAAAGCGGATTGTTGCGCGTATTTATCGACAAGCAGGGTGGCATTACGCTGGATGACTGCACCGCAGTTAGCAATCACCTGTCCAACTTGCTGGTGGTTGAAAACATCGCTTATGAGCATCTTGAAGTATCGTCGCCGGGCCTGGATCGTCCATTGAAAAAGCTGGATGATTTTCGTCGTTTTGCTGGAGAAAAAGTGCAGATCAAGCTGCGCATGGCAATTGCCGGGCAACGCAGGTTTGCCGGGATAATTCGTGGTGCCAGTGCAACGCAAATCGAATTGGACGTGGACGGGCAGGCTGTCATGCTGGATTTTTCCAACATGGATACAGCGCGCCTGGTTCCCGATCTGTAATTATAAAATAGGTTGGCCGGAGGTTTTTTATGAGCCGCGAGATTTTGTTACTGGTAGACGCGCTGGCCAGGGAAAAGAACGTCAGTAAGGAAATAGTATTCAGCGCCCTGGAAATGGCGCTGGCATCTGCTACCAAAAAACGCTTCCATGAAGACGTGGAAACGCGCGTGTCAATTGACCGTGAAACCGGTAACTACGATTCGTTTCGCGTGTGGGAAGTAGTGCTTGACGACGCGGTGGAGTTTCCCGATCGTCAGATTAGCCTGTCCGAAGCACAGCAACAGCAACCGGACATTCAACTCGGCAACTTCATTGAAGAGATGCTGGAGCCAATCGAGTTTGGTCGTATCGGCGCCCAGGCAGCCAAGCAGGTGATCCTGCAGAAAATTCGCGACGCTGAGCGCGAACAGATTCTTAACGACTTCCTGCTGCGCAAGGAGTATCTGGTCACCGGCACCATCAAGCGCATGGAACGCGGCAGCGCCATTATTGAGTCGGGCCGTATTGAAGGCCTGTTACCACGCGACCAGATGATCCCAAAGGAAAACCTGCGCGTGGGTGATCGAGTGCGCGCCTACTTGCTGCGCGTGGAGCGCGGTGGTCGTGGTCCACAACTCATCCTGTCGCGTACCGCGCCGGAATTCATCGCCAAATTGTTTGAACTTGAAGTACCTGAAATCGAGGAAGGCCTGCTTGAAGTCAAAGGTGCCGCACGCGACCCCGGTGCCCGTGCCAAAATTGCGGTCAAATCCAACGACCCGCGCATCGACCCGATCGGCACCTGCGTCGGCATGCGCGGCTCACGCGTGCAGGCTGTCACCGGTGAGTTGGCGGGCGAACGTGTGGACATCATCCTGTGGTCGCCCGAAGCAGCCCAGTTTGTCATCAATGCGCTCGCTCCTGCGGAAGTCAGCAGCATCGTGGTGGATGAAGACAAACACAGCATGGACGTGGTGCTGGAGGAAGAACAGCTTGCGCAGGCCATTGGCCGCAGCGGCCAGAATGTGCGCCTTGCCTCTGAGCTCACCGGCTGGGAACTCAACATCATGACGGTGGAGGAGGCCCAGCAGAAGAATGAGAGCGAAGCGACTTCCATCCGTACGCTGTTTATTGACAAGCTCGACGTAGACGAAGAAATTTCTGACATCCTGGTACAGGAAGGCTTCAGTTCAGTCGAAGAAGTTGCCTACGTGCCCATTAATGAAATGCTGGAGATCGAAGGTTTCGACGAGAATCTGGTCAACGAGTTGCGCGCACGTGCTCGTAACGCCCTGCTGACTGAAGCCATTGCCAGCGAAGAAAAGGTCGAGCATGTTGCCGATGACATGATGTCGCTCGAAGGTATGGACAACGAAACCTTGCGCGCATTGGCTGCCAAAGGCATTACCACTTCGGAAGATCTCGCTGAACTGGGGGTGGATGAACTGGTGGATATGGTAGACATGGACACCGAGCGCGCCTCCAAACTCATCATGGCGGCACGCGCCCCGTGGTTCGCATAACCGACAAACGCACAGAAAGCCCTGACGGCCCATATATGAATGTAGAGCAATTCGCCCAGGAACTGAAGCTGCCCACTGAACTGCTGCTGGAACAGCTGCGCGCCGCTGGCGTAGATAAATCCACCGCCGACGACCCGGTAACCGAACAGGATAAATCCGGCCTGCTTGATTACCTCAGCAAGAAACACGGTGCCAAAGAGCCAAAAAGCAAGATCACTTTGACTCGCAAGGAAACCACTGAGATCAAGAAAGCGGATAGCACGGGCAAATCCAGGACTATTCAGGTGGAAGTACGCAAAAAACGCGTGCTGGTAAAGCGTGATGCGATTGTTCAGCCTGAAGAAACGCCAGCACCCTCCACACCGGCAGCTCCTGTTGAAACCAGCCCTGCTGTACCCATCGAAACAGAAACCGCGGTTGAAGCGGTGACCGCCGAGGCAGTCACCCCGGTTGTCGAAGTTGAAACAACGGTCGCCGAAACGCCAAAAATCGACGAGAAACCGTCTGTCGAAACTGAACTTGCGGAAATCGAACCTGCCATTGCCCAGCCGGAACCTGCTGAAGGCATTTCAGAAGTAGCGCCTATTGAAACAAAGCCTGAACCTGCTGCGGCTCCGGCGAAGCGTGTGCGTGCCCCAGCCGTCAAGCCTGTGCTGGACGAAAAAGAACTTGCTTTACGCGCCGAAGAAGCGCGCCGTCATTCCGCTCTGCACACGCGTCAGGCGGAAGAACTGCGCGAAAAGCAGGATCGCATCCTGCAACGCAAACTGGCGCTGGAAGCAGAGACCAAGGCTGCGGCAGAAGCCGCGCAAATAGCTGCCGCGCCCAAACCTGTCGTGACTGAGGGTACGCTGCACAAGCCCACCCCAAAACCGGGCGAAAAACCCAAGGCTGCCAAGGCACCGACCAAAAAAGAAAAAGAATCCAGCTGGAGTGATCTGCAAGCCAAAAAGCGCGGTATCAAATCACGTGGCGACACAGGCGGTGACGCCTGGCGCAACCGCAAAGGTGGCGGACGACACAAGTCGGATGCAGATACCAACACCACTTTCAGTGCACCGACTGAACCCATTATTTATGAGGTTTTGGTGCCGGAAACCATCAGTGTCGCCGATCTCGCCCATAAAATGTCAGTCAAGGCTGCCGAGGTCATCAAGGTATTGATGAAAATGGGCAGCATGGTCACCATTAACCAGGTTCTGGATCAGGAAACAGCCATGATCCTGGTAGAAGAAATGGGGCACGTTGCCAAGCCTGCGCCCCTCGATACCCCCGAGGCTTTCCTCGAAGCAGACGAATTGCGCGAAGCTCCTAGCCTGCCACGCGCACCTGTAGTGACTGTCATGGGTCACGTCGACCACGGCAAAACCTCGCTGCTGGATGCGATTCGCCGGGCTCGCGTAGCCAGCGGCGAAGCCGGTGGCATCACCCAGCACATCGGCGCCTATCATGTGGAAACCGCCCGCGGCATGGTGACTTTCCTGGATACCCCTGGTCATGAGGCGTTTACCGCCATGCGCGCGCGCGGTGCCAAGGTGACGGACCTGGTGGTACTGGTAGTGGCTGCTGATGACGGCGTCATGCCGCAAACCATAGAAGCCATCCACCATGCCAAGGCAGCCAATGTACCGATGGTGGTTGCGGTCAATAAAATCGACAAGCCTGACGCCAATCCCGAACGCATCCGCCAGGAACTGGTGGCGCAGGGTGTGGTACCGGACGACTGGGGTGGCGACACCCAATTCGTCGAAGTCTCCGCCAAGGCCGGACAGAATATTGACGCGCTGCTGGAAGCCATTCTGCTGCAAGCCGAAGTACTCGAACTCAAAGCGCCGCAGGATGCTCCCGCAAAGGGCGTAATTATCGAAGCGCGTCTGGACAAGGGCCGTGGCCCGGTCGCCACGCTGCTGGTGCAGTCCGGAACACTCAAGCGCGGCGACATGCTGCTGGCAGGCAGTGTTTATGGACGCATACGCGCCATGCTGGACGAAGACGGCAAGCCGGTGCAGGAAGCCGGCCCCGCCATCCCGGTGGAAATCCAGGGTTTGTCCGATGTTCCCAAGGCGGGCGAAGACGCCATGGTATTGAACGACGAACGCAAGGCGCGCGAAATCGCGCTATTCCGTCAGGGCAAGTTCCGCGATGTGCAACTCGCCAAGCGCCAGGCCGCCAAGCTCGAATCCATCATGGAGCAGATGGGCGAAGGCGAGGCCAAGCGCCTGCCGCTGATCATCAAATCCGACGTGCAGGGTTCTTACGAAGCATTGGCAACCTCGCTGCAGAAACTCTCCACCAGCGAAGTCAAGGTGGACATTCTGCATGGCGGCGTGGGTGCCATCTCGGAGTCAGATGTCAATCTGGCGATGGCCTCCAAGGCCGTGATCATCGGCTTCAATACGCGAGCTGACGCCACCGCGCGCAAGCTGGCCGAATCCATCGGTGTGGATATCCGCTACTACAACATCATCTACGAAGCAGTCGATGTGGTGAAGGCGGCACTGTCCGGCATGTTGACGCCCGACCAGAAAGAAAACATCACCGGCTTGGTGGAAGTGCGCGAGGTATATCACATCTCCAAAATCGGCACCGTGGCCGGTTGCTATGTGCTGGATGGCCTGGTCAAGCGCGGCGCCAAAGTGCGCATCATGCGTAACGATGAAGTGATTCATACCGGTGAACTCGACTCGCTCAAGCGTTTCAAGGACGACGTCAAGGAAGTCAAATTCGGCTTCGAATGCGGGCTTTCGGTGAAAAATTTCAACGAACTCGAAGTCGGCGACAAGCTGGAAGCCTTTGAAGTCGTTGAAGTGGCCCGCACCCTCTGATGCCCAAGGATTTTCCCCGTTCGCGGCGCGTTGCCGACCAGATCCAGCGTGAACTGGCCGAGATCATCCGGCTGGAACTGCAAGACCCGCGCGTCGGCATGATCACGATCACCGAAGTGGTCGCCACGCACGATCTGGAACACGCCAAGGTATTTTTTACCCTCCTCGATGGCGCTGCGCGCGCCCCGGAAGTGCAGCAGGCGCTCACTCGCGCCGCCGGTTTTTTGCGCACGCGGCTGGGACCAAGAATGCGGCTGCGCCTGACACCCCAGCTAACTTTTGTTTATGACGCTTCTGTGGAACGCGGTGCGGCCTTGTCCAATCTGATCGATAATGCGGTCGCCGAAGACCGCAGCCAACGGCCACAGCCTCCTGCTGATAGCGACGCCGATTCATAATCGTTACCGGCTTGCGGCAGTGCAGTTCAAACGCATCAAGCGCGCCGTGAATGGCGTATTACTCCTCAACAAACCGGTCGGCATCACCTCCAATGCCGCGCTGCAAATCGCCAAGCGCCTGTTTCAGGCCGAAAAAGCCGGACATACCGGAACCCTCGATCCGTTTGCAAACGGCTTGTTACCTTTGTGCCTGGGCGAAGCAACCAAATTCGCCCAGTATTTGCTGGATGCCGACAAGGTCTATCGTGCCGTGATACAACTGGGTGTGACCACGACGACCGGCGATCCTGAAGGCGAAGTGCTGGACACAAGACCGGTCAACGTAACACGCACCGACCTGAATGCTGTAATTGCCCGCTTCATCGGCACCATTGAGCAAACTCCCCCCATGTATTCCGCCCTCAAACACCAGGGCAAACCGCTGTATGAATATGCGCGTGCCGGCATCGAAATCGAACGCAAATCCCGTAGCATCCATATCCATGCCATTGAACTTTGTGCATTGGATGGCTCACAGGCAACCATAAATGTACGTTGCAGTGCCGGTACCTATATCCGCACGCTGGCCGAAGACATCGGCAAAGCACTGGGCTGCGGCGCGCATCTGACCGAACTGGCCCGTACAGCAAGCGGGGGTTTCCATCTGGATCAGGCAGTCAGTCTGGCAACGCTGGAAAATAGCGATATCACCTCGCGCGACCAGCTGCTGCTACCTGTCGATGGGCTGGTTACCTATCTGCCACGCATCGAACTCAACGACACGGAATCGGCAGCTTTGCTCAATGGCCAGCGCCAGATACTTTCTGCCTGCACGCAGCTGACCGGATTGGTGCGTGCGTACGACAGCCAGCACCGCTTTCTCGGACTGGTGGAGCTCCAGCCCGACGGGCTCGCCATAGCGCGCAGATTAATGGCCAGCAACTTGCCATGCGTACAGAATTCAGCGCAATGACTTGAGTAAAAAGCATTTTTTTGCTAGAATCCGCGCTTTCTTGAACGAAGTGCATCCCAGCCGAAGCGCTTCGCGATTGTTTTATCCAAATAGGAGAACACCATGGCTGTCACCGCAGTAGACAAAGCAAAAATCGTTGCCGAACACCAACACGCCCCAGGCGACACGGGCTCTTCCGAAGTGCAAGTTGCCCTGCTCACCGCGCGTATCAATGGCTTGACCGATCACTTCAAAGCCAATAGCAAAGATCATCACTCACGTCGTGGCCTGCTAAAAATGGTAAGCCGTCGTCGCAAATTGCTCGATTACCTGAAGCGCACCAATAACGACAGTTATCGCAATATCATTGCGACTCTGGGTCTGCGCAAATAAATACCGGGCGCACCATTATCGCCGCACCATATACCGCCCCGCCGATACCGCGGGGCGGTTTTGTTTGATAACTAAAGGAATCCGATGAAGATTACTAAATCCTTTCAGTATGGTCGCCATACTGTCACGCTCGAAACCGGCGAAATCGCTCGTCAAGCTGGTGGCGCAGTCCTGGTCAACATGGACGACACCGTGGTGCTGGTCACCGTGGTCGGCAAACAGGAAGTCAAGGCAGGCCAGGATTTCTTCCCGCTGACTGTGGATTATCAGGAAAAAACTTACGCCGCCGGCAAGATCCCCGGAGGCTTCCTGAAACGTGAAAGTCGTCCGTCCGAGAAAGAAACGCTGGTTTCGCGCCTGATTGATCGTCCGTTGCGCCCGCTGTTTCCCGAAGCTTTTTACAACGAAGTGCAAATCATCGCCACGGTGATGTCGAGTAACCCAGAAGTGGATTCCGACATTCCTGCACTGATCGGCGCATCGGCTGCGCTAGCTATCTCGGGAATCCCGTTCGAAGGCCCGATTGGCGCCGCGCGGGTCGGTTTTATCAACAATGAATATGTGCTCAACCCGCTGGCCAGCGAGCTGCCCCAATCGGCGCTGGATCTCGTCGTTGCCGGTACCCAGAGCGCGGTACTGATGGTGGAATCCGAGGCACAACAATTATCCGAAGAAATCATGCTCGGTGCCGTGGTATACGGACATACCCAGATGCAAGTAGCCATCAACGCGATCAACGAACTGGCCGATGAAGTGAATCCTGAACCTTGGGAATGGACCCCTCCCGCGGTCAATACCGAGCTGGTCGCCAAAGTCACCGAGCTGGCAGAAACCGGTCTGCAGCAGGCCTATCGCATGCGCCAGAAACGTGCCCGTTCGCAAGAAATCGACGCAGTACGCACCCGGGTGATGGAGGCATTGGTCACGGCGGATATGGGTACGCTGCAAGTCAATGAATTCAACGATGTCTTTCATAACCTGGAAGCCAAAATCGTGCGTGGCCAGATCCTGTCCGGCGAACCACGCATCGACGGCCGCGATACCCGCACCGTACGCCCCATTACCATCCGTACCGGCGTACTGCCGCGCACCCATGGCTCCGCTCTGTTTACCCGCGGAGAAACACAGGCGCTCGTGGTTTCCACGCTGGGCACCGGGCGCGACGAACAGAAAGTGGATGCGCTGCAAGGTGAGTTCAGCGACCGCTTCATGCTGCACTACAATATGCCCCCCTATGCCACTGGCGAAACCGGCCGTGTCGGCACACCCAAGCGTCGCGAAATCGGCCATGGCCGCCTCGCCAAACGTGCGTTGCTGGCCGTTCTGCCGAGCCGTGAAGAATTCGGCTATTCCATGCGCGTGGTATCGGAAATCACCGAATCCAATGGTTCTTCGTCAATGGCCTCGGTGTGCGGAGGTTGCCTGGCATTGATGGATGCGGGCGTGCCAATGAAGGCCCACGTAGCGGGTATCGCAATGGGATTGATCAAGGACGGCAACCGCTTCGCCGTGCTCACCGATATCCTGGGCGATGAAGATCACCTCGGCGACATGGACTTCAAGGTGGCTGGTACCGAAGCGGGTGTCACCGCCCTGCAGATGGACATCAAGATTACCGGCATCACCAAGGAAATCATGAAAGTGGCGCTCGATCAGGCCAAGGAAGGCCGCCTGCACATCCTCGGCATCATGAAATCCGCCGTGGAAGCACCGCGCGTTGAAATGTCTGCCTACGCGCCGCGCATCATCACCATGAAGATCAATCCGGAAAAAATCCGCGACGTGATCGGTAAGGGCGGCGCCGTGATTCGCGCGCTGACCGAAGAAACCGGCACCCAGATTGATATTGATGAAGATGGCACCGTAAAAATCGCCTGCACCAGCAGCGAAGCCGGTGAAGCCGCCAAAAAGCGTATCGCTGAAATTACTGCTGAAGTCGAAGTCGGCAAGGCCTACGACGGTACCGTGATCAAGCTGCTCGATTTCGGCGCCATTGTCAGCGTGTTGCCAGGCAAAGACGGTTTGCTGCATATCTCCCAGATTGCCCACGAGCGTGTCAACGCAGTGAGCGAATACCTGACCGAAGGCCAGCAGGTCAAGGTCAAGGTGCTGGAGGCCGATGAGAAAGGCCGCCTGCGCCTGTCCATGAAGGCCCTGCTGGAACCACCCGTCAAGACCGAGCAAGCCGCACCTACCGAGTAAATTGCAGGTTTGTGATTCAGGCAATAAAAAAGCAGCCATCCGGCTGCTTTTTTATTGCCGCTCAAAACCTTATCAGCTGCTGAACAGACCCTGCCACCAGCGCGTGCGGTTGGCAGGCACGGCTTTGGCCTGCAGTTCGATGGGAGCAAACCGGCTCATCACCCAACCGGGCTGTACTTTTATTTTACTGGAGCCACACGACACGCCCAGATTGCCGGGGTCGTAGATCTTGATAAAACTCGGCTGTTCGAGATCATCTGCATAAACGATACCGCAGTAGCTTTCTTCATGCTCATGGCGCAGCAATGCATCAATTTTCTGCACGAACAGGGACACCTGTTCATACGCTGCGGGTACGCTGGGTACCTCTTGCCCCACGGCATACAGATACCATCCTGCATTCATATCTACCCGCGCCCAGAATGCCGTCAATTGCTCCCACGACATCAGGCTGAACAACATACCATTCAGTTTGGATTCGAACTCGGACATTGCTGTACTGCCCATTCAATACGGGTTTAGCGAGCGACCTGACGCTCGCGGAATTCATCGAGTGTTTTGCAATCGATACACAGGGTGGCAGTCGGACGAGCTTCCAGACGTTTCAGACCAATCTCCACGCCACAGCCTTCGCAATAGCCGTAATCCTTGTTTTCAATCTTGGCGATGGTTTCGTCGATCTTTTTGATCAGCTTGCGTTCACGATCACGGTTGCGCAGTTCCAGCGCCATGTCGGATTCCTGACTGGCACGATCATTGGGATCGGCAAACAAGGTGGCGTCTTCCTGCATGGCATGGATGGTGCCATCAATGTCCTGCGACAATTCGCCTTTCCAGCCTTCCAGGATTTTGCGAAAATGCCCGAGTTGCTTGGCACTCATATACTCCTCACCTTTTTTTGGTACGTAAGGTGTGAACTTGGTGAATTCTGTCGCCATAATAGTTACCGCTTCCAAATGCTGAAAAAAGACAAACCGCTTTAATAGCAGAAATATCCCCGTAGAGCAACAAACTTCATATAAAGGCTAGTCAATGGAATTACAAGCATTACTGTTTGACGTAGACGGCACACTCGCCGATACAGAGCGCGACGGTCACCGCATGGCATTCAACGCAGCGTTCCGTGAATATGGTCTGGACTGGGACTGGGACGTAGCATTATACGGAAAATTACTCACCGTCACAGGTGGCAAGGAACGCATGCAATATTACGTGTCGCATTTCCGTACCGATTATGCGCCAGCTGCCGATTTTGCTGATCTGGTGGCCGAACTGCATCGCGCCAAAACGCGTCACTATACCGAGTTGCTCAGCCACGGCGAAATCCCTATGCGTCCTGGCGTCAAACGCCTGTTGCACGAGGCGCGCTCGGCAGGGCTGCGCCTCGCCATCGCCACCACCACTACCCCGGAAAACGTCACGGCTTTGTTGCGCCACAGCCTGGCAGAAGACGCCAGCGACTGGTTTGAAGTCATCGCTGCGGGCGATATCGTGCCTGCAAAAAAGCCCGCGCCGGATATTTATGTTTGGGCGCTCCAGCAAATGAAACTGTCACCGGAGGCCTGCTTCGCATTTGAGGATTCGGAGAACGGCATCCGCTCCAGCCTGAATGCCGGATTGAAAACCCTGGTAACGATCAACGATTACACCAGCGACCATGATTTTAGCGGCGCAGCAGCGGTACTGTCAGATCTGGGTGAACCGGGGCATACCCCGCAGGTAATCCACGGCAGCCTGCATGGCCAGTCTTGCGTCAATCTGGCCGCCATACGCGCCTGGCATGCGGAATAAGCGTCAGGGCTGATGGGTTTCGAGTGTTTGCAGCGTGTTTTGCAGCAGCATTGCCACCGTCATGGGGCCTACCCCCCCCGGCACCGGTGTAATCCACGCGGCACGCTCTGCGGCCGATGCGTATTCCACATCGCCGCACAGGCTGCCATCGGCCAGGCGATTGATGCCCACATCCACCACTGTCGCGCCGGGTTTGATCCATTCACCCTTCACCAGACCCGGCTTGCCCACGGCGACCACCACAATATCGGCCTGGCGCACAAAGCTGGCCAGATCCCGGGTAAAGCGGTGACAGGTGGTAACGGTACAGCCTGCCAGCAGCAACTCCAGCCCCATCGGACGGCCGACATGGTTGGATGAGCCCACCACCACTGCGTGCAAACCCTTCAAGTCGGCATGTGCCGAACGCAACAACACCATCACCCCGTATGGGGTACATGAGCGCAGTGTCGGCATGCGCACAGCCAGGCGGCCAATATTATAGGGATGGAAGCCATCCACATCCTTGTCGGAATGCGTGCGCTCGATGACCGTTTCCGGATCAATATGCGGCGGCAGCGGCAGTTGCACCAGAATGCCGTCCACCGTAGCGTCCGCATTGAGTTCGTCAATCAGTGCCAGCAAGACCTCCTGACTGGTATCCGCCGGCAGATCATGGGAAATGGAACGCACTCCGGCCTTGGCACACGCATTGCGCTTGTTGCGAACATAAATGGCCGAGGCCGGATCGCTGCCCACCAGAATGACCGCGAGCGTAGGCGCCGATTTTCCGGCAGCCACACGTCCGGCAATACGCTTTTGCACGTCCGCTATCATGCGTTCGGACAGGCTTTTTCCATCAAGAATTTGTGCGGGCATGATATTTTGGTGCGCGTTATAAAGCCGCAATCATCGCATTTTTCATGCCCCATACTCAAGAAGTGGATTGACCATATTCGCGAGCACGGGTATAGTCTCGACCTCTCGGGGCGTAGCGTAGTCTGGTAGCGCGCCTGGTTTGGGACCAGGATGTCGGGAGTTCAAATCTCTCCGCCCCGACCAAGTTTTTTGCCCGGCTAGCCGGTGCCATGGTCGGTTCATGAGCTGCCCGTAGCTCAACCGGATAGAGCACCAGCCTTCTAAGCTGGGGGTTACAGGTTCGATTCCTGTCGGGCAGGCCAGTTTTCAACGGTGGATGTAGCTCAGTTGGTAGAGTCCCGGATTGTGATTCCGGTTGTCGTGGGTTCGAGCCCCATCATCCACCCCAACCATTCATTTATAAATCCAAATAGGTAGCTGGTACGAACCAGCCAGCCCACTCTTACTTACTACACATTCGGCATATCTCAGTGTGCCAGAATCGTGCCAGATTCTTGTTCATGTATTCTATATTGTTGCGGCATTCACTGTGCCAGCGCTGTGCCAATCACGCTTTATTTTCTGTAGCAGCTCGCCAATGTGGACTTGAAGTTGACCCCATTTCACGGACACCTTATTGTTTTTGCAGAAGAAGTCCGAAGTGCGCAAACCACATACCCCCAAGCCGCCCTATCCGGCGAAATTTCGTGAGCAAATGACGGAACGGGTGAAGCGCTACTTCAAAGACCCTAAGGTCGCTTATGCGGATTCATGAATAATTCGTGCCGGATCAATAAAATCCGTAGCCGTAGGCTTTGATCACCGCCCTCGCCTTGTCGCCCTTCAGGTACTTCATCAGAGCAGCGGCGGCTGCCTTGTCTTTGCCATGGGTGAGGATCACCGCGTCCTGGCGGATGGGCATGTACAGGCTGGCGGGCACCACCCAGGCCGAACCGCTGACCAGCTTGCCTTCCTTGTTAAGCACCTGGGACAGGGCGACGAAGCCCAGTTCGGCGTTGCCGGTGGCGATAAACTGATAAGTCTGGGCGATGCTTTCTCCCTGCACGAACTTGGGCTGTAGCGCGGTCAGCAGGCCGAGCCTGGTCAGCGCTTCCATGGCGGCTGCGCCATAGGGGGCAAGTTTCGGGTTGGCAATGGCTACGTGCCTGAAGTCACCCTTGTTCAGCACGTCGCCCTTGCCGTCCACGAATCCAGGCTTGGCACTCCACAGCACCAGCTTGCCGATGGCGTAGGTGAAGCGGCTGCCGGACACGCCCAGCCCTTCCTTCTCCAGCCTGGATGGGGTTTCAGCATCGGCGGCGAGCAGGATATCGAAGGGGGCGCCGTTCCTGATCTGGACGTAGAAACTGCCGGTTGCGCCGAAAGACAGCAGCGCCTTGTGGCCGGTGTCCTTCTCGAAATCGGCGGCGATTTTCTGCATCGGCGCAGTAAAATTGGCGGCCACGGCCACCTGCACCTCGTCTGCGCTGGCCGAGCCAGCAACCAAATCAAAGGCAACGAGACCGGCTGCGAGCAGCGTTGACAAAGCGGAGTTCATGAATTGGTTCCTTCCGGAGAATACAGGCGGTTAACGGAGTCCGAATATTGGACGGAGATACCGGTCCAATGATTCCTACCGAGCAGCTTTTTCTTCCATCGCCAAGGTCAGCTCATCCTCTTCGGAGCCAAAACAATTGTGGTAGTCGTTGCAGACCTGGCAACTCGGTGCCGGGCACATCTTGATCTCGGCGCGGTCGCAAAGCTGCTTGTAGAAAAATTTTTTCCACTTCATGTTGCCCACGTTTTTCAGGTAGAGCGCAGTGAAGTAACGTTCCAGCAGGGCGGATAATGCCTGGCGATCGGGCATCCCCATGTCCTGGTAGAGGTGGTCGCCACCCATGCAGCCGCTGGCGACGGCGTAGGCCAACCACTCGGTCTGCTCGCTGACATCGGAGCGGTGTTCCAACAGCAGGTCCAGCAGATCCTCGAACTCATTCAAAGGCACCGGCGTGCAGTCGGCGCAGGGTGCGGCGGGATCGCAGCGTGCGCCGAACAGTTGCATTTCCGCGCCGGGAAAGTAGCACGCCACCAGCGCGCCGAAGCGCTTGCGATCCAGACCCATGCCGATGCCGGGCGCAGCGAGCGTGCCGCGTGCCGCCGCCACGATGACGCGCGCGAAGGTTTGCGCAAGCACATCCTCGGGGTCGCGCGCATGGCGCATAAGCATGTCGAAATCGAGCAGGTCGCGGCGCATGTCAGTCCGCCTCCATCACTTCGTGGTCATAGCACTGTTTCGGGCAGATTTTGGCGCACGCCTCGCAGCCGACGCAGTTCATCTGGTTGACGATGGTCATGACCTTTTTCTCGTACTCGGCGTCGTCATCGTCGTCGTCATCGCCCAGAGCGACCTCGACATATTCGCCGTCTGCGTTCACACCCTTGAGTTGCAGCACGTCGCGTCCGCACACCCGGAAGCAGCGCCCGCAGCCGATGCATTTTTCCTCTTTGATGGCGTGGACGAACTTCGGCGTCCAGCTGCGCCCGTCAGGCAGGGTGATGGTGACCGGCTTGCTCATGATTCACCTCACGCCGTGGCGGCGGCCAGCTTTTTGCGCGCCGCGTCCAGATTCTGGAAGGCTGCGACGGTCTGCTGCGCCACGTCCATGACTGTCTCCAGACCGGCGGGCAGTTCCTCTGACAGGTCGTGCAGCGCCATGCGGGCTTCCATCGCGCGTGCATTGAGTTTCTTCACCTCTGCTTTCAGCGCTTCTTTCTCTTCCACGTTTTCTTTCCCTTCGATCTTTTTCGCAGATTCGGCGAGTAATCGTTCATGTTCGATGTTTTCGATCATGTCCAACCAATGAGGTACGTCGACGTCCACTCCACGTTCAAGTACTAAAGCCATGATTTGCTCCTTTCAGCTTCATTCGGCGTCTTGAACCCGGTTTGGATTCACGTCCGCCCACTCGCCGCACACCAACGCGGCTTATTCATATTTGGCCGCGTCGGGAAATTGATTCACCATGCCGACACCCGCCGCAACCTGCTTTTCCCCTTCTTCAGCGAGCTTTTCCATGCTCTCGAATCCGAAGCGGTTGACGTCGCGCAATTGCTTGTTGACCGCGACCAGACGCCCGGCGAGCAGCACCAGGCGACCGAAGCCCTCGTGGGACATTTTCATCATGGGCGATACCATGACGCCGGTCTGCCGCTCGATGGCCAGCCCGATGGCGTTGTAGTACAACTCCATCCGCCACAGGGTTTCCGGATCGGGGTCGCCGATGATCGGCAATTGCCTGCGCTGCTCTTTGGTAATGATGTAGGGCGCGAGCAGGGTGGCGTCGGTCTTGCCCTCCCACACGCCGTGGGTGTCCTGGGCGCGCCACTGCTTGATCAGTTCCTTCACGAACAGTGACTGCATCGGATCGGCGGCTGTAGCAACCGTGGCTTCGGCATTAGGCATCGTTAACCTCTTCTTCATCAAAATCGAACGTTTTTTCCTGACCCTTCTCCAGCACCTTGCGCAGCCATGGCGGCGGTGTGCCCTTCAGCACTCCTTGCAACTTGAGCAGGATGTCGTCGATCACTTCCGGCTCCTGCACCTTGATCGGGTGAATCTTGCTGGCCACCACCCGCGCCGCACCCGAACCGCCGATCGCCGCCACGTAAAGAATGGCGCAGTCCTTGATCGCTTCCAGCTTCGGCGCGAGCTTGTCCTCGTTGCCGTCTTCCTCGAGGTCGCCGTCAAACACGATCGCCTCGGTGAAACTCGAACCGTCCGGTGTCACCTCGTAGATGGCAATGTTCTTCGCCCAGCCGAAGTGCGCGTCAACCCGCTTCATGTCCTGTGTACAAAACGCTACTTTCATAGTGCCTCCATTTGAAAAACGTTCATCCGGGCTGCTGTCAATGAGCCGCAGCCGGCGCACAACTCCCGCATTCCGCTCCTTGTGCTGCGGGTTGACGCCAATCGTCCGGTTCCGGCTCGTGCGCCGCCGCCATGAACATATTGGCTATTTCGAAAATCAGGTTGCGCGTTCCGCGGTAACCCACTGTCACCTGATGCGCCGCGCCCAGGCGGTCGAACATGGGAATGCCCATGCGCAAAAACGGCAGCTTCAGCCGCTCCGCCATCTGGCGGCCGTGCGAGTGGGTCACCAGCAGATCGCAGCCCTGCGCCCGCTGCTCCAAATCTTCCAGATCGCCGATCAGCACTTCCTGCGCTGGCAGGTGTGCCAGCACCGGCGACGGCGTCGTCGTCACCACGGCGGTGAGCTCCGCGCCAATGCCGACCAACAGCTTGCCGACGGCAACCAGCAGATCCGGCTCGGCACCGATGGCGATTTTCTTGCCGCCGAAGTAAAAGTGCGCGTCCAGCATGGCATCCATCAACTGGCTGCGCTGGCGGCGGTATTTGTTCGGCGCCGGTCGGCCGGATTTCGACGCCAGCAGGGTCATCAGGCGATCGTTGGTGTCGAGCCCGGTGAGGCTTTCCAGCACCTCGAATGGCACCCCGCATTTATCCTGCAGGGTCTGCGCGGCCTCGCGCATGTGTTCGCCGATGGCCAGCGTGAATCCGGATCTGCCTGTAGCGCGGATTTCCACCAGCGTCGTGCCACCCAACGTGGTGGGACTGAAGTTGTCCGGAATATGGCCATCCATTGAACCCGACAGATCCGGCAGAATGATCGGTTTCAGACCGAAGGCTTCAACCAGTTCGCGTATCTCTTCAATGTCGCCGGGGGTGAGGTGGCTGCCGGCGAGCACATTGATCTGTCCGGCGCTTTGCGGGCCGGGCTCGGCCAGCTCCTTCACAATCTTGGCCACCGCCTTGGCCCAGCCGTCCTGGAAGGCGCCGACATAGTCCGGCGTCGAGACATACACCAGCGCCACCTCATCCAGCTCCGGGTGCTTCTTGCGGATCAGTGTCAGATAGCCGTCCACATCGTCGCCCTTGGTTTCAGTGAGGCCGGTCGAAGCAATGGCGATGATGGACGGATGGGCGCGCTTGTGGATGTTGAGGATGGCCTGCTCCACGTTGTCGTAGCCGCCCATGATGGTGGTGGCCTCGTTCATCGCGGTGGTCTGCATCGGCACCGCTTCCTTGAAGTGGCGCACGAACAGCACCAGGCCGAAGGCGGTGCAGCCCTGCGAGCCGTGCAGAGTGGGCATGCAGTTGTCCAGCCCGGTGAAGGCCAGCGCAGCGCCGATCGGCGCGCTCATCTTGAGCGGATTCACCGCGCAGGATTTCTTGACGTGGGTGACGGTAGCCATATCAATTTCCTAAAAAACCCAATTCAAGCCACAGAGGGCACAGAGCGAAAATCACCCAGCAACACCTCTGTGTGCTCTGTGGCTAGCTTTTTTTCGCCTTGCATTTCCCAGGGCGCCGGCTTGCGCACCTGCTCCCAGATCGGGTTGTACAGCGCATTGGCAATCTCGCGCACCAGCGTCACCATGCCGTCGTAGCCGGCATAGGCGTGGTGGCGTTCCTGGTTGATGTCGAGCCAGGGCATCTTGGCCTTGAGCGCTATGAACTGGGAGCGTCCGCCGGAGAGCATGATGTCGGCCTGCGCGTCCTTGAGCATCCTGTACATTTCGCGCGGGGTCATGTCATCGACCATGTGCGCGTCCTCGCCCATCAGTTCCTTGATTTTCTGCTTGTCTTCGAGGGTGGACTTCTTCACGCTGGTGCCGACGATTTCCATGCCCACTTCCTGCAGCGCGGAGACCACCGACCAGGATTTCACGCCGCCGGTGATGAGCAGCACCTTCACACCTTTCAGGCGATCCTTGTACGGCTCCATCTGCACCCAGAAGGCAGCCTCTTCGCGCTGGATGATGGCTTCGGCACGGTCCAGCAGATCCGCAGGCGCTCCCTTGTCCACCAGCATCTTGGCAATGTTGCGCAGGGAGTCACTCATGTCGGTGATGCCGTAGAAGGAGCCTTCAAAGAAGGGAATCTCGTAGCGCTCTTCCATCTTGCGGGCGATGTTGATCATGGCCTTGGAGCACACCATCATCGCAGCCTTGGCGCGATGCGAATACGCCACCTCGCGATACTTGGCGTCGCCGGAAATGCAGGACAGGATACGCACGCCCATTTCGTCCAGCAGCGGCTTCACCTGCCACAGCTCACCGGCCAGGTTGTACTCGCCGATGATATTGATGTCGTAGGGCGTGGTGGTGTCGGGTTCCTCGGTGCCGATCACGTAATCGAGCAGCGCTTCGCCGGCCAGCTTGTTGCCGAGATTCTTGTTGCCGACGAAGCCGGGCGCGTCGACCGGTATCACCGGCTTGCCGAATTTCTGGGTGGCGGCCTTGCACACCGCCTCGATGTCGTCGCCGATCAGCGCGGTAACGCAGGTCTGGTAGACGAACACCGCAGCCGGATCGTACTTGTCCAGGATTTCCTTGACCGATTTAAACAGGTGCTTCTCGCCGCCGTAGACCACGTCGAGTTCGTTAATGTCAGTAGTGAAGCCGGTCCGGTAGAGTCTGGAGCCGGACGACTTGGCACCGCGGTTGTCCCACGAGTTGCCTTCGCAGGCGATGGGGCCGTGTACCAGGTGCGCGACATCGGTGATCGGTTGCAGCGCGATCTTGGCGCCGTCGAAGGCGCAGCCACCGGCCGCGGCGCCGGGCACCAGCTGCTTGGTACACCCCTTCTTGCGTTCCTTCTCGCCTTTCGCCTGGTTCTTGCCGCAAGCGGGTTCGTCGAAGACTTCCTGAACCTTGCTGCTCAATGTACTCATAGTCGCTCGCTCCCAGCCCTGGTCTTGTCGCACTCGGTTGTTGCGGTCGACCCGGCCCTGAATCGGCCGACCGCTCACCTTCCTACTACTCACTACTCACTGCTTACCCTTACCGGATGATGTCGAAGCTGTAATCGGTCTTCGCCGGGATGATGGTGTTCTTGTCCATTTCGTCGAAGATCTTGTCCAGCAGCCACACCAGCACGTTCATCGTGCCCTGGTAGCCCCACACCGGATAACGGTGGTGGTGATGGCGGTCGAACACCGGGAAGCCAATGCGGATCAGCGGCGTGCCGGTATCGCGCTCCAGATACTTGCCGTAGGTGTTGCCGATCAGGAAATCCACCGGCTCGGTATTGAGCAGCGAGCGCATGTGCCACAGGTCCTTGCCGGGGTAAACGTGGCAGGATTTGCCGAATGGCGAGCTGTCGAACAGTGCCTGCATCTTGATTTCCCATTCCTTGCCGCCGTTGGTGGAGAGCACGTGCACCGGCTCGGCGCCCAGCTCCATCAAGAAGCCAGCCAGTCCGTAGCACAGATCCGGATCGCCGTAGATGGCGAACTTCTTGCCGTGGATATGCGCACTGGAGTCGGCAATGGCGTCCACCAGACGACCGCGTTCCTTGGTTAGCGCATCGGGAATCGGTTTGCCGGTGATACGCGACACTTCCATCAGGAACTTGTCGGTCGCCGCCACACCCACCGGGTGATTGAAAGCCACGGTTTCCTGACCGGTTTTGGCGATGTAGTCCAGCGTCTTCTCGGTGCAATATTGCTGCATCGAAATAGTGGCCTTGGCATTGATCGCAGCCTTGGCGTCATCCAGCGTGGTGCCGCCGTCGTACATGCGGAATTCGCCGTCGGCCGGGGTATCCCACACATCGCTGTTGTCGGCCAGGATGGTGTAATTCACACCCATCAGGTCGAATATGCGCTTGACTTCGCGCAGGTTGCCGACGGTGTAACCATCGAAGCCGCCGATGAAGTTGATCTTCTCGCTGGGCGTGCGTTCCTTGCCTTCCCAGAAGTAGTGGACGATGCCCTTGAGCGCATTGTCGTAACCGGTGATGTGGCTGCCGACGAAAGCCGGGGTGTGCGCGAAAGGCACGGGGAAATCTGCCGGCACGCTACCCTTTTCTCGAGCCGTTGAAATAAAGCCGTTGAGGTCGTCGCCGATCACTTCCGCCATGCAGGTGGTGGAAACAGCAATCATCTTCGGCTTGTACATGGAGTGGGTGTTGGCCAGGCCGTCGATCATGTTGTTCAGGCCGCCGAACACCGCTGCATCTTCCGTCATGGAAGAGGACACGCAGGAGGAAGGCTCCTTGAAATGGCGGCTGAAGTGGCTGCGGTAATAAGCGACGCACCCCTGCGAACCATGCACAAATGGGATGGTGCCTTCAAAGCCGACGGCGACAAACACCGCACCCAACGGCTGGCAGGCCTTGGCCGGATTGACGGTCAGTGCCTCGCGCTGGAAATTCAACTCGCGGTATTCCCAGCCCTTGGTCCACTCGGCTGTTTCCTTGATCTTGTCATCGGGATGAGCGAATTCGAAATTCTTGCGCTTGTCTGCGAACATCTCCTTGTATTCCGGACTACGGAACAGATTGAGATGGTCGACTACGTTTTCTACGTCCTGGGTCATTTTGTTCTCCTAAAAAGGGGTTAGGGACTAGGGGCTAGGAATTAGGGGGTGAGTCGCTGAGCGAGGGTTTTTGGAAACAGGCGCAAAGCGCACAAAACCCCCTAGCCCCTGATCCCTAATCCCTGTCACTCATTACTTCCACGGTGCCTTGGTCAGACCCCACACCGGGTTGTTGATCGCCATGTCCATGTCGCGGGCGAAGATGGCGAAGCCGTCGTAGCCGTGGTACGGACCCGAGTAGTCCCAGGAGTGCATCTGACGGAACGGCACGCCCATCTTCTGGAACACGTACTTTTCCTTGATGCCGGAGCCGACCAGGTCGGGCTGGATCTTCTCGACGAATTTCTCGAATTCGTAGCCGGTCACGTCGTCATAAATCAGAGTGCCGTCCTTGACGTAGTGCGTGGTGCGCTGGTAATCGTCGTTGTGGCCGAACTCATAGCCGGTACCGACTACATTCATGCCCAGATCCTCGTAGGCGCCGATGACGTGACGCGGGCGCAGTCCGCCGACGAACAGCATGACGGTCTTGTCGGCCAGGCGCGGTTTGTACTTCTCGATCACCGCGTCCATCATCTTGCGATACTTGGCGATCACCTTCTCGGCGCCTTCCTTGATCTTGTCGTCGAAGTGGCTGGCAATTTCACGCAGGGACGCTTCGATTTTAGACGGGCCGAAGAAGTTGTACTCGACCCAGGGAATACCGTACTTCTCTTCCATGTGGCGCGAGATGTAATTCATCGAGCGGTAGCAGTGCAGCACGTTGAGCTTGGCCTTGGGTGAATTTTCCAGCTCGGCAATGGAGCCGTCTCCGGACCACTGCGCGATCACGCGCAGCCCCATTTCTTCCAGTAGGATGCGCGAAGCCCAGGCATCGCCGCCGATGTTGTAGTCGCCGATGATGGCCACGTCATACGGCGTAGGGACGAACTCGGGATGCTTGTCGCCCTTGTCGAAAACCCAGTCGCGGATGGTGTCGTTGGCGATGTGGTGGCCGAGCGACTGCGACACGCCGCGAAAACCCTCGCAACGCACCGGCACGATGGTCTTGCCGTCGTATTCCTTGGACTTCTTCTTCGACACTGCTTCGATGTCGTCGCCGATCAGGCCGATCGGGCACTCGGACTGCACGGTGATGCCCTTGTTCAGCGGGAACAGCACCTGGATCTCGTCCATGATCTTTTCCAGCTTCTTGTCGCCGCCGAAGACGATGTCCTTCTCCTGGAAGTCGGATGTGAACTGCATGGTTACAAAGCTGTCGATGCCGGTGGTGCCGATGTAGTAGTTGCGGCGCGCGGCCCAGGAGTACTGACCGCAACCGACCGGTCCGTGGCTGATGTGGATCATGTCCTTGATCGGCCCCCACACCACGCCCTTGGAACCGGCGTAGGCGCAACCGCGAATGGTCATCACGCCCGGAATGGACTTGACGTTGGACTTCACGCCGCAATCCGGTTTGCCTTCCTCAAAGGTGCCCAGATGCTTGGCGCGACGCTTTGCGGTTTTGTCCGGATAAACCTTCAGGACTTCACTGATCAGTTCCTGGTTCCTTACTTTCGTTTGCTCGACTGTGAGGCTCATTGCGCCCTCCTATGAGATGTAAACACTAAAAAACACCGACTTTCCTGTTCCTGGGAAAGCTCTGCGAATGACACCGTTTCGTGCAACGGCGATGCCCTTGGCAGAGGTTTCCCTCTGCTGAGTCCCCGTCGCCTTTGCACCGTGAAGGCGCGCAGGCGACGAGGCTCAATTACGCAGCTGCTGCTTCTGCTGCAAGTTCCGCGGCAGTCTTGCCGACGATAGACTCATCGACCGGCTTCATGATGCCGTGCTCCATCAGCATGTCTTCCAGTTCGTCCATGGTGATGGGCGTCGGGATGATGCCGTTGCCGGAGTTGTTGTGGATCTTCAGGGCCAGGTCACGGTACTCTTGAGCCTGCTTGGAATCGGGCGCGTATTCAATCACCGTCATCCGGCGCAGTTCGGCGTGTTGCACGACGTTGTCGCGCGGCACAAAGTGGATCAGCTTGGTGCCCAGCTTGGCAGCCAGCGATTCGGCCAGTTCCAGTTCCTTGTCGGTCTGGCGCTCGTTGCATATCAGCCCGCCGAGGCGCACGCCGCCCGAGTTGGCGTACTTCAGAATGCCCTTGGAGATGTTGTTGGCCGCGTACATGGCCATCATCTCGCCGGACATGACGATGTAGATTTCCTGCGCCTTGTTCTCGCGGATGGGCATGGCAAAACCGCCGCACACCACGTCGCCGAGCACGTCGTAGGAAACATAGTCGATGCCGTCGTAAGCGCCCTCTTCTTCCAGGAAGTTGATGGAAGTGATCACGCCACGACCGGCACAACCCACGCCAGGCTCAGGGCCGCCGGACTCAACGCAACGGATGTCTTTGTAACCCACTTTCATCACATCCTCGAGCTCGAGGTCTTCCACGCTGCCGGCTTCGGCGGCCAGGCTCAGGATGGTGTCCTGGGCTTTGGCGTGCAGAATCAGACGGGTGGAATCGGCCTTGGGATCGCAACCGACAATGAGGATTTTCTGGCCCAGGTCGGACAGAGCCGCCAAGGTGTTTTGCGAGGTGGTGGATTTACCAATCCCGCCTTTGCCGTAGAAGGCGATTTGCCTTAATTTAGCCATGTGTATCTCCTTAAAGTTTAAAAAATCAAAATCGATTCACCCTGGCAGCAAGCACTCAGCCGACTCAAAAAATTCTGCTGCGCACCTTTCTTCTTCTTCTTATTCGAATACGGATCCGGCAAAACATTCGCTGCACGACCAATACACAGCAACGACCGTGCCACACGCAATTCAAGTTAATAACTTATTGTTTTTATTTATATTATTTGAATATAAAAGGTATGGAACTGCTTGTTGCAAATACGACAAACACCTAAAACGCTGTCGCGAAGGGGACAAGCCAAAAAAGAAATACCACGGGGGAAAACCTTCAGTGCCGCGATAGCGCCAACGGCAGGGCGGCCAGATAGATCAGCGCCTGGATGGCATATTGACGGGTGCGGGAGAAAATCATGGCGGCCTCGATTGGTCGATCTATCGTAGCAACGCACGTGCCACGCACCCGCGTCCCGGCAATCCGCCACCCTGGCCGCCCAACCGAATTTCAGTCTTTGTCGCTAACCCTACACACGCCCCGCCTTGTCCGACATGCGACATGGATTTTGCATGCCGTTCGCACAGCCAGGCCGCATGTGAGCGTGATTCACGCGCCCGGAACACTTCTTGCTTTTCTTCGGTTTCCACAGAGATTTTCACAGACAAGACCCCGGGAGAAGTGCGATGCAAATCGGCGTAGAGAGTGCAAAGGCAGTGGACAACAAACGCCTGTTCGTGGTGGCCAACGACGACCTCACGCGCATGGTGCTGCAGTTCATGCTGCACGACGAGAACGAAACCCATGACCTGTCCAGCCTCGAAGCGGCATTCGACAAAAGCATAGATTGGAAGCCCGACCTGCTGCTGTTGGGCATCGATGTCGTGCAGGAGCGCGGGATGGAAGTGTTGCCGCTCATCCGCTCGCGCCTGTCCAGCGCGAAGATTCTGCTGGTCGCGGACACCCGCGAGGATCCGCTGGTGGCTGCGTGTCAAAACGCAGGCATCGATGGCCTGCTGGTGAAACCGTTGACGGTGGAAAATGCGCGCAGAAAGGTGGATGGATTATTGGGGCGCAAACAGGCGCTTATTCCGATTCACGCAACATGACCGTTGCCGCGCTGCGCGGGCACAGCGCCAATCTGGTGGGCGTTCCCACCGGCCTGCTGGCGAGCGCGGCATTCAATGACCATCCCCTGCCGCTGCATATCCGCGGCGTGCATGAAAGCCATGCGCGGCTGTTCGATCTCCTGAACACGGTCGGCAGTCACGCCGAGGCGGGGAACTGTTTTCAGGGCTATATGGACGAAACGTTCAATTTGTCACCAAAGAAACCAAAGAAAACGCAGCCAGGCGACGCACCGGTACGGCGGTTTCGCGCCAGTTATCTGCGCCTGCTCAAGGGCTGGGGCTATGACTCCAACAGCCGTGAAGGCGCCGTGATGAAAGGCTGGGCGGAAAGCCGCTTTGGTTTGTTCCCGACCTTCCACAAGGCTGCGCTCGCGCGCTTTGCGTCCGGCGCCTGGTTGCGTTACGTGGAAGAAAAACTGTCCAGCCGTTTTCACAACAACGACATCCATACGCAGCTGGATCTGTTGTATGAATTCTGCCAATGGTCAATCGGGCGCTGGTTCCAGCCGGGGCGGCATCACGTCACCCTGTATCGCGGGGTGAACGACTTTCGCGAGGACAATCTCCTGTGCGGCCAATCGCGTCCGCGAACCGGGCCAGCGCTGGTCAGACTGAACAACATCGTATCGTTCACCGCGCACCGCAACATTGCATGCGAATTCGGCGATTCCATTCTGGAGGCACACGTACCCACGGCAAAAATCCTGTTCTTCAACGATCTTCTTTCGCGCCATGCGCTCAAGGGCGAAGCGGAATATCTGGTGATCGGCGGCGACTATCGTGTCACGGTCAATTACCTCTAAGGGATGGATGTGGCTCGCGATGAAGTACACGAACGTGCACTGGGCGCTTATCTCGGTTTCGCCGTCGGCGATGCCCTGGGCGCAACGGTTGAATTCATGATGCCCGCCGAGATTCAGCACACCTACGGCATCCACCGCGACCTGATCGGCGGCGGCTGGCTCAAACTCAAGCCGGGCCAGATCACCGACGATACGCAAATGTCGCTGGCGCTGGCGCAGTCGCTTATCGACAGCGGCGGCTGGAACGCGACTGCCGCTGCCGATGCCTTCGTGGCCTGGCTCAAGACCCGGCCGGTGGATGTGGGCAACACCTGCCGTCGTGGCATCCAGCGCTATATGGCAGACGGCACGCTGACAGGCCAGCCGAATGAGGGCGATGGCGGCAACGGTGCCTGCATGCGCAATCTGCCGCTGGCGCTGGCGATGCTGCATGACGGTGACGCATTCACCCGGGCAACACAGGCGCAATGCCATATCACCCATCACCACCCCTTGTCGGACGCCGCGACCCTGGCGCTCGGAAGAATGACGCAAGCCCTGATTCAGGGCGGCGGAATCAAGGGCTGCCGCGCGGAAGCGAATCGCCTTACCGGCGAGTTTCCGGTGTTCCGTTTCGACCCCTATACCAGACATGCATCGGGCTACATCGTCGATACGGTGCAGACGGTTCTCTACCATTTTTTTCGCACCGACAGTTTCGAATCCTGCGTTACCGAGGTGGTGAACTGCGGGGAAGACGCGGACACCAACGGCGCTCTCGCCGGCATGCTGGCCGGCGCAGCCTACGGAGTTTCCGGCATTCCGGGGTATTGGCTGAAAAAGCTGGACAAGGAAGTCAGGCAGCGTATCGAGGCGCAGACCGAAGCGCTGCTCAGGCTCGCGCAAAACGTGAAAAGGGACGCATGATGGCCACACTCATTTTTTACGAAAAACCGGGCTGTGCAACCAACGCACGCCAGAAGCGGCTGCTGCTCGATGCAGGCCACCAAGTCATCGCACGGGATTTATTGAGTGAGCCGTGGACCGCGCAGCGGCTGCGCGATTTCTTCACGGCCCTGCCGGTTGCCGACTGGTTCAACCGCGCCGCGCCGCAACTGAAGTCCGGTGAAATCGATCCCGCCCGCATCGACGCCCAAACCGCGCTGGACATGATGCTGAACGACCCGCTGCTGATCCGGCGCCCCCTGATCGAGGCGGATGGCTGGCGCCTGGCGGGATTCGATGCGGCGCAGATCGAACAGCGGCTGGGCGTTGCGAGCAATAGCAATGTGCCACAGGGTGTGGAGCAATGCTCGCGCCCCCATGCAGCAACCCCATGCCCCACGTCACAAAACAGCGAGCCGCAGGACACCGAACGCGCGCAGGTCGCGTTCGCCTACCACGAGCGCACCAAGCACCGGCCTGATCGCTATGCCTCCGGTCCGGAGACGCTGGACTGGACCATGCAGCCCGATCCATTCCGCAGCTTCAAGGACAGCCCGTCCGTGCGCCTGCCGCTCTGCGCCGGTCGCATGACCTGGACCGACGGCGGAGACCAGCCGGAAAAGACTCATCCCCCTGCCCTCTCGCTCGATTCGCTGGGCGCTTTGCTGGAACTGTCGCTGGGCCTTTCCGCATGGAAAGAATACGGGCCGGATCGCTGGGCGTTACGCTGCAATCCGTCGAGCGGAAATCTTCATCCGACCGAGGCGTATGTGATTGCGCACGACATACAGGGACTGGAAGACGGTCTGTACCACTACGCGAGCCGCAGCCATGTGCTGGAACAACGCTGCCGCTCCACTGCGGCGCACCCCTCCGGCCTGTGGATAGGACTGTCCTCCATCCACTGGCGCGAGGCCTGGAAATACGGCGAGCGCGCCTTCCGCTATTGCCAGCTCGATGTCGGCCATGCGCTGGCCGCGCTGCGCTATGCCGCCGGCCTACTGGGATGGCAGGTGCGCCTGCTGGCAAGCTGCGACAGCCCGCGCCTGGCGGCGCTGCTGGGCACCGGGCGCGATCAGGACTACGCAGTTGCCGAGCGTGAGGAACCGGATCTGCTAGTGCAACTCATCAGCCCGGCTCACCCGCAGGCCCCGGTCGAGCCCGCACCCTGGGACGCCGCTCACACCAGCTGGATGGGACAGGCGAACATTCTCGACCCACATCCCATGTACCACTGGCCTGTCATCGACGAAGTCGCGTCGGCCACCGAAAGCAATCACAACACAGCTAGCGTAACGCGACATCTGGATTACTCGCCGGGAACCTGCGCCACCCATTTGCCTGCGGCCGAGATCATCATGGGGCGGCGCAGCGCCCAGCGTTTCGACCCGCAGTTCACCATGGCCGCAGCCGACTTCTACCGCCTCGTCGCCAGTCTGCTTCCCCATCCGCACCTGCCGTGGGATATCTGGGACTACGCGCCGCAGGTTCACCCGGTATTTTTCGTCCACCGCGTGGAAGACGTGCCCGCCGGGCTTTACATCCTGGTGCGCGAGGCTGGGGCGGAAGCGCGGTTGCGTGCGGAATTGAGCGATGAATTCGAGTGGCAGCGGGTGGCAGGCTGTCCCGCGCACCTGCCGTTGTTCCGCCTGCAAGCGGGCAAGTGGCAGAAAGTCGCCCGCGCCGTCAGCTGCCAGCAGGCAATTGCCGCCGACAGCTGTTTCACGCTGGGCATGCTGGCCGAATTCGAACACAGCATCCAGCAAGACGCCTGGCGCTATCGTCAGTTGCACTGGGAAGCGGGTGTGCTCGGCCAGGTGCTGTACCTGGAAGCAGAAACGCTGGCGCTGCGCGGCACCGGCATCGGCTGCTTTCTCGACGATGCCTTTCACGAACTGCTCGGCTTGCGCAGCCGGCATTTCCAGTCGCTCTACCACTTCACCGTGGGCCGCGCGCTCACCGATACGCGCATCACCACCTTGCCGCCCTACCCGGAACGCACAGCGGCAGCCGAGACGGAGCTTACCCCATGAAAAACGCAAAAATCTTCCAGCGCATCGACGCCGCAACGGCCAGCCAATTGCTCGCGCGCGACAACGTGCTGGTACTCGACTCACGCGACCACGACAGCTTCGAGCAAGCGCGCATCGCCTCCGCACGCCGCCTGTCCAGCGACAATCTCGACGCCACCCTCCTCGGCACGCCGAAAGACACACCGGTGCTGCTTTACTGTTACCACGGCAACGCCAGCCAGATTTACGGGAAAATGTTCGCGGATTTCGGCTTTGCGGAAGTCTATAGCCTGGATGGCGGGTTCGAGGCCTGGCAACAGCTGCACCTGAAAACGGCACCGCCGGTGCTCAGCCCGCAACTCGCACACTGGCTGCAGCAACACAGCTATCCCTGCAACAATCTCGAGGCCGTCGCCGAACACGGCATGACGCCCCTGATGCGCGCCAGCAAAGCGGGCGACACCGCGATCGTTTTCGAATTGATCCAGGCCGGAGCCTCTCCCCACACGCAGAATGGCGACGGCAACCACGCCCTCTGGCTGGCTTGCGTAGGCGCGAATCTGGACACCCTGGATGTGCTGATCCGCGCCGGCAGCGCCCTCGATCATCAGAATGACAATGGCGCCACCTGTTTGATGTACGCCGCCTCCACCGGAAAACATGCGGTGGTGGAAAAGCTCCTGGCCGCCGGAGCCGACCCGCAACTCAAGACTCTGGACGATTTCAGCGCGCTGGATATGGCCGCGACCATCGAATGCCTGCGTTTGCTGCGCAGGGTGGAAAAGGGATTGTTGCAGGCGGCGCGGTGAGCTTCTTGTAAACCTTGTTTCCCGGTGATGGCCGGGATGATGGCATTCCTGACAACAGCATCAGCGAGGATACAAAATGAGCGGTTTTTTTATGGATTGGGATGGCAATTTGCGTAGCGTCGAGGAACCCGGTGGCGGGTATACCTGCGAGGTCGACACCGCGGCCCGCTATGTGGCCGTGATGAAAGGCAGCATGCTTGCGCATGAAGCCACACTCTATAAAACCCTGGCCGACGTCGAAAAAGCCGGGATCAAGGCCGCGCTGGTCCCTGCGTCGCACCCCTGGGGCAGCCAGCGCGACGGGTTCTAGGCAGACTTGCCTGGCAGTGATCAGTCGTCAGTCGGGGCAGGCAGCATCGCGGCTAAAGGGGGCCATTCAGCCAAGCTCTTTGGCTGTGCGTTGTGATTTGGCAGGTTGAAGCTTATACGGGCCGAGCCGAGAGTATGGCCGATATCGGCCCCGAACAGTCCATCACAGTTTATTTCCCAACGTCTGAAATCCAGCGATTAGCAAACCATTCAATATTGGTGCGCCGATTGCCCAATACGCTATCTCAAACGGCCGTTCGGATGCGTCCGCTCTGTCCGTATTATTGAGGCTTGTTATAGAGACACAAGAAAATTAAAGCGCTTGCGAATCAGTGAATTACATGAGCATAATAGGCGTCATAAATAATAATCATTGGGCGTCGAATTAGCGCCAGGACCGAACTCGAATGAAGTTGCCAATTCTCGACGGAGTATTGTCTCGAACACCCTCACGGCCCTTGTATCACTACACTGGTCAAGCCGGTTTCATTGGGATAATCGACCAATCAGAAATCTGGGCAACGCATACGCAATATCTGAATGACCGTCGCGAGTATCTTCATGCAATCGACTTAGTTCAGAACCGCATACGAGCTTGGTCGGCATCCGCGAATGAAGAGGACAGAGAACTCTTAAGCGAAATGGAGAGCGCTCTGGCGGGAATAGAAAGCGTAAACGTTTGCGTCTGCTCATTTTCGGAAGAGCGAGATTCACTCTCTCAGTGGCGAGCTTATGGCTCCGCCACTTCCGGGTTCGCCATCGGCTTTCCTGGTGAGTTTCTTGCCACAGTTGCTGCAAAGGAACAATGGTATCTTGCACCCTGCATCTACGACGCAGCATCTCAACAAGAAGTTGTTGACGCCCTAGTCCAAGAGGTCTTGGATCAGAACCGCGAGAGAAAGATGTCGGCACCGACCGATGACGACGATTTGCCCGCCGGCGGAAACTTGATTGCCTACCTGCATCGGTATGCCCCGCTGCTCAAGGACTATTCCTTTCGCGATGAGAAGGAATGGAGGCTTATCTCGCGGCCCCTAAGTTGTCGGTCGAAAGCCTTCGATTTTCGCCTAGGTAACTCAATGCTCACCCCCTACTACAAGTTTCCGCTTGTTGATCGTGAAGGCCATTTCCGCATCCAAGAAATTATTGTTGGCCCTACACCGCATCCAAGACAAGCGGAAATGTCTGCTCGTAGCTTTCTTGTCCGGTGCTTTCAGCGTGAAGTTCTGGTTGAGTCGTCAAAGGTTCCGTATCGGAGTTGGTAACTTCGCCTCATCGTGAATAGCACCCTACGCCCAACCCTGCAATCCAGCGGTCCTGCGCGAAAAGCCGCGCAGGCCGCTGATTTTTAACGTTCAAGCTGTATAAAAACCCCTTTTCAGATTTCTTTGAGGCGAATTTTCTCGCCGCAGCGATTCCGCGCCAGCACACAAATAGTTTTGTGATTTTCACTTCAGAGAATGCGGTCGACTGACCCACTCGACTTACAGAATAGCGGGCATGATGCCCCTTCTATCGTTGGCTACCGCCCATAGCCGTGATGCGCCAGCTTCTCGATGTTGTGCACCAAACAGAAGAGATGCCATTGCGTATTCACCTTCTCCTGACCGCGCAGCGTGAAACGATCGAGTCGCTTGTTGCTGCGCAGGTTGCCAAACACCGGTTCCACCGTGGCCATTCTTTGCCCATAGCGTTTACGTCCTTCGGCGCTATCAATCGCTTGTTTCATGCGCTCGGTGTGGGGCAGCGGCGAGGCTTGCTGTTTCTGGAAGAACGCCACTTGGCGTGTGCGCGTTCTCTCGGGGTGGCGTAAGCAGCGTTGACGCAAGTCGCAAGGCCCACAACTGCGTTGGCTCCCCTGAAACTTGTGATGCGTGCGGCCATGGGTGGTGCAATGACTTCCGCTGGAGTAGAGCGATTGCCCGGCAGGGCAGATGCAGGTTTGTGCGACGGGGTCGTAGTCGAAGTCTTTAGGTTGAAACTTGCCGTCCGGCTTGGGTGGGCGCTTGTCGTGCAAAGGGTGCGGTTTGGTCTGGTGGCTGGCTTGAGCCACTAAGCGCGGATCGCGCTTACGCATCAAGCCATCGGCAATCAATGCCGGAATACCTTGCTCGTGCAATTGCTTGAGGTTGGCTTCGGAGTGGTAGCCCGCATCCGCCGTAATCAGGGTTTGCGCCGTGCGATAAGGCTGGGTTCGCTCTATCATCGGCAGCAGGATTTCTTGCTCGCTACCCGAGCCCAGGGCGGTGGCGGCCACAATGATTTGATGTTGGCTGTCGACGGCGGCAACACCGGTGAAGCCTTGGATCACGCCTTTGGAGGTGGCCATTTTGGCGCTGTCATTGTCCGTCGTGTTGCTTTTACGAATCGCGCCTTTACGCGAGCGGCGTTCCTTATGCTTGGCCAGAAAGGCGCGGATGCGCGCGGCTTCAGTGGCGAGTTTCTGGGTGCGTTGCACATCAAGCTCGTTGTCCTCGACTGCGTTGGTTTCATCGCGGCTTTGGTGCGTGGTGAGGATCGTGGCCACTGCGGCTTCCATACGCTCAGCTTGGCGTGCCAGCTCGGCGTGGGTGCCACTGCGTTTCTTGGCGGCATTGCTGGGCAGCTTGACGCCGTCGATGGCAAACATCTGGCGACCGATCAAGCCTTGCGCATCACAGGTCAGGAGCACTTGGGTGAACAGCTCGGTGATTTCGCTGCGCAGTTCGCGCACGAATTTGGCCAGGGTGGTGAATTGCGGGGCGCAATCGCCGGAGATGGCCATAAACAGGACATTCTCGCGGCAGGCGCGCTCTATATTGCGGCTGCTGATCATGCCGCGGCTGTAGGCGAGCAGGATGATCTTGAGTAGGACGCGGGGGTCGTAGGCGGTGCTGCCGGTGTCGTCGTTGCGGTAGCGGCGATCCAGGGCGCCAAGATCGAGCTCGTGGTCGATCAGGTAGTCCAAGGCGTATTCGAAGCTGCCGCTCATCAATTGCGCATCCAACACCACCGGTAGAAATCGCGGACTGCGATCAATGATCTTGTAGCGGGCCATGTGCATTTCCTGTGGTTATCGCGATTATTTCTTCGACCTTGTCCGGGTGAATCGTTCAGGGCAGAATGGGGTTTTTATACAGCTTCGTTAGGCAACTTAGATATGCAGAAACATATCCTGCTTGCGGAAAAGTTTTGTCAAGGAGAGTACGAATGTGACGTTGACGACAAAATGTGGCGATCCGTCTTTGAATACATGTTGAATAACTCGCACTCCATGCCTTTCGATAAACCAAACGTTCATACGCTTTGGACCGTCAATGGTGGTCACTTAAGAAGAAAAATCAAAGACGATGATCTCATCTTGTCTGTACTAGAGATCGCTTTGCCTGGGTACTCAGGAAAGGGCCTTATCCTGTATAGGGGGGAGTGTCGTTTTTTGTATGATGAAAATAAGATTGGTTTCTGTTGGACGCCAGAGATTGATGTCGCATTGATGTTTGCATCCGGTCTAAATTCATTGGAGTCTGGCGGGGTATTGCTTAAGGCTTATGCTCCACCATCGGCAATAATGGCTAGCCCAAATGATCATAGTGCCAAACAAATGCGTGAGTTCGAATATACGTGTAACCCTCACTTACTTCTGGATGTTGAAGTTGTGAGGCTCTTTGAAAAACAACCGAGATATTGACGCGTAATGCCTAACAAGCGTTTGGAATAAACGGGGACAGACCACGGTTTCATTGTTGTTTGAAGGTCGGTTAATGGCACATCTCAGCCCTTGGTGTCACTCGCACTCCTTACGTCATCCTGATCATCCTGTCCGATAGCTTTGCCGCTTCTCCAGGTCAACAAGCCAGCACTGGAACCAGCAATAACCCCATCGCAATCCTGCCCGCTTCTCAGTATCTTTCCACGGCCATATCCGTGATTGACCGCTATGGTCTGCACAGCAAAAACCGGATTTAAGCTGCACAACTGCCATCACCGAACGTGATTATCAGAACATCAAATTCGGTGGCCACACTCTCCTGGCCAGATGAAATTGACAGGCAATGATTCGTCGGCAATGACAGCTGCGCCGCAGCCGAAGGCGACGGTCATCCCTCGCCGCTGTTTTCTCCAACACGCACGATTCGGCAGGAGGCGTAGGGCTCAGGGGGAAAGGTCCACGACGGAGATGCCATCCAACGAACCTGCAATCCGCTGCCGGCGCTCATGATTGCGCTGTACTTCCTATATCGGCTCATGTGTGGCCAACCGGTTCCTTCCGGCTTTTTTGGCCTGATACAAGAAATTGTCCGCCATGGAAATCATGGCATCAAGGTTTTGATGTTGCGTGTCACTCTGTACCACGCCGAAACTCGCGGTAATCCTGATCTCGTAATTTTCATGTTGCAGGCGAAGCGCCGCAATGTCGGTTCTTAATCGCTCTGCGATCAGGATCGCATCCTGGCCTCCGGTTTCAGGAAGCAGCAGGATGAATTCCTCGCCACCCCAGCGGGTGATAACGTCTTGCTTTCTGCAGGTTGATTTCAAGATATCCGCCACTGCTATCAGCGCTTTATCACCGCAGGCATGACCATACTCATCGTTGATGAGTTTGAAATGGTCCAGATCAAACATGATCATCGACAGGTCGCGATCATGTCGCTGTGCGATGTTCCAGATAGGGGTTACTTTGTCGCGAAAGGCGCGCCGATTGTTGATGCCGGTCAAGGGATCCAACGCAGCCATTTGCTCAGCATGGGACATGGCCGCCTGTGCGTTTCGGAACTGATAGGTAAGCGCCAGCGCCAGCAGGATTGCATCGAGCAGCATGCCCAGATCGACGGCCCGGAATGTCCAGATAGTGAATGGAACATACCCCCAGACAGCCAGAGTGGTAATTAAGGCGCCCACCATGGCCGAAATGGCAGCGAGCAGAAAATAACGCGCGAATTTTTGCCCGGCTCGCAGCGATATCCCGCCCAAATACAACATGATGCCACTGAACAGCAACGCGAACGTAAAGGCAAGCAATAAGGCATCGCGCTGACTATTAAAAAGAATTGCCAGCAACATCAGGATGCCAACCAAACCCAGATAAGCAAGCACGGCTTTGAACACGTGCGCAAAATGCTTGCGGATGTCCAGAAATTTCAGTGCAAACAACAGGCCGCTTGCCCCATACAGTGTCATGAGAATGGGATTGGACCACTGCTCCCAACGCGTGCCCCTCGGCCATAGCCATTCGAAACCATGTCCGGTATAGGAAATATTCATCAGCAGAAACGCGCCCAAATAGATGGAATAAAGGATGTATCGATCATCCTTCAATCCAACATAGAGCATGGCGTTGTAAATCATCAGGGCAGCCAGAAACCCATACAAAAATCCATAACTGTAATCCTGAATTTTGGCCTGTATTCTCGCCTGCTCCGGTGACATCAGGTAGATCGGAAGAACCATGGGGTCAGGTGTTTGCACGCGGATAAATACATCACTCAGGCCGGGAGCAAAGGCGTGGTCAAACACAAAAAAACGATTATCGATGGGGCGTTCCGCAAAGTTTTCTCTGTCGCCTACCCGAAATCCAGCCTCCGTTTTACCATCATGACGAAAATAGATATCAATATGATCGAGCCAGGCCGTCGCAATCGATAATCTCTGTCGTACTGGTTGAAGTGTTTTATTTTCAACGCTGAAATGTATCCAGACCGGTTTGGAACCAATACCGAAATTCAGTACGGATTTGTCGCTGGGTGAAAACCCGCCTGAGTCGAAGGCATTGACAGCCCCGTCCAAAGGCAGCCTGCCGTTGGTTTCACGAAAAAAACTCGTGAATATTCCAATGGGGCTCAGATGGGTTACGTTTAGCGGAACGGGGGCTGCGACGCCCACTGCAATACAAGACTTCATCAACAAAAGCAGTGGCAGGAAGAGTCTGAATTTTATTGTGTAAATGGCAACGTCCCCTATCGGTTGTCCAAATCTGATTCTACGGCAGCACCCTGGCTGCACTCATCGCGTAGACAACCACGATTAATAGCCCGGAATTCCAGCCCTATTAAGCTGTCTATTTTGAGAATCGATGCGGGATATTCTTGAGCCTCGCTGCGTCGCGCTTGGCGCTTGCGCATTTGCTGCAGCACCAGCGATCATTTCCCTTTGAGTCCTTCACCTTCTCGCCCTGGGCACCCGCTGGATGATGCCGGGCACAACCATAGCAGAATATTTTTTCAGCTGACAATTACCCCTCCCTTGTTGCATTGCCTGGGATACCGAATCTTTCGATAATCATGTCTGCTACCCGGCCTTTGCAGGCATGCACAGCATGCAAAAATGCGGTTACCCGGAAGGCGAGCTGGTGTTTCCGACCCGCAAGCGATTGTCATCGTCCGCCATCGAAAGTCCGTTCAGCCAGCGAAAGCGGTCCCCAACGTTTACCAAGTACGCCATGATAACGCGCTCGCGAGAAGTAATTGCACCTGTGGGCAGGCAAATCATTCCAGTTTCAGACTGAGCCACAAAATAAAACCTTTCTCCAAATCCTGCGAGCAAAGTACAATCCCGCGTCCAGAAGTGTTGAAAAGACGTGTTTTCAGAAGCCGCATGCTGAAAATTGCGAGTGACGCGGATCACATGCGGTTATCTGTTTTCTTAATCACACCCCACAGCGTTAGGAGAAGCAATGCAACTGAACAAACTCACTGCCACGATGGCAGCGGTGGGACTGTTTGTGCCCGGTCTGGCCCTGGCCACCAACGGCATGCTCATGGAAGGCTATGGGCCCATCGCCGCAGGCATGGGCGGCGCGGCCATGGCCTATGACAACGGCAACGCTGCGATGGCGAACAACCCAGCCACTCTCGGTCTGATGGAACAAGGCAGCCGGGTGGACGCGATGCTGGGTTTTGTTGGCCCTGATGTGTCGGCCCCAGGGACGATGGGAAAATCCAAAGCGGACGCCTTCTACATGCCGGCCTTCGGTTATGTGAAAAAACAGGGCAAGCTGGCCTACGGTGCTGGTCTTTATGGGCAAGGCGGTATGGGCACCGAGTACGCCAATGGCGACATGGCGCAAGTGAGCGTGGGACGGGTGATTTTCCCGCTGGCCTACAGCGTCAATGACCGTTTCAACGTGGGCGGAAGCATTGATATTGTCTGGGCAGGCATGGACTTGGTGGCTAGCCAGGCCGGCATCAGTTTCAAGGATGGCAGCAACTACACTGGCGCCGCCAAGGGTTACAGTCTGGCTGGCAAGCTCGGCTTCACCTACAAGCTTAACAATGCGCTCACTGTCGGTGGCGTATACCAGACCGCCGCCAATCTGCCCGATCTCAAGGATGGTACTTACAAGGTTAAAGGCTTCGACATGCCCCCCATCCTTGGCCTGGGCCTGTCATGGCAGGCGAATGACCGGCTTATGATCGCAGCCGACGTCAAGGACGTGATGTGGAACAGCAGCATGAATACGGTGACCATTTACAGGAATGGCGCTGTCGTCGCTCCATTCCAGCAGGACTGGAACGACCAGATCGTGCTGGCGATGGGTCTGTCCTACAAGCTTAACGATGCTTTGACCGGCCGCATTGGCTATAACTACGCCAAGAATCCAATCCCGAATCAATTCATTAACTACCTGTGGCCGGCGGACGCCGAAAATCACTACACGGGGGGCTTCGGTTATGCCTTCAACAAGCAGTCCGCGTTCAATTTCGCGCTGAGCTATGTTCCGAAAGTGTCGGTGACGGGTACGGGCGCCGCCATGCCCGCCGGGAACGGCGGCATGCAGATCGATCACAGTCAGGTGAACTGGCAAATGATGTACAGCTACAAGTTCTGATCCGCGTGTTGGCCAGCCACGCCTTGTATCCCAACTTCGGGTTTCAGTATCAATAGTCATTGGCTAGTGATCGGTGAATGGCTGGAACTGGCACAAGCTTCTGGAGAGCGACAAAAATCTGCCTGCGCCGGGGGGTCGTCGAGAATGAGGCGCAGGCCGCCTGCTTTCCCGCATCCGGCTTGAAGTCATGCTCCTGGGTGGAGAGTTCGCCCAGCAGCTTCTGCAACGCGGCGAGGTCGTCAAAACCGGCGGTGCCGATCTCGACGGGTAGCGCTGCGTCAGACCGCAACGGCCAGCTTTTCTGCTTCCTTTTCACCGGTCAGTAGTCGGGCGAATGCGTCCAGCGGCATATCGATGCGCTTGATGTTTTGCTCCGCCAGGAAACGCGCTTCGTTGCGGGTCAGTTCGCCCGGCAGCACCGCCCAGTGCAAATCGGAAGAGCGCTTCATGATCTGGCGCGCGAAGGTACGCTCCAGCTGGTTGCGGAAGCGGCAGCCGAGAAAGAGGAAATGCCGACCGGTGCGCAACTGCTGCACGATGGCCGGGATTGGGGTCTGGATGTCGATCTCGGTGAGCACCTCGACGAAATCGGTGTCGGACACCAGGAAGTTTTTGGCTGGAGAAATCGAACCAAAAGGCTTGTAGAGCAGCGTGTCCCAGGTGTCCGCCTCGAACGGATCCGCCCGCATCCCGTCCGGCCTGAAGTAATGCACCCAGGTGCCGAAATGCTCGGACTGGCTCACCCCTTGCAGCTGCCCCCACAAGTTGTGCGGTTGTAGCGCCGTGGCCATCGCGTTGTCGTACCAGGCATCGACGATCAGCAAGGGCTTGCGCACGATGCTGGCCAGGTAGTCATGCAGGAATGTCGGGGGCGCCGCGACGGCGAAGGCTTCCTCCATATGCCCCACCAGGGTCTTGCGGTGCTTGAAGTTCTCGATGTACTGCGCCGTGGCGGTGAGGTTGCCGCGTATCTTGTGCGGCACGCTCGATTTCGCCACCAGCCGCTGTACCAGCGCCTCGGGAGAATTGGGAACCGGGCTTCCGCCCGGAATCAGATCGAGCACTCCCGGCCCCAGATAGGGAACGATGCCGCCCTCTTCCAGGTGGGAAATAATCTCGCTCAGCAGGGCATTGGCCTTATCCATGATCGCTCTCCTCAAGCCGCCGACGATTTCAGTTGCTCGACCTGCAGCTTCGGCAGGCGGAACAGCGCGCGTCCGCCGGACAGGGTCTCGTAGCAATCCGTGGTGGAACTGGCAAGCAGATTGAACCAGCCCTGCGCGCTCAACGCACCGGGACACTCGCCGATTGTCGCCACCGAGCCGTCAGGGGCAAAGCGCACGTGAATCATGATTTGATCGTTTTCCATGGTGTGACTCCTTGTATGAATTTAAGAACCGGAACCGAAGCCCGGTCATGCCAGCGTCACAGCAATTCCACTGTCACGTTCTCGTTGCCCAGTTTCGCCTGGCAGGCCAGACGCGAATTCGAGCTGACGCCCACCAGGGTGTCGAGCTTGTCGTTTTCCAGACGCTGGGTTTTGGACAGGGTTTTGCGCCCTTCCGTGACGAAGATGTGGCAGGAGCCGCATTCGGCCTTGCCTTCGCACTTGTGCGCGATCTTCTCGCCGGCCGCGAGCAAGGCTTCGAGGATGCTCATGCCCTCGGTGGATGGGATGGTCTTGCCGGAAGGATTGATGGTTAACATGGGCATTGCATTGCTCCTTGGATGTTTGCTGAGTCGGATGTAAGTCATGGGCATCTCTGTAAATCAACTGCACTGCGGTTTCTAAAGCTGCGATTTCCAAAGTTGCCCGCCTGATTAGTAGATCGCCGCACCCGCGCCGATGTTGATCGAGGCGTCCTTGGCGGTCTGCACGATGAAGCCCACCTGGGCTTCGTTCACATGCGCGTGGAAAGGCAAGGCAATGATGCGATCGGCCACTTTTTCCGTGACCTTGAAATCGCCCTTGCGATAGCCCAGCTGGGTGTAAAACGCCTGCAGATGTTGCGGCTGGCAGTACGCCGCGCCCTCGATTTTTTCGGTGTGCAGGTCGTTGACGATGGCGTCGCGGCTGCTTTTTGAAAAGCGCGTGCCGAGATGCACCAGATACAGAAACCAGTGCACTTCGGTCACATCCGGCCCGATATACGGATCCTTGATGCCTTCGAACGATTTGACGTAGTCGTAGTAAATCTGCTCGACCTGCTTGCGCCGCTCGAGAATCTGGTCGATACGCTGCAACTGGGTCAATCCCAGCGCCGCCGTCATCTCGTTCATGCCGGCCTGATACGGCACGCTGCCGCCGATCACCACGGAAAAACGCTCGTCCATCTTGCGGGTGCGCTGATAGCGCAGCTTGCTCGCCAATTCGGCGTCGTCTGTCACCACCATGCCGCCTTCGCCGCAGGTGAGTGCGCTCGGCTGGGAAAAATCGAACACGGCGCAATCGCCGAAGCCGCCGACTCGCCGTCCCTGATAAGTCGAGCCGATCGCTTCGGTGGAATCCTCGATCAGCCGCAGGCCATGCTTGCTGGCGATTTCACGCAGCGCCTGCCAGGGGGCGGGGTGGCCGTTGGTGTTGCCCGCCAGGATGGCGCGGGTGTGCGGCGTGATTTTGGTGACGACCTTGTCCGGCAACAGTGTGCCCGACCAGTACTCGATGTCGGCAAACACCGGGGTTGCGCCCGCCAGCACGATGGCATGGGCGATCTGATGCCAGCTGTAGGGCGAAGCAATGACCTCATCCCCCGGCCCGATGCCCATTGCCTTCAATGCCTGCAGCAGCCCCAGGGTACCGCTGGCCATTGCCACGCCATGCCTGCGGTCGGTGTACGCGGCAAAAGCGGACTCGAATGAGGCGACCACCGACCCCTGGCTCAGGCGCGGTGAGATGAGCACGTCGCGCACTGCATCCAGTTCCTGTTGGCTGATGTCAGGGTCGGAAAGGGGAATCCAGCTTTGGTCCATGGCGCGTCCTCAGTTGCGCGACGCAACAACAATGCCGGTTGCGGCATTCGGATCATCGGTGAGTTGCCAGCAGTGCTCGCGGCCATCCACCAGGTACAGATTGAATGCAGGATATTCGCGGAACGCCTGTTCATCGCTCATGTCCGCCGCATCGCAACGGGTCAGCGACAAACCGGGGAAGCGACTGCGAAAATCCGTCAGCGGATTGGTGCCCGTCGCAGGCGTAACCAGCAAGCCCTCAATGCGCACAAGATCGTCTTCGGTGATCATCTTTACTCTCCCAGCCGACGCGCTTCCACGGTGATCGGCAATGCTGTTTCAGGTCCCATCTGCGGTAGTTCCAGACGCCAGCCGTTGGCCAGCGTGACAATGCCGCCCCACATGTCCGCCTGCTCCATCGACACGATGGGCTCCTCCAGATCCTTCTTCGGTATATAGGCGGACAAGATTCCCTTGGCGTCTTTTCTAAGCATCACTTTCATGGTGTTTCCTCGTGGGTGCCGCTGGTTAAGTGAGTGCTTCATGCCGCCTCGGCGGTCATCCGTTTTGAAATTGAAACCAATATATCCAGCACGCGATCGATTTCCGTTTCGGTCGTATACCGGCTCAATGAAAACCGGATCGTCGCCAGCGCCTGCGCCTCACTCAGCCCCATGGCAGTCAGCACATGGGACGGCGCATTGCCACCGGCGGTGCAGGCCGCGCCGGACGAGGCGTAGATGCCGGCCTTGTCGAGCTTGTCGAGGATCGCCTCCGCCGCCAGTTCGCCGAAGCGCACGCTGCTGGTATTGCTCACCCGCAACGCCGCGCCGCCATTGATGCGGGCGCACGGGATGCGCATCAGCACGCCGGTTTCGAGCCGATCCCGCAAGGCGGCCATCGCCGCGGCTTTGGCGTCCATCTCCCGGGCCGCGAGTTCGCAGGCCACACCCATGCCGACAATGGCCGGGACATTCTCCGTGCCGCCGCGACGGCCGCGCTCCTGATGGCCGAACAGCATGGGCTGAAGCTTCAGTCCCTTACGCACGAACAAGGCGCCCACACCCTTGGGTGCATGGAATTTGTGTCCCGCCAGCGTAAGCAGGTCAACCGGCACCTGCGCCAGGTCGAGGGGAATCTTGCCTGCCACCTGCACCGCATCGGTGTGAAACAGCACCCCGCGGGACTTGGCAATCTGCGCTGCTTCCACAATCGGAAACAGCACGCCGGTTTCGTTGTTGGCCCACATCAGCGATACCAGTGCGGTGTCCGGCGTAATCGCCTGCTCAAGCGCCGCGAGATCGAGCATTCCGCCTCGATTGACCGGCAATCGTGTGACGCGAACGCCACTCGTTTCCAGATGCGCCAGCAAACTCAAGGTAGACGGATGCTCCACCGCACTGACCACCACATGAATCTTGCCCGGACGTGCCGCCAGCGCGCCCAGTATCGCCAGATGATTGGCTTCCGTGCCGCTGGCCGTGAATACGATCTCGGCGGCGGCGGCATTCAGCAGCCGCGCCACCGCTGCACGTGCCTGTTCCACCAGCCCCTTGGCGCGCTCGCCGACGCCATGTTTACTGGACGGATTGCCATAGCTATCGCGCAGGCAGGCCAACACCGCTTCTACGCACTCGGGTGCCAGCGCCGTGGTGGCGTTGTTGTCCAGATAGATGGTGTCCTGCTCCGTCATTGCCAAAAGCTCCGATCCGGGTCCCGATTCAAAAATTGCAGCAGCGCGTTCAAGGCGCCGAACTCTTGGTAAAACTGCCATTCGCGCTGCGCATGATCCTTGCGGTACAAGCGCCACGCCCGCGAATCCGCCACATACTCCAATCGCGCGATATCGATCACGCCACCGGACTTGTCGATGTTGCGCGAGCAGCAGGGGCTCTGAATCCGGTAGCCTGCCTCGTCCGCCTGCACTTCCGGGCTTACGTAGCGGTAGCGCACCCGCGTGGCCAGCGCCCGTTCGATGCGCTTTCGATCCACATCGTTCGGGTGCATGCAACCAGGCTGTGTTGCCACATTCCGCTCCCGCTCACTCGCGTCACGCCAGCGCGATTTCTTCCTCAAGACAGCCCACCACGCCGCTCTCCTGAAACTCAACCATATAAACCGGCAAGTTGAATTCCTCGTGGTAGCCCACATTGACGATTTCCCCCGGCGTGCCGTTGCTCACCAGCAAGGCGCCCGGCTCGCGCTCGGGGTAGCTGCCGTCGTTGAACATGTCGACCGTTGACACAATGCGCTGGCCCCATTGGTATTTCGCTTCGCGTTGATCGATCATGCTTCCACCCCTGAACTATTGGCTGGCTGTATCCCGGCTTCCGCAGTCGTCGCTTCTGTGACGGCTGCCGGGACGGCGTCGGTGGTGGCTTCCAGCTCCTTGCCGCGCATGCCGACCCGATTGCCGCTTTCGATGAACTCGGTGCCATAGATGTAGAACTGCTGGAGAAACGTGCCGATGCTGGTGACATAGCCGATTTCGCCTTTTCTTACCAGGACTTCACCTATGTCCTTGCCGGCATAGGTGCCGTCATTACGCACCACCTTGAGGGATTTCACTTTCTGCCCGTATTCGAATATCGGCTGGGCAGTGAGCTCCACGACGTCGCTATCTCGGCTGATCTTGGCCATTTCTGACTCCTGAAAATTGATCCTTAAAACGGAAACGCTTGCTTCTGCGTCACCAGCAGACTGACGTCGGCGGCACTCTTGCCCAGGCGCTGGCGGGCGGCATCGCGCACCAGTTCATCCGTGTCGTTGACCAGCCGCTTCACATGATTCCGTTCTGCCCGGCTGGCTACTTCGTAACGCACGCGCCAGTCCGGATCGTCAAGCAGCAGATGCAACTGCTCCGGCTTCATGCGCTTGGCCACTTCACAGCGAACGGCCGCATCCTTGTCCTGTGCCATGCCCGGCAGCCAGCTATCGTCAATCCGGCTTGCCACCATGTGACGCACCTCGGCATCCTCATCCCGCATCATCTGTGACAGAAGGGTTTCCGGGATGCGCCGCGCCACCACCTGCCGCACGTAGTAATCCGGGTCATGGATCATGACGCCCAGATCGTGGGGATCGAGGCGCGACGCCACCCGGATTCTCACTTCGCGGTGCGGGTCGCACACCAGTGCCAGCAGCTGTTTGGGGGGCAGTCTGAGCGCCGCGCTCCAGCGCACGGTCTCGTCCGGATCCAGCGTCAATTGCGGCAGATGAAACACATCCACGTATTTGGCCGCCACCGCGCGCACTTCGAAATAGGGATGCGCCAGGTAATTCTTGGCGCGCTCCGGATTCCAGAAAAAGAAGCGGTCAATACGTTTGGCGTAACGGTCATGTACGCAGGCATGGCCGATGCGGCAACGCTCCTGTTCGAGCAGAACCTGGTGCGAGCAGCCCGCGCAATCCACCTCGCAGCCTTGCCAGTCAACGGGCGGGCCCAGCTCGTTTAAGCTCGGTTCACTCATCCTCGTCCTCCCGGCCATGACGCGCCAGGACATTGAGCAGGACCGCAGCGTTCAATTTGTCGCTCGGGTCGAGTTCCAGCATCTTCATCAGCGCCGCATGACTTTGTTCCAGCCGACCCAGGCGCATCTGCAAGTAACCGTAGGCCTTCAGGGTAAACAGGTAGAAACGCGGCAGGATGGCATCGTAACTGCTGAACTCCGCATCGCCACGCCGCACGCAGCGCCAATCCTCGGTCAACTGATTGTCGCACGCGGCTTTGACCAGGCAACGCTCCGCCACCGCCAGCGCATCACTGAGGCGCCCCTTGTAGAAATAGAACCGGTACAGCGCGATCAGCACGGCTGCGTGGCCGGGCGCCAAAGCCTGCGCCTGGAACAGATGGCTCTCGGCAAGCGCGTCGTGCTGGTAGTTGAGGCCGGCCAGATGCAAGTGCTGCTCGACCGGCTCCGGCAGATGACCACCCAGGCAGGCGCGCTCCAGCCATTCTGGATTCATGTCCGCCGGAACAATTGGGCTTGCCGTCATGATCCTGCCCTCTGTCGCACGTGCCGTTTGCATCGCCGGTTCACCCTTGCCTGCCTCAGTGCTTGTGGCTGAGGCCGGAGATATCGACGCTGGAACTGCTGGCGGAGCTGCCGCAGGATCCGCACGTCGACGGGGTGGCAGTGACGAAGCTCAGCCCGCCGCCGGTCGGGGACTCCGTGAAATCAATGGTCGCCCCTTCCAGCAGCATGCGGCTTTCTGCCGGCAGGAAGAACTTGACCGTATTTACTTTAACGACGGCGTCGCCGGGAAGCGCCGCCGCCTCCACGGTGAACTCGGAGGCGAGCCCGGAACAGCCGCCCGCGCTCACGCTCAGGCGAAAGCCGGCGTCATTTCCGGCACCGCCGAAACAAACCATGCGGCTAATGAATTTTTCCGCTGCGGCAGTAAGTTTGAGTTCCATCATTTTCTCCTAGGCCTGCACGTAACGTGGGTAGGCGAGGTCGATCACGCACGTATCGTCAACCGGGCACACCGCGACGCACTGCGGGTCGTCGAAGTAACCGAGGCACTCGGTGCACTTTTCCGGCTTGATGATGAAGGTGCCGTCTTTCTCGCGGATGGCGTTGTTGGGGCACTCCGGTTCGCACGCCGAGCAGGCCGTGCATTGGGACGTGATGATTTTGAAAGCCATGTCTTTTCTCCTAGCTGTGGCGTATATATTTCATGCTGCGATGTAAGCGCCCTGACGGATGTCGGCATCGCCGCGTTCGTTATGAACGATTTCTCCGGACTTCACTTTTGTCAGGTATTCCTTGAAATACTTCACCGCAGACTGCTCGATGAATTCGTGCGCGTACTTGTCCACCGGATCAATGCCCGCCGCCTTCAGACTGTCTTTTGGACAGCCGCCGATCTTGGCCACGAACACTGCGACGCAATCGTTGATGGCGCGGATCACGGTAGGCAAGGTGTCTTCCTCGCCATACCCGCCCTGGCAGTAAAGATCGACGCGGCGATGGCCCACGAACTTGGAACCCTGGGTGCTGAGTTCGTAAATCTGGAATTCCTGGGCATGACCGAAGTGTTCGTTGACCCGGCCATGGCCCTTGGTCGCAACTGCGATCAGAACCTTCAGGTCGCTGAATTCGGCTTCCAGATCGGCCATCTCGGCCTGCTTGGCCATCACGGTCGCCTGGCGCTCCACCTCGACTTTTTCCTGGTAGGCCTTGCGACCCTCGGCGTCGTACTGAATGTCCATTTCCATGACTTTTTCAGTGCTGAATTCGGACGAGCGATCTTCGCCCAGCAAGCCCACTGCGTCGGCGCGGCACTGGCGGCAATGGCGCATCATGTTCATCTCGCCCTCGCAGCTATCCTGCAGCGCTTTCAGTTCTTGCGCCGTGGGACCACGCTGGCCGTTCAGGCCGAATACCGTGCCATGCTCCGGCGCAGAAATCAGCGGCATGATGTTGTGCAGGAAGGCGCCGCGCGATTTGACCGCCTTGTTCACCTCGACCAGATGCTTGTCGTTGATGCCTGGGATCATCACCGAATTTACCTTGCATAGAATGCCGGCTGCGGTCAGCATCTCCAGCCCCAGCATCTGCCGTTCATGCAATATCCGGGCGGCCTCGATACCCGTGACGCGCTTGTGATTCCAGTAAATCCACGGATAAATGTGTTGCCCGACTTCAGGATCGACCATGTTGATGGTGATGGTCACATGGTCGACGTTGTACTTCTTGATGGTCTCGACGTGATCCGGCAACGACAGGCCGTTGGTTGAAAGGCACAACTTGATATCAGGCGCAGCGTTGAAGATCAGATCGAAGGTCTTGAAGGTTTTTTCCGGGTTGGCCAAGGGGTCGCCAGGACCGGCGATGCCCAGCACCGTCATTTGCGGAATGGTGGAAGCCACGGCCAGCACTTTTCTGGATGCCTGCTCCGGGGTCAGCTTTTCGCTCACCACACCGGGGCGGCTTTCGTTGGCGCAGTCGTATTTGCGATTGCAATAGTTGCACTGGATATTGCACGCCGGTGCCACGGCCACATGCATGCGTGCGTAATGGTGGTGTGCCTCCTCGCTATAGCAAGGATGGTTCTTCACCTTTTCCCACACTGCCGGATCCATGTCTTCCGGGGCAGTGGATGAGCCGCAACTGGCTTTGCCACCGTCGCTGGAGGTACCGCAGCCTTTATGCTCCGCAACCTGCTGCAAAATCTGATTCAAATTCTGGCCCTGATCGCTTCCTGTGCTCGGCACACTTGCTTGATTGTCCACGCTTGGCTCCTTGTCCGTTTCAGCTTCAACCAATGGCGATCATGAAATTGTTCGCCCGCTAAATGCGTTCATACACCCGGCAATCAGCAACAAGCGTGCCATTCATGAAATCCGCATAAATATCTGATAATTGAAGTACTTGGCGCAGAAATCTGATTGTCGCAGTTGCTACAAACAGGGATGGCTTGGGAAGAGAATTGTCAGGAAGACTACAGCGGGGAAAAGCAGGTAATGGCGGTCGCGGCTGCCTGCATGGACAACCGCGCAGCAGGCTTAAAGACGTTTGACTTCGATGTTGTATCTCGACAGCGCATAACCGATCTGGCGCGGCGTCAGATTCAGCAGACGCGCGGCTTTCGCCTGCACCCACCCACACTGTTCCATGGCCCATACCAGACGCTCGCGCTCGGTCATGCAGGCAGGATCCTCCCCGGCAGCCGCCTCGCTGAAACTGCTGCCGGAAACTTCCGGCATACTCGCGCCGGAAGACGCGGACACAATCGGGGCAGACACAACCGGAATCGGAACCGGAATCGCCAGCTGGGCCTGGCCGTAGTGCTGCAACACTTGCGAGAAGCACTTGTTCTGCTGACAGGGCATATCCAGCTCCTGGATCGTATTTTTCCGTGTCATCGTCGCGGTGCGCTCAACGCAATTCTCCAGCTCGCGCACATTGCCGGGCCAGTTGCACTTGAGCATCACCGCCAGCGCTGCCGGTGAAATGGAAAGCTTGCGTCCGTTGTCCTTGTTGAACTTGTCCAGGAAATGCTCGATGAGCGGCGGAATATCTTCGCGGCGCTCGCGCAGGGGGGGAAGAAAAATGCTGACCACGTTGACGCGGTAGTAAAGGTCGGCGCGGAATGCGCCCTTGGCCACATCCTCTTCCATATTGCGGTTGGTGGCCGCGATCAGGCGCACGTCCACCTTGATCGACTTGTTTCCGCCCACACGCTCGAATTCCCGCTCCTGCAGCACGCGCAGCAACTTGGTTTGAAACAACGGCGAGATCTCTCCGATCTCATCCAGAAACAGTGTGCCGCCCTGAGCCATTTCAAAGCGGCCTTTGCGTTCCTGGGTCGCTCCGGTGAACGAGCCCTTTTCGTGCCCGAACAATTCGGACTCGAGCAGCGTTTCGGACAGCGCGGCACAGTTCACCTTGATGAACGGGGCGAGCTTGCGCGGACTCAGATAGTGAATCGAGCGCGCGATGACTTCCTTGCCGGTACCGCTTTCGCCGCGCAACAGCACGGTCGACCTGCCTGGCGCGGCCTGGTGCACTTCGGCGAACACATCCTGCATGCGCTTGCTGTGGCCGATGACGTTGTCCAGACTGTACCTGCCCTGTAATTCTTTCTGCAAGCGATACTGGCGCTGCATCAACTCCTCGCGCTCGGCTGCCACGTTGTTGTGCAAGCGGGTGGTCTGGCCGATAAGATTCGCCACCATGGCCAGAAAGCGTACATCGGCCTCGAAATTACCCGGCTCGTCGTCCATTTCGCGGTCGACACTCAGTACGCCAACGGTTTCCCGTCCGACCTTGATCGGCACGCCGATGAAGGCAACGACGCGCCCTTCCGCCATGCTGCGCGACTCGGTTCGATTCAGGAAAAGCGGCTCCTTTGCCACATTCGGCACCACCATGGGCACGCCGGTTGCCAGAATTTTTCCGGTGATACCCTCGCCCCTGCGGAAGCGGCCACGCCGGGCCGCCTCGGCTGACATGCCGGTTGCCTCAACAACGTGCAACTCGCCGGACGGCTGCACCAAACTGACCATGCCCCGCCGCATCCTGAGATGCGAGGAAAGCATGCCAAGCACTTCCCGCGCCGTCTTGTTCAGGTCTAGGGATGAGCTCAGTATCTTGCTGATTTCATAGATAGTAGTGAGCTCGATGCCCGCCTGATGCCCTGTTAACGCGCCCATATCTTTAACCTCATTGAACCCTTCGCTAACTTGCAAGTACGAAAGCAGATCCAACCATAATATTTAGCCAAGCAAGTACCAAGCCATACTGCAGAAAGGCGCCACACCCACCGGATTTTCTGGCGCATTCTGGCTTCAATTACGCTCACTGGAGCAGCGCTGAACATTTTCTCCCCATTCTGAAATCAGGCCATCGGCCGCATGCATGGCGCACGAATGGCCGGTGATCAGTTCGCCGCCAAATCCCGAATCACCGATCCCCCCACCGTGTCGAGCGGGTCCAGTTCCTGCAACTTGGCAAGAAGGGCGTGACTGTCTTCGCTTTGCCCCAGCCGCAGGCGAATAAAAGCGAGCGCCTTGAGGGTAAAGAGATAGAAGTGCTGCGGCGCGTCAACGCGGCGCCAGTCGGCTGAATGCGCATCGAGCTGGGTCCAGTCCGGGCTGAATCCGCCTTGGCGCGCGGCTATTTCGAGCCCTTGCAAGGCGGCTTCCTCTGCCTGCGGCAACATGCGTTTGTAGAAGTAGAACTTGTACAGGGAAAAGTACACCGGCAGGCACTCGGGCGCGAGCGCCTGCGCGCTGCACAGCAGGGATTCCGCACGCTCGGTGTTGTGGTAGGACTCCACCGCCTGTGCCAGCCAAGCGGCCACGCCGGGCGGCAGCGCGCCCTCGGCGATGCCGGGGATGGCGTTCACCATATCTCCTGGGGCAACTGCAAGCGCGCCACCGGCTTGTCGCCGAGCAGGTGTTCATCGACGATGGCTGCGACATCGTCCTTGGTGACTTTGGCGTACATGACGCCCTCGGGATAAACCAGCACATGCGGGCCGTTGCAGGGGCCGAGGCAACCGGTGTTGCTGAGGGCGAAGCGGCCGTTCAGATTACGCTGCTGGAAGGCGTAGGCAAATTCCTCCCAGACTTCGGTCGCACCGCTCTGCATGCAGGAGCCTCGGGGGTGGCCGGGGCCGCGATTCTGGAGGCAAACGAAGACATGTTTTTCGGGTTTAGGCATGGAGTTTCCTTGGTTGATAGCGTGTAGTGTTTAGCGAATAGCGTGTAGTTTTTAGTTAGTGGGTCGCGAACAGCTCGGGCTATTCGCTAACCTCTAACCACTATCAACTAAACGCTATCACTTCGAATTCATCCAAACTTGAACAGGACACCGTAGCCGCCACGCGGATATTCCCAGGCGACGTTGCGATAAGTCGAGCAGATGATGCGGCAGGTGCCGCATTCCAGGCAGCCGTCGGTAATCAGCACCACCTGGCCGTTGCCTTCTGCTGTGTAGCAACCCGCCGGGCAACAGACCGTGCATTCCTGCGTCTTGCACTCGGTCTTGCAGGTGGCCGAGTCGATGATGTTGATATGCGGCCGCCCGGCATCGACGCGGTAGCGGTTCTGGAACAGTTTCTCTTCGACTTTTACGGGAATCATTCGAATGCCCTCCACATCTTGTACGCATCGCCCATCAATCCGAACAGCGAACGCCGCTGTTTGAAACTCTTGCGGATTTCGCGCTCCTTGGTTTTCTTGTCCACGCCGTCCACGGTGAGCATGGTGTGGGCAGCGCGGTTGACCAGCTCCGGATAGGTGGTGAAGAACTGGTTGTTCTTGTGGAAAATCCCCGGCATGTTTTTGTACTTCTTCATATCCTTCATGACGAAGCTGTCTTCCAGCCGCCCCTGGTAGAAGGCAAGGTTGGCTGCGGTCATCGGCAGTTGCTTTTGCTTCAGGTCGATCACCGTCTCGGCGGCGTAGCGGCCGGTGGTCATGGCCAGGTTGGAGCCTTCGCGATGCACCGCGTTGACGAACATGCCGGCATCGCCCACGATCATCCAGCCTTCGCCGTAGAGCTGGGGCATGGCCTTGTAGCCGCCTTCCGGGATCAGGTGCGCGGTGTATTCCTTCATTTCGCCGCCGGCGAGCAGCGGCTTGATCGCAGGGTGCGCCTTCATCTGTTCCAGCAGCATGTAGGGCGTGATTTTCTGCTGCTTGAAGTCGGACAGCATGCAGCCGACGCCGATGGTGAGCGAATCCTTGTTGGTGTAGAGAAAGCCGGTACCCATCATGCCCTGGGTGATCTTGCCCGCCATCTCGATCACCACCCCTTCGCTATCGCCGATGTTGAAGCGGCTCTGGATAATTTCTTCCGGCAGGAAATGGATTTCCTTCACCGCCAGCGCCACGTCCTTGGGTTCGAGTTCGGCATGAAATCCGGCCTTCTTCGCCAGCAGCGAATTCACACCGTCGGCGAGAATCACCACATCGGCGTAGATTGCACCGCCTTCGCGGTCGGTCTGCACGCCGATCACCCGGTTGCGATCCATGAGCAGGTTGGTGACGGTGGTTTCGCACACCAGCAGTGCGCCGGCTTCCTGCACGCGTTTCGAGAACCACTTGTCGAACTGGGCGCGGATGATGGTGTAGCGGTTGTAGGGTTCCTGGTTGAACTCGGCGGAACGGTAGGTGGTACCGACGTAGGATGCGTCGTCCAGCACCCACATCTGCTGCTCGATGAGATGGCGCTCCAGCGGCGCATCATCGCGGAAATCCGGGATGATTTCCTCGAGCGCCTTCGAATACAGGATGGCGCCCTGCACGTTCTTGGAGCCGGGATACTCGCCACGTTCGATCTGCAGCACTTTCAATCCGGCCTTGGCCATGGTGTAGGCAGCAGCGTTGCCGGAAGGCCCCGCGCCGATAACGATGGCATCGAATTTTTCATCCATGTTTCTTCTCCTGTGCCGGGCGCGCCTAGACGGCCACTTTCAAGGTTGCAAGCTGTTGCCGGAACGCGTCGGTGAGCGCCGGTAATATCGTCATCGCGTTGCCGACGATGCCGTAGGTGGCGAAATCGAAAATCGGCGCATTGGGGTCGCTGTTGATGGCGATGATCACGTCCGATGCATCCATGCCCACCCGATGCTGGATGGCACCGGAAATGCCGACGGCGACGTAGAGCTTGGGACGCACGGTCTTGCCGGACTGGCCGACCTGGCGGTCGAGTTCCACCCAGCCTGCCTGCACCACCGGACGCGTCGCGCCGACTTCCGCACCCAGCACCTTGGCCAGGTCCCAGATCAGCTGGAAGTTTTCCGGCCGCTTCATGCCGCGTCCGCCGGACACGATGATGTCGGCGAACGGCAGTTGCGGTTTGCCCTGCAGGTTGTCCGGAATGTATTCGAGCACCTTGGTGATGATGTCGGTTTCAATCATGCCAAGCGGATGTTCGATGATGCTGCCGCTGCGTGTTTCATCCTTTTTCGGCATGCTCATCACGCGTGGCCGTACCGTGGCCATCTGTGGCCGATAGTTGAGGGTGACGATGGTACACAGCAGGCTGCCGCCAAAGGTCGGGCGGGTGGCAGCCAGGCTGCGATTTTCCATGTCGATGTTGAGTTCGGTGCAGTCGGCGGTGAGACCGGTCTGCAAGGTGGTGGCGACGCTGCCGGCGAGGTCGCGGCCGAGCGTGGTGGCGCCGAGCAGCAGGATTTCCGGCTGATAGGCGTTGACCAGATCGGTCAGCCCCTTGGTGAAGGGCTGGTTGCGATAGTCGGCCATTAACGGGTCTTCCATCAGATAGCACAGGTCGGCGCCGTAATGGAACGCGTCCTCGCAGAAGCGCCGCGTCTGGATGCCGGGCGCGCCCATCACCACGCCGGCCAGCGGCACGCCGAGTTTGTCGGCAAGTTTGCGGCCCTCCCCCATCAGCTCCCATGACACAGGATGGGCGACGCCGCGCTCGTGCTCGACGAACACCCACACGCCCTTATAGGATTCCAGGCGCGGATCCAGTTCGAATTTGCGCCGACCGGCGGGTTTCTTCTGTTCGGTAGCTTCGCTCATGTCGCGATCCTCATTTCATGATTACTTTTGAAAAAGGTTTTGCCACAGAGGACACAGAGTTCACAGAGAAAACCCCCTGGATAAATTGGCGGACTGCACGCTTCAACAGAATAAAGTTCTCTGTGTTGCTCTGTGATCTCTGTGGCAAAGATTTGCATTTGTATTTTCGCTTTCGCTCAGGCGTTGGCCTTGGCAATTTCTTCGGGCAGATTCGGATACTTGGTGAACATCTTGGTCAGCAGCGTGATGGCCAGATCCTTCGGCTCCTTGCTCTCGCAGTCGATGATTTCCGCGCGCTGCGATTTGGGCTGCGGTGCGAACACCTTGCTGACGATGGTGGGCGATCCCTTGAGGCCGATCCTGGATACATCCTCGATACCGGCGGCGTCCTTGTCCCATTGCTTGACGGGATAACGCGCGGCGCGAAACATGTTGGGCATGGTCGCAAAGCGCATTTCGTTGGTGCCTTCGAGCATGGTGATGAGGCAGGGCAACCTGGTTTGCAGCACCTGCACGCCCCCTTCCGCGCGGCGATGCAGGGTGATTTCGCGCTTGTCCAGATCGAGATCGACGATGCTGGAGACGTAGGTCAGCAGCTGCAGATCCAGACGCTTGGCGATACCTGGGCCGACCTGCGCGGTGTCGCCGTCGATGGTCTGCTTGCCCGCGAAGACGATGTCCACCGGCATGTCTTCCTGAATTTTCCTGATCGCGGAAGCCAGCGCGAAACTCGTGGCCAGCGTGTCGGAGCCGGCGAAGGCGCGATCGGTCACCAGGATCGCATCGTCGGCGCCGAAGGAGATGGCCTTGCGTAGCGCGGCTTCCGCCTGTGGCGGCCCCATGCACAGCACGGTGACGCGGCCGCCGTATTCGTCCTTCAGGCGCAGCGCTGCTTCCAGCGAGAACAGATCGTATGGATTGACGATGGCCGGCACGCCCTGGCGCATGATGGTATTGGTCACCGGGTGCACGCGAATCTGCGCGCTGTCCGGAACCTGCTTGATGCAAACGACGATATGCATGGTGGTGGTTTCCTTGAATCCTAAAAAAACCTTTTTGCCACAGAGAACACAGAGATCACAGAGAAAAACATCTGGTTAAATAGGCTTGTTGCTTCAGCGGATAGTCTAGGCGACATCCTACAAACGGTTTTCTCTGTGTACTCTGTGATCTCTGTGGCAAGCATTTATATAACCTTCAAATCAGTGATGCGACGACAGCGAAGTGCGCAAGCTGTCGAGGGATACGTGCTGTTTGCCGTCCGTATCCTGAAATACCTTGAACACCTTTTCCTGCGCCGCCGTTGAGTTCACAAAGTCACTGTATGCTTTGCCCAGCATCTCCTGGCACACGCTGCGCAGCGTGTCGTCGCCCATCTCCGCCGTGCCCGGCGTCGCCCGCAAATACTGGTTAAACCGCTTCAGGATGTGCAGCCGGTTCACGTGGACGACGGACTGTTCGTAGGGAACCTGGAAATAGTCCAGGAACTCTTCCGCCGAAGAGAAGGTGCTCATGTGTTTGAGTAAGTCGCTCATGATTTTTTCCGATGCTCGTTTAACTTCAGTGGGTAGTCCGCTTCAGGTTCACGGCGACGTGAGCCGGATCGCAGGTTTCGGTGCAGATGATGCAGTCGCTGGTCGCCGGTAGTTCTTGCGCCTCGGCGGAAACGCCCAGGTGTTTTTCCAGGTAGGCGATGCGGTCGAGCAGGCAGGAAATCGCCTTGCCCACCGGGTCGGGCATCAGGTGGTGGTCGAGGTCGATGCCCTGCTGGGTGATGCGGCGCTGGCTCGCCGGCAGCACCACGCGTCCGGGGATGCCGACCACCGTCATGCTGTCCGGCACGTCTTGAATCACCACCGAATTCGCGCCGACGCGCGCACCGCTTCCCACTGTGATCGGGCCGAGTATCTTCGCGCCTGCGCCCACCACCACGCCGTCGCACAGAGTGGGATGGCGCTTGCCGGGATTCCAGGAGACGCCGCCGAGGGTGACGCCGTGGTAGAGCGTGACATCGTTGCCGACCTCCGCGGTCTCGCCGATGACGACCCCGCAGCCGTGGTCGATGAAAAAGCGGCGGCCGATGGTGGCGCCGGGATGGATGTCGATCTGGGTGAACATGCGCGCGAAGAAGCTCATGAAGCGCGCGGCATAGCGCCAGCGCCGTCCCCACAAAACGTGACTGAGGCGATGCCAGATCAGGGCATGGATGCCGGGGTAAGTGGTGATGACTTCCCAGGTGGTACGCGCGGCCGGGTCACGTTGAAACACGCAGGCTATGTCTTCGCGCAGCAAGGCGAACAATCCGGGAGCGGTTTGCGGAACCGGGGCGGCCAGGGTATGTGGGTCGAACATCGCGTTCATCTTGCTTCCTTCCGCTCAGGACTGAACCGATGCGCACGGCATCGCTTCCAGGTAGAAACGTTTCAGGTCGGCGGCGTTCGGTATTCGCTTGGTGACGACAGCGTGTTCACGAATGCGCGCGAGCATATCCTTGGCTTCGAATTCCGTCAGCGTAATGCCGATAGCGGCGTAGGCATGCATCACCGCGCTGGTGCCTGAATGTTTGCCGAGCACCAGCTTGTGGCTGCGCCCGACAGTTTCGGGTGCCAGGCCCTGGTAGTTGAGCGGGTTCTTGAGCAGGCCGTCCACGTGGATGCCTGACTCATGCGTGAACACTGCATCGCCGACGATGCTTTTGTTCACCGGAATCGGGCGACCCGAAGCAATCGACACCAGGCGTGAGATTTCCGGGAAGTGACAGCTGTCGATGCCGGTTCCGATGTTGTAGAGGTGGTGCATCGCGGTGACGGTCTCCTCCAGCGCGGCATTGCCGGCACGCTCGCCCAAGCCGTTGACTGTGGTGTTGATGTGGCTCGCACCCGCCAGCACGGCGGCCAGCGTATTCGCCGTGGCCATGCCCAGATCGTTGTGGGCGTGCATTTCGAGTTCGAGATCGGTCGCCTCGCGCAGTTGCCTGATGCGGTTGTAGGTGATGAACGGATCCAGCAGTCCGAGCGTGTCGGCGAAGCGGAAGCGCTGTGCGCCGGCAGCCTGTGCCGTATCGATCACGCGCAGCAGAAAATCCGGATCTGCGCGTGAGGCGTCTTCACCGCCGACACTGACGTCCATGCCCAACTCCTGGGCGTGCTTGACGAAATAGCTGATGGTGTCCAGCACCCATTCCCGATCACGTCCCAGCTTGTGGCGGATTTGAATATCGGAAACAGGAATCGACAGATTGACGAGATGTACGCCACAGCTGGCGGCGGCGGTAAGGTCAGGTTCGCACATGCGGCCCCAGACCATCAGTCTCGACGGCAGCCCCAGGCTGGCAATGGCAAGAATATTCTCGCATTCTTCAGGCCCCATGACCGGGATACCTACTTCCATTTCCGCCACACCGGCGGCGGCCAGCGCGCGTGCGATGGCGATGCGTTCTTCGGCGCTGAAGGTCACGCCAGCGGTCTGCTCGCCATCGCGCAGGGTCGTGTCGTTGACGACTACAGAAGGTTGGGTCATGTTCGCTCCGAAGAAGTTGCTTTCATCCGGAATCAGCAAAGGACGTGCCAGATTAAATAGTTACATATAATCAGCAAATTGGATGTTCATGCGGGCGATTGACGGGGAGGTAAAACGACATTTGTCGGGGATTGTAGGGATTGCGACACGATGGCCTAAGCCGCCAGTTCAGTCATGGCAAAAGCTTCGAAGGCGTAACCGAGGTCGGCAGCGACAGCGCGATGCGTGACCTGGCCGCGAAATACATTGAGGCCCTCCATCAGCCCGGGATTGTCCAGCAGCGCCCGCGCACAGCCTTTGTCGGCGAGTTCCAGCGCGAGCGGCAGCGTGGCCTGGGTCAGCGCCAGAGTGGAGGTGCGCGCGGTGGCACCCGGCATGTTGGTGACGCAGTAATGCACCACGCCGTGTTCGACATAGATGGGGTCGGAGTGCGTGGTTGGACGCGAGGTCTCGGCGCAGCCGCCCTGGTCGATGGCAATATCCACGAAGGCCGAGCCCGGCTTCATCGCCTTGATCATGTCGCGTGTCAGCAAGCGCGGCGCGCGCTGGCCGGGGATCAGCACGGCGCCGATGACCAGATCCGCCTCGCGCGTCAGTTCGGCGATGGCGGCGGGTTCGGAAAAACGCGTTTTCACGCGCATGCCGAACACGTCGTCCAGGTAGCGCAGACGCGCCAGGTTGATGTCGAGCACCGTGACCTCCGCGCCGAGACCGAGCGCCATCTTCGCTGCATTGATGCCGGATGCGCCGCCGCCGAGGATGACCACCTTGCCCGGCGCTACGCCCGGTACCCCGCCGAGCAGCACGCCGCTGCCGCCGTGGGCGATCTGCAATGCCGTCGCGCCGGTCTGCACCGCGAGGCGCCCCGCCACCTCCGACATGGGGATCAGCAGCGGAAGATTGCCCTGGGCGTCGGTCACGGTTTCGTAGGCGATGCCGATCACTTTGCGCTCCAGCAGGCCGCGCGTCAGTTCCGGCTCGGGCGCGAGATGCAGATAGCAGAACAGCACCTGTCCTTCGCGTAGCAACGCTACTTCGGAAGGCTGCGGCTCCTTGACCTTGATGACCATGTCGCAGCCGTACACTTCGCTACGCCCCGTGATCATCGCACCGGCCGCCTCGTACAAGGCATCGCTGAAGCCGATGCGTGCGCCGGCCAGGGTTTCCACCAGCACTTCGTGGCCGCGGGCCTTGAGTGCGCTCACGCCGGACGGGGTAACGCCCACGCGGTATTCGTGGTCCTTGATTTCCTTCGGGATGCCGATACGCATGGAGTTCTCCTTTCAGGGCGATTTGCCACAGAGGCCACAAAGAAAAAAACAGCAGGTGCGACGCGCTTTCCCGGATTGTTTCTCTGTGGCCTCTGTGTTCTCTGTGGCGAAAATGGTCTTTTGGATTAATGACCTTCCTTGACCATGTTGATCGAGTACTTGGGAATCTCGATCACCAGGTCGGCGCCGTCAACGAGAGTCTGGCAGGCGAGGCGCGATTCCGGTTCCAGACCCCATGCCTTGTCGAGCAGGTCGTCTTCTTTCTCGGTGCCGGGATCCAGGGAGGCGAATCCTTCGCGCACGATGACGTGGCAGGTAGTGCAGGCGCAGGATTGTTCGCAAGCGTGGTCGAGATCAATGCCGGCGGCGAGCAAGCTGTCGCAAATGCTGCTGCCGCTCTCGGCGTCTATCGCAGCACCGTCCGGACACAGGATTTCATGCGGCAGTACAATGATTTGCGGCATGGTTTTATACCTCGATTGCATCCAGCCGCTGACCTGTAAGGGCGCGCTGTATGCTTGCGTCCATGCGGCGGGCGGCGAATTGGGCGGTGGCCCGGTTAAGCGAGTCGGCTGCACGTTTGATGGCGACGTGATCGTGGCCGGTCAGCAGGACACGCAGCGTCTCCATGGCACGGTCGATGCTGGCACGCTCCGTGTCGGACAGCAGTTGCCTGCCGTCCTGATCCACTGCCGCCTGCGTGGCCTCCAACAGGCGCAGGCCGTCCACGCGCTGCTCGCGCAGGTTGCGTGCGTCCATATCGTTTTTGGCATGAGTGAAGGAATCCTGCAGCATGCGCGCGATTTCGTCGTCGCCCAGCCCATAGGAGGGCTTGACCTCGATGGTGGCCTGCACGCCGCTGGTCTGCTCATGGGCGGATACCGACAACAGACCATCGGCGTCGACCTGAAAAGCGACACGGATGCGCGCCGCGCCCGCCACCATGGGCGGAATGCCACGCAGTTCGAAGCGCGCGAGGGAACGGCAGTCGCTGACCAGTTCGCGTTCGCCCTGCACCACGTGGACGCTGATGGCGGTCTGGCCGTCCTTGAAAGTGGTGAACTCCTGGGCGCGGGCAACCGGGATGGTGGCATTGCGCGGAATGACTTTTTCCACCAGCCCGCCCATGGTTTCGAGTCCCAGCGACAGCGGGATCACGTCCAGCAGCAGCCAGTCGTCCGCCTTGCGGTTGCCCACCAGCAGATTGGCCTGCATCGCGGCGCCCAGCGCCACGACCTTGTCCGGGTCGAGATTGGTCAGCGGTTCGCGCTTGAAGTAATCAGCCACTGCGGTGCGCACGTGACGCATGCGGGTGGAGCCGCCGACCAGCACCACGCCATCGATGTCATCCATGCCAAGGCCAGCATCGCGCAGCGCTTTGCGGGTGGGATTGATTGTTTTGGCGACCAGGCTGGCGGTAAGCGCGAAGAAGGTTTCGGCGCTCAGGCTCAGGTCGAGTTCCATGCCGGATGAGAGCGAGGCACAAATGCGCGCCTCGTCATGCTCGGTGAGGGTTTCCTTGGCTTTGCGCGCCAGGCTCAACAACAGGCGGGCATCCGTGACCGTGACGTCTGCGATTGCGCCTTGCTCGACGATCCAGCGATAAATGCATTCGTCGAAATCGTCGCCACCCAGTGCGGAATCGCCGTTGGTGGCGACCACCTCGAAGATGCCCTGGCTGAGACGCAGGATGGAAATATCAAAGGTGCCGCCGCCCAGATCGTAGATGCAGAATGTGCCTTGCGATGCATTGTCCAGGCCATAGGCGATTGCGGCTGCGGTCGGCTCGTTCAGCAGGCGCAGCACGTTGAGGCCGGCCAGGCGCGCGGCATCCTTGGTTGCCTGGCGCTGGGCGTCGTCGAAGTAAGCCGGTACGGTGATGACCGCACCCGTGAGCTCGCCGCCAAGGCTGGATTCAGCGCGGCTACGCAGCACTTTGAGAATTTCAGCCGAAATTTCCACCGGGCTTTTCACCCCGGCGCGCGTCTCGATGCGCACCATGCCGGGGCTGTCGACGAAGCGGTAAGGCGTGGTGGACGCGCCGGGCACATCCTTGAGTCCGCGCCCCATGAAGCGTTTGACCGAGGCGATGGTGTTATGGGGATCGTCGGTTTGGTGCAATTGCGCCTCCAGACCGACTTCCGGGATGACATCCTGTTGTACATAACGCACTACCGACGGCAGCAGGGTGCACCCAGTTTCATCTTCCAGCACCGACGCCGATCCGCTGCGCACCGTGGCTACCAGGGAATTGGTGGTGCCCAGATCGATGCCGATAGCCAGCCGATGCTGGTGGGGATCCGCACATAAACCCGGTTCTGCGATATTGAGGAGGGCCATGTTGTTCTCGCTATACGTTGAAGCTTTCGCCGCAGCCGCAGGAATTCTTCACGTTGGGGTTGTTGAATTGGAAGCCTTCGTTCAAGCCTTCACGCACAAAATCCAGTTCGGTGCCATCAAGGAAAGTCAGGCTCTTGGGGTCAATCAGCACACTGACGCCGAAGGACTCAAAAACGATATCCTCGGGCAGGGTTTCGTCCACGAACTCAAGCGTGTAAGCCATGCCGGAGCAGCCGCTGGTGCGCACACCCAGGCGCAGACCGACCCCCTTGCCGCGCTGGTCGAGAAATTTCCGCACCCGGTTGGCGGCACGTTCTGAAAGCGTAATAGCCATGCCCTGTCCCCTTACACCGAAAACGAACTGCCGCAGCCGCAGGTCGACGCGGCGTTCGGGTTGTTGATCACGAAGCGCGCGCCTTCGAGGCTTTCCTGGTAGTCGATTACAGCACCCATCAGGTACTGGAAGCTCATCGGATCGATCAGCAGTGAAACGCCGCATTTCTCCATCACGGTATCGTCTTCGGCACTGTTCTCGTCAAAGCTGAAACCGTACTGAAAGCCGGAACAGCCGCCACCGGTAACGGAGACGCGCAATTTGAGCGCGGTATTGCCTTCATCGGCGATGATTTCCTTGACCTTGTTTGCCGCCGCTTCGGTAAAAACGATGGGGCTGGGGACAGGCATTTCTACAACAGGGCTGAGGGTCTGTGTTTCCATTTTTTGCTCTCCTGTGAGTGCGGCATTTATGCGGCAGTCGGGTTGCAGGCGGCGTAGCCTGCGTCGACGACTTCGTGTTTGTTGCGATAGTCGGCAACTGCGGCCTTGATTGCGTCCTCGGCCAGAATCGAACAGTGGATCTTGACCGGCGGCAGCGCCAGTTCTTCGGCGATGGCGGTGTTCTTGATTTCCAGCGCCTGATCGAGAGTCTTGCCCTTGACCCATTCGGTCACCAGCGAGCTGGAGGCGATGGCGGAGCCGCAACCGTAAGTCTTGAAGCGAGCTTCCTCGATGATGCCGTCGGCGTTCACCTTGATCTGCAGCTTCATCACGTCGCCGCAGGCCGGGGCGCCGACCATGCCGGTGCCCACTGAAGCGTCACCCGCTTCGAGCGCTCCGACATTGCGGGGATTTTCATAGTGATCCAGTACCTTGTCGCTGTAAGACATGTGACTCTCCTTGGTGTGCAGTACTTAGTGTGCAGCCCATTGCACGCTATTCAGGTCTACGCCGGCGCGGTGCATGTCCCACAACGGCGACAGATCGCGCAGCTTGCCGACGTGCTTGTGCAGCAGTTGCACGGCATAGTCGACTTCTTGCTCGGTAGTGAAACGGCCGATGGAGAAGCGGATCGAGCTGTGTGCCAGCTCATCGTTGCGCCCCAGCGCCTTCAATACGTAGGACGGTTCCAGGCTGGCCGAAGTGCAGGCCGAGCCGCTGGATACCGCAAGATCCTTGATCGCCATCATCAGCGATTCGCCCTCGACGAAATTGAAACTCGCGTTCAGGTTGTGCGGCACGCGCCGCAGCATGTCGCCGTTGAGGTGCACTTCGTCCAGCGTGCTGATGCCGGCCCACAGCTTGTCGCGCAGATAGCGGATACGCTCGTTCTCGGTGGCCATTTCCTCGGATGCGATGCGGAACGCCGCGCCCATGCCGACGATCTGGTGGGTGGCCAGCGTGCCGGAGCGCATGCCGCGTTCGTGGCCGCCGCCGTGCATTTGCGCTTCCAGACGCACGCGCGGCTTGCGCCGCACGTACAAGGCGCCGATGCCTTTCGGCCCGTAGGTCTTGTGGGCGGAAAAGGACATCAGATCGACCTTCATTCGGGCGAGGTCGATCGGTGCCTTGCCGGTGGATTGCGCTGCGTCCACATGGAACAGCACGCCCTTGCCACGGCAGAGTTCACCGATGGTCTCGATGTCCTGGATCACGCCGATCTCGTTGTTCACGTGCATGACCGAGGCGAGAATCGTATCGGGGCGGATCGCGGCCCGGAATTTTTCCAGATCGAGCAGGCCGTCCGGCTCGGGATCGAGATAGGTGACTTCGAAACCCTGGCGTTCCAGTTCGCGCATCGGGTCGAGCACCGCCTTGTGCTCGGTGCGCACGGTGATCAGGTGTTTGCCCTTGCCCTTGTAAAACTGCGCTGCGCCCTTGATGGCGAGGTTGTCCGACTCGGTTGCACCCGAAGTCCAGACGATTTCCTTGGGATCGCAGTTCACCAGCCCCGCGACTTCTTCGCGCGCCCGTTCCACGGCTTTATCCGCATCCCAGCCAAAGGCATGCGATCGCGAGGCGGGGTTGCCGAATTGTTCTGTCAGAAACGGAATCATCTGTTCCGCCACGCGCGGGTCGATTGGCGTGGTCGCGGAGTAGTCGAGATAGATGGGCACCTTGGGCATGAACGTCTCGCTCTGGTTAGCTTGCGTTTAGGGGGCGGCATATTTCTCCGCCGGTCATGCCCGACTAAAAGCAACTCATGTGCCATGTCTTATAAATAACTATAACTTATTGAATATAAGATGATTAATTGACATATTGAGGGGCACATTCCTGTGTAAGCTTTGTATGTTTTGCGACAATGGCGCTTGTGTTTTCCCGGTTGTGTGTCGCTTTCCAGCGCGCGGCTCAGTCCATGGAAATATTCCAGCCCCCTGCCCTCACAAAGACCGACGACGAACCGGGCGCGATGTGCTTCGATGCCGCGGGCTTTGCTGGATAGGCACCAATAAAACCTGCCTTTTGTAGCATTCCCGACACTGGATGTGCGGCGTGTATTTCAATTATTTATATTTACAATCAATTGTTTGTGTTTATTTTCAGTGCTGGCATTGCTCTTGCTGTAGCAAGCTTGATCGAAATCCCTTCAACTTGAGCAAAGAGCACGCCATGACCACGCTAGACCAGACCGCCTTCAAACAACTCGATGCAGAAAAGCGCTTGCAGAATCCGGTATTCAAAGCCGCCACCGGCGAGGCCGGACGCTTCGGATTCCGTGGCGAAATCGCCATCAAGTTCGCGCCGCAGTTTGCCGACGAAGCACGTCCGCCGGAACTGACGGCCGATCAGGTCATCGCCGTGGCGCAGGAAGGCAAGGCGGGGCTCGACTTCATGGCGGCCTATCTGCTTTCCTTTGAATCCCTGAAACCGCTGGCGGAGGCGATGGGCCCCACCTTGACTGCGGACGGCAAGTATTTTCTGTTCTGCGACAACATCGACCTCTCCAAGCGCTATCAGGTTGCTTACAACGGTGCGACGTTTTATGTGCTGCCCATCTCTGAGGCAACGGTCTACAACGAGATGCTGGATCTGCTGTATCTGGAGCGCATCGATCTCAAGCGCCTGGATACGGCAGGAAAGGTGAACCGGATCGCCGACACCGCGCTGAAGTTTTCCGCCACCTTCCCCGCCATAAGCTACGAAGAAGGACTGCGCGTCATGGGGCCAGTGCGCAACCCCAACGAAGGTCGGCCGGTTTAACTCCGGCACCGCAGCAGGGTTTGTTACAGGTGACATTGGTGGCAAACCTTGCAGCATGAAACCACTCCGCAATCCAGGATGCCCGCCATCATGAATGCTGCGATCGTCAACGCGAATCCCCATTACGCTCGTCTTGGCGGGGCGGAAGCCGTGCGCGGACTGGTCGACCGGTTCTATGACCTGATGGACGAGGATCCGGATTATTACGGCATCCGCAAATTGCATCCGCAGGATCTGGGCGAATCCCGCAACAAGCTTTACTGGTTTCTCAGCGAATGGACGGGCGGTCCCGCGCTGTTCGCCGAGCACATCGGCCAACCCTTTTTACGCCGCCGCCATGCGCACTTTGCCATCGGCGTGAGCGAGCGGGATCAATGGATGGCGTGCATGGTGCGCGCCATGCACGATGTCGGGCTTGCGCCAGACCTGCGCACGGAACTGCAGCAGGCCTTGTTCAAGACCGCCGATTTCATGCGCAACCAGCCCGAATAGCGCGCCCCCCGCGTCAGCGATGATCCCGAGCCGCCGCCCCACCCCTCACCCGAAACAGGAGCGTCAATATGAATGAGCTATTTGCAATTTGCCGCACGAACCAGATAGACGGAGACCAGCCCAGCGGATTCTGGCTGGCGGTGCGCACCGAGACCGGCGAAACGAAACCCTGGCCCATCGTGATCGGGCGCAAGGGGAACCGTTTCTTCGGCTACGAAAACGTCTGCCCCCACACCGGCAGCCGGCTGGATACCGAGCATGGACAGTTCCTGGATGAGGACGGCAACTTCCTGACCTGCGGCAAACATCGCGCGCAGTTCGATCTGGATAACGGCAACTGCTTCATCGGGCCGTGCAAGGGACAGCAGCTGACCCCCGTCACCCTGGTGATCGACGACGGCGATGTCTGTGTCACCGGTGTGGAATTAGCTGAAGAAGATGGTCTTGATCGTGGTGATGGATGAATTGCCCGGCGTCATGATCAAGTCAGCCTGGATTCGCATAAACGCTTGGGAAGGGAATCGCTATGTTCGCAAAAGCATGTGAAGAAAACGAATTGAGAAAAGGCAAATACGAAGTAGCGGCGGTCAATCGTACGCTGGTCCTGATCGTATGGCCGCAGGATGGCCAGCCACGTGCCTTCCAGGGAATGTGTCCGCATTCCAACGAGCCGTTGGCCGACGCGCGCTTCAATGGCAAGGTGTTGACCTGTACCCACCACGACTGGGGATTCGATGGTGAATCGGGCGCTTGCGTCAAAGGCAAGCCGTGTTCCCTCGCCGAATATCCGCTGAAGATCGAGAACGGAGAAGTGCTGGTCGATACCGCCGACATCACTCCTTGCCGCCTCTGATACGCCCCGAGCGGCAAAAAACGCCCGCGCCGCGGCGCGGTCATTGCATGCTTCCGGTTCATCTCACCGTGGAGAAAGCCGGCGGATTGGGAATTGACCACCCATAGACGTTGGAGAAATTGACAACACCCACGCCTGTTGGTATTGTCTCCAACATGAAAGCCGTTCAGCTCGTTCGCACCCGCATCACCTACTCCGAGATTGCTTTCGCCGAATTGATGCTGTGGCGGCTTGCGAAGCCGGTTGCCGGTTCCGCTCACGCATTCAAGTACAGACTGGCTTATGTGGTGCGTGGGGTAAGCGTGCTGCGATACGACAACGAAGCAGGAAAAGGTGATCACCGGCATTTCGGTAATGATGAACGCGCTTACGTCTTCACGACGCCCGAACAACTGATCGCCGACTTTCAGCACGATATTGAGAGGTGGAACCATGAAAACCGTAACGCTTGATGTGCGATCCCCCGCCGATTCGATGGCGGATTTCGTGCATGCCTGGCAGACAGGCAAACCGCAAAAAACCGCGCGCATCAGCTTTGCATCCCCCGAATTGCTTTGGCAAGTGCTGACCGCCAAACGGTGGGAGTTACTCAAGGCACTTTGCGGTGCCGGGCCGGTGTCCATCCGCGAAGCAGCCCGACGCGTCGAGCGCGACGTCAAGGCGGTGCATGGAGATGTAACGGCGCTGCTGAACGCTGGCCTGCTCGACCGCATAGATGACGGCCGCATCGTCTTTCCGTTCGATGCAGTCAAGGTTGAATTTTTGTTGCAGGCTGCCTAGCCCTGCTTAGGCAATGCGAGGCTGACCCTTATGGTTTATCACGCAGTATCCGGCTTTGCCGTGTCAGACAGATTTTCTGACGTGCTCGGCAATGTCCCCGAATGGTTAAGAGCAAGTCTGGTTTGATGGCGTCAATGGCTTAAGGCTTGGATACCATTGAAGCCTTCTATTCTTTGCAATTGGATTTCATCAATGGGATATCTACGTGGGTCGTATTGATTGAGCCGTCTGACCGTCCCTAAAACATCGGATAAATTGATTGACGCTGCATGAAGCTCATTTTGAAGCCGAGAAGTGTCGGGATCGTTCATAAGAACCGACTGCAAGACGGCCAGCAACTCGATGGCATCGCTTTTCGCGGCCTTCAGGTAACCGCTAAAAGTTGGAGTGTCCTCAGGGCGAAAAACAGGGTAGCGGCCCTGCTTTTGACTTTCTGGCGCTTGCGCCTCCCAAATAAAACGACGAATTGCCAAATGCCGAACGGCAGCAAGCCATTCATCACGGTTCAGTGTGTCGTCGATTTCACGCATTTCGCGCAATGCTGAGGCCAACGCTTCAAACAGCTTTGCTTGCGATCTGGCTTCGTGCGAATCACTGCTTAAACATTGAGCAACACGTTGATCGAGGATGGCAAGGCCGATGCGAAACACCAGAAGCAATAGTTTTCCAGCCTCTGAGCGGGAGTGGTACTCATCGTCCGATGCATCGGCATCACCAAACTCTACAATTTCGCGCAAGGTATGGGTGGCATTCCACATACCTATCCATGCTTCAGTGGGAGACCCTGATCGAACGATGGAGTAGGCCAATGAATGCGCGGCCATTCCTGGCATTTCTTTGCTCATGATGACGGTCAAACTCGCACGCTCGCGCAAGCGCTGACCTTTTTCCACTGCCCATTCATCAGGCGAGATAGTCCACTCCGCCAAAAAATCCGAGCTGGCAGGCGGATCAATAAAACCGCTGTTTGCATGCGAGGCCAGCACACAGCGATAACACCATGCTTCCCACGCAGGTGCGTCGCTTGGGCTGACTTGGATCACAGACTGGTCTTTTAGCTTGCGACCAATCGCTTCAATTAAAGCGTCATCAACAAAGGCAGCAGATCGCACATCTTTGATGTCCTTTTCCGAATGTCTCAGCAATTGTCGCATCAGCCATGTTGACCATCGGGCAAACAGAGGCAAGGCATCTTGTCGCGGGGCTAAGGTGGATACTACAGCTTCAACGCCACTGTAAATTTCTTGCTTGGCTCTTTCAACATCAGTTTCAGAAGCATCGATGTGGGGGATGTTTCGTCCCGTCTGCAATAACTGGTCATGGGCTTCGACCAAGAGCAAGGGCGTTAAAACTGAGCCATTCCATGTACCGTCGGCTTCAAAAGCCGATGGGGCAGCGGCGGTGATCTTTTCCCATTGGATAAATCGGCTGGAGAAAGCACCCACGCCTGTCACGAGTAATACTGAATGTACAAGATAGGGATTGGCTGATTGCACGACAACGTGGACGAATTCATCAGGAGCCAACTCGGACATTACGTGAAAGAGCGGGAACTCTTCTCCGTAATTCATGATGTCACGCCAATTTCGCAACCCCCACCAGATTTCATCTAGCTTGTTGCCACACTCGTTCCAATATGCCCAAGCGCCAGTACGCTCTTGGTTGTTACGGTTCGACAGCGATACCAATTTGAAACTATCTAGCGCACAAAATGCTTCTTTAGCCAAGTCAATGTAAGCCTTGCGCGCATCCGGATTTCTTTCGGCTAGCACCATCATGGCAAGAGCTAACCACTGCTCAAGCTGCCCCGAATCGTATTTTAATTTTTTTACCTTCTCCCAGGTTTGCATTGACGGCGATTGGGCAAGTGCCGTAGCACATGTCCAGGTCATCAGCAGATTCTTGCTGTCTGGAAAATCCTGCAAATCGACTTGATTGCAAATCACAGTCATTTGCTGTTCAAGTTCAGTAACTTCACCGCCTTGTTGCACCACCCAATCCACGGCCTGATCGAATGTTGCCGGCAAAACCTCTGTGCAAGCGTCCAGCAATTGACGAAAGTCTTGTTCTGTTTTGAATGATGCGTTTGTAAAAGACTGTCGATTGGCAGCTTCGCGTTCACTGGGCCATTGCATGGTCATTTCTGCTCCCCTGCATTCCAAGCCATCTCAAAAAATTGGATCGCGCCGTGATCCGTAGCTCGCCACCCACGACTCGCCGCACTGACTGAAGCGTGAAAACCACCTGCTGTTCCACCGAAATGCCATAACTCATCGTCAATGATGGCGAAGCGATCATGGATATAATTAAATTTCTGCGTGAGATGGGTTCTTACTTCGATAGTGCACTTCATCGGGCGTCGTGCTGAACGAGCATTGATTTCTTGAGCACGCTCTTGAAGTCGCTCCAGCGCACCTGCCTCAAAAACTTCTGCATGATGCTTTGTTAAAAACCGGATGTCACTTGCGACCAGCTCTGGCTGCATCCATTCCACAATTTTCTCGATTCGTCTCAGAACCCTGTGCTTTACTTGCTCAACGGAGTCACCCTTTTTCTCATCTGGCATCAGCAGATACTCATCAACGATCCATACGCGATCCAATGCTTCCGAGACTGCACGGCCAAAAGCAAGCAACGGCATGGGGTTGTCAGAATATCTCCTTTCACTAATCGCATCTTTTTCTGGAAAACGGTTGCAACCACCATCCTGACTTCCCCACAAAATTTCCTTGTCGGGCAAAGGTCGTTGGGGTTGAGTGGCGATCTGGAGACTAGGGCCAAATCTGCTCATTTCGTTGTCCCCTGAGATGATATGAGTTGCTTTTCTCTGTAACTATCGAAGCTTTCGGCTTGTTCCAACATGGTTTGCAAATATTCAATAACCTCATCAGGATTTGGCAGTTTGACAATCATGCATGTCTTATCGCCTAGGGCGTTCAGAGAGTTGCCAAGAAACCAGACGGCGTCATCAATCACCAAGAATCGATCATGCAAGACGGATGGTGCAAGTACACGCACATCTGCCGTGACTTTGACTTGCTTCGCTAAGTGATCGAGTCGGTTTTTGACATCTTCCAATAACGACGCTTTTGCCCCTTTGGACTTGAAAGCAAGGCCAGAAGTCAACAAGATGACCTTGACCGCATTACCATTGACTGCGTACAAAAACTGCCCCAACTGCAAACCAGCAAGGTAAGGGTCAGCAATCATGACCCGCGACCGTGCTTTTCTGATTTCACCTTGGACAAAGCGCATAGCCTCTGTACGGGAGCCATTTGCAAACCAGCGTTGGCCGTATTGCTTGGCGCTCGCTAATTTTTCGCGCTGAGAAGCTGCAATTACCACCCGAGCGTTCACATTGGGCGTGCTTGACTCTTCTCCCACTATGCTAGTTTTCGGCAGGTGTGAACGGCTTGATGCCATGTACTCCATGCGTTCTGAACCTGGCGAATCGCCAGTGGGCACACTGACTTTGATATCTCCACCTCTAATGGCATGGATATTGAATCCAATTTGTCGAATAAAGTGAGCAGGGGGCTGATACACCAGCGTCCCATGTTCAGGATGCGTCACTACATAGCCGTACGCACCCATGCAACTACCCTTATCCACGTCCAAAATGCCATCAACTGGTATATCACGCGTTTCAAAACTGGTGAGTAAATGAGCTTGCTCATCAAACGTCGTAATCTTCAAGCCTTCAAGTGTCTGACCAGGTCTTGGGACAAAGCGATAAAAAATCCTTTCTCCTCGCTCATCACTAACGGGAATCATGAAGTTGTCAATTTGCTTGATAATGGGGTCAGGAACGACCAATGCGACACTTCCCAAGTATTCGGTGTATTGCCGTAAATCAATATGCAAACGTCTAGCAATAAAAGACAATGCATTGTCATCGGCAAGCAATGCATCAAAACCATCTTGGCTGCCAATGCGGCGATGGATACGGGCGGGTACGTTACCCATAAAAGGTGCAGGGTGGCTACGTCCTGTAGGCTGGGCAAACAATCCCTCTCCCATTGGCAAACCGAGATGAGGCCAAATCGGGTCGTCAATCAATTGGGAAACCGCAATCTCTACGCCATCGATTTTTTCAACATCTTCCTGGCGTGACGGAATCGGTGCCTTTTCACTGGCATTTCCAAGCGAGCGATACCAATCAATTGCGGCATGTGCGGTCAACACCGTTCGACGGAAAAAAATAGTTTTGCCGGTTTTGCCAACTGGGCATCGATCAAGACCACTCATCTTGGATGGTGGCGGCCTGTCGGGCGAAAGTAGCGTTACCGTGGCAAATAGCAAGTGCCCCGCTTGCCCTCTTTGTTGTAGGGTTGCCAGCCGTATTACCGCCCATTCGTGGTGGTCAATTGTTATCATCACTCTAAAGCTTTATCGAATTACCTCGGCTACTATAGCCTGATTTAATTGATCCCCGGATCCTATGGACTGACCCCAGTGCCTGCAAAGGCCGAGCAGCAGACCTTCATGTTCATCACTGGGCTGGTATCGCCTCGCTGACAGGCAAGCGGCACCGTTTGGGGGATTTTAGCCAGCGGCTGATTATGATATTCACTTAGGAATCGACGGGCATGTAGAAGAACACGAAGCGGCCCGCTTCAATGTCCACCTTCAGCTTGGCGCCATGGAACAGCCCGTAATCGACATAGCCCGGTACGGCGCTGTTCTCGTGGCATTCGCTGGCATGCTGCGGGGATTCGAAATCGCGGTCGTGGTCATACCACGACAGCAGCATGTATTCGCCAAGGCGGGAATCTGCCTCGGCATTGGCTACGCGCATGGCTTCCAGATAATCCTTGAGCGGCTGTTGCGGTGTGAGCTTCACCTCTGTCACCCCTGAAAAATCGGGCGGTATGCGTATCGGGCAAACGGGAGATTCATTCATAATGGCAACCTGACTGCTTGTTCGACGCAAACTGCATAGTCGGAACGTAGCGACACGGGAGTTCTGGTTTTACTGCCAAACCGCTTTGTTCGTCAAACAGTATTTGCGTTTGCACATCGACGCGCCGGATAAGCAAAGACAGTTACTTCTGGCCGCTACGCGTACCGGCCAAGAGGCGCCAGGCGGCAGTTCTGTCATATCGGCAGACCGGATTCTGTTTTCGGGTGGCCGCCTGATGCCACGGTGAATGCTGCCGACCTTTGGCAGACGAAGAAACCGGGGGAAGCTCAATCTATCCACATTAGGATAATCAAATATGGGCAATGCAAAAAATGCACAACAAGGTCTTACCATACTTCAGACAATGGCGATTTTGGCGATTGTTGGAATTTTGGCTACGGTCGCAATGCGTTATTTCACAAACCAATAACTTGCTCAGCGCCTTTTCGTAACAACTGAGCGACTCATCCTTCCGGGTTTTCAGCCACCCCTACCCATCCGGAACGCATGACAGCCCGCTCTGTCTCCCCGACCTCAATCCCCATGCGCGTTGCCAGCACGCTCCGCCCACCAGGCGGAAATGGTGTCGATGAGCCGGATGGTGCCTGGCAGGCGGGCGTAGGCAGTCTGCTGGGTCGCGTTGGCGGGTTCGAGGGTGCGCCACCAGACGATGAGCTGTTGGATGAGCACGCGCGCCGGTATCTGTTGCGGGGCGAGACCGGGAAATTCCTGCAATCCGAAGCTGTGTTCGACATCCTTCAAGCAGGAGAAGATGTAATCCCGGTCCGCCCCGAAATCGATCGGCCGATCCGGGGCGCGCCTGACCATGCGCTGTTCGCTGAGTTCGTGGATGTAATCCTTCATCGCAAAGCGCCCGGCTATGGACAGGCTAACCGAACAGACCCTCGCGCAGGAATGCCTTGTAGCGTTTCATGACCGGCTTTGGGATCGCCGCTTCGGCGTACACGCGCAGCGGATGGATGGGTGTCGAACGTTGCCGGTATCCGTGGCTGCAGTCGTCATGGCTGGCTCATGTCTGCGAATTCGACCAGCGCTCCGAGCCGAACGCGATGGCGATCGCGGCGGCGCGGGCTTCCTGCAAGCCATCTGCGGAGAGTCCGGTTTCATCGATGGCGGCGCAAGCCTTTAACGCGATGTCCAGCAGGCTGGCCTTGGGATAGTCGTGCGTCGTGCGCCGCGGATAGGCGCGGTAGTCGCACGCGCACAGCGTCATCAACTGCGTGAAGTGTTGCGGCCGGTCGAACGCGCCCAGGCGTTCCAGCATTGCGGCCACGGGGCCGGCACGTATTTCCGATACGCGGTGCACCCGCTCGCATTCGACGAGCGCGAGCAGGGCCAGCTCGCGGCAATCTGCCGAAATGCCGAAACGTTCGCACATCGCCTCGATGCGCGGCTGGCCGCGCTCGACGTGGCGATAGTGGATGGGCAGATGCTCGGGCGGAGAGTCGGATTTGCCGACATGCATCGCCATCGCGGCGAAGCGCACCGGCAATGGCGCGCCACAGCGGGCCGCCTCGTCCAGCACGCACAGCAGATGCTGGCCGATGTCGACCTGCGGCGGATCGTCGGCGATTTGCGGCACGCCGAACACGGCCGCCACGTCGGGCAGCACCTCTGTCAACGCGCCGCAGGCGTACAGGGTGCGGAACATGTTCGATGGCGTCCGGGCCATCAGGCCGCGAACCAGTTCCGGCCACGCGTCGGCCGCCACCATGCCGACCAGTGCGCCAGTTGCGACCTGTGTGAACATCAGCTCCAGCGTCTCGTCGTCCAGCCTGCCATCGGGGCCGGCGGATAGCGCCGCCAGGCGCAGCAGGCTCAACGCGGGATGCGTCTGCAGGAGTTCCGGGGGGAGAGGGGTAAATTTTGAGGGCATGGGCATATCGGGAATCACGAGCCGGGCTCGGGAAGGCTAGATAAAAATAAACTGACCTTTGACCAGATCGGGATAGTTGTTGCGCAAGGCTTTTGCAACACTTGCCACCAATTGTTTGTCGCTCGCCGCCGAGGCGCCGACAAAGTCGGTTCCCTGATGCCACATCTCGAAAAAGCAGTGCAGGCTTTCGTCATAGGCGACGTCGGTCGGATGGCTGGTTTTGTCCTGCAAACTGACGATGCCGTTCTTGTCGGCTTCCAGACGCCAGTCCCGATCATCATTGACGGAGCCTAACAATTTTGCGACGTCGGTATCGGACCATTCCATTTTCAAATCCAAAGACATGATGTTCTCCTGTTTTCCCGGTGAGGTTCAAAACCCTGTCCAGCAACGGCGAAGTAACTCAACCCGGCGTCGTGTCGGTCTCTGCAATATCCACTTGCACCATGCCGTTTTCGAGCCGCATGGGGTACTCCTTCATCGCCCACCCGGTTGGCTGCAGGCATTGTCCGCTATGGCCGTCGAAGACCCAGCCGTGCGCGGTGCAGTACAGGATGCGACCGTTGAAATCACCGCGTCCCAGCGAGACGCCTTCATGGGGACAGCGCGCTTCATAGGCTTTGGGCTTGCCGCCGTCCGGCCACATGATGACGATTTCCTGATCGCCCAGCTTGCAGGGAACCAGTTCTCCCTCGTAGAGCAGACTCTGTTTGCAGACGTTTTCGTAAGCCATGCTTCACTCCTGATTGATAAAAAGCCGCATGTGGCGAGGGCTCAGCCACCCATGGTCAGATTGAAAATCTGACGCAGCAGATTCAGCTCGATCATGGGGAGTCCGCGCATTTCACTGATCGACTTGAATACGCCACCGAGCGGTTCTATCGCCTGGCGAGGCGTATCCAGTGTCGTGAAACGGACAAGATGGAGGCGAATGGGACCGCTGTCGCTCGACATCCATCCCTGGAAGCCCTCATCCAGGCGTAATAGCACGGGGTCGAGGCCCGCTTGCGCCACTATCGCTGCCAGCACCGCGCCGGGGTTGTGTAGTTCAGTGACGTCGCCGGGTGCGGGCATGGGTGCAGCCGATTGCGGCAAGGGCGTGGTCGCCAGAATGCTGGCGCCGTAGCGGGCAAAGACCAGGGCGGCGCTATAGCTGTCGTAGTGACTCAAGATCACGCGGTTGTGATCAAACAGAGGATGGTTGCTCATGGTGTGCGTGCGATCTGTTGGTTGGAATACGCGAAAACCTTGTTGGGACAGCTAGCCTATCGTGATGATCAGCGGCTCCAGCCCGGCGACTGTGGCTTCGATGACATCGCCCTTGACCACCGGCGCCACGCCGGCAGGGGTGCCGGTAAAGATCAGGTCGCCGGGAAACAGCTCGACCAGATTCGACAGGGTATGAACCATCTGGGGAATCTTCAGAATCATGTCGCCGACATCGCCGCTCTGGCGTATTTCGCCATTCACCTTGAGCTCGATCTTGCCGCGGCTGATGTTCCCCGCATAAAACTCCGGCGTGATCGCGCTGCACGGCGCCGAATGGTCGAACCCCTTGGCCATATCCCAGGGTCGCCCTTTCTCGCGCGCGGCCAGCTGCAGGTCGCGCCGGGTCATGTCCAAACCCACGGCATAGCCGAACACATAGTCGTAATCGACCTTGTCGACCGGGATGTTTCTGCCGCCCTTGTGCAAGGCCACCACCAACTCCACTTCCGGCTGCAAATTGCTGGTGGCGGGTGGATAGGGCAGCACGGAATTGTTATGCAGAATGGTGTCGGCTGGCTTCATGAAGAAGAAGGGTTCGTCGCGCTCGGGATCGGCGCCCATTTCGCGCGCATGATCGGGGTAATTGCGCCCGACGCAGAAAATGCGGCGCACCGGAAACGGGTTGCTCGACATGGCGTCCAGGGTGACGACGGGGGCGGGCGGAAAGGCATAATTCATGATGGTTTGAGTCTCTTCATAGAGGTGATGGAAAGCGCTCGCGCGCCAGGCTGGTCACACCAGGCGCTCGCCATCGCGATAGCCCGCATCCAATTCGAATTCCAGATAATGAATTTTAAAATGCTGTTCCATTTTGGTCTCGTCCGGAATGGAGTCAGTCCGTTCCGGGTAGCGTGCCAGCAGTGCGCTGCGATGCACCCGCCAGGCGTTCAGCAGCGCGACGCGAGCGCTTTCCCGGTTGCGCCCCGCACCCTTGAACATGAAGTGGTGCGTGTTCATTTCAGCCACCACGAATCCGCTGCCGGTTTCGGCTTCCATATCGTTACGACGAGCAGCTGATTTCCAGATGGCGCAGTTCGTCGGGTGGCGCGGCAGCGTAGCGCTCCAGCGTCGGGATGCTGGACTTCGGGTTGATCGCCAGGTAATCGGGCTTGGTGTGGTCGCCTGCCGGCAGGTTCACGATATAGGCCTCGAAAGCCTGGTCGAGTTCCTCCAGCAAAATATGGATGCCGGTGGAACACGAGCCGGGGGTCATGTAGAGCTTCATGAGGCTTTTTGCATCAGGATGTCGTTGCCGGCGAGCACGAAGCTGCGCCAGGCGGCGTACATATCGCGCCGGATATCCTCCAGATACGCCGACTCCGGCGTGTGCTCGTCGGGGAAGTTCGAGATCGCGCAGGAGCTGCGGTTAAAGCGCAGCACTTCGTCGAGCAGTGTCGTGCCGAAACTGTGCATGGGCTGGAGTACCGGCGGGGTGAGCTCGGACCAGCCGGGCTCCAGCACCGAGCCGCTCGCGTCGAACGGCAGTTCGGCGAGCTGGCGCAGCGCTGCGTCGTAGATCTCACCCAGGCTGTCCAGCACGCTGTGACGGGTCAGTTGCTCGCGCGCCTGGCCGGATAGCCGTTCGTGCAGCGTGCGCTGGTAGGCAGCGAGCGCTGATTCACGCTGCACACCCGCCCACGTGGCGAAGCGCTCGATGCAGTGCGCGTTGAGCGCGGAGAGGGGCTGAGACGAGCGCGCCGGAGCCAGCGCTTGCTGCAATCGCATGGCGGCGTCCAGCGCGCCTTCCATATGGCCGCCGCCATGCAGTGCGGTCTCGCTGGCACCGAAATGCAATCGACCTCCGTACCAGCTGCGCGTCAGCGCGGGCTGGCCGTATTCGGGTGCATCGGCGGGCTCGGCCTGATCAAGCACCGCGCAGGTATACGGCTCGTCAACCCAGTCATGGAGATGCAGCTCACCCAGCTCGGCAGGTTCGCCAAACAGTTGCGACAGTTGGCTGCGCACCAGCATGGGCATGCCGGATTCGAAGTGCTTGCGCTGTTCCGGATTCATGGCGCAAAAACCGCCCAGCGCTGCGCCGCTCAGGCTGGGGTCGGTGCCGCCGCAGGCATCGAAGATTTCGCCCAGCACCGCCTGCTCATGGCGCACGAAGGCATTGCCGGAATGGCCGTCTGCGCGCCAGAAAGCCTGCGTGTAGGTCATCAGCGCCTTGGCTTGCGTGGCCATCCAGGTGGGCGTGGCGCGCATCGCCTCGATCAGTGCCGGGTCGAGCGCGGGTGTGAAGCGCACGCGCTCGAGCAGTAAACGCGGCGGCACGGCCAGCACCACGCGACGCGCGCGGATCACGGTTTCAACCGCGCCGGTTTCCCCACCATCGCAGCGGAAACGCAGTTCGAGATACGCGCCCACGTCGGTCACTGCGACCAGTTCATGCGCCAGCCGCAGATGTTCCGTCGGCAGGAATCCGGATAGCGCCTGCACCAGTTCGGACATGCCGCCGCTCAGGCGCTGCGCGCCGCCATGGACGGCTTGATCGCTGCTTTCGGTTTTTTCGTTCGGATCGCGCATGCGCAGCACCGTGCCGCTATCGTGCTGGGGATAGGCATCCAGACCCAGTTCTGCAATCAGCGCAGCCATGTGCGGTTCGGCCTCGGGCCAGAACCAGGTCGGGCCGAGATCAAGCGCCATGCCGCTGGCGCTGCGTTCGCCCAGTATCCGCCCGCCCAGCCGTGCGCGTGCCTCGAACAGCAGAAAACGCTGTCCGCGTGCGTGCAGTGTGCGTGCCAGCGCCAGGCCGCACAGACCGGCGCCGACGACGGCGATGTCCACGTCTATCTCATTCATGGCGACTCCCGGGCAATATCCATTTCATAGCACCTTACAAATCGTCCTCCAGGGCGTCCATCGCAACCAGTTGCTCGCGCAACGCCATGTGCGCGTAAAACCCCTCGTACTTGTCGTACAGCGGATCGCTCTGCAGCGCGCCGATCGCCAGCTCATCGCTGAGGTGTACGCGATAATCCTTGAGATCGTGCGCAAGCGCAGCGACGCACGCATCGAATTCATTTGCCGCTCCAGCCTGATCCACTTTCGACCCATGGGTCGCACGCACCTTGAGCACAAAGTCATCGCGGCTAAACGCAAACCAGGCATGCGGGCGCTTCTGGTGGGGAATTTCAACAATGTAGATCATACGTGCGGCTCAGTCGCGGATCGAGGTAACAACATTGATCGAAACGCGCATGCGCTCGGCAATGCCGGTCGGGCTGGACTCATACGCGTCGCGCGCTTCGTTCAGTGCAGCCTGCGCGACGAGCGCCTCTTCCCAGGTGAGCGGGACGCGCCCGGCCAGATGGGTGGCATTGGGCACCGCTTCGAGAATGGCTTTCCAGTTGGGGTGCTGGACAATCGCAAGCAGCCACTCGGCCTCCATCACCCCGTCCAGAAAGACGGCGCGGCCGATGACTTGCAGCCTGCGTCCATCCTCGGTGGTCTTGATGTAAGTTCCCATAATATGGTTCTCCTATGATGCGTTGCATGCGCGGGGTAGAACAGGTTCCTAATCGTCTTCCATCGACGGAAACAGAATCACTTCGTCCGGCATGCCGTTACCGTTTTCTTCGATGTTCAGGCCACCGACCAGCGAGTAGCCGGCATCGCCTTCGAACAGCACCACCGCCTGCCCGGGCATCTGTTGCAGTGCCATGATCAGTTGTTCGACGGTCATTGCGCGCTGGGGCTCACGGCGAGCCAGATGTCGGTATCCCCGCGCACCATCCAGTTCAAGGTCACGGCGCGAAAGGCCTTGTCCTCCGCCGTCTGCCAGATCACGCACAGCAGCGCTTCATCCCTGGTCAGCGGCTCGTCTTTCTCGAGCTTTTCCTTGGCCGCCGCGCAGGCCAGCGGGTCGGCGTTGTGGTGTGAGAACACCACGCTGGCTGCCTTGATGCCTGCGGCGATCTCGTCCGGGGATGCCATGTTGACGTGTTCGCCTTCGAATGTGATGCATGCTTGCATGGGCTTCTCCTGTTGCTGATTCATACGGGACAAGGCTGCTGCGCTGGCCGATCCAGTTCCATGCCGCGAAATATCGAGCAGCGCCTGAATACCTCGGAACTGGGTTTGACCTGCTTGTGGTTGCAAAACTTGGCCGCCAGCTTGGCCAGCCCTTTGATGTCGCGGCCGCTGGCACTGGGGAATAGCGCGACCAGTTCGTCCAGCAGTGCGTCATCGACCGCCAGCGCGAACTGCTCCAGCATCACCTGCCAGATCCTGCGCCGCGCTTCACTGTCGGGCGGGTAATAGCGGATCATGGCGATGCAGCGCGAGACGATGGCTTCGTCGATGTCATCCACCCGATTGGTGGTGAGGAACAACAGGCCGTTGAAATATTCCAGCACGCGCAGGAATACGCCGACCACGGCGTTCATGGCGATGTTGTCGTCACGGCGCTTGATGTAGACATCCGCCTCGTCGATCAGCATCACCGCGCCCCAGCGCTGCGCCCGCGTTAGCACGTCCTTGAGCGCAGTCTCCATCGCCGCCACGTTCAGCCCCAGTTGTCCGGAATGCACACGGTACAAGGGACGCTGGATGATTTCCGAATAGACTTCGGCGGTCAGCGTCTTGCCCACGCCGGCGGGCCCGGCGCACAGCACCGTGGTGCCGCCGGACTTGCCGGCCACGATGTCGTCCATCAGCACATCCATCTCGGCGGTCAGGATGTCGATGAGGTCGGTCTGCTCCGGCGGCAGAATCAGCTTCTGCTTCAATGCCGGCTGGTATTCATAGGGTGCGATGTCGTCCACATGCACCCACAGGTAGTGGTGCAGATCGAGGTGGAACATGAAGATGTAGGGATGCACCGGCAGTTGCGTGAACAGACCCTTGGGCATCGCGGCCCGGGATTCGCCGACTTCCGTTTCTGCATTGTATTGATTGCTCTTCGCCGCCTTGCGCAGATACGGGCCGAGGATATCCCCCGTCGCTTCCAGCGTGGTGGTGCGCGCACTCAGGATACTCTCGTCGTTCACCAGCCGGGTGACACCGCCGCCGGAGGACAGCACCACCACGTCCTTGCGCGACCAGTCGGTGTCGCGGTGGGTCGCGGTCGGGTCTTCGGCGTAAAAACCGGTGCCCTGGGCGGAGAACTGCGCGCCATACTGGCCGCGCCAGTCGAAATAGCGCGCTACGCTATCGTCGTAAGCGCTGATCAGTTCGTCGCTTTCGCGCACGTAGCCCTTGGCGGCGAAAATTTCCGCCACCGTCTTGCCGATGATGTCGGTGGCGGAAATGCGGAAGGTCGCTGTGGCGAGCGTGCCCTTGGCATTGGCCCTGAGTTCCAGCACCACCTTGCCGGTCTCGTCGTTGGACGACGCGATGTAGTCGAGACGGGTGACCACATAGGCCAGCGGTTTGTCCGATACGTTCACCCGAAACAGCCAGCCACGCAGGGCATCCGTCGCCAGGTAGCAGGCAATCGCCGGCATCAGCATTTCCAGATCGTCGTCGGGACCAAAGCGGGTGCCCTGGCCATCGAACGCCCGTTGCAGCGTGGCGAGTTGCGCCGCGCGGGTGCGCATGCCAGGACCGGCTTCGCGGTAGAGCTCGCCGAGGAAACCCAGTTCGATGCCGGAGAGCTGGTTGAACGGCATCGTGACATTGTTGCCGAAGCGCAACTGGTCCTGAAGCGGCGCGAGGCGCGGGAATTCCGTAATCATGGCCTCGACATAAGGCCGCTCGATCTGCAGATTCATGGTCTTGTTCCGCCCACATCAGCCAATGGCTTGCATTCGAAAATCTCCGGCCGCTCTTTACGGTAGACCTGCATCCACATCAGCGTGGCCGGTACCAGAGAACTCACGGCGAACCACAGCGCCTCCTGTTCTGCGCCCTTGTCGACGCCGAGTTGACGCGCGACGATGCGCCACCCCGCCCAGTCCACTTCGGCGAGCATGGTTTGCATCTGTGGCGGCAGGCTGGCTGCGCTCTCGCTGATGATCTTTACCTGGCGCCGGGTTTCCGCGCGGGTAAGACGCGAGGCGACGAATTCATCTTTTTCCAGCCCTTCGGTCAGGGTGAGCACAGCAACTCCCGCCTGTTCGATAATCGATAGCAGCGATGCATTCAACATGAGCGAGCTCCCGGAAACCCGTTTCGGCGCGTGGTGCGGCGGCGTCGAAACGCGCAGCCCGGCATCTCGAGCAAGCCGCATCCCAGGCATAGTCCGTGCCTTTTCATGGAACTGCGCCAGGCGCAATGTCGGGCTTTGTCGCAAATACAACAAAACCGCAGCGCGATTGCGTGCGTGGACGAATGCCTGTCATTTGCGCTTGGGCCGCTCCGATGGAGCGTAGTTGCTGAAGTGACCCTCGCGGGCGGCCTGGCCGCGTGCGCGCGTGAGCATCGCTTTGGTCTTGCCCGGAGACGCTGGTAACGACACCTGTTTCTCTACTTCGGCACTCCCGCATTCAGGGCACACGCAAGCGGTCGATCCGCGCACCAGCAACTCGAAATCACAGTTGCATTCTTTGCAGTGAAACTCGTAGAGCGGCATTCATCCTCCTGTAGCGTTTGCGACAAACGGCTTGTACAGGCAGGTATAAGCAAAAAAGAGGCCTGTTTCACTGAGAAGTGATCCAGCAAATCCGGCTAACGTTGTTAAGTGGGAAACTCCGGGTGCGAAACCGGGGCGATTTACACCTACGAAATTTGTTCAGTTTCAGGACCTGCTGCGGTACGCAAACCGAAGCAACGCCGGTTAAGCCTTGCGCACGGAAAATTGCCGGAATTGCTGGCTCATGCGTTCCACCGTGCCGCAGCGCAGGTAGGCTGGAGCGGTCGGGGGCAAGGACTCGGCACATCCCTGTTGCCTGAATTCCTGCAGTACGTAATGCTGCGCGCCCATTGCGGCCAGTTCACGGCCCAAGGCGGCCAGCGCTTCCCGGCTCAGCAACGCTGAATGCACCGTAGTGCGAAACTCGTAATCGACACCGCTATCCAGAATCCAGCGCGCACTATTCCTGGCTTTCGCACCACTGCCTGCTACTCCGGTGATCTGCTCATAATCGGCAAACGGCGCCTTGATATCCATGCCCACCCAATTGAACAATGGGAGCAGCTCGCGCAGCCGCTCCGGGTACATGCCGGCCGTATGCAAGCCCACCTTGAACCCCAGTGCCTTCACCGCACGCGCCGCTTCGGCCAGCCCATCCTGCAGCGTCGGCTCACCGCCGCTGAACACGACCGCATCCAGCAGACCGCGTCGCCGCCCGAGAAAATCCACCACCTCGTCCCACGCCATGGCGGGGGGTGCGCCCGCCGCCAGCAGGTGCGGATTGTGACAATAGTGGCAGTGCCATGGACAGCCCTGGCAGAACACCACCGCCGCAAAACAGCCCGGATAATCGGTGGCAGAATAAGGAGTGAGACCGCCAATACGCAGCATGGCGGTTAGTGCTCCAGTTGGGCGCAGCGCTCCTGGAAAAATTTGCGCTCGTGGTGCTCGCCCTTCTTGCCGATATTGAAGGACGCCACCGGGCGGTGGTATCCCATCACCCGCGTCCATATTTCGCAGGGCTGGCGTTCCTCATCCTGCAAAACAAAGGTGTCGGCGTTCAGTTTGGACTGACTGGATAGATCGATCATGATGCGCTCCTTTTCTGGTTTGGCTGTTTGCAATCACGCTGCCATGCAGCGCTGTTTTTCCGCGATCTTTTCCTGATCGCATTTCGGGCAGAACTTGTATTCGCCTTCCAGGTAGCCGTGTTTCGGGCAAATCGAGAAAGTCGGCGTCACCGTGATGTAGGGCAGTCCGAAGCGCTCCAGCGCACGTTTTACCAGGGTCTTGCAGGCCTGGGCGCTGGACAGACGTTCCGTCATGTACAGATGCAGCACGGTGCCGCCGGTGTATTTCTTCTGCAATACCTCCTGCCGTTCCAGCGCCTCGAACGGGTCGTCGGTAAACCCCACCGGCAGTTGCGAGGAATTGGTGTAATAAGGCATGTCTTTCGTCCCCGCCTGGAGGATGTCCGGGAAGCGCTTGCGGTCCTCCTTGGCGAAGCGATAGGTGGTGCCTTCCGCCGGCGTCGCTTCCAGGTTGTACATGTGCCCGGTTTCGTCCTGGAAGCTCAGCATCCGGGCGCGCACGTGATCGAGCAGGCGCAGTGCGAACTGGTATCCCCAGTCTGTGGTGATGTCTTCGGCGCCGTCGCTGAAATTGCGGATCATCTCGTTGATGCCGTTCACGCCGAGGGTGGAGAAATGGTTGCGCAGCGTGCCCAGGTAGCGTTTGGTATAGGGAAACAGGCCTGCATCCATGTGGCGCTGGATCACCTTGCGCTTGATCTCCAGGCTGTTTTTGCCGATTTCCAGCAGCTCGTCGAGACGGGCATGCAGGGCCGCTTCGTCGCCTTTATGGAGATAACCCAGGCGGGCGCAATTGATGGTGACCACGCCTATCGAACCGGTCTGCTCGGCGCTGCCGAACAGGCCGTTGCCGCGCTTGAGCAGCTCGCGCAGGTCGAGCTGCAGACGGCAGCACATGGAGCGCACCATGTTCGGTTTGAGCTCTGAATTGATGAAGTTCTGGAAATACGGCAAGCCGTATTTCGCCGTCATCTCGAACAGCAGCCCGGCATTCTCGCTGTCCCACGGAAACTCGGGCGTGATGTTGTAGGTGGGAATGGGAAATGTGAATACCCGTCCCTTGGCGTCGCCGGTGGTCATTACCTCAATGTAGGCGCGGTTGATCATGTCCATCTCGTACTGAAGATTGCCGTAGGTAAAAGGCATCTCGCGCCCGCCGATAACGGGCACCTGCTCCTTGAGGTCGTCCGGGCAGTTCCAGTCGAAGGTGAGGTTGGTGAACGGCGTCTGCGTGCCCCAGCGCGACGGCACGTTGAGGTTGTAGATCAGCTCCTGGATGCACTGCTTGACCTCGTCATAGGGCAGATTGTCGTTGCGGATAAACGGCGCCATGTAGGTGTCGAAGGAGCTGAATGCCTGGGCACCGGCCCATTCGTTTTGCAGGGTGCCAAGAAAGTTGACAATCTGCCCCACCGCGCTCGACATGTGCTTGGGCGGCCCCGCCTCCACCTTGCCGGGTACGCCGTTGAGGCCCTCGTTGAGCAGGGTGCGCAACGACCAGCCGGCACAGTAGCCGGCCAGCATGTCCAGGTCGTGCACGTGAATGTCGCCGTCGCGGTGCGCCTGCCCCACCTCCGGCGGGTAAACGTGGCTCAGCCAGTAATTGGCCACCACCTTGCCGGACACGTTGAGAATCAGCCCGCCCAGACTGTAGCCCTGGTTGGCATTGGCGTTCACGCGCCAGTCCTGCTGCTCCAGATATTCGTTGATGGAAGTCGCCACATCCACCAGGGTGTTGCGGTCCTGGCGCAGTTTCTTGTGCTGCTCGCGGTAGACGATATAGGCGCGCGCGGTGTTGAGATGGTTGGCGGAAATCAGCACCTGCTCCACCACGTCCTGAACACTTTCAATGGCCGGCGCATCGCTGCGGAATTTGTGGATCAGCACCTTGACCACCTGGGCGGTAAGCAGCCCTGCTTCGCTGGCGTCGAATTCGCCGCTGGCCTGGCCGGCCCGCTGGATGGCAGAGCGAATCTTGTCGGCATCGAAGGCTGCGCGGGCTCCATCGCGCTTGATGACGGCGGAAGGTAAGGAAACGAGCACACTGCCCGGATGTTCTGCTACATGGCTTGCCATGATTTCTCCTTTGCATAGCCGGTTGCACAATACGCCGCGTACGGTATTTACAAACACCACGACAACACAATATGTTGTGTTGTCGTTAAGCAAACATACGCCATATTGTGGTTATGTCAAGACCATGATGGCTTTAAATTGGCGCCGTTATTTCATTCAGCCTGAGGCGCAAGTACGAGGCGGGGCAGCCGGAAAATTTTTTGCACAAACTCCTCGCCCGGATGCCGGTTATTGCGGCATGTTTGACAAGCTTTGCTGGACGCGCGTCAGCAGCGCCTGCCTGTCCTCCGGTGCCGCCATGCGCAAGGCGATGTCCCATTGCGGAAACAGATTCTGCTCTTCGCGGTGTTCATGTTTGGCCATCACGCCGGACAGAATCGCCAGGAATGGCGATACTTCCCAGGCTTGTACCGGTTCCTCGCCCGCAAACAGGGATTCGATATTCGCTGTCTGGGAAAGAATATCGTCATGCTCGTGCAGCATGATGGCAACCGGCTCGGGGTCGGGGATACGAAAGCTGGGTGCCAGAATGTCGTTTTCGACCTGAATATGCCGTTTCAAACCGGCCGCGAATTCCATGACGAGCGGCGCCGCTTCGCTTGTCTTGCCCGCATTCACCAACTGCAACGACACACCGAACAATTCGTCCAGACGCTGGTGATCGCGACTGAGGATGTCCATCAAATCGCGCGGCGCGACATCCTCGCGATGGCGGATCAGCACTCGCCACTCGCCGGTTTCTTCCGCGCTGATCTGCCAGCTCAGATTATGGCGCAATTGCAGGTTCAGGCTTTGCAGCATCAGCGACGGTTCTTCCCTGAGCAGCAAATGCACGGTTTCACCCCGTTGCAGATCCTTGACGGCAAGGAGCGCGGCGGATTGCAGCCGGCTCGCCGCCACCGGGCATAAATCGATTACGCTTTCCTGTGTATTCATGACAGCAGTTCCGCCCTGATTTTTATCCGCACACTATCCGGCAACCAGCGCAGGATGAATAATTGTGACGTCTCTACCGAATCCAGTATGTTTTTGATCAGCAAGCCAAGCTCGGTGTCGCCTTCCATATACAGGCGCCGTCCGAAGAACAGCGTGTCGGGATCTTCCGCGCGCAAGGCCAGCCTGAGAAAATCGCGCGCGCACGCGCCGATGGTCAAATCCGGTGTCTGGCTGAAGCGCCGCGCGACAAAGCCGCGATGATCGGCGCCGAGAAAGAAAGCCAGCCTGGCGTCTGTCACCCGGATGCACACCGATTTATCCTGCAACGGCAACAGCTGTTTCGGCTGGATGCTGCGCCCCAGCACCCGATTCAGCGCTGCCGCCAGCAATACCGAATGCGGTGCAGGCGGCAGCAGCGCAAGCGCGTCGGCAATCGCTGCGGGTAAAACAGAATTTTGTTGTTTCATGTTGACTCTCGCCTTACCCTTTCACCCCGCGCGGGGCACGAATTTAATCACCTGATGCAATACTTCCGTATCCAGTTGCGCCTGTGCCTGAAACTGGCCGGCATAGGCCAGCTCTTCCTGCTTTAACTCGTAGCAGTTTGAACCGCTGATATCCATCAGCAGCGCGGGCATGCCCGCCTGTAGAAATGCACGGTGACGCTTGATAAAAAAACTGCTGCAACACATGCCGATGTAGGCCCCGACGTCACGTGCCTTCATATCAGAAAGTGTTGCTACAAGATGCTCATAATGGGTAACTGTGGTCACCTGCATGCCACGCTCCCGCGCCAGGCGATAAGCCTCCCCGACCTCGCACAGCCCGCATTCGGTGCAACCGTCGCGCGTACGCCACTTGCACCAGGCCGGTTTTGCGCAGTACGGCACCAGCATGACGCTGGCCTGGTTCAAAATCTGCCGCGCGCTTACTGCTTGCTGGCTATATATCATCAGGGCGTTAAGCTGCTTGCTGCTGAGTTGCACGTCGCGGTGCAGGGACAGCTTGTCCAGCAGAATGTGCAATAGCCGCACCACATCTTGCGCACCAAATCCCAGCGTATCCACACCGTTCTCGCGGAAAAAATCCACGATGCACTGCTGTGTATGCGCTATCGGCAAACCTTGCAGCGCACGCTGTAATTTGCACAACAAATCGCCGGGATCAAGGTGGATATCACCGCCAATTTCTATCCATTCAATCCGCTTGCCTTCGCCATCAAAAACGGCGCGCGCGCGCAGTGTTCCACCCGGCGTTTTCCACAGCGATTCCAGTGCTGAGGTCCGCTCTTCCCGCCAATCAATTTGATGGGCTGCAGCGCTTTCCTCAGCCAGAGCATCGCATTGCGGTATGTGCGCCCCGCTGCCCTTCGTCCTGCCGCCGAATTGCAGTCTCAGCCCCGTCGATAAGCCGTGGATTATGGCCGCCTGGATTTTTTCAAAATCAGGAATTTTCCCCAAACACTCCTTGACAGTGATCAAGCGTTCACGCGCAGCGGACAGCCCGTCAGGGGACAATTTCTCGGTGGGCACGCGCAGCGCTTCCAGCATGGTTCGAATATCCGCATCCAGCAGCAATGTGCCTTGCAACAGCAAGGATTCAGCTTCACAGGCGGCAAACAGGGTGGCAATTTTGCGCCCCTCGATTTCCAGGTCGTTCGGATAGGAGTAGCGCGAACTAATGCCCAGGCGCTTCAATCCTTCCGCCAATGCTCTGGAAAACAGCGCAAGCAATTGTTCAAGACCAAGCTGACGCCAGGTGTGTGGCCGCTTCAGAATCAGCGACCAGCCCAATTGCCGGGGATCCAGATAAATCGCGCCGCCGCCGCTGAGCCGCCGCACCAGCGCAATGTCATTGCTGCGGCAGTAATCGATGCGCAGTTCACGGTCGATAATCTGGTGGCGCCCCACACTTGCGCTCGGCAAGCTGCGGTAAAACCGCAACTGATCCGGGCAAGCGCCTTGCGCATGCAAATCCAGGTAATGCCGATCGATCGCGTTATTTGCAGGCCCGCTCTGCAAGCCGCTGTCCAGTACCATAATCATAGGAAGCTCAATCACTTTCATGCCACATAGAAAAGTATGGCGAAATAATGGCAGGCACTACCGGCCAGCACGAACAAATGCCAGATACCGTGCCCATGCTTTATCCACCGTTCCAGCGCGTAAAAAATAATGCCCACGGTGTAGAACACACCACCCGCCAGCAGCCACGCGAAGCCGGCATGTGGCAGGGCATTCAACAATGGCTTCAGGGCAATCAAGGCGAGCCATCCCATGGCTAGATAAATCACCACCGGCAGAATTCTGCGTTTTCCCCAAGGCAATGAGTCCACCACAATTCCCAGCACCGCCATGCCCCAGATCACGCCAAACAGCGACCACCTCCAGGCACCATGCAGCGTTACCAGGGTAAACGGTGTGTAGGTGCCGGCAATCAGCAGGTAGATCGCATAATGATCCAGCTTGCGAAACACATCCTTGGCTGTGCCGCGCAGGCTGTGATACAGGGTGGAAAACAGATACAGCAACAGCAGCATCGCGCCATAAACGCTGAAGCTGACAATCTTCCATGGATTGCCCTGCACCGCTGCCAGCACGATGAGCACGGCCGCACCGCCAGCCGCAAGCGCCGCGCCTATGAGATGGCTGTAGCTATTGAATCGTTCGCCCTGCTCCATCGCGGCGCTCATGTTTTGCCCGAGATATGACTCTGTTCCAGCCCGGCGCTACCTCGCCAGTAACCGTCGCACATGCCATCCGGCATGAGCTTATCCATTTGCAGCAAGGCGCTGTGTGGCGTGCACGGCTGATCCATGCGGGTGCGGAACAAGCTGATGATTTTCGCGCTGTGGGCAATCTGCGGACTGATGCGCAGCACGTCCACGCCCATGCTGCGCAGGGTATCCAGCTCGCCGATCAGGTTATAGGTGCGCGCCGATTGCGTCTGAATGCCGTTCAACACCAGAAAAGGCTGGTCTTCGCGAGTGCGCATGGATAGCCCGTTGGGATAATCCAGGCAGCGGAACTGGCAATCATCCTTGGGCAGATTATGGGCGCGCGCGGTAAAACAACGTGCCGAAAAAGCCAGCGGCAATCTGCCGTAGACGAATACTTCCGTTTCCATCCCGGCAGGGCGCATGCGCTGTATCGGGGCGAGCATGGCGCTCGACATTTCCGGCGGCGTTACCCAGCGCTGTGCGCCCAGCGTGGCCAGGAGGCTCAGGCTGCGGTCATTGTAAACATTGAGATGCGGCCCGGCGACAAACGGCATCTTGCCGGCCAGCAGGTGCACCGCGCCCATGTCATTTGCTTCCACCATAAAGCTGCCGTTATCCGCAATGTTGCGCAGGCTTTTCAGGTCCGATTCGGATTCAATCAACACCTGCGTGGAAAGCACCACCTGCTTGCCCGCGGCAGTCAGCTTCGCGGCAACGTCCAGCCAATCCTGCAAGCGCAGGTTGTGGCGCCGGGAGCACACGGTTTCGCCCAGATACACGATATCCACCGGCGTGGCGGCAATTTCCTGGTAAAAATCCAGCAGCGTATCGCGTGCCCAATAATATAAAACCGGCCCCAGTGCGAGTTTCATCATTTTATTTCCATGGTCTGTGATAGGCGCCCAGTGTGTGTTGCTGTCCTTCGGCCACTTTATTCAGTTCGGCCATCCATGCCGCTTTCACAACATAGTTGTGCGGCTCGCGCTGGCAGGCATCAATCGCATCGCGCCACACCCGCGTTACTTGCGCGACGTATGCCGGGCTGCGCTGCCGCCCCTCGATTTTGATGGCGGCGATGCCGATGCGCATCAGCTCCGGCAACAGCTCCAGCGTGTTGAGGCTGGCTGGTTCCTCAATGGCGTAATAGGTTTCCTCGCCTACCTTGAAACGCCCCTTGCACAAGGTCGGGTAACCGGCATTTTCAGTATCGGCATAACGGTCTATCAATACGTCATTGAGCCGGGATTCCAGGCCTTGCGCAGTTTGTTTCCAGCGCACCGCCTTGGCGGGAGAGCACACGCCGCAGGTGTTGGGCGACTCCCCGGTGACATAAGATGACAGCGTGCAACGCCCTTCCACCATGACGCACAGGCTGCCAAAACCGAATACTTCGATTTCCACCGAGGTATGTTGGCGCAGGTGTTCAACCTGCGCCATGGAAAGCACGCGCGGCAGCACGGCGCGGCTGATGCCGAACTGCTCCTGGTAAAAATTGATCGCCTCGTAGTTGGTCGCGGAACCCTGCACCGACAAATGCCGGCGCAGCTGCGGATGATGCTCGGCGGCGTATTGCATCAATCCCAGATCAGCCAGAATGATCGCATCCACCCCCAGGCCGGCAGCCTGATCCACCGCATCTTGCCAGCGTTGCCAATTCCCGGTTTGCGGGTAAGTGTTCAGCGCCACCAGGACTTTTGCCCCGGCTGAATGGGCAAAACGTATGCCCTCGCGGGCGGCGCTGGCATCGAAATTCAGACCGGCGAAGTTGCGCGCGTTGGTACCGTCGCGGAAGCCGATGTAAACGCAATCGGCGCCGTTATCCACTGCGGCTTTCAATGCAGTCAGACTGCCTGCCGGACATACCAGGTCCAGCTTCGCTTCAGGCGACATAAGCCCATTCCTTTGCATAGTGTGGATCCTGCGCGAACTGGCCCTGGCGGTGGTTGCGGCGGCGCAGTTCGCCTTCGATGCCGTTCAGCACATTCCATTTCTGCGAGCACCAGGTTGGCGCCAGCAGAATATCCTTCCCTGCCGTGCCGGTTACCCGGTGGAACACGATGTGCGCCGGCGTGCGCTCGATCAGATCGGCGGCGATGCGCAGATAGTCGCGCATGGCGAGGGGCGAATATTCTCCGCGCCGCCACTGGTTCGCCAGCAGGGTGCCTTTCACCACGTGCAATGGATGCAGCTTCAGGCCGTCCACGCCCAGTGCCAGCACCGTATCGAGGCTGGTGTGATAGTGCGCGTCGCTTTCGCCAGGCAGGCCGAGGATAAGGTGGGCACACACCGGAATCCCACGTCGTCGGGCAGCTACCACGGCGGTCTGGTATTCCGCCAGACCGTGCCCGCGATTGACGCGCGCAAGCGTTTCGTCAAACGCGGATTGCAGCCCCAGTTCCAGCCACACCTCCATCCCCTCCGCGCGGTAACCGGCGAGCAGATCGAGCACTGCATCCGGCACACAATCCGGGCGCGTGCCCACCGCCAGGCCAATCACGTCCGGCTCGGACAAGGCTTCCCGATAGAGCGCGTCCAGTTGCTGCACGCTGGCGTAGGTATTGGTGTAGGCTTGAAAGTAGGCAATGAAGCGCCGCGCGCGGGTACGTTTGGCAATTGCGCGCCGCCCGGAAGCAAGCTGGCTGGCAATGGAAGGCGCGTTACGGCCGTTGGGACTGAAAGAGGCGTTATTGCAGAATGTGCAGCCGCCGATGCCTTTGCTGCCGTCCCGGTTGGGGCAGGTAAAACCGGCGTCAAGCGCGATCTTGTGCACCCGCTGGCCATGACGCCGCAGCATGAACTGTCCGAATGTGTGGATGTAGTCAGAAAGCGCCATCATCTTTTGACTGCAAAGCAGGGGGTCGCATTCCTATTGGTAATTGACGATGTCAGGATACGTTAATCGCTGATACACCGACTTGATATAGATCAAGGTTTGGATGCGTTGCGCACGTTAGCATGCAAAAAAATGGCTAAAGTTAACTTCAATTTTCCCAACACGAACGGCGCTAGCAAGGAAGGCACTATGAACAAGCCACTATCAGTCTGGCAGCAGATCGCTGTCGCGCCTCACCGCAGCATGTTCCTGATTGGAGCGCTGCAGGGCGTGGCGGCAATGTTGTGGTGGGTGTTCGATCTGGCCGGGCGTTACGGTATCGCAGGCAGCGCGACGGCATGGAGTATCACGCCGATTTGGGCGCATGCCTTTTTGATGATGTACGGCTTTTTTCCGTTTTTTATTTTCGGCTTTCTGTTCACCACTTATCCCAACTGGATGAATGCGGGAAAAATTCCACCGCGTCATGCCTTCGGCGCCAGCCTGCTGATGGCGGGAGGCGTCGTGCTGTTTTACCTCGGCCTGGTGGTGGGGAAACCGGTCGCTGTCGCGGGTGTGGCGGTGATGCTGGCGGGATGGGGCATAGCGGTGTATGCGTTGTTGCGCGTCCTGTTCAATGCCCCGCGCCAGGACAAGCGCCACCCGGCCGTGACCAGCGTAGCGCTGGTATTCGGCTGGCTCGGGATGGCTGCCTATCTGCTGTGGCTGCTGACCGGACAAGCCCTGCTGCTGGATTTCGCCCGCACTGCCGGCATCTGGTTTTTCCTGCTGCCGATTGTCATGACCGTGAACCATCGCATGATCCCGTTCTTTTCCAGCCGGGTGCTGGAAAACTACGTGGTGGTCAGGCCCTACTGGATACTCTGGCTGATGCTCGCCTGTACAGCAGGGCATGGGATATTGCTGCTGCGGGAAGCGCACGCCTACCTGTGGCTGGCCGACCTGCCGCTGGCCGCTTGCGCGCTGTATTTGTCTTTCACCTGGGGATTGCTGCGCAGCTTCCGCGTCAGCCTGCTGGCAGTACTGCATATCGCGTTTGCCTGGCTGGGCCTGGCCATGCTGCTGTTCGGCGCGCAGAGCCTGGCGCTTTTTGTGAGCGCAGACGAACCGGTGTGGTTCGGCCTGGCACCGCTGCACGCGCTGACCATCGGCTATTTCGCCAGCATGGTGCTGGGCATGGTCTCGCGCGTCACGCTCGGCCATGCCGGCCAGCCGCTGGTGCTGGACCGGCTCACCTGGCTGCTGTTTATCGGGTTTCAAGGCTCGGCACTGATCCGGGTGCTGGCCGACATCGTCCCCGCAGCCGCCCGCCTGGCACCGGATTTGTACCTGCTGGCGGGATTGGTCTGGCTGGCCTGCTTCGTTCCGTGGGCGGCGCACTACATCCCCTATTACTGGCGGCCGCGCGCCGACGGCAAGCCCGGCTGACGAGACACCCTGCCGCTGCGGGCAGCCTGGTTTCCGCACGTGCTCCGTGCCCGGTCTGAAAAATCATTGTGAACGGCAATCAAGGAAACCTTGATATAAGTCAAGGTGCTTCGCGTTCAGAAACTTGCATACTTGCACTCCGCAAACAGCACTTAAACGGACACAAAGACAAGGAGTATGCCGTGGAAACAATCAGCAACTATCTCGCTTCGGATCATCGCCAGTGCGATGACTATTTCGCTATGGCGGAGGAATTCGCGGCAAAGCAGGACTGGCCTGCCACAGCTGCGAGTTTTGAACAGTTCCACTCCGCCATGGCCCATCACTTCGGGATGGAGGAGCAGGTGCTGTTCCCTGCATTCGAACGCGAAACGGGAAACACCATGGGCCCCACGCGGATGATGCGCATGGAGCATGAACAAATGCGCGATCTGTTTACACACATGGCCGCTGCCGTTGCAGCGCAGGATGCGGATGAATATGCGGGGCTATCTGAAACCCTGCTGATCATGCTCCAGCAGCATAATCTCAAGGAAGAACAGGTGCTTTATCCGATGTCGGACCAGACGCTCGGCGTCAGGGTGCCGGAATTGCTCCAGCAGATGAAAGAGGCTCCCGGCAGCGCCGGGTAAGGCGTCATGGCAGGCGAAATAACTCTGGATGTACGCGGCCTGGATCCACCCGAGCCGCTGGTGAAGGTGCTGACCGCACTGGAAAGCCTGCCGCCCGGCGACCGGCTGCGCATGGTGCACAACCGCGAACCTTTCCCGCTGTACGGCATATTGCAGGAAGATGGCTATCAGTACCGCACCGAAACCTTTGCGGATGGACATCTTGAAATAATCATCTGGCGGTGAATGCGCCCATTTCCAGCCTGTCCCTGCAGCAGGCGCCACCGATTTCGGTTCCTTTCAGATTCTTTCTCAGCGCGCCGCTGTTTCTATTGCTGGCAGCCCTGATATTGCTGGTTTCCGGCCCGCAGGCGCTGGTATCGCGCTGGACTCCAGCCCTGCTTGCGCTGACGCATCTGGCCACACTGGGTTTCCTGACCATGACCATGATCGGTGCACTGATGCAAATGCTCCCGGTACTGGCGGATTCGCCCATGCCGCAACCGCGGCGGGTAGCCTGGATGGTGCATGTTCCGTTGGTTGCAGGCACGGCAATGCTGGCATCCGGCCTGTTTTTTTCGCAAACCGTCCTGCTCGATGCCGCCATTTTCCTGCTGGTGTTTGCGCTGGGCATATTCCTGATCGCGGCCGCTTACAGCCTCGCCGCTTCACGCGTGCGCCATGCCACAATACACGCCATGCGTTTTGCCGGCATCGCCCTGATGCTCACCGTTGGGCTGGGCATTGCGCTTGCCGGTACGCTGAGCGGTGACTTCCATCTCCCGGTGCAGGAACTCGTCAGATTGCATGTAGCGTGGGGTCTGCCGGGCTGGGTCGGCCTGCTGGTAATGGGAGTGGCGTACCAGGTGGTGCCCATGTTCCAGTTGACGCCGGCCTACCCTGCCCGACTTACCCGTTGGCTCGGCGGCTCGGTGTTTTTGTTGCTGTGCGCGGTGTCCCTGGCGTCGCTGACATCCCCGCTGCTGGCGTCATGGGGCGGCTCGCTCGCTGCGGGCGGCATAGCCATCGGATTCGCTGTGTTTGCGGGCGCTACCTTGTATTTGCAGGCAAAAAGACGACGCAGAATAGTCGATGTCACCCAGCAATTCTGGCGCATTGGCATGCTCAGCCTGCTCAGCGCCGTTGCGCTCTGGGGGGGCGCTCAACTGGTGACCGGAATCGCGGCAGATTCGCGTTACCCTATCGTTTTGGGTGTGCTGTTCATGTTTGGTTTTGCGGTGTCGGTGGTCAGCGGCATGCTGTACAAGATTGTGCCGTTCCTGATCTGGTTTCATCTGCAAGGCCGTCTGCCCAAGGGCAGTGCGGTTCCCAACATGAAACAGATCATCTCCGGCCACGCGGCGCGGCGCCAGATGCAAGCGCACCTGGCAACACTGCTGTTGCTGCTCGGCAGCAATGCATGGCCTGCGCTGGTTTACCCGGCCGCGCTGGCGTTGGGCTTCGCCTCTTGCCTGCTGTGGCTGAACCTGTTCGCCGCAACGCGGCTGTATCTGAAGTTTGCGCGTTTATGAAAGCGCGGGCATCCTGCCATTCAGCAGATATTCCAGCAGTTCCCGCACCGGCCGGATGGCCGCACCGAACGGCAGGCTTTCCGAGCCCCTGAAGAACAGGCCTTTGCCGATATCGCCGCGCAGCGCGGCTGCCAGTTGTGAATCGATGCAGAATTGCCCGGCTTTGGCGATGCCGTCGCGCAGCCCGCACTGGGTCAGGCAATGCAGGCCGGAGGCGCAACGCTCCGGATGGCTTTTGGCACAGTCCTGCAGCTTGCTTTCCCGGCGCAGGTAGTTGGCCAGCCACGGGGTGCGCACGGCGCGCGCGGGCAGGCCGGCGACGCTCATGAAGGTGACGATGTCTTCCGGCCGGGCTTCCGCCAGCACTTTTTTGAAGTTGGGGTGGGCGTCGCCTTCTTCGGTCACTGCGAACGGGGTGCCGAGTTGTACCGCGCTGGCGCCGCGGGCGAGCAGGTCGCGTATCTTTTCGTGGGTGTTGATGCCGCCGGCGGGGATCAGCGGGATTTGTTCGCGTTCGATGCCCAGTTCCTTGAACAGCTGGAATACGCTGTCCAGTACGCCGGGGAAATCGAAGCGCGGGTCGTTGATGTCTTCCGGTTTGGGAGCGCCAAGGTGGCCGCCGGCGTAGCGCGGGTGTTCGATCACGATGGCGTCGGGCAGGCGCTGCTTGCGCATCCATTTTTTCAGGACGATGCCGATGCCGCGTGCGTCGGAGAGGATGGGGATCAGGGCGACGTCGGGATAGCCTTCGGTCAGTTCGGGCAGGTCGAGCGGCAGGCCGGCGCCCATGACGATGGCTTGTGCGCCGCTCGCGCAGGCCTGGCGCACCAGGGTGGGGTGTTCGGCCACGGCTTTCATGACGTTGACTGCCACGAGGCCGGCGCCGCCTGCGGTGGCGAGGGCGGCTTTGATTTCCCGGTCCAGGGCGAGCAGGTTGAGCTGGTCGAGTGCCGCCTTGTCGCGGCAGTGCTTGCTCTGCGCGAGCAGGTCGGGGTGGTGGTGGCGCAGGTCGATGCTGGCGATGGTGCCGACTGCGCCCAGCCGCGCCACGGCGCCCGCCAGCCGGTGCGCGGAGATGCCTACGCCCATGCCGCCTTGCACGATGGGCAGCAAACGCCGGCCTTTGATGTAGAAGTGGGGCAAGTTGGTCTCCAGCATTTATTTAGGTACCTCAAGACGACGGGTCGCCCGCCTCTGACGGACGCAGAAATTTACGATCTTCATACCCGTAATCAAGTATACGCTTCACTGCCTGGAATCAGGTGCGGCTGGTGTGACCTTCAGTGTTCGCCCTTGGTGCGCAGCAGTCCGGCCAGGCGGTTGCCCTGCTTCTGGGGGCCGCCTCTGGGAAACATGTCATGCAAATGCCGGTTGCTGCCCGGCTCGGCTCCCCATTTTTCGCTGAAATGTTTCACCATGATCCGCACCTGGGCCTGCACGTCATGCTCATGGAAATAGGTCCGTAAAAAATGGATCACTTCCCAGTGCCGATCGGTGAGAACCAGCTCCTCCTGCTCTGCGAGGGCGCGTGCAAAATCCTCGGACCAGTCACCCAGGTCATGAAGATAGCCTTCAGAATCCGTTGGAATTTCCCTGCCATTCACCTGCACGGTTTGGTTATGCTTGTCCATCTCGCGTTACCTCCACAATTCCAGACATACCGTTGTCCGGTAAATTTCGAAGCCATTTTGCCACATTACTGCTTTGTGCCAAGAGGCTGTTAAAAAAATGGCATTTACCCTTTCAGTCTTCATCAATTGAATTGAAAGCTTGGCAAAATAGTGTGCGCCCATGGAGGCAAACGGCGTTTCGTTTGATGTTGTGATATCACTTGTGAGATGCTGAGCGGGATGGATTTCCGGTGTGAGAGACCGCCGGATCGCGCTCAGGCAGTGCGCGATTGATTCCATGCATTATTTGACTGAACCAGTATCAAGGAGCATGGCCACGGAAAATTCAAAAATACATTCTTTACTGGAAAATGTGCCTCTGTTCAGCGCACTGCAGCCAGCGGAAATCCAGTCCATTACGCTGGGGGCGAAAGTATTGAAGGCGGCTCGCGGTGACATCCTGTTCCATAGCGGTGATGCCCCCAGCGGCTTCTATCTCATTGTATACGGCCAAATTAAACTGGCCTTTACATCACCTCTGGGCGTGGAAAAGGTTGTGCATCTGATGGGGCCGGGCGAGAGTTTTGGAGAGGCTGTCATGTTTTTGGATAAACCCTATCTGGTTTCCTCGCAAGCGCTCGTCGATTCGCTTCTGATTCATGTCGGAAAGGCGGCTCTACTTGACGAGATTGAACGGAATCCTGGATTCGCTCGTAAAATGCTGGCCGGATTGAGCATGCGGCTTCATACCCTGGTACGGGATGTGGAAGCCTATTCCCTGCGTTCCAGCGTGCAACGAGTGATTGGTTATCTGCTCCAGAACGACCAGGGAAATTCTTCGGAGGGAGATGTCCTTCACTTTCATTTCCCGGCGAGCAAGCTGATTATCGCCTCGCGCCTGAACATCTCCCCGGAGACGCTTTCTCGTATCTTGCACGATCTCAGCGTAGCCGGTTTGATCCGCGTTGAGGGCAAGCAGGTTGCGGTTCTGGATATCGAGCGCCTGCGCGCCTATAGCTAACCCGGATATTTCATAAATTGACGCGCGCCCGCGCCGGTCTTCTGATTGACGAGACCGGGTCAGGGCGTTGGATTACCTGCGTCGCTGTGTTGCCCTGCCGGCGCCTGGGCCGGGCCTAACACTGCATCCTGCAACAGGCGCACGAGGGTATGCATACGGGCTGCGGATTTTTGTCCGCGACTATGCCTTGAGCATTGCCTGGTTTTGCTGGCCTGAAGTCAATCCTGATCGCCGCTGCCCGGCTATTTCATTTCCAAACCAAACATCTTCCGCCGGATATTTTCAATGCGGCGCAATTATTTTGATCTTCTATCTTGATCTTCCTTGATATAGATCAAGGAACAAAATATCTGCAACCCCTAATATTGCGCACATGCTGCGACCGAATGACGCAAGCAGCCGCATGACGCTGCGGCGGACTTGATAATAGGGCACAAGAGTCTTTAACCGAGGAGTGAAAAAATGACTTCCAGTGACTGGAAAGACAGGGGAATAACAGAGCTTCAGGATGCAAGCAGGCGCAAGTTCCTGAATACGGCCGCATTGGTCGGCTTGGCCGGCACCGGGCTGTCGGTCGGATTGTCGTCGTGTAAAAAAGCAGGAGAAGTCGTCACGCAGCCCGGTGCCGGCAAGGCCGGCGAACCTTCGGCCAAGGTAGCGTCAGCAGTAACTTACGGAGAGTTTGAAGTCCCGCCCGGGCAACTCGACGAGTATTACACATTCTCCAGCGGCGGCCATTCCGGCGAAGCACGCGTCTACGGTTGCCCTTCCGGGCGGCTCATTAAACGGATACCCATTTTCAACCTGGACTGCGAAAGCGGTTGGGGGATTACCAACGAATCCAAGGCGATCATCGGGACCAAGGCGGACGGTAGCCCGAAATACACCACCGGAGATACCCATCATGTGCACGGTTCCTATACCGACGGCACCTACGACGGGAAATACCTGTGGACAAATGACAAGATCCACAGCCGACTGGCGCGAATCCGGCTGGATTATATGGTGTGCGACAAGATCATCGACATTCCCAACGTCCAGGGATTCCACGGTATTTTTCCCGACAAACGCGACCCGGTTGACCCCAAGATCAATCACACCACGAGGGTATTTTGCGGCCAGGAATTCCATATCCCGCAACCCAATGACGGCCGGGATGAAAACGATCCGAAAAAATATTACTGTGTTTTTACCTGCGTCGACGCCGAGAGCATGAACGTCCGCTGGCAGTGCAAGATCGACGGCAACCTTGATCTGGTCGCGACCTCCTATGATGGCACGCTGGCCGGATCCAACCAGTACAACACCGAGAACGGCGTCCATTACGAGGAGATGATGGCCGCTGAGCGGGATGCCTGCGTGCTGTTCAACATTGCCCGCATCGAAGCAGCGGTCAAGGCAGGCAAGTACTTCACCATCGGTGACTCGAAGGTGCCGGTTGTGGATGGCACCAAGGATGCAAACAAGGATCCGAAGACGGCACTCACCTGCTATGTGCCGGTTCCCAAGAATCCACACGGTGTCAATGCTACGCCGGACGGGAAATATTTCGTCTGTGCCGGCAAGCTCTCGCCCACCGCCACGGTCATCGACCTTGGCCTGGTTCATAAATGGTTCAACGGAGAATTGAAGGCGCCTCGCGACACTGTGGTGGCGGAACCTGAGATCGGCCTGGGGCCCTTGCATACTGGCTTCGATGGCAGAGGCAATGCGTATACGTCGCTCTTCCTCGACAGTCAGATCGTCAAGTGGAACATCGACAAAGCGATCGCCCAATTCAAGGGTGATAAGCAAATCGATCCGGTGCTGGACCGTATCGATGTGCACTATCAGCCGGGCCACGGTTTTACTTCCATGGGCGAAACAAAGGAACTCGACGGAAAATTCTTCATTTCAGGCAACAAGTTCACCAAAGATCGTTTCCTGCCGGTGGGACCGAGGCACCCGGACCAAGAGCAGTTGATCGATATAAGAGGCGACAAGATGCGTCTGATCGCCGACCACTCCGTTGATCCGGAACCCCACGACTCCATCATAGTGAAGCGGGACAAGATCAGGACCCGCCAGATCAACGACCTGAACGAGCATCCGCTCGCAGTAAAGGATGCGAAGGACTGTCGCGTGGAGCGCAAAGGCAAGAAAGTCACGGTATACCTGACTTCCCAGGCCCCGGCGTTTGGACTGCGGGAATTCACCGTCAGGCAAGGTGACGATGTCACGATTATTCTTACCAACCTGGATAAGGTCGAAGATCTGACCCACGGCCTGGCGATTCCGATGTACGACATCAATTTTGTCGTCAACCCGCAGCAGACCAAGTCGGTGACTTTCAAGGCAGACAAGCCGGGGGTCAGCTGGGTGTACTGTACTAATTTCTGCCATGCCCTCCACCTGGAAATGCGCAGCCGCATGATTGTGGAAAAAGCCTAGTCCGCACATCGCGCAATGTGCAATCGATCTGCTAGCGTACGGTTTCACACTAAACGGCACTTACAGCGCGCCACTGATGAGTCAGCTGCAAGGCGCGTTTGCGCAGCCATAGCTGTTCTATGGCAAGTAAACGCAACGCCGCAGATGACTCATCAGGGGCGCGCCCGCAGGGAGCCACCCAAAAACGCCCTGTCCGCGTTGCGGCGCTTGACAAGGGCATATGGCCATTGCCTGCGCTGCGCGCCGTGCCTTGTCATGGCGTTTTTGGGTGGCTCTGTAAGTGCCGTTTAGTGTGAAACAGTACGCTCGTGTCCGTCCGCATTTTTGCGGCCTGTTTCGAATCGGGCGGACCCTGGCAGAGACCCGTGAGCTTGCCTTATGGGATCGTGGCGGGCAATTTTGTGTTGCGGGCGAAATTCCGTGATGAAACATCGGTGTATCCGGCTTTTCGTGGTGCTGTCTTTGCTGTTTGCGTGCGCGGGCGCGCGGGCTTCCATCTATTCCACGGAACTGCCGCCCCAGCTTTCGAGCGCCGCGGACATGTGTACCTATGCGCCCTGCGGAGACGTGATCAAGGCCGACAGCTTTTCCAACCGCATGGGTAGCCCGAGTTATGTCGAGGCCTACACGACACACAACGGACAAAAAAAACTGGCCGGCTACGTTTTTCTGTCCACCGATATCGTGGACATTCCGGCCTACTCCGGCAAGCCGGTCGTGACGCTCATCGGCATGGATACCCAGGGTGTGATTACCGGGCTGAGAGTCCTGAAGCACAGCGAGCCGATCTTGCTGGTGGGCATCCCGGAGTCAAAGCTGGTCGATTTTGTCCGGCAATATGTAGGGAAATTCGCCGGAAGCCGGTTCGAGATTGGCAAGTCAAGCGAAGCGGACGACTATATCGGACTGGATGCCATCAGCGGGGCCACCGTCACCGTGATTACCGAGAATCAGGTGATCTCCCGCAGCGCTTACGAAGTCGCCAGAGAAGTCGGCATCATCAAGGCCGTCCCGAGAACGCAGGCTAAACTGGCACCCGTTTCCGAGCGGCTCGACTGGGGAACGCTGCTCAAAGAGGGCAGCATCCAGAGGTTGACGGTACAGCCTGCGGAAATCGGCATGAGCAATGCCGGCCAACCGTATATCGATCTCTATTTCGGCTACCTCAACGCACCGAGCATCGGACGCAGCATTCTGGGCGACAGTGACTACCGACGCTTGATGGAGGAACTGAAACCCGGCGAGCATGCCATCTTCGTCATCGGGAATGGAACGTCATCCTTCAAGGGTACGGCCTTCGTGCGTGGAGGGATATTCGATCGCATCCAGATCAGACAGGGAATGGATACATTCACATTCCGCGATAGCGATTACCAGAATTTGTACGGCGTTCTCGCCCAGGGCGCACCGCGTTTTACAGAGTCAGGCATTTTCATTCTGCGCAGCCCGGCTTTCAGTGCAGCCTATCCCTGGAAGCTGGTGTTTCTCGCACATAAACTCGACACAGAAACCGACACCAAGACCTTCGCCAATTTTGAACAGGAATACTGGCTTCCGGCACGATATCTGGAAGGGGGAAGACCAAAGGTGGAAACGCCGGAGCCTGTCTGGGTGCGGCTATGGCTTTCCAAGCGGTTCCAGATAACCGCGTTTGTTCTGTTGCTGGCCGCTGCAGCGGCGGTTTATGCCTTGCGCGACAAACTGGTGCGCCGCGCCAATCATAAAGACAAGCGCTGGGTGTCGCTGCCGAAAACGCTGTTCTGGATTACCAGCGCCGGATTCGTCGGGTTCTTCGCCATGGCGCAGCCGAGCATTACCCAAGTGCTCACGTGGTTCCACGCGCTGCTGTACCAGTGGAAATGGGAGCTTTTCCTGTCGGACCCGTTCATTTTCATTTTCTGGTGGTTCATCATCGCCAGTGTATTCATCTGGGGGCGCGGGCTGTTTTGTGGCTGGTTGTGCCCGTATGGTGCCGTGACGGAACTGGCGTACAAGCTGGCGGGCATGGTTGGCCTCAAGCGCTTTCAGTTCCAGCTTAGCAAGCCCCTGCACGACAAGCTGAAATGGGTGAAATACGGCGTGTTTGCGATGCTGCTCGCGGCGTCTTTCTATTCCATGGGGGTAGCGGAAAAACTGGCAGAGGTGGAACCATTCAAGACCACTTTCCTTGTTGGCGTATGGAACAGATCCTGGCCCTTCGTGCTCTACTGGTCGGCGTTGATGGTGCTGTCGCTGTTCATGGAACGCCCATTTTGCAAGTATTTGTGCCCTCTCGGAGCCAGCTTGGCGATTCCATCCACGTTTCGTTTTTTTGGACTCAAGCGCAAGACAGAGTGTCAGAGTTGCCATGCCTGCGCGAACGGTTGCGGCTCCCTCGCCATCGATGACAAGGGCAAGATAGATCAGCGGGAATGCCTGCTCTGCCTGGATTGCATGGTGATGTATTACGACGGCTCGGCCTGCCCGCCTTTGGTGAAGGAGCGAAAAACAAGGCAAAAGCAGGGCGTTCCACTCACGCCGATCGGTAAAAATGGCTATTTCCTGCCGGTGAAAGAAATTGAAATGCCGCGAACCGTTAACCAATCCGAGCTAATGGGTGTCGATCAATGAAAAATCGGAGCAGCGACAAGCCGGGCAAGCAGGGTGGGCCCGATAAAGCGCCCAGGGGAGTTCTCCGCTGGTTGCGTGACGAGGCCATTGACCACCTGATTCCGTGGGGACCGAAATTTCTGTCCAAGAAGGCAGGGGTGCAAGCGCTCGGGATCGGCCTGGCCGTAGTCGTGACCGTCGCTTGGATACTGGCTGCTGCGGGACAAATTCGACCAGCGATTGTCATCGCCTGGTGGGTGGGTTGGAGTGTATACGAAGTGCTGTGCCGTAGCCGATGCAAGCCCTGGGTCAAAGAAGGTCCGTGGTGGGGGAACCAGCGCAGACCCGCGACCCTACCCGATCTGATCGCTTATGTGGCCACGAAAAACCTGTTGATAGGCGCTGGAATATTCCTGGTGCTAAAGCTGTTGTGGAAAGCGTTCTCGCATTATGGGGGCAATTGAACCGAGCGGGCGCGTGCGCATAGTCCGCCCCGGCGAATCCATTGCAGCGGCGGTTTCGGCGGCTCATCCGGGTGACCTCGTCAGTGTCGAACGCGGCCTGTATACGGAGCATGTGGTGATCGACAAGCCGATTACGCTGCGCGGCCTCGAAAGGCCCACTTTAAGCGGCGCAAACCTTGGCGACGTGATTCGTGTGAAGGCGCCGGACGTGGTCATAGAAGGATTTATCGTGCGCGATAGCGGACCGGATTTAACCGCTCAAAACGCCGGCATTTATGTGGAACCCGGCTCTCACCGGGCCGTGATCCGCAACAATGTTCTCGCGTACACACTGTTCGGCATGTGGCTGCAAGGCATCAAGGATATTCAGGTGACGAACAACCTGATCACGGGCAAGCGGGACTTTTTGTCATCCCAGCGCGGCAACGGCATCCAGCTCTATGACACGCTGGGCGCGCAGATTATCGGCAATGACATCGGCTTCACCCGCGACGGTATTTATGTTGATGTTTCCCATCACGCGCTGTTCCAGGGAAACAAAATGCACCACTTGCGCTACGGCACCCACTACATGAATTCCTACCATAACGTCTGGGAGGGTAACGAATCCTATCTAAACCGGGGTGGGCTGGCACTGATGGAAGTGCGCAACCAAGTAGTGCGGAACAATAAGGCGTGGGGCAATTCCGATCACGGCATCATGCTGCGCACCCTGCAGGATTCGGTGATCGAGAACAACGTCGTGGCGGGAAACTTTAAGGGGTTCTTTATCTATGACGCGGAATACAACAGCATCAAAAACAACCTGGTCATCGACAACCAGATCGGCGTGCATCTATGGGCCGGATCGACCCACAACCAGGTGGAAGGCAATGACTTTATAAGGAATCGAGACCAGATCAAGTATGTCGGCGCAAAGGACGAATACTGGGACGGCAATTATTGGAGCAATTACGTCGGATGGGACCGGAATGGTGATGATATCGGAGACATCCCCTATGAGGCCAACGACGTAGTCGACCGCCTGACCTGGAAATACCCTCTGATGAAGCTGCTGCTGAATAGCCCTTCCGTCCAGACGCTGCATTTGGCGGCGGCACAATTCCCTGTTTTACGGGCGCCCAGCATCGTGGACCGGCATCCGCGCATGAGGCCGCATCACGCCGACTGGAGGAAATGGATTGGAAGAAAACGCGATGATTGAGGTACGGCAGGTGACCAAGCGCTTCGGGGATATCCTCGCCGTGGACGGCATCGATTTGTCGGTGCGAAAGGGTGAGATATTCGGGCTCATCGGCCATAACGGGGCCGGAAAGAGCACCCTGTTCAAAATGATGCTGGGGCTGGAGTCGCCGACTTCCGGCGAAATTCTTGTTGATGGACAACGGCCGCGCGGGGAAGCATTCCGGCAGGTGCGTCGCGCGCTTGGCTATCTACCCGAGAACGTGGTGTTTTACGACAATTTGACGGGGTTGGAGACCCTTTGGTTCTTCGCCGATTTGAAACGGGCCGACCGGTCGACGTGCCCGGATTTGCTGGCGAAGGTCGGGCTCGGCGCTGCCGCCCGCAGGCTGGTGCGCGGATACTCGAAAGGCATGCGCCAGCGTCTCGGGTTCGCGCAGGCCCTTCTGGGGCAACCCAAGATACTGTTTCTGGATGAGCCGACCAACGGCCTCGACCCCGAAGGAATCCGGGAGTTCTACCGTATCCTGGAGGAGCTGCGTGCGCACGGGGTGACCGTGGTCCTGACGTCTCACATTCTGGCCGAAATCCAGGGACGTGTGGAGCGGCTGGCGATTATGAAAATGGGGAAAATTTGTGCAATGGGGACGCTGCAATCCCTGCGCGAGCAAATGTCTCTTCCCCTGCGCTTTCGCGTCAGCCGGCTCGACGGCGATGCAGATGCCTTGCGACACCTGCTTCAGCAGGTGGGAGAGACCAGTGTGTACGACGGCAGCCGGGGCACGCTGGTCGTCGAGTGCCGCAGGGCGCAAAAAATGTCGGTACTGCGTGTGCTCGCATCCGCCACGAGGGAAGTCGCCGATATCCAGATCGAAGAGCCCTCCCTGGAGGATGTGTTTCTGGGCTATGGGAATGAAAGAGCGGAAACGGGCAAACCAATTCCTGAATTATCGGAGGGGCGGCGGTGAGGATCGACTTTCGGCAGGTGGCGACGATCGCTGCCAAGGAATTCTGGGATCGTATCCGGAATCGCTGGGTGCTTGTCACCGCGGTCGTATTCGCCGCGTTTGCCCTGGCCATTACCTATTTCGGTGCGGCGCAGCAGGGTGGCGTGGGTTTCATGGGCATCGAGGTCACGATCGCGAGCCTGGTGAGCCTGGTCATTTATCTTGTTCCGTTGATCGCATTGATTCTGGGGTTCGATGCCATTGTCGGCGAGCGCGAGCGCGGATCGCTGGACCTCCTGCTGTCGATGCCGATTACCCGGTTTGAGCTGCTGCTCGGCAAATTTTCCGGCCTTTCCGCAGCGCTGGCTTTTTCCACCCTGGCGGGGTTCGGTTTGGTCGGGCTCTTGCTGTCATACCAGCAGCTCGACCTGCCCGGCCTTTACCATTATTTCGGCTTTGTGCTGAGCGCCATCTTGATGGGCATGGCATTTCTCAGCATTGCCGTACTGACTTCCGTGGTGGCGACCGACAGGGCCCGGGCGAGCGGCGCCGCCATCGGCGTGTGGTTCTTTTTTGTACTGGTGTATGACCTGGTGTTGCTCGGCGTTCTGGTGGGAACGGGCGGTGCTGGCGGGAATGCGTTTCCCTTTCTGCTGTTGCTCAATCCGGCAGACGTGTTCCGCATTCTCAATGTGTTCAGTTCCGAACAAGCGAGAACGTTTTACGGACTGGCGACGGTGTTCCCTAAAACCTTGTCTGACCCCTGGTTCCTTGGCTCGATCATGGTGTTCTGGATTGCCGCTCCCTTGGGCTTGGCGGCTTGGAGGTTCAAATGAAACTTAAAACCAACTCAGCCGGCTGGCTAGGTCGCGCGGCCAAAACCGGACTTTCGGCTCTCGTTGTGCTCTCGGTGGTGGCCTGTCACAAGGCCGACCAGCCAATTCAACCGATAATGCCGACATCCCAGACCGCCTGTGCCCTGGACGGTATGCTGCTTCTGGATTTCCCCGGGCCGAAAGCGCAGATTCATTATGCGGACGGAGAAACGGATTTCTTCTGCGATACGATGGAAATGTTCTCTATTTATCTGAGGCCGGAACAGCAAAGGAGGATCAAGGCGATCTTCACTCAGGACATGGGCAAGGCGAATTGGCAGGCACCCCTGGGGCAATGGATAGACGCCAGAAAAGCATACTACGTTGTCGGCAGCAACATGTCCGGAAGCATGGGGCCCACACTGGCGTCATTTGCCCGCATGGAAGACGCTCAGGCGTTCTCGAAGCAACATGGCGGAAAAATGCTGCGTTTCGATCAGGTTACCCCGGAAATGACCACCCTTGGCGGGGGTGTAATACACGACGAAAGGATGTGAAATGAGCAATTTTTTTGAGAACATTCCCTATGAAGATGCCGAGCATATCGACCACATCACGAAGCTCACATTTGAGCTGCGGGAAAATCGTTTAGAAGTGCTGAAGAGACAGGGTGTGGCGGATGAGGCGCAGCTCAAGCAGGCTATTATTGAAGGTGCGGTAGCGGAGCATCCCGGCTACGAGGACTACTTGAGCGCCAGCATCATCGATGCGACGAGAGAAGTCATTCGCGATGACCTGAATGCCTATCTGAAGGGACTTTGACCATGCTACTGCATGTTGAGCTGAAGGACGAAATTGCAGCGCAATACACGGACGAGCTCGCGGCGGACCCGACATTCTCGCAGGATGCCCTGACGGTCACGTTTGTTAACGGACTTGTGGTGGAACTGCGCTATCTGAACGCCGACGAATATTCCGTGCAATGGCTATGGCGTGAAGCGCTGCTACGCATCGATACCGCGCCGGTCCATCCAGGGCTTGCGACCTTCCCTAACCATTTTCACGATGCCGACGGCGCGGTGACAGCCGATCCTGTGACTGTTCCGGGCCGGGAACCGTGGGAGAACGTGCGCGCCTTGCTGGATGCGATTCTCGAGAGACCCTTGTTGTGTTGAATCGCTACGGTTCCGCGAACGTGGTTTTGCCATGATTTTACGATGATGCTTTAGTACCCGAGGAGGGAAAGCAATGCACAGCGTGGTTTGCATCAAGCAGGTACCGGACAGCGCCCAGATCCGCATCCATCCGGTCACCAACACCATTATGCGGCAGGGAGTGCCTGCCATCATCAATCCCTACGATCTGTTTGCGCTGGAAGAAGCCTTGCGTCTCAGGGATCATTTCGGCGGCAAGGTCACGGTGATCACCATGGGCCCGTCCCAGGCCGAACCGGCGTTGCGCAAGGCGCTGGCTTACGGCGCGGACGACGCCATTCTGATCACCGACAAGTCTTTTGCCGGTGCCGATACGCTGGCCACCAGCTATGTCCTGGCCGCAGCGATCCGCCAGATCGCCAGGGAAGAGCCGGTGGATATGGTGTTTACCGGCAAACAGACCATCGATGGCGATACCGCTCAGGTAGGCCCAGGCGTCGCCAAACGGCTCGAATTGCAGCTCCTGACTTACGTGTCGAGGATTGTTTCCGTAGACCCGGACAGACGCGAGATCGTGGTGGAACGCCGCGCCGAGGGCGGCGTTCAGGTGCTCAGGACGGCGTTGCCCTGCCTTATCACCATGCTGGAAGGCAGCAATGCCATGCGCTTCGGCTCCATGCCCGACCTGTTCCGCGCCGCCCTCCATCCGCTCAGGCAATGGGACAGAGCGGCAGCAGGTATTGAAGACGTGACCAAGGTTGGCCTCAAGGGTTCGCCGACGATCGTAAACAAGGTGTTCACCCCTACTCCGCGCGCCACCAAGGCGGAAATCATTACGGTGGACGGCGGCAGTTCCCAGGAGCTTACCGTGGCGCTAATCGCCCGCCTGGGTACGCTTTTCCCTCAAGTGGAAAAAGAGCTGGCCAAACGTGCCCGTTAAATCAACAGGATCTATGTCATGAGCGAAGCAGTGCAGACCAGGAAAAGCCGCCACAAGGGCGAACTCAACCCGCGCCTGGCAGCTTACAAAGGCGTGTGGGTGTTCATCGAGCATGAGCGCGGGCAAGCGCATCCGGTGTCGTGGGAGTTGTTGGGCGAGGGGCGCAAGCTCGCCGACCTGCTGGGTGTGGAACTCGCCGGCGTGGTGCTGGGCGCAGCCGGCGAGGAAACCCGGCGCTTCTGCGCGGAAGCCTGCCGGTACGGTGCGGACCTGTGCTACCTGATGGAGAACGAGGTATTGCGGGACTACCGCAACGACCCGTTCACACAGGGACTGACTGAATTGGTAAACACTTACCAGCCGGAAATCCTGTTGCTGGGCGCCACCACCCAGGGGCGCGATTTGGCGGGGAGCGTGGCGACCACGCTGCAGACCGGCCTCACCGCCGACTGCACGGGGCTCACCATCGATCCGGAAAACCGCGGCCTGCTGGCCACCCGCCCCACTTTCGGCGGCAGCCTGCTATGTACCATCGTCACCCTCAACTACCGTCCGCAGATGGCTACCGTGCGCCCGCGGGTGATGGCCATGCCGGAGCGTGACGCAAACCGCACCGGGCGCATCGTCGAACATCCCCTGACGCTGGCGGAAGACGACATCGTCACCAAGGTGCTGGAATTCATCGCCGACGACAGCCGGGACAAACCCCAGCTGCCTTTCGCCGATGTGATCGTGGCCGGCGGCCGCGGTTTGGGCAAGCCGGAGAACTTTCAATTGATCTGGGATCTGGCGGAAGTATTGGGCGCCGAGGTGGGCGCTTCCCGTCCGGTGGTGCAGGCGGGCTGGGTGGAACCGGACCGGCAGGTCGGCCAGTCCGGCAAAACGGTGCGTCCCAAGCTGTATATCGCCGTCGGCATCTCCGGTGCCATTCAGCACCGGGTAGGGATGGAAGGAGCGGATTGCATCATCGCCATCAATAACGATCCCAATGCGCCGATTTTCGATTTCGCCCATCTCGGCATCGTCGGCGATGCGCTGACGCTACTGCCGGCCCTGACCGAGGCGTTTCGGCAGAAGCTGGCAACCATGAAACAAACAGGATAGGCGGGAAACATGAGTGAAATGGTTCAGGCAGGGATGCCGGCGCAAGCCGGCAACTCGCAAATGGTTCAAGCCGGGATGACGGCGCCAGACGGCGATTCGCAAACGAATCAGACCGCAAAACTGGCGGCAGCCGCCAGCGCGCAAAAATTCGATGTGATCGTGGTGGGTGCCGGACCGGCGGGCAATGCCGCCGCCTATACCCTGGCCAAGGCCGGGCTGGCCGTGCTGCAACTGGAGCGGGGCGAGGCGCCCGGCTCCAAAAACGTGCAGGGCGCGATCCTTTACTCCGACGCGTTGGAACGCATCATTCCCGATTTCCGCGATAGCGCGCCGCTGGAGCGGCACATCATCGAGCAGCGGATGTGGGTGCTGGACGACGAGTCCTATATCGGCACTACTTTTCGTTCCAACGACTTCAACAAGCCGCCCCACAACCGCTACACCATCATCCGCGCCAAGTTCGACAAATGGTTTTCGAAGAAAGTGCGAGAGGCAGGTGCACTGGTGATTTGCGAAGTCACCGTCAAGGAACTGCTGCGCAGCAAGCAAGGCAAGGTGATCGGCGTGGAGGTGGACCGGAAGCACGGCAAGATCTACGCCGACGTGGTGATCCTTGCCGACGGCGTGAATTCCACACTGGCCCGCAAAGCCGGATTCCGCGGGGAATTGAAGCCGAAAGATGTCGCCCTGGCAGTGAAGGAAATCCATTTCCTGCCCAGAGACGTGGTGGAGAGCCGCTTTAACATCGGCAAAGATGAAGGAGTGGTGATAGAAATGCTGGGCAAGATCACCCAGGGCATGATGGGTACCGGTTTCCTTTATGCCAACAAGGATTCCATCAGCATCGGCGTAGGCTGCATGCTGTCCGATTTCATGGCGCAGAAAACCACTCCCTTCGAACTGCTGGAACGCACCAAGGCGCATCCCGCCATCAAGCCGCTATTGCAAGGCGGAGAGATGAAGGAATACTCCGCCCATCTCATCCCCGAGGGCGGCTACCATGCGATTCCCCAAGTGTACGGCGACGGCTGGCTGATCGTGGGTGACTCCGGCATGTTCGTCAACGCGGTGCATCGCGAAGGCTCCAATCTGGCGATGACCACCGGGCGCATAGCCGCGGAAACAGTGATCGAGCTATACGCCGCGAAAAAGGCCATGAGCGCTCACAATCTGGCCGCGTACAAACAGCGGTTGGACGGCAGCTTCGTGATGGATGACATGAAAAAATACAAGAACCTGCCGGATATTTTTCACACCAACAAGCAGTTCTTCACCACCTATCCCGAGTTGCTGAACCGTTCCGCCTATACCCTGCTCATGGTGGACGGCGAGGGAAAACGTGCCAAGGAAAACGCGATTTTCAACAGTTTTCGCGAACGCCGCACACTGTTCGGCATACTGGGCGACGCCTTCAAACTGTGGAGGGCAATACGATGACAACGACTGCGAAAGTCGAAGAAAGCCTGTTCCAGAACCGCTACCTGCTGGATGCAGACACCCCACACATCCGCATCAGAGACCCCGAAATTTGTGTCACAAGCTGCGCAACCAAGCAATGCGCCGTGTGCTGCCCTGCCGGCTGCTACACCGTGGAAGGCGGGAAAGTGATGCTCACAACCGACGGCTGCCTGGAGTGCGGCACCTGCCGGGTGGTCTGCGACACCCATATCAATGTGGAATGGGAATACCCCCGCAGCGGCTATGGCATCCAGTACAAGTTCGGCTGATCTCAAGAGGGCCAGAATCAAGTCGGCGTTACCGACTCGCAGGCTCATTCTTTCCGTCCCGGGCGCAATCCTGGTCAATTATGCACCGTGACAAACAGCAGCTTGCTGATTCCCGCGCGCTGCACCACCGCCATAGCCTGCGCCACCTGGCTGTAGGGAACGCGCCCGTCAGCCTGAAGTTGAACCGCAGTGTCGGCGTTTTCCGTCCGCAGCCGTTTGAGTGCGCCTTCCAAGCGGTCGAGTGATATCTTTTTCCGGTCGAGGAAAATATCGCCTTGCGCGTCGATGCCAAGTTGCAGCGTGCGTGTCTGCTTGAGGGACGCCACCTGCGCCGTTTTTGGCAACTGCACCTTCACCGCTTGCATCAGCAGCGGGGCGGTGACGATAAACACCACCAGTAGCACCAGCATCACATCCACCAGCGGGGTGACGTTGATTTCACTCATCACTGTCAGCTCGGATCGGGTATGAAATATCATTGCCTGCCTCCCTTTATGATTGGGCCTGGAAACCGGATTTCATCGCCAGACGCAGAAAATCCATGGCAAAGTCATCCATTTCGGCCATATACAGCCGCAGCCGGCGCACGCCATAGTTGTATGCCAGGACCGCAGGGATCGCGGTAGCGATGCCCAACGCGGTGGCGATCAGTGCTTCACCGATCGGTCCCGCCACTACATCCAGCCCGGTGGAACCACTGTGGCTGATGCCCTGGAGCGCGTGCATGATGCCCCACACCGTGCCGAACAAACCGACGAAGGGGGCAGTGGCGCCGACGCTAGCCAGTATCATCAGGCCGCTCTCCAGCCGGTGCTGGAGTTTCTGGATCTGTTGGCGCAGCCCCCGTTCCAGGACGTCCTGGCGGTCGCCGCGCTGCCCCAGCGAGGGGGTAGCGTCGCTTTCGACTTCGCGCAATGCCGCGAGACCCGCGCGGCACAACGCCGCAAGTGTGCCTTGCGCGTCTGCGGCGAGGGCTTCCGCTTCGCGCCAGCCGGGTGCACCCCAGAATGCTTGTTGAAACTGTTTGTTCTGTCGGGACAGCCGCCATTGCAGCCAGCCTTTGCGCACGATAAGCGTCCAGGTTCCGAGGGAAAAAACAGCCAGCACCCATAAGGTGGCGGCAAATACGGTTGACGAGGTAAATCCAGGCATCATAATCTTTCTGTCAATAATTCACCGAAACGGGCTTCAGTCTAGCTTTCCAATCGGAAGGTGACCGGCACTTCCACCCATGCCGCTACTGTTTGATCACCGCGCCGGGCGGGGAGGAAACGCCATTGTTTCACCGCTTCCAGCGCCGCCTGGTCGAGCACCGCATAGCCGCTACTTTTTTCCACCCGCGCTTGCAGGCAATTTCCTTCGACCGACACCTCGGCCCGCACCAGCACCGTTCCCTGGTAGCCATTGTGCCTCGCCATCAGCGGATAAAACGGCGGCGGATTGTGCAAATAGGCTACGCTGAAGCGGGGTGGCTCCAGTGGCGGCGTAGCCGGAACGGCAGCAATGGCCGCCGGAGGAGATATCACCGGAGCCGGTTCCGGCTCCGCTACTGCTGGCACAGAAGATGGCACGGAGGCCACCTCAACCGATTTTTGTACCGGCCGGGAAGAAAACGCGCGACGCGCCCGGGATGTCTGCACAACCTGATGCTGTTTCGGCGCCGGCAACATCTTGCGCTTTTCCGTCGGGGGCGTAATGGGGGGCGAGAGAGGCGCCGCCATCAGCGTGGCTTCCACTACGGTTGGTGTGATTGAGGGATGAACCCGCGCCGCCTGCGAGTGAAAAAATCCATAACCGACCGCGACGTGCACGGTCAACGCCAATACCAGCGCAGTAATCCAGCCGCCCTCACTCCGCCCGCCCCAATCTTCGCTGCCGATCACGACCATGGGCGGAGTGAGCAGTGCCGTCACATCCATTTCTTGCGCCACCAGCGCGGTATGCCGGTCAGCACCAGCAGTATCGCCGCCACCGCGAACAGATCGTTCATCCATTTCCACTGGACATGGATCAGAAGACCACTATGCAGTCCATCAAACACGTCGAACCAGGTGGCTTGCGTTACCTCCGGCAAGGCCGTTGACACGTCGGATGAGGGACGATCGGTAATTTTGAATCCGTGAACGCTTTTCCATGCCCAGCCGCCGCCGGGGAGTGCCGTCACATCGGAGGGCATCATGCCGGCACTCCGCACGACCCGCCACGCACCACCGTCGGTTTTGACAAAATTCGGGCTGCCCATGCCGCCGATGAACAGGGCACCGCCCACCCGCCGCATCGTCCAGATGAAACCTGACGCCGCTTCGTCGCGCGCCCACGTGTGACCGCTATCAGTCGAGGTGAACAGACCGGCACGGGTACCTATGCTCAAAGTATTTGCCGCACCTGGATAACCAGCGATAGCATAGATTTGATCCTGCCAGTTTCCCATTTTATACACCGGCGGTAGCCAGGCGCGGGTGAGCGAAATGGAGTGCATCCAGCGGTTGAGAGCCGTACCGTGGTCGAGCAGGATTCCGGTTAAGCACAGATAGACAATGGGCACCAGCGTCACGATACCGGCTAGCGGCCCATGCAGCCGGAACAGCCAGCGGATGGTACGGCCCTTGGTGCGGGCCGACACTTCTTGTCCCGCCCGGCGCCGACGTTTCCAGTGCTTGGGCAGCGCCCAGTAAAGAAACCCGGTCAACGGCAACAGCACCAGGGCGAACGCGGCGATGTCATTGAGCAACAGCGAAGCGCCGCCGGAAAAGATGCCGCGGCCAAAATGCACATCATGTACCAGCCGGGAAAGATCGACCCATGCCGGCAACAGGTGCGGATCAAGCGGTTGCAAATCTAACCACTCCACCAGTCGGGGTTGCGCGGTGTCGAGACGAAACACGCGGCTGCGCTCAACCACACCCAGCAGGGCCCCGCCCCGATCTCCGGCCGTAAGCGCGGTTACCAGCTGCCCCGACAGCGCGATGCGCGCGAAGCTGTGTCCGCCATCGGCAGAGCGCCAAACGCCGTCGTCCGTCGCCAGCCACAACCGTTGCCACCCCCTTACAGGATCGGGCTCGATGGCAAGAATTTGCGGTTGTCCGGCACGTTTTTCGAAACCCGGGCGCGACCAGTGGCGCCCGTTATCCACGCTCAGCCAAAGACCGCGTCGTCCGCCTGCAAGCCGGTCGGTAGGTTTTTGCGGATTTATCTGGTAAAGCCCGACTGCCCCATGAACACTTTTGGCGGCGACGGCGTGCGGCAGCCAGGCGGCGGGAAACGCGGGTTGCCACAGCCAGCGCCAGTCACGATGGTCGATGGCGAAGCCGGTCGTCCCCAGCACCGCCAGCCAGAGGGCGGCGAGCAGGCCCGTCCACTTATGGATGCGGTGCAACGTCCAGATGCGGGCAGATTTCGTCGCCGTCGACCGGCCTTGCCGGATAGCGTCCGGCAGCGGGCAACCGTCGATAAGAATTGCCTGCTGGTGATCCCCGCCGCTATGAGAAAATACGTTCATCAATATTTTTATTTCACTAAGCATCAATAAAATTATCGGCCCGACTGGGTGCGCGGGGCTTGACCGGAGGACGGGATCAACCATCCCCCCGCCACCTCGTTCAATAATCGATTTTTACCGCGACGTAAAAAGTGCGTTGCGGGTACGGATGGTAAGCGTAATAACGGTAGTTATTCAGGTTATCCACCCCGACCGAAGCAGTGACGAGCTTTGCGAACACGTAGTTCACCTTGGTGTCCACCACGAAGAAGCGGCTGGTCCCGCCGTAGGTGTCCGGGTTGCTGTCGATGTTGTCCAGGGTGTTGTATTGCCGGCCGCTGTAGCGCGCGGCCAGGGTGTAGGTCAGACGATCGCCCTGGTGGTAAGTCGCCACGGCGGTGGCGCGCCAGTTTGGCACGCGCGGCTGCTGCTTGCCGACGCTGGCGGGGAACTTGTCGTTCTTCAGGATGACCGAATCCACATAGGTCAAACTGCCGGATAAATCGAGCCCCCGCACTGCAATGTCCTTGCCCTGGTAGGCAAGTTCGATCCCCCGGGTGCGAATCTTGTCAATGTTCTGGATGCTGGTCACGGTGGGGAATACCGTGACGTTGGTTTGGCTATAGAGCGCGTCGGCGACATCTTCCTGGAACAGGGACAGACGCAGCAGGCCATTCTGGAGGTTGCGTTCGACGGTAAATTCGCTGGACCATGCCTTCTCCGGCTTGAGATTGGGATCATTGTTGACGATGGCGCCACTGTTGATGGTGCCCTGGAACAGTTCGCTAACCGTCGGCATGCGGTAGGCGCGGCCATGCGAAGCGCGCAGCAGCCAGTCAGGGGCTGCCTGAAAAGCGAGCGATGCCTTGGGCGAGGAGAAACCCTCGCTACGTGCGGAATACCCGAGCGTCGTGGCGGCGTTGGAAAGCGAGCCGTCGAAAGCGTGCCAATATTCGTAGCGTTCGCCCAGCGTAAGTTTCCAGGCGGGCGCGAAGCGCCATGCATCCTGCACAAACAATGCCTGCGTCTCGGTATCTCCGGCGAACGCGGAGACGCGCGCGGCAGTGGCGCCGGACAGCCAGTTGACAGTGCTGAAAACGCGACTGTCAAGGATGTAGTGGTCATAGTGGTAACCGAACTCGACCTGGTGCGTGCCTTTGTCCAATCCGGGCCGCCAGTCAGCCTTGAGATCGAGGGTGCGCCAACCGGTGCCGTCGCCAAGGGCGATCTGCCCAGCGCCGCCGCTTTGCGCCGCTGGCAGCGCGCTCGCTGGTGAGCGTTGCTCATCCTTGCCGAAGTTGTACCAGCTAGTAACAGCTTGCCAATCCCACGCCCCGCCAGTGTCGCTCTTCAGTGATAAGCCGTGCATCCAGTGCTCTTCCTTGCGCTTGCCCGGCTGGAAGGTGTTTGCCGCCAGCGAATAGCGATAGCCGTCGATATTGACGTTGCCGCTATAGACGGGATGGCCGTTGGGATCGCGCAGGTAGCTTTGCACGGAAACGTCGGAGTCGTCCTGCCAGTAGCCTAGGCTATAGGCAGCGCTCAGCGTCGGTGTCAAGTCATAGGCCAGCTTGAGATTGAAGTTGTCCTGCACGGTATGATCGATGCTCGTCGCCCCCAGCACCACGCGTGGCTTGCCGTTGGCGTCGTTGTCGCGGTAAGCGCCGGTGACAACCGTATCGCCAGCGCCAGCGGTGCTGGCACTGGCGCCGAGTGTGGCGAACGTCATCGGTTGACCATGGCTGTCCAGATGATTGGCGCCGATGAACCAGCTCAGGTCGCCGTGGCGGTTGCCGAGCAAGGCATTGAACTGGGAACCGTTGTAATCGCTGTCCGTGCCGTAGAGTTTGAAGTTTTGCGAAAAACTTTGCACTTTGGCGTGGGCTTCGAATTTCTCCGGCATACGGGTGGTGATAAGAACCGTGGTTCCCATCGAGTTGCCCGGATAGGCCGCCGAGAAGGGGCCATAGATGACGTCGATACGCTTGATTTCCTCGGGAGGCACCATGCTCCAGCGCGGTGGGAAATTGTAGCTGTTGCCGAGCAGGTTGGACAATAGCAGTCCGTCGGCGTAGACCAGTGAGCGGGCGCTGCTGAGCGAACCGGAAGTGCGCGTGACGATAATGCTGTTGCGATCGCCGATGTAACGTTTACGGATTTGCACGCTGGGCAGGTATTTCACTGCGTCCTCGCTGTTGACGACGTTGACGGTTTCCCCAATCTCTTTTGCCGTCACACCCTCATGCACGGCCGGCAAGTTGGGGTCAACGGCCGGCAACTCGCCGCGCACCACGACCTCGGGCAGTTGCGTGTCCGGATTGGCTTCCCCGGCATATGCTGCCGTCCAGTTTGCAGCAGTTGCCAGAGCGGCGCAGAACAGCCACCGCCACGCGTTCATTTTTCGCATGCCGATCTCCCCACTTCGGATTGTTTGCGCTAGCTTAAGAGGCTGCGCCACAACCTGTAAATGCGTCATAGTGACGCGCGGCAATTCGCCGCATTACTTCACTTCCGCCACATCTCCCTGCACCCTTGCGCGGTCACTTGTGTGCGCGAAATTCCTGATTTTGACTGGCGGCGACACGTGGATTAATTGTGTCACGTTAAAAGTTTGGAAACCTTGATGCAGATCAAGGACAGACGCGGGCTGGTTCTATAACCTGCATACAACAGGCGGGTTGCCATTACCCTTGTTGCAAGGGACTGGCTCCTGTCGGCTTGTTCTACCTTACCGATGTCATTTTCATTATGGAGATTGTTATGAATGCAAAATACCTGTTCGTCGCTGCGATTGCCTTATTACCGTTATCCGGCATTGCGCAGGCGGCAGGAGATCCAAAGGTAAAAAGCATGATGGCACATAGCGATTGCTTTACCTGCCATTCGGTAGATCATCAGGTGATCGGCCCGGCATACAAGGATGTCGCCAAACGCTATCACGGCACCAAGGCATCTCCCGCCATCATCGCCACGCTCGCCGGGAAAATCATCAAGGGCGGGAACGGAAACTGGAACAAGGAAACGGGTGGCGCACCAATGACCGCTCACCCTAAGATGTCAAAAGCCGAGGCTGAGGATATGGCCAAATGGATTCTTGCCCAATAAAAGCCAGGCGTGGGCCGGAGATACGGGGGTAAATGGCTTGATGCAAGGATCAATGTTGTTCGACCACGTGGTCCGCTCTTGACGCAAGCTGCCCTCTCTTCCCGTTTCAGCGTGGCAACTAAAGTGGACTCCTCGGTCAAGACTATATTGTGGAGTCGAGTTTAAGGGTGCAACCGATCACACGCAGTGGAACGGTGCAGCCTTGGGTTTGTTTCTGTTTCTGGGCGCGCTTTTGTGATGTGGGAGATGCTTGCCAGCCGAGGCATCATCGTTACCTGGTCGCGCAGAACCGGGATGTCCATTCGCTTGCTGCATGTTGCCTGACTTTCCTCACCCAGCTTGAACACGCGCACCGCTTGGGCAAGTTTGTCTGCCTGATCCCGCAGACTCTCAGCTGCGGCCGCGGCTTGTTCCACCAGTGCGGCGTTCTGCTGCGTGGCCTCGTCCATCTGCCCCACCGCCTGGTTGACCTGCTCGATGCCAACGCTCTGTTGCTGGCTCGCGGTAGCGATGCCACTGATGATGTCAACAACCAATTCCACTGAAGTCACGATGTCATCCATCGCCTCGCCTGCCTCATCCACCAGTTTGCTGCCAGCGTCTACCTTTTCCACCGAGTCACCGATCAGGATCTTGATTTCCTTGGCGGCTCCGGCGCTGCGCTGCGCCAGGTTCCTGACTTCGGCCGCTACCACGGCAAAGCCGCGGCCCTGTTCGCCGGCACGCGCGGCTTCCACCGCCGCATTCAGTGCCAGGATATTGGTCTGGAAGGCGATGCCGTCAATCACACCGATGATGTCGGATATTTTGCGCGAGCTGGTCTTGATGGACGCCATGGTGTCGACCACTTGCCCGACGAGTCGACCGCCATTGACCGCAATCTCGGCTGTCGAGCCCACCAGCTGGTTTGCATGGCGTGCGTGTTCGGCATTCTGCTTCACGGTGCTGGTGAGTTCTTCCATCGAGCTGGCGGTCTCTTCCAGATTCGATGCCTGTGATTCGGTGCGGCTGGACAGGTCGGCGTTTCCCGAGGCAATCTCGCTCGCTGCCGCCCTGATGCTATTCACGCTTGAGCCGACATCAGACATTACCGACACCAAATTGGCATTCATCTGATTGAGCGCGCGCATCAGTTGTCCCGTCTCGTCTGAAGGAGTCATCTCGAATCGGGCCGACAAGTCGCCCCCCGCGATTGCGCGCGCAACCTCAACCGCCTTGTCGAGCGGTTTCAGGATCGTGCGCGAGATGAAAAAACCAAAAAGCACCGACAAAATGGCTCCGATGCCGCATGCGACAAGGATCAGCGTCGGAATCCAGCTCTGGCTACCGGATGCCCTGACCAAAGCGCTCGTTTCCCACCAACCCATCGCACCCAAGGCGAGCATCAGCACGGCTCCGATGCCGGTAGTCAGAGCAATTCGGAGGTTGATTGGGATGTTCCTGATGGATATCATTTTAATTTGCTCCCACTCTCATATTCATGATGTTGCTTCCCTTGCACGAGCAAGGTATTGCTGTGGATTTGATAATCCTGAATCGGCTTTCCGTCTGATCTATTCATTTTTCTAAAATATCTAAAAACAATAGAATAATATTCTGATAGTCTTATCGACAAATAACGCGAAGACTTTAACAATGCCGGTGCTTCTGCCAATGCTTGGATATTGCCCATGAGCATGGCGTTCTCCGTCGCCAATTGCTTACCCAAACATCCAACGTCTTCCACCTTGCAGGCAAAAGAGGTCATGGATTGTTACCTTTTTTGGCTTCGCAACAGTTTTGGAACAATTTCTGTTTGACTCTCGACAAGGAGCGTATGAGCACTTACCCCATATCTCCGGCATGAACAACTCACCATCATCCGAAAGCCTTTACAATTACCCGCCCGATTGCCGTTGCAATACTGCCGGATTAAAACTTCAAACTTCACCTAGCCGAAACAATAACCACTTCAGCGCGGCGGAATATCAAGCATTAACGGGTCTCCTGGCGGGAAGTTCCTGGCCACAATTCAACGCTGATATATCGCCAAATTTGCACGCTGCCTGACACTTTTTGAGGCTGCGCCCGCTGCATCAGAAGGAGGGAAGTGTGGGCTCATCATTAGTCATGACCCCGATGCCTTCAACTTCGACCAGCCATTCCGGCCGGCAGACGGAACCCTGGACGATGAGGATGGGCAGATCAGGGAAACGATGCTCAAGATACCTGTCAACGCACGCGAAATCCGTCGGATCCCGCAGGTACACGAGCAAGTACATCATGTCGGCCAGACTGGCTGAGCCTGAACTCAAGAGAGCGTCAACATTGCTGAGCGCCAAGTCGAGTTGACGGAGAACGTTACCAGGATGCACGACCCGCCCAACGCGATCGATGCTCGCTGTTCCCGAGATGAAAAAATGTGACCGGTCGGCGTAGGCGATACGCGTGCCCCGCTCGAAAGTGACGTTGTAGTCCTTGGTCGCGCACAGATGGTCGAAGTCATTGAGATACGACATCTGTTCCGGCGCCAGGCCGAGGATGGAATAGGCGTCCATCGCAACAAGATCGGATCGGTGCGCACAGGCGCCTTCAATGCCGGTGCTTGCAATATAATGCGTGTCGTTGGTCAGCCCCTGCTGCGAGAACAGTTCGCTCCGGCTGTCCACCATTCCCTGATAGAACACATCGACGTCCTTGAGGTAAATCCATGTCCTGATGCAGTGGTCGCGAAGCGTGCTACCCTGACTTGACAGGGTGTCGATCAGATCGTTGAAGACTTTGCGCGTCTGCACTTCCACTGTCGAGGCCGAGGCGTCGCAGGCACCGGCGCAGAGCCGGGTGCTCCAGAGATGGCGCAAACCGTTCTTCTCGACAACCAGATGCTTCGGCGTAAGACGATGTTTTGTGAAGTGGCCCTGGCTTTCGACGTGGTACGCCAGTAGCGCAATCTTGGCGCCGGACAATGGTGCCTGCTGCACAATCGAGACGGCTACCGGACTATCGAGCGGTTCGCAAACCAAATCGCTATCGCGGACCAATGCGGCCTGATTCAGCACATCGCTGAGGAAAATCCGCCGGAATATCGCAGTATCGGGCGCCAGGCCAAGCGCTCTTCTCGCTTCTGCGTAGCGCTCCTGGACAAGTTCGATCTGCTCGCCAAGACAGAAACCATTAGGAACTTCCACGGAGATGAAATGCTCCGCCCCGCCACTCGTCCCATAGAAGCTCCTGGCGATCACACCGTCAATGCGGCATGGCATGGCGACTTCCTGATTGAATGGCGGCGCTGTTTTTGGCGACTGCTGTATAGAGAACCCGTTCCAGTAATCGCCAATCATCCCGGCGCAAAGCTCGCCCTGATTTTTCATGTCGCCACGCTAATCGGCTGGTCTGGAAACGAAAGCTGATTACGGTCACGCCAATTCGGGCGGACATAATTGATCTCGAGCAAGCGTCGCACGCCGATGATCGGGCGCGGGTCGAAGCCGTGCCAGGTATCGGCCCCGGGAACGAAGATCACTGCCGAATTGAACTCGGCCGAACTCCGACCGACCCAGCGGCGCTCCGCATCGTAGATATCGGTGCCCCAATTTTTGGCCTCGGGACCCGTGCACAGATAAATGACCATGGAGAACAACTTTTCGGGAATATCATGATGCGGTTCGAGCCAGGCGCCATCGGTATCCTGGATATATTCCATGCGTAGATAGCTGCCAGAGACATCAATCTCGCAGGTCTCCCCGAACTGGCGGGCAATCTCCGGGCGTTGCAGCGCATCGGCGAACACTGCGCAGGTAGGAAAGCTTGCGCGTAACGCTGGTGTGAAGAAGGCCCGCTTACTATTGTCGATGTCGCGCACACCCAGGCTATCACCGATCACCGGAGGCGCGATCGGCAGGATCAGGACGGCTGTGGCAAGGCTTTCCGGCAATACGTCGTCAAGCAGCCAATGGCGGTAAGGCGTCTCGTCGCGACGTGCGGCACGCAATGCACGGCCGAAATGACTGGCGACCGCGGCCGCATCGGGCACGTGAGGAAAGCTCATGGTTGCGCTCCTTTGCCCAGGAAATAGCGGTTCGCCACTTAACGCGGCGCCCATTCGATAAGCTTGCGCAATAGGGGCACCGATTTGGCGAAAGCGCTTACGCCGTGGCGAAAATACTCGCGCCTGACGTACGATTCCGAATCGACGTAGCATAGCTGGAGACTCATGCGTTGCCCTTTCTGGGGAAGGAAACCGTGCCAGGAATGATCGCAGACGCGGAACATCATCATCCGCCCGAACTCCGGCGCAAACTCGAATGCATAGTCTTCACGGTCTGCGCTACGCAAGACCCTGAGCCGGCCGCGTTCGTAGGGCCACTCGTGGCTGAAGCCCAGGAGCACGGTGATGATCTTGTGTTTCGAATCGGGATGGGCGTAGCCTTCGTTGTAGTGCCCCGTCGTATTGCCCATCATGAGGATTACAGGCGGATTGTGACTAAGGTCGGTATCGAATTTCTGCTCGACGAGGTGCCGGAAGCGCGGGCTGAGAAGGTCTTGAATGACAGCCCCGAACCTGGGTCCATAGTGCAGGTTCGGTAAACCATAGCTCCCACGATCAGGAATGCGCGGCGCATCGGCCAGCACTTCATCCTTGAAACGGGGGTTGATTGCGCTCTCGGCAAAGGCAAAGTCATAGGGGTCATGACGCAACTCAGCGGCCATGATGGCCGCCTCATCAAGCAGCGAAAACGCGGCGTCACCTTGTTTCATTCTGGCGCTGTTCGACATGTTCACACTCTTTTCCATCAAGACCACTAATGAGTGGCTAAATATAGGCTATGGCACGAACCGCATCATTGACCCAGATCAATGATGCGGCTAATTAACGAACGCTATCGTGGTGTGTCTTGTCCGTGCCCTGAAAGCGCTTATGCTTTTGCCGCAAAGGCCACACAATAGCCGTGTGGGCTGATCGAGCCGTCCACGACCTTGCAGGTGCCATTGGCTTTTGCAGAACTGCCGGGAACGAATAATGAACAGTTGATGCAGTCCTGCTTCCCGTTAGGCGTGTCCCGATACTGCATGGAAGCCTTGGGAACCCCGGCAATTGCGGAGGTGCTGGTGATTGCCGTTGTAGTCGCGAGGACGCCTATTGAAGCGAGCATGGCAGCGCCTTTCAGCAATTCGCGGCGGGAGAGTTTTTTTTGCAGAATATCGGTCATGGCAAATACCTTTTTAAAAAATACAGCGATTAAAAACAGGGCAAAGTTCCCTGGACTCCACGGCCCAGAAAGCACTACTTTTTTACTGCAACTACAATCGGAATACATTTCAGTCTGTACGCGGTTTTTGTTAATCCTTTCCTATCCTGAATTATTCACAAAGAACTGTGGCTGAAAGTGGCGGCTACTTTGATGCAATGGTAGAAACATAAGCGGCCACAGCCTTCATCTCCTCCTGCTTGAGACTGTGGGCAACCACCTTCATGGCTACGCCCTCGGGGCGTTCGTCGGTCCGCTGAAACACCAGCAACTGTTTGACGATATAGTCGGCATGCTGTCCGGCAATGCGCGGGAACTGTTCGTTGCCTGCGCCTTCTGCACCATGACAAGCCATGCAGGCCGGAACCCCTTCGCTGGAAATTCCGCTAGAGAAAATCGCCTTGCCCTCGCTCTCCAGTTTGGCATTTCCAGGCTGGTCGGCACCGGGCTTCTGCCCGGAAAAATAGGTGGCCAGTTCATTGATCTGCGCATCGGTCAGGCTGCGGGAGATGCCCCACATATACTCGAAGCCCGGCGGATCCTGGCGATGGTGGCCCCGGAACTGCTTCAACTGCGAGATCAAGTACCATTTCTGCTGTCCCGCCAGCCGGGGGAAGGTAGGGTTGGTCGAATTACCGGTGACGCCATGGCAGTCCGAGCACACCTGTTCGGCCAGAGTCTTGCCAGGTACGCTGGGGTCGCCCAGATTGCGGGAGGAGTTTTCCGTCGTCGTGCAGCCTGTAGCGATCGCAGCCAGGGCCAGTACCAGGGTAATTGAGGCGGTTTTCATGATTCAATCTCCGAATAGTCCGTTATTCATGTCGGTGCGCGCCGCCATGCCGGCGCGCCCACCCGGTTGTTTAAACCGTCTGCTTAGTACGCGCCCCAGACATAGAAGAACAGGGTATTGCTGTCACTGGCCTTCAACGCCAACGTGCCCGTCGGGTCACGTGGGTCAATAACCCCTTCATTCTTGTTGAACATCGTGTATTGCATCCCCAGCCGCACATTTTGCACCGGTGTCCAGAACACCTCGGGCGTCCAGCCCTTGGACTCGGCCCCCAGGGTGTTGGTAAGGTTGAAGTAGGACAGGGTAGCGCCGTACTTCGCCTGGTAGATGAAGGATGTCTTGGCTCGCAGGGAGTTGACGGTAGCGGAGGGCGCCCCTAAGCCATAATCGATGTTTTCGTGGATACGGGTGACCGTTGCGGTGACCGTGTAGGGATCGAGCAGGTACTGGTACTGGAAGTCGATGCCATTGTCCCGGTAGTGGTCGGTCGGTCCGGAGTGGCTGGTCGTATCCGAGTATGGACGGACGTCCAGATAGGACAGGCCGACCATCACATTATGGGGGCCCCATTCGTGCGTCAGCGCCAGGCGGGCATAGGGATTGGTGCCCTGGATGTTGACCTGACCGCCATTGCCTTGGGTCATGAAGGAAAAGACGCCATCGCCGGTGCGGTAGCCGGTGAGTTCTGCATACACCATCTTGTTCCAGTAGGCATAGGCGCCGATTCCCGCCACTTGCTGGCCGAGACCTGGGCCACCACCGTCAAGTATCGGTGTTGCCCCGTTTCCTGCGCCTGTGCTGCCGGGCACCACGCCGTAGCCCCAGGCCGGGGTGCTGTTCCACACGTCCTGTACGCCGGGGTTGTTGTGCAGGGTGAGGCCGTAGATCAGATCCTGATTGGCGTTGATCAGGCGGTCGGCGTAGCGCAGATCCAGGTTGTCCGAACCGGTATGGCCCGACCAGTTCCCGGTCTCGGCATCCTGACTATCGTAGTTGTTATAGGTGATCTGCACGAACCCGCCCACTTTGTCGGTAATCTTCCCAGCAATGAACAGGCTGGCAGTGTTGAAGATGGGAGACCCGTCTTGCGTTTTTCCTAGGGTGGGGTCATTGACCTTCACCTTGTTGGCAGTCAGCACCGCCATGGCCGCCAGCGGCAGCGCACGCTGTCCGATGGTGTAGCCGGTGAGCTTGAACAGGCGCCCGTAGGGGGTAAGCTCGGGGAATTGTCCTCCGGCATGGCAGGCGACGCAGTTTTGGCCGGTCTGTCGCGCGAAGCTTGGAACTGCACTGGCCGGGTTAGAAAAGCCCATCAGCGCCATTAACAATGTTGGCACCAAGAGCAGCCAGTATTTAATGTTCAATTTCGAGCTCATCGACCTCACCCTTTCAAGACATACATCACTAAAGAAATATATTCTTAACTGTTTATGATGCTAGGCTATCGAGAAGGGGGATAATCATGATTTGGATCAACAAAAAGTGCGAAAACGTACTTTAAGTCGTCAATATTTTCGGAGGAACTTACCCGCAGTCAGAGCGCGTTGAACGGAAGTACCACCAAGATGCAGCATGGGAACCCGTTACGGCCGATTGTCGAGTGACCAACTGACACCAATGCAGTAAGTTTGTCAGAGGCATGCAGCACATTTTGAATCATGTATCACCCTGCCAACATGCCCACCCACAATGGGCTGGCAAAAGGCTGGATATACCCACCCGAGCTGGAGCAGCTTATGTCAAAACCATATAACAGGACCCCCTTACCACCGACTTTGGAATTCATGTCATGTAAAGACTGTGACATGTATGGAATGTGCAGGCTGGCGAGTAATGGTGAAGATGCAAACGTTACCAATACACTGGTCAAGCGGCGATTTGTATTGAGACGCGGGGAATATCTCTATCGGAGCGGCGATTCATTTCACCAAATCTACGCAGTTCGCCACGGATCGATAAAAACATATATTTACAGCAATGATGGCAGGACCCAAATTACCGGATTTCACGGACGCGGCGAGATAATCGGGCTGGACGCCCTCAATGGCATGCGCTTTGCCAGCGAAGCCATCGTGCTTGAAACAACGAATATCTGCGAGATATCGTTTCCGCATTTCCTAAGCTTGAGCAGAAATATCCCCGACTTGCAGGATCATATGCTCGCCATCATGAGCCATGCCATACTCCGTGGCCAACAGATGATGCTGCTACTTGGAAAAAAGAACGCCACCGAGAGGGTGGCAACATATTTGATGAGTCTCAGTCGGCATATTGATAAGAATAAATCATCCCATCCCGCCTATAAGCTCACCATGTCGCGCAGGGATATCGCTAATTATCTTGGGCTGACTCAAGAAACGGTTTGCCGTATTCTGGCGCGCTTTCAGGAGGATGACATTATCAAGATTGAGGGCAAATACATATATTTTGTCGATATGGATCGACTCGCCAACCTGACATCGGAAAGCCGGATAGAGCAGTAACGAACTGCATTTGTGCCAAGTCCGCAATGTTTAACTTTCATCACCTGCGCAGATCGATGGGGCGTGCTGGGACAGCGCATATAGAACGCTCTCAACGCTGTTCGACTTGGCCCGGCAATACATAAAGCCATAGCGCCATGGGACCATGTCAGTCACTCACACACCGATGATCTGCGATACGTGAACGCCAGTGTTGTAGCGTTGCATAGCTTAATGCGCACGCTTAGCGACATAGGTTTTGCGAGTGCGGCGCGAGCCTGGACGCTGTTTCTGGATAATGACGCCCTTCACTACGGACAGATCCGATATGAGCGCATCCTCGTAGTTGGTATTGAGTGGATGCAGGTACCAGTCACCTTCCCGCCGCAGCAGTTGGCGAAATATGTATTCTTCGTTGTGAAAGGCCAGCACAAAGGAACCATCCGTCGTCAGGCCTTCCGGCTCGATGATAATGATTTCGCCCTCCTCGAATTCGGGCATCATGCTGTCACCCAGCACCATCAGGGCAAAGGGTTCGGCGCCCGCGCAAGTGCTTAGGCTGGCATCGACGGATTCCTGGGGCACAAGCGGGATGATTCTCCTGATCAAAGTCATTTTGCCGTGTCCTCCTCATAACTGGATAAAAACGCTATCTGCATGGCGACTGCAAGCCACACCTGCAATCGACGCTGTCCGAAAATAGCATTCATGCGCATGCTCCATTGTGCCTGGATAGTCCAATGATGCCTGTTTATGCAGGCAGCGCCTACCAGTTTCATCCCTGCAAATCGACGCAAAATTTAACATGGAAGGTGGTTTACACAAGCGGTACAAGCGATAAAATTTCTTCTGCGACGGAGTTTGGATTTATAGTGTTGGCAATGTCAATGCGTTGTTGCAGGTCGCAGAGCGAAAACAGCATGACCAGAAGTTGACCGGCGTACGCTCGGTACAAAAATTCATCCATCAAGGCGGGCTTCACGAGAGGAAATCATGCAGGATATTAGCGGCCCTTCCGCCGGATTTTCCGAATCGGTTACCGACCAGGGCTTATACAAGCTGCCTGCGTTGCGGGTGCTATCAGAAATCGCCACCTCGCTCAGCACCAATGTCGATATCGAACGGCTGCTGGAGCGCTTCCTGTCAACCATGGTGCGGCTCGCCGGCGCGGGCGCCGGTGCAGTGCGCGTGCTCACCGCCGACGGCACCGGGCTACGGCTGATCGGCGCCATCGGCCTGCCGGAGGAAATGCTGGAGCAGGAGCGCATCGTCCCCCTGGGCTGTGGCGTCTGCGGCCAGGCAGTATTCGAGTCCGCTGCCCGCAGCACCGAGGCGGTGCATATATGCAAGAACAACTCGGGCCTGGCGTTTTTCGGTGACCGCTGCGTGAGCTTTGTGGCAGTACCACTGCAGCACAAGGGCCATGTGCTGGGGGTTTATAACCTGTTCATGTTCGCCGACGCCCCCCCCATTCCGGAAGAAGTACGACTGCTGTTCTCCTCCATCAGCGAGCATCTGGGGATGGCCCTTGAGAACGTGCGCCTGACTCAGGAAAACATGCGCATCAGCCTGATGAACGAACGGCAAATGCTGTCCAACGAAATTCACGACTCACTCGCCCAAACCCTGGCCTACATGAACATTCGCCTGGAGATGCTCAAGGAGTCCGTGCACACAGGGGATAAGCAATTTACCGAAAAATATCTTGGCGATATGGAAGACGCCCTGGAGTCTGCCTATTCCGGCCTACGCGAACTGCTCACCCAGTTCCATCACCGCATGGATCCGCGCGGCCTGGTGCCGGCCCTGCAGGATCTGCTGGCCGGGGCGTGCAAGAAAACTGAAGCCAGAGCGGATTTCGCCAACCACACCCAGGGGCTGAATCTCACCCCGGACCAGGAAGTCCAGGTATTCCATATTGTGCAGGAGGCGCTCGCCAATATCTGCAAGCATTCCCGTGCCCACAACATTCACCTGAGCATCGAGCAGGTCGACGATGCCTACCGGCTTACCATTACCGATGACGGCATCGGCCTCTGCGCCGCCGGCCACCCCGGCCCCGGCATGCATTTCGGCATCAACATCATGCACGGGCGGGCGAAGCAACTGGGCGGCAGCGTGGAGATCACCAGTCAGGCGGGCGCAGGCACGCGGCTGACATTGATGTTTCCGTCCCAGCCCCCGAGCAAGAGGGATAACACATGACAGTCAAGATCAACGTCGTGCTGGTGGATGACCACACGCTGTTCCGCAAGGGCCTGGCCGAACTGTTGGAACACTCGGGCACCATCAGCGTGGCCGGCATTACCGGCGACGTCGAGGAAGCACGTCGTATGCTGAGAGAAATACACCCCGACGTGGTGATCATGGATTTGCACATGCCGTCGGTGGACGGCATTACCCTGCTGAGCCAATTCCACCAGGAAGGGCTGCTATTCCCGACGCTGATTCTGACGGTGAGCGATGACCAGGGCGACATGGCCAATGCGCTGCGCGCAGGCGCCCGCGGTTATCTGCTCAAGAACATGGAGCCTGCCGAAGTGGTGGACGCCATCCAGCGCGCGGCCCGGGGCGAAACTGTGGTGGCGCCGACGATGACCGCCAAGCTGGTGAATCTGCTGGATGCCAAGCAGGGCAGGAAAGACTCGCTCATCGAACAACTGACCCAGCGCGAGCAACAGATACTTGGCTGCCTGGCCAAGGGGGAAAGCAACAAGGTCATCGCCCGCAACCTGGGAATCAGTCACGATACCGTCAAGCTGCACGTACACAACATTTTTTCCAAGCTCAACCTCACATCTCGGGTGGCAGCAGCGGTATTTGCCGTGGAGCAACGGCTCGGCCAGTCCGGCACCGGCGCCTCCAAATCGTGATGCGCGGTAAGCAGCTTGTCCGCAAAAAAACAGGCTAACCGCAGAGCGGGCGAAGCGCAAATGGAAAATGAAGGACGCCTGCCTGGGCTTGATTTTACCTTCCAATTTTCGCCCTTCGCCTTTTCGTTTCTCCTGTGCTCCCCGTGATTCAAATATCCTTGGGTTTTATTGCCGCCTCGGTGCGGAACCAGGCCAGTTTCTCGTGCAGCTTCACCACATTGCCCACGATGATGAGCGTAGGCGGTTTGAATTCGGCCTCTATGGCGAGCGCTGGCAACGTTTCCAGGGTGCCCACCAATACCCGCTGACGGGCCGTGGTGCCCTGCTGCACGATGGCGACGGGCGTGGCCGCGGGCAAGCCGTGCGAAATGAGTTCCCTGCACAGGATGGGCAGGCCCAGCAGTCCCATGTAAATCACCATGGTCTGATTGGGCCGGGCCAGCGCATCCCAGTCCAGGTTGATGCTGTCGTCCTTGAGATGGCCGGTGACAAATACGCAGGACTGTGCGTAATCCCGGTGGGTGAGCGGAATGCCCGCGTAGGACGCCACGCCCGATGCCGCGGTAATGCCCGGCACCACCTGGAACGGGATGCCATTTTCCGACAGGGTTTCGATTTCTTCTCCGCCACGGCCGAAAATGAACGGGTCGCCGCCCTTGAGGCGCAGCACCCGTTTGCCTTGCCGGGCATAACGCACCAGCAACTGGTTGATGCCCTCCTGTTGCATGGTATGGTTGGCGCGTTCCTTGCCCACATAAACGCGCTCCGCATCGCGCCGGCACATGTCGAGCACCGCATCGGCAACGAGATGGTCATAGACCACCACGTCGGCCTGCTGCATCAGTCGCAGCGCCCGGAAGGTCAGCAGGTCCGGGTTGCCGGGGCCGCCGCCCACCAGGTAAACCTCGCCTTGCGGCAAGTCATCGGTTTCCTCGTCCAGTTGCTGCTTGAGCGCTGCTTCAGCCGCCGCTTCATTACCGGCGTAAACCAGTTCGGCAATCGGTCCCTGGAGAACTTTTTCCCAGAACATGCGGCGTTTGGCTGAAAGGGAAAATTTCTTTTTCACCTCGTCGCGGAAGCTGGCGGCAAGCAACGCCAACCGGCCATAGCTGGAGGGGATCAGGGTTTCCAGCCGCGCGCGCAACAGCCGTGCCAGCACCGGCGCGGCGCCACCGCTGGACACCGCCACCAGCAGCGGCGAGCGGTCGATGATGGCAGGCAGCACGAAGCTGCACAGCTCGGGCCTGTCCGCCACGTTCACCGGCAGATGACGGTCGCGCGCAGCCTGGGATACCATGCGGTCGAGGTCGTCGTCCCCGCTGGCGCAAATCACCAATGCAACGTCGTCGAGCAGCGCCGGCTCGAATCCGCTCTTGCGATGGGTAAGCCGTTCCTGGTCCTTGAGTTCGGTAAAGGCGGGCACGAGTTCCGGTGCCACGACAGTTACCTGCGCACCGCACTGAAGCAGCAGCGCAGCCTTGCGCGCGGCGGTTTCGCCACCGCCCACCACAAGGCAGCGCTGGCCGCGAATATCCATAAATACAGGAAGAAAATTCATGATTCGGTCTGGGCCGGGTTATTCAGTCCCGGCAAGAATGCCAGGGCGGAAAATGATTTTGTCGGACTTGGAAAAAGCCGAGGTGCAGGAGTCAATGGTCGTTTCCAGTTCTTCGCACCAGGACGGGTGGCTGTAACTCATGTCCTTGAAGAACCATAGCCCCAGCTTGGATTGCAGCGCGGCGGACAGCATGTGGATCTGCTCGCCGGCTTCCGGGCCCACGATGCAGCCGCCCAGCAACTGGCCGGTTTCAGCATCGTGCACCACCTCGGTGAAACCTTCGAAGTCATGACAGGCGCGCGCCTTGCCTGAACCGCCCAGGCTGGAACGCGCCACTTCCTCTGCGAAACCGGCATCCTCGGCCTGATCTTCGGACAGTCCGACGCTGGCCATTTCCAGTGCCGAGTGGATCACGAACGGCACCTTGAAATAATTGGCATGCAATTCGTTGCCCCGGATGGCATTGGTCGCTGCCACCTTGCCATCGTACAGGGCGGCGTTGGCGGTCATCGGGCTGGACATGGGGCTGTGTTTGACATCGCCTACTGCATAGATGCCCGCCACACTGGTTTCCAGATATTCGGAAGTGACAATGAAACCTTCGGCGTTAACGGCCACGCCAATCTCTTCCAGGCCCAGGCCCTGGGTTTGGGGCTGTCGACCCACGGCTACCAGCACGTAGTCATAGCGTGCACGTTCGCAGTTGCTGAACTCGACTTCTATACCGTTTTCTTCAACCTTGGTGGAAATAACGTTGAGATTGTTGCACACCTCGATGCCCAGTCGGCTCAGTTTTCTTTCCAGTGCGCTGCAGGCCCGATCAGGCATGCTGGATCGATACAGCAGGCGATCACCCTGCTCCACGATGCGCACTTTGGCGCCGAACTGATGCAGCAGAAAACCGAATTCCACGCCTATGGCCCCGCCACCCACGCACAGCACCGAGCGCGGCAGATAATCCAGCTTGAACAGAAAATCCCTGGAATTCACCACGACACGGCCATCGGTAGGGCAGGCTGGCAGTTCTCTGGGAGTCGAGCCCGTGGCAATGATGATGCGCGGGGCCTGCAGTTCAAGCGTGGCCACAGTGGTATCCGCCAGCGGCTCCGTCAGGCTGATGCGCACCCGCTGACGGTCGACGAAGCGGGCTTCGCCACGAAAAATACGTACGCCCAGGCGCTTGAGCCAGATCGGAAAGCTGTCGCGAATACCCTTGACGACGGCATCCTTCTGCACCATCGCGGCCTTGAAATCACCGCTGACATGCCCCACCAGTCCGCGCCCCTCCAGTTCGTTCACGCTGGCGATGAGGCTGGCCATATGCAGCAGGGTTTTTTTCGGGATGCATCCCTGGTTGAGACAGGTACCTCCGGGCAGATCGCGTTCAATCAAGGCAACCTTTGCGCCCAGATGCGCGGCGTTGATGGCCGCCTTATAACCGCCCGGCCCGCTGCCGATGACGATAAGGTCGAATTGCATCGCTTGAGTATCCATGGGTCAGGCGCAGCCGCGGCTGCCGCTGCCACAACCCCCACTACCGCCCCCACTACCGCAACTGCCACCGCCGCAGGCGGAATGTGGCGCATTGGGGTTGCGAAATACAAATCCTGACTGGCCCGTAGAGACTTCCGCGAAATCCAGGGTTGCGCCATTCAGCAGCGCCTGGTGGCTTTCATGAATCAGCAAATCCACACCTTCAACGCTCACCACCGCGTCATCGGCGCTACGCTCGTCGAAGCCCATGGCGTACTCGATGGATCCATCCTCGGTGATGCGGGCCGCCAGCCGCAACGCCATGCCTTCCATATCGCCGCGTTCGGCGGACTCCTGAATTTGTTGGGCGGCAAGGGGGGTCACGGTAATCATGCGAGTGCTCCTGTTCAGGACTGGTTAAAGTTGATTCGGCTAATTAATGGCTTATCCATGAATAATTCACGGATAAGCCCTAAGCCACGGCCTGCTTTGCAGCCACTCTGGAGGACGCATGCCGGGCTACCAGGGCAAGAAAGCGTCGCACCCAGTTGAAATTCCGGGTGGAGCGCAAATGGGTATAGGACGCGAGCAGGTTGCGGTAAACGATGCCGTCGTGGCGGCCATCGAGTCCGTGACCGCGCACCATTTCGTAAGCGAACTGCACATCCGGCGCCAGATTTTCCAGGCTGGAGTAGTGGAATTCGTGCGCACAGATTTCCTGCGCCGGCGCTGCGCCTCCGGGCCAGGGAGACAGCCCGGTTTCGCGCAGGCGCACATAACCGCGCCCCACGGGTTTATCGTGCATCACCACGTCGCCTGGTATCACGCCCACCATCTGGTGAGCGCGTCCCTTCCAGCACATGCTGCGGGACAAGTACATAAGGCCGCCGCATTCCGCGTAAACCGGCAGTCCGTCTTCTATTGCCTGGTGGATATCGCGGCGCAGCGAGGCATTGGCTTCCAGTTCCTGCAGGAACAATTCCGGGAAACCGCCGCCGATGACGAGGCCGTCCAGCGCCGGCAAATGCGCGTCATCCAGGGCATTGATCGGGACGATTTCCGCGCCGCCCGCAGCCAGGGCTTCCAGATCGTCGGCATAATAAAAACCGAACGCCCGGTCGCGCACCAGACCGATGCGAAAGCGTTGCAGCGGCCGGATTGGGGCCGCTGGTGCGACCGCTGCGGGGTGCGGGGAAACGGTCACTTGCAGCAGCCGTTCCAGGTCCACTTGCGCGGCGATGCTTTCGGCGATGGCACGGGTTTGCCGGGTGGCGGAGGCGGATTCGTTGCTCGGCATCAGCCCGAGATGGCGCTCGACGATCTGTAACGCGGGATCGTGCTGCACCGCGCCCAGCACCGGCACATCGGTGTAATGCTCGATCACCGCGCGCAGCTTGCTCTCGTGGCGGGAGCCACCCAACTGGTTGAGAATCACGCCATGGATGCGGATATTGCGGTCGAAAGCCTGGTAGCCCAGGATGAGCGGCGCCACCCCCCGCGTCATGCCGCGCGCATCAATCACCAGGATGACCGGGAGGTCCAGCAACTGCGCCAGCGCCGCATTGCTGTTGCCGCCATCCAGGTCCAGGCCGTCATAGAGTCCCTTGTTGCCTTCCACCAGGCAGACATCCGCGCTGGCGCTGTGTTGCTGATACAGGTTGCTGATCTCCTCCCGGCCCATCAGGTAAAAATCCAGGTTGTAGCAGGGGCGGCCTGCAGCCAGCGTCAGCCACATGGGATCAATATAGTCCGGCCCCTTTTTGTATGGCTGTACGAGCAAGCCGCGGGCACGCAAGGCCGCGCACAAGCCGATGCTCAGCGTGGTTTTTCCAGACGACTTGTGTGCTGCGGAGATGAGAAAGCGCGACATGTCTATTCCGCTCAGGCCGCCTTGAGCCAGGTGGAGGGACGCCGCTTCCACAGTTCCACAGCCATGGTCTGCGCGGCTTCCTGGGTGTCCGCCATGCCCATGGTTTTGAGCGTTATCGCAGTGGTGCCGGTAATGGCGGCGAGCCCGTATTCATCTTCGATATCGCCGTTCCACAGAGCCGGCAGACGCCGGGTGTCCATGCTCTCGTCTTTCATGTGGCGATTACGGAACAGCGCAGGCCATTCTTCCTCCGACAACACACCGTTGTGCACGCTTTTGACCAGGCAGGGCGAGTCGGGATTGCGCTCGATCTCGCCGCCCTCTCCTTTGAGCACGGCCAGGTGCGGCTGCTGGAGCAGCTGCGCGGCCAACTGGTGCATATCGCGGTAAGCCGGATGAAAAATACCCTGCATCGCCACGGGTGCCCGCAGCGGGTTCAGCATGCGCGCCATGGTGTTGACGGGCGAGCGCAGGCCCAGCATCGGCCGCAGTTCCATGATCTGGTATAGCGCCGGGCTCAATGCCTCGAGCGGCATGAAAGCGAAGTGACGAGTGCGGATCTGGGCTGCCGCCTCCGGCAAGGAGTTGCTCGGGCTGATACCCAGCAGCGCCAGCGTCTCCGGGGTGTACACACGGTTGTCCTTCCGCCCGCCGGCGGCGTGCATGAACACGTTGACACCATGGCTTGCGAGCAGCAGCGCGGACAGCAAAAACCACGGCAATTGGCGCCGCTTGCCGGCATAGGACGACCAGTCCAGTTGCACCGTTGGCGCGTTATCAGGCAGCGGCATGGTTTCGCGCGCGGCGAGCACGAAACCGGCCAGTTCCTCGGGGGATTCTTCCTTCACCCGCAGGAGCATGAGAAAGGCGCCCAGTTGCACGGGCTCGACCTCCCCGGCCAGGATCATGCGCATGGCCTGACACGCCTCGTCCTGGGTGAGCGAGCGCGACCCGCTTCTGCCCTTTCCCAGGATACGGATGTAGGGAGCAAACGGATGTTCTTCACTCATGTTGGTATCCTTGAAAACAAACGCCTGTTTGCCGGGCGGTGTCAGTCAGCCTTGTGGGAGAGTGTCACCGCCGGGTCATCCAGGCTTTCCGGTAGAAAACGTAAAATCTTGATTGCGAACACGACCATCGCACCGGCCACCGCCACGCCGCCCAGCCCCAGCAGCGTTTCCGGCAAACTGGGTACATAGGGATGAATCACGCCATCGAAAAAGCTGCTGGACTCGACCATGCCGGGGAACATTTGCAGCGGAAAAGCCTGGCCGCCGATAATGGTGACATACATCTGCGCCAGCCCTCCCAGCACCACCAGCAGGCAGGCGCTGGCAATGGCGCTGCGCGACTGGCGGGTGGCGGGTGCGTACAACAGAATCAACGGCACCACACCGCCCAGCAATATCTGACCGATCCAGAACAGCAGGGTATAGATGCCGCCATCGAGCAGAATGAAGCGCTCGAACTCGTGCTGCCTGGTGAAATAAAAATTGGTCAGGTGATAGACCGCGACGAAATACAGCACAGCGGCGATGAACACGCCCAGCAGATTTTTCAGACGTCTGATGACCAAATCGCCGAGTGGACGTTTGCTCCAACTGTAGGCGGCCATCAGCACCAGCAGGTAAACAGCCAGTCCGTAGCAGAACGACATGATGATGAACATCGGCGCCAGCAAGGCGGTGTCATAGGCCTGGCGCGCCACCAGGAAGCCGAAAATGGAGCCGGTACCGGTAGTGAGCGACAGGCGCCAGAAGAAGGCGGCAAAACCCACCGGTTTGTTGTAAGCCGCCACCTTGCGATCCATCATGGTCCAGATGTAAATCGCACTGAGGGTGAAGAAGCCGGTATAAAGGAACACGTTCCAGGCAAACACCGACTTGAAGTTGTAATGGGTCATGGCGACGATGAGGCGATCGGCGCGGCCCAGGTCCAGCATCAGCACCATCAGGCCGCCTGCCAGCAGGGCGATGGCGAGCAGCGCCGACAGCGGCGCCAGCGGTTTGTAGAACTGCTTGCCGAATACCGTGGCGATGGATGCCACGTTGAGCACACCGGAGGCAGCCACGATCAGGAACACCGCAAATACGTGCGGTATGCCCCACACCACCTGGTTGGTCATACCGGTGATGATATGACCGTGATGCTCCATCTGATAGGCGGCAAACAGACCCAGCAGCCCCAGCAGGCCCAGTCCGCCCAGCAGGCCGTAATAGGTACTGCTTTTTCCTTCCAGTTCGCGAAATACGATTTGCATGGTTCAAATACCTTCGTAGCGCACGCCGGTGTGCAGGTTGAGGCTCGCCAGAACTTCCTGACTGCGGTAGCTGGCAAGTCGCCTGGAAATTTCGCTGTCAGGGTCTTTCAGATTGCCGAAATAAATGGCCTGGTGGCCTTCGGCATTGCAGGCATCCTGGCAGGCCGTAGTCTGCTTGCCCGCGTCGATACGCTGCACACAGAAAGTGCATGACTCCACGCAGCCGATCCCGCGCGGCACTTCCGCCAACTGATCGGTGACCGGCTGATGAATGAAGGAGCGCGCCTTGTAGGGGCAGGCCATCATGCAATAGCGGCAGCCGATGCAGAGGTGGCGATCCACCAGCACTATGCCGTCGGCACGCTTGAACGAAGCGCCGGTGGGGCACACGTCCACGCAGGGCGGCTCCTCGCAATGCTGGCACATCATGGGCAGGGAAAAGCTGTAGCCGGTGCGCGGGTTGCTCACCTGCACTTTGCGTATCCACTGCGGGCTGGTAGGCGAGGTATCGCCGGACAGACCGTTTTCCTGATTGCACCCGCGCACGCAGGCATCACAACCGGTGCCGCATTTTGTGGTATCCACCAGCATGCCCCAGCGTACCTTGTCGGAAGCGGGCGGGCCGTCTTTCACCTCGCCCTGGGCGGTTTGCCAGAACAGCACTCCAGCCGGCAGCGCAGCGGTGGCGGCCACGCCCAGCACCCCCCCCATGAAACGGCGGCGGTAAGTGTCAAAATCGCTCATCGAATCACTCCTGCCACATCCTTGGCGTTGAACCCGGCATCCAGATTCGGCAGACGCCCATGGTAAGCCTGATAGCGCATCATGGTGGCACGGGTCGTTTTATCCAGCGGTCCCTGCGACACTGCCGGGTGGAATGCCGGCGGCGATCCGGAAGGCTTGCTGGAATGACACTCGAAGCAAGTGATCTTCACAGCCGCGTAGGCATGGCAGCTTTGACAGAAATCGCCCGGTCCGGTCACGCTGTTGTCCTTGGCACTGGCATGGCAGTTCACGCAGTTAACGATGCTGTACTTGTCGGTTTTTTGGTTATCCCCTTCGTGCACGGCCGTAATGCGGTGATGCCGCAGCAACTTCATGTGATTTTTGCGCATATACTCGGTGTCTTCCACGCACTTTTCGCCTTTTGCCGTCGTCACATTGGGCTTCGGTACCCGTGACGATTCCTGGGTACCGCTCCCCGCGTAGGCCAGCGTCAGCACGCAAGCCAGCAGAAAGGCGCCCAATGCAGCCGGTTTAACCCATCCTTTGGCCAGCCTTCTCATATCGAGCCCTACTCGCCCATGCCCATCTGGATGTAGCCGGTCGGACACACGTCAGCGCAGATATGGCAGCCGATGCACTTGCTGTAGTCAGTGTCCACATAACGGCCCAGTGTCGACTTGTCGCGCTTGACCTTGAATACGGCGCCCTGCGGGCAGTACACCACGCAGTTGTCGCATTCGAAGCACAAACCGCAGCTCATGCAGCGCTTGGCTTCCGCCACAACCTGTGACTCGTTCAGAGCCGCCAGACGCTCTTCGAAATTACCCAGCGCCTGTTCGGCATTGAGTGTGATCGTTTCGCGTTTGTGGCGCTCGGCGAACAGAAAATGGCCGAGGAAAAGCTCGGTGGACGGGATTACGTATTTTGCGGAGCGATCCTCGAAGTTGTGCACGGCAAAAGCACTGGTGTCCGAGCCATGCATTTGCTGGTGGTTGTACTCTTCGATTTTCATGCCTTTTTCCACCAGCTTGCGCAGCAGATCGAAGCGGTGCGCGTCCACCTTGGGACGCTTGTCGAGCTCCTCATGGCCGTCCAGGAAGGCATGGATGCCTTCGGCGGCGATGGAGGCGTGACCGATGGCAGTGGTGAGCAGGTGCGGCTTGATTACGTCGCCGCCGACAAAGATATGTTTCTTGCCGGGGAAGCGATAGTGGCTGTCCGGCTTGATCAGGCCTTTGTTGTTGTTGAACTCTTCCAGGCCGGTGAAATCCACCGCCTGGCCGATGGCGGACACCACCAGGTCGGCGGGCAGATCGCGTTCGGTGCCTTCCCTGATGACGGATTCGCCCTTCACCATGTCGAATTCGGCTACGCGCAGGGCCACGGCGCGGCCATCCGCATCCAGTATGACCGCTACCGGCATGACGCCGCCGAGGATCTCGATACCTTCGGCCAGCGCCTGCTCGATTTCATGCTTGTTGGCGTGCATCTTGTCGATGCTGGCCCGGGACACCAGCACCACTTCGGCGCCTTCGCGCACGGAAGCCTCGGCGACATCGTGCGCCACGTTGCCGGCAATGATGTGCTCGGGACGTTCGCTCTCGGTATCGTGGGTGATTTTTCCCAGACGGCGGGCTACGGTTGCCACGTCGATCGAGGTGTCGCCGCCGCCGATCACCACCACGCGCTTGCCCACGTGTTGCAGACGGCCATCGTTGAAGGCGCGCAGAAAGGCCATGGCAGTCACGCAGTTGGGTGCTTCGGCGCCTGGCACCGGCAGCGGACGGCCGCTCTGTGCCCCCATCGCCATGAAAATGGCATCGTATTCTTGCTCCAGCTGCGCCAACGCAATGTCACTGCCGACACGGGTTTCCATGCGGGTTTGCACGCCCAAATCCAGAATGCGCTGGATCTCGCCGTCCAGCACTTCACGTGGAGTACGGAATCCGGGGATGCCGTAGCGCATCATCCCGCCGAGTTGTTCGTGCTCGTCGAAGATGGTGACGGAATGTCCCTTCAGGGCGAGTTGGTAAGCGCAGGCCAGGCCGGCAGGGCCGCCGCCGAGCACGGCGATTTTCTTTCCGGTGGGCTCGGCCTTGTTCACATAGGCCATCTTGTTGGTCAACGCCCAGTCACCCACGAAGTGTTCGACGGAGTTGATGCCCACGAAGTCTTCGACCTGATTGCGGTTGCAGCCGGACTCGCACGGCGCCGGGCACACGCGGCCCATCACCGAGGGGAAGGGATTGGCTTCGGTGATGCGGCGGAATGCATATTCCTGCCAGGTCACGCCTGCCGGCGGTTTTTCGATGCCGCGCGCGATATTCAGATAACCGCGGATGTCCTCACCGGCCGGACAACTGGCCTGGCAGGGCGGAGAGGACAGCACGTACTCCGGGCACAGGTGGGAGTGGTCGGCATCGAAAATCTTGTCCTGCCACTGCTTCCAGTCCTGATCATCTTCCTTGTACCGACGAAAGGTCAGTTTTTTTTCCATGTCCTCGGATGTGCTTGACATCGCTGCTCTCCTGAAGTGAATTCCGTAAGCTACTGTTTTGCGTCCAGCCGAATGGCCGTACTTACCAATTGATGGACACCACCCACCATGCTCATGTCGAAGCCGTAATACGGGAGCACCTTGGTGAACTGTGCCTTGCAGATCGCACAGATGGTGGCCATGAAGTTGACGCCATGGTTGTCCACAACATCCTTGAATGCATCCATGCGCGGCTGCGCACCCTTGACCCGCAGTTCCATCAGGTCGTCGGTCAACAGGCCACCGCCGCCACCGCAACAGAAGGTGCCCTCAAGTATGGTTTCCGGAGCCATGTCGTGGAAACGGTTGGCTACCGACTTGATGATTTCCCGCGGGATAAGGAACTGCCCGCCCGGCATGTCGCCCATGCGCGAGCCCCGCGCCACGTTGCAGGAATCATGGAAAGTGATGATGCGGTGATCGTTGGCTTCCTTGTCCATCGTGATCGCACCCTGCTGCAGCAGGTCGTAAGTCACTTCGCAGATATGCGCGGGTTGCGGATAGTTGGGATCCAGCTGTTGTTGCAGCATCCTGCCGTATTTGTCGTCAGCGCCTGCGCCGAGACCAACGCCGATCAACGTATTCCAGAAGCTGTAGGCGACGCGCCAGGCATGGCCGCACTCGCCCACCACAATGCGTTTGACACCCAGTTCCAGCGCCGCTTCGCGGATGCGTAGCGCCACCTTTTGCATCTGCTCGTAGTTGCCGATGAACATGCCGAAATTGCCGGCCTCGGAGGCAAGTGAGGACAGCGTCCAGCTAATTCCGGCAGCGTGGAACACCTTGGCGTAACCGATCAGGCTTTCCACGTGCGGCTCGGAGAAGAAATCCGCTGAGGGCGTGATCAGCAGCACTTCCGCACCCTTGACGTCGATGGGCAGTTTCACCGCGAAGCCGGTATCCTCCTCGATGTCTTCTTCCAGGCCTGTCAGGGTGTCCAATAGAGCCGGGCCGGGCAGCCCCAGATTGTTGCCGATGCGATGCACCTTGCCCAGTATCTCGTTGGTGTATTTCTGGCCGATGCCCACGCAGTCCAGTATCTCGCGACCCGCCATGGTGATTTCGGCGGTATCGATACCGTAGGGGCAGTACACCGAGCAACGGCGGCATTCAGAACACTGGTAGTAATAGCGGTACCAGTCATCCAGCACTTCCCTGGTCAGATCCTTGGCCCCTACCAGCTTGGGAAAATATTTCCCGGCAAAGGTGAAATAGCGGCGATAAACCTGGCGCATCAGATCCTGGCGCGCCACCGGCATGTTCTTGGGATCACTGGTGCCGAGATAATAATGGCACTTGTCGGTGCACGCCCCGCAATGCACGCACGCATCCATAAAAACCTGGAGCGAGCGATATTTGCCAAGCAGCTCGCCCATCCTGCCGATGGCAGTTTCCTGCCAGTTTTCCATCAGCTCGCCCGGAAAGCCCAGTGCTTCCTGCATCTGCGCGTTCGCCGGGAAGGATTTGACCTCCGCTGCCGCACCTTCGCGCAGCAGCGGAATGTCCGTGTAACCCTTCAGTTCAGGAACTTCGAATTTGGGTGCGGCCACCTGGATCCCCTGTTCTTATTTCTCAAGCCGGGCAGCCCAGGAGGCCACATGGCGCGTATCCCTGGAGTTGTCGGCCTGGTTGCGAGTTGGGCTGAAAAATATGCCGGGTGCATGCAGCAGTTTGCTGATGGGAAAAATGATCATGAGCAGTGCGACCAGAGACAGATGCGCCAGCAAGATCGGGTCGGCCGGCAGAGGTTGCCAGTCAAACACCATGAGGCCGAGCATGAACTCCTTGAGCCCGACGATATTGGTATGCACGACAAAGCTCATGGCCATGCCGGTCAAACCGATGCCGACCAGCAGGGCGAGCATCAGGTGGTCGGAGGGGGTGGAAATGTAACGCACCCGATCCACCAGAAAGCGCCGCGCCCACAGGCCAAGCAGGCCTGCGATCATGGCGAATGCGGCGTATTTTCCGAAGGGCTGAATCAACACCACCCAGCCCCATACCGGCTCGGTGAAATAACGCAGGTGGCGCAGCAGCACCAGCAGCAGGCCAAAATGGAACATCCAGCCGAAAATCCAGATCCACTTGTTGGATTTGAACAGGCTTTCGAACAACACGACTTCACGCCCCATGCGCATGACAACGCCGGTCGTGGTAATAGGCGCAGGCATGGTGGGAATCTTCAGCGGCGCCGGGGTGCGGCTATAAATATAAATCTTATAAGCCAGTCCGCTGACCAGCAGCGCTGTCGCCAGATAAAACAGAAGCGCAAAAAAAATTGTGAGCGATGACATGCTAGCGCTTGCCTTCCGGTCTCAAATAAACTGCAGTGCAACGGCCTCGTGAGACCGTTGCCGCTTTACGCTGCATCAGCCGCCGTAGATCAGATGCAGCCGGTGGGTTTGGGCAGGCCGGCAATCTTGCATGCCTGCTTGGCCGGACCGTACGGAAACAGCTCGTACAAGTATTTGCTGTTGCCCTTCTCCGCGCCCAATTTCTTGCCGATCGCCTTGGTCAGAACGCGCACCGCAGGAGCAATCTGGTAGTCGTTGTAGTACTCGCGCAGGAAATTGACCACTTCCCAGTGATTTTCGGTCATATCCACTTTCTCGCCCTCGGCCAGCACTTTGGCGATATCTTCGTCCCATTCGCTCAGGTTGAGCAGGTAGCCCTCTTCATCAGTCTCGTAGGTCTTGCCGTTAACTTCCAAAGCCATGATATGTAACCTCTCTAATTTAAAATCCGTTTACAACCAGGATTGCACGTTGCTGTGCTCAACCACCAAATCGACGAAACCGCCATAGTCCACCATTTTCACGCCTTCCAGCACCCGGTCCTGGATGCCGCGAGCCTCCACGTCAGGCCATAGCGCATACACCTGGATGTCGCCCATGGCGCCGTGGACAGCATTCCCCGCAACACTGTTTTTTGTTGCCGCATAAACCCCATCTTCGATCAACAGCAGCGCGCCGCCACCGCCCTTGCACGCAACGCGCAGGCAGCTGGCGAGCGTGGTGTTTTCGAATGGAGATTTGTTCACGATGTGCAGCATTCGTTTTCCCCTTAAAAACCAATAACCACGTCCTGAGTTTTCATCAGGTCGCCCATTGCAGCAGAGGACAGCACTTCCACCGGCACCAGCAGATCGTCCGCGTTCAAGCCACGCATCTCCAGCGACTCGCGTTCCACATACAGCTTCTCGATGTCGTAACCTTCCAGCGCCCGGTAGGTGGGCGAGAAGTTTTTCACAGCGAGGGCTTTGGTATGCTGCCCCTTGACCAGCTGGTACACACCGTCATCCAGAAAAGCCATGCTCACGTCCTGATCGAAAGCCGCGCTGATCAGCACCACTTCCAGCCCTTCCAGCGCGTAAATCGTTCCGTAAGGCGCCTTGCGGTTGACGAACATGAATTTCTTTACGATGCCGGAGCCTTCGTCATCCTCGATACCGCCTGTTGTTTCGTTCATCACACCCTCCTCTTGCTCAATCACCAAATACCACCAGCCGATCGGCCTGGATGCCGGCCTCGACCAGTTGGCCCAGACCGGAAATGCGAAAACCGGGCGCCAGATTCTCGTCGCAGATGCCGCGACGCAGGGCGGCGGCTACGCACACCACCAGATCGATGCCGTGCTCTTCCGCCAGCTTGGACCAGCGCGCAACAACGTTACGATCGTCCTGTGGCGGCTCGGTCAGCCGGGTGGCGTTGTTGACGCCGTCGTGATAGAAAAAAACCCGGTAGATTTGATGACCCTTTTCCAATGTCGCCTTGGCAAACTGATATGCGCTATCCGTAGCCTGGTGGGTGTAGGGGCCTTCGTTGACCATGATTCCGAATTTCATACCTTCAATCCCTTTTTTATGGCACGGTCACTGCCGGCCTTGCGCACTGCTGGAACGGCTCAAAAGCAACTAAAAACGGATATGCGCAGAGGCGTTCAGTGTCGACCGCGAGCCACGCCAATCGTCAATGTGGTACTTGGTGAACGGCAGACCGGTTTTCTCGAAGAAGCGCGGCCAGCCGATGCGCTCGATCCAGTCCGCCATACGCTCCCAGGGCTGCGCATCCGCCTTGTACACGGACAGGATGTTCTTGACCACAGCGGCCACTTCCGGCCAGCGCGGCGCGTTGTTGGGCAAGCCGGAAGCCACCAGCTTGTGGAAGGTGGGGCGAGAACGCGCGTTGGAGTTCTTGCCGCCGACCCAGATCGCAATCTTGGAATGCTCCGGATCGTTGATCTGCATTGGCGGGCAGGGAGGGTAGCAGGCGCCGCAGCAAACACATTTTTTCTCGTCCACTTCCAGGGAAGGTTTGCCGTTCACCAGCGCCGGACGAATCGCCGCCACCGGGCAACGCGCCACCACGGTAGGCCGCTCGCACACGTTCGCGACCAGATCATGATTGATCTTGGGCGGCTTGGTGTGCTGCATGATGATCGCGATGTCGGCCTGACCGCCGCAGTTGATCTCGCAGCAGGAGGTGGACATCTTGACCCGGTTGGGCATCTCGCATTTGATGAACTCGTCGTAGAGTTCGTCCATCAATGCCTTTACCACGCCGGAAGCATCGGTACCCGGGATGTCGCAGTGCAGGAAGCCCTGGGTGTGGGCAATCATGGAAACCGAATTGGCGGTACCGCCGATCGGAAAACCATGATCATTCAGCGCCTTGATCAGGGGTTCCACTTTGCGCTCGTCGGCAACCATGTATTCGATGTTGCTGCGCGCGGTAAAGCGTACGTGTCCGTCGGCGAATTGATCGGCAATGTCACACAACGTGCGGATGGTGTAGACATCCATCTGGCGCTGGGTGCCTGCCTTGACCGTCCAGATTTCATCGCCGCTTTCAGCGCGGTGACGCAGGACACCTGGTTTCGGATGATCATGGTAAGCCCACTTGCCATAGTTTTTGACCATGACCGGGTGCATGTAGGGCATCGGATCCGGAACGCCGCTCTCAATGGGTGAACGCATTTCAGCCATAATTTCTTATCTCCAGATAGAAAACTTGTTCAGCGCTTAATGAAGCGGCATTAACCGGCAACTTTTCTCTTGTGTTCTGCCGCCTTCTCGACTTCTTCGTCCCAGCCATCCGTGCGTACATAGGGATTGCTGCGCGGCTCCAGAACCATGTTCGCGTCGATATCGATACCGACGCCTTCCAGGAAGTTGACCAGGCCGATGCGATCGATCATCTCGCCGGTGCGTTCATGCTCCAGCGCGTTTTCGGCAAAGAAGTCGATAATGCTGCGCGACAGAGTGGCCAACGCTTCAAAATCCTCTTCGGATTCCAGCTTCATGAACGGAACCACCATCGTGCCCATGGTGGCGCCGATCTTCAGCACGCTCTTGCCGCCCACCAGGATGCTCACACCTTTATCGGTGCCGGGAAGCAGCGCACCCGGCATGACGTTCAGGCAATGCATGCAGCGCACGCAATTGTGGTTGTCGATTTGCAGGGACTGGGTGTCGGTGACGGCCACGCTGGAGATCCCGTCGGCCCGGGAAACGTTGGCGGTATTTTTCAGGGACAAGGCCTTGGTCGGACAACGGCTGATCACGTCATTAACCAGTTTTTCCATGCCGTGCTTGGCCATGTAATCCTTGGCCAGCGCCTCGTTGACACGTACGTTGTCGCGCCAGGTACCGATTACGGCCATGTCGGAACGCTGAATGGCGTTCACGCAATCATTGCCGCAGCCGGAGAATTTGAATTTGAATTTATACGGCAACGCGGGACGATGCATGTCATCAATATTGTCATTGATGATGGTCCGCAATGCTTTTGCCTCGTCGAAGTTGGACATTTCACACCGGGCTGCACCCACACAGGACATGGAGGTGCGCAGGGCAGGGCCGGCGCCGCCCATGTCGAAGCCCATTTCGTTCAGTTCGTCGAAAGCGGGCTGGACGTTTTCACTGGATACGCCCTGGAACATGATGTCGCCGCTTTGGCCATGCAGGGCAATCAACCCGGAACCATGTTTTTCCCACAGATCGCAGAGTTTGCGCAAGATCTCGGTGTTGTAGTGCATGCCGGCCGGCGGCTGGATGCGCAGGGTATGGAATTCAGCGGCAGCTGGATAGAGGGGTTTCCCTTGCTCGTCCTTCAACTCGCTAAAACGGGGTATCACGCCGCCGCCGTAGCCGAACACACCCACGGTGCCGCCCTTCCAGTAACCTTTCCTGGTCTGGTAGGAGGTTTCCAGCTGACCCATCAGGTCAACCATCATGTCGTTGTCCTTGGCCAGACGCTTCAGCCCGGTTACAAAGCTGGGCCACGGTCCGCTCTCGAGTTGGTCAAGCATCGGCGTGTCGTACATCTTCTTGGTCATAGCCACTCCCTTCATTCCACCAGTAAGTAGTTGCCGGTTTGCCCAAATTCCATGGTTGAACTTATGATCAACCGATCAACCTATTCAGCCTGACTGCACCAGTCGTTAATCTGACCCTTCCTGCCATGCTCAAAGGCCACGTAGCCCATGACCGCTGACGCGGCCGCCGGAAACTGATACTCGGCGCAATGTCACTGAAAGTTCATGTATGTTCCTCCTTCAAAAATGCCAATTCCATAAACTGGATTGGTAGTACACACCTAACCATTCGGGTAGGGCACCCCCCCTTTTGGGCTAGTTTCTTGTGCTGGCGACAATGAGAAACTTTGCTCAGGACGAAGCAATGAGGCCGATTACAATCCTGTCAAGCCCGGGTAGCCCAGGTGCCTTTAAGAAATGCGGCTTTCCAGCTTCACGTTCATTGGGGAAAAAATTGGACGCGATTGAAATCAGAACGCTGCATAAATTGCTGGCCTCGCCTTACCGGCAGCAAATCGAGCTTCAGCACGTGCTGCACCAGGCCGATTACGTGACGCTGCGGGTCAGGATTCGCGAGCAGACACGTTTTACCATTTTCGATATCGACGAACCCACCGCCAGGGCGTGGGGGTTGGCCATGCTGGAATGGGCGGACACGCTTGCCCAGGCCGGGCAGGTCAAAGCAGGAGAAGGAAAATAGGCTGGCTCTACGACGATCACGCGGAGATGTCGGAAATCGGCATCGCCGCGATGTCCGATGCGCATCTGGAATTGCGCGGCCTGCGCATGCCGGCGGATCACGGCTATCTGCTGTACCGGGAACTGCTGCGCTGGCTGCCCTGGATCGAGGATGAGCCCTTGCTGGGCATTCATCCGGTGCATGGCGCCGACAGCGGCGCCGGCGAACTGATGCTGAACCGGCGTACCAAACTGGTGGTGCGCTGCCCGGCCGGCCGTCTGGATGAATTAACCAAACTGAACGGGCGCACCATCCACCTGGAGCAACAGGAACTGGTTATTGGCGCCAGCAAGATCAAGCCGCTGAGCAGGTACACGCCCTTGTATGCCCATTGCGTGGTCACCGGCAGCGCAGATGAAAAAGAATTCACGCTCGACATCATGCGCATGCTGAGCCAGATGGGCATTGACAGCCGTTTCATTTGCGGCAGACGCCAGCAGGTTTTTGACGGCCGCGATACCGTTTCCGGCTATAGCCTGCTGCTGCACAACCTGCCATTGGAGCATGCCATCCATATGCAGCAGCAGGGCCTGGGAGCGCACCGCAAGCTCGGATGCGGCATCTTTATCCCGCATAAATCCATTGCCGCCGTCGGCGCAATAGGCTCGGTTTAATCGCCAATCCGTTAACGACAGGAGGAAAAAATGAGCTACACCTACAACGGCCAGGAACTGGAAGTCGATGATGAAAAATTCCTGCTGGAGCCGGTTTATGACGATGAAATCGTGCCCGTCATCGCCGGCGCGGAAAATATCGAGCTGACCGACGAACACTGGTTCGTGGTGCGTTACCTGCGCGAGAAATTCCGTGAGGACGGCCATACGCCGAATTTCCGCAACATGGTCAAGGATCTCGAGGAAAACCATCCCGGTCCCGACTGGAAAAAGCATCTGTACACCCTGTTTCCCAACCAGCCTGCCCGCCAGGCGGCGCGGGTAGCCGGCCTGACCAAGCCATTCGGAAAAGGCGGCTACTGATAGCGTCCAATATGAGCATGGCCGACCGATTCCGATACCATCCCGCCGTATGACCATGCGGTCCGCCACGCTGGTCAGCACCGAACAACTCGCACGGCGTCTCGACGACCCGGACTGGATCCTGTTCGACTGCCGCTTTACCCTGACCCGGCCCGAAGCCGGACGCCAAGCCTACGCCGCCGCGCACATCCCGGGCGCCCGCTATGCCCACCTGGACGCCGACCTGTCCGCGCCGGTTCTGCCTGCCAGCGGCCGCCACCCGCTGCCCGATCCCGCCATACTGGGTGAAAAACTCGGCCGCTGGGGGGTAAGCCAAGACGTCCAGGTCGTGGTTTACGACGACAGCTTCGGTTCCATGGCGGTGAGACTGTGGTGGTTGCTGCGCTGGCTGGGGCACGAAAACGTGGGCCTGCTGGACGGCGGCTTGCACAAATGGCAGCGGGAAAAGCGTCTGCTCACGGCAGATGCGCCGACGATCGTGCCCGCACGCTTCGAAGCCCGGCCCAATGCCGATCTGTGCGCAGACGCCGCCGAGGTGAGCGCCGCCATCCGCCGCGGCGAAGCAGTGCTCGATGCCCGCCCGGAGGAGCGTTTCATCGGCTTCGTGGAACCCCTCGACAAAGTGGCCGGCCATATCCCCGGCGCGATGAACCGGCCATTCGAGGACAACCTGGACCTGGACGGCACTTTACTCGGCGCCGACGCGTTGCGCACCGCCTATCTGGAGGCGCTGGGCGCGACCCCGCCGCAGCGCAGCATTCATATGTGCGGATCCGGTGTCAGCGCCTGCCACAACCTGCTAGCCATGGAGATTGCGGGATTGTCCGGAGCCCGGCTCTACCCCGGTTCCTGGAGCGAATGGATCACCGATCCGTCGCGCCCAACCATCAAGGAGGATTAAACCAAAATGGCTATCCGCGTTAAAACCATCTGGTTCAAGCAGGAGGACGGCCCCAAGGGACCGGAGCAACAGGCCGGTGTGATCGCACTGACCATCTGGAAGCTGGCAGACAAAACGGTCATCGACCTTTCCAAGTCCGATTACGACATCATCACTCCCCAACGCGGCTTTACCCTGCTGGCGGAACTGGCAGCCTTCATGCTGCATCTCGCCGACCGCATGGTGTACCGCCGCATCGCGGACGCTGAACGGCAAGTCCTGGTGCAGGCCCTGGCAAAGCGCCTGGCGGAAATCCTGGAAGAAAATATCCACGAGGCGATGAACGACCACGGCCACCCCTACCAGGCCGACTTCATCAACCTGGTCAACCGGCGCGGCCAGGATTACGCCAGCTTCGATTTTCCGCCGGAGCAACCCAGTTTTTCAGCGCTGCGCTACCTGGGCAACTGCATCCGCGACATCATGGAAGGCCGCGACCAGCCCTGGGTGATCGACCAGATCATGGAACTGGAGGCGCCAGAGATGATCGCAACCGTCAAGAAAGCGGTGGATGGCCTGTTTCCGCAAACATCAGGCGTCCCCCTGCTCGCATGACAAGCACACGCAGCCCTTTCCATCTGGATGCCGACGCCGTTTATCAGGCCTGGCGCGAAGCCAAGCTGAACAATTACCCCAGGCGCGCCGAAGACATGGTGGTGGAGATAGCCGACCCGCGTGCGCTCACCCCGGCGGAGCATGACGCGATCCTGAGGTGTTGCCGCAAGACCAACCTGGCCATCTACGCCAGCCACTGCGGCGCCACGCCGGACAAGGACATCCCGCGCATGCTGGGCCTGCAATTCGGCCTGAAACAACTCGACCACAACCTGCTGGCGGACGAGGATGCCATCACCTCTCTCACCGTCGCCGCAGGCGGCGGCCAGCGCGGCGACTTCATTCCCTATACCGACCGCCCCATCCGCTGGCACACGGACGGTTACTACAACCCCCCGGAACGGCGCATCCTGGGGCTGATGCTGCACTGCGTAACGCCTGCCGCCAGCGGCGGGGAGAATACCCTGCTCGACCACGAAATCGCCTACCTGCTGATGCGCGATGCGAACCCCGAGCACATCCGCGCGCTCATGGCGCCCGATGCCATGACCATTCCGGCGCGCATGGACGAGAACGGCGTGGCGCGACCCGCTGAAACCGGCCCGGTGTTTTCCGTGCTGGACAGCGGCCAGCTCCACATGCGCTACACCGCCCGCACCCGCAGTATCGAATGGAATCCGTCTTCGGCCACCCTGGCCGCTGTGGCCTTCCTGGAACAGCTGCTGGCGAGCGACCTGACCTATATCTTCCGCGCCCGCCTGGAGTCCGGCATGGGCCTGGTCTGCAACAACGTGCTGCATGACCGCAGCGGTTTCAGCGACACTGAAACGCAACGGCGCCTGCTCTACCGCGCACGTTATTACGAGCGCATCGAAGACCCCTGATCCCACCATTTAGATGTCGGCCCAGGAAGCCCGACGGCTCCGGAATCGGCCACGGCTGTAACTTGCCTGTGACTGCTTAACATTCAAGCAAGCAGAAAGGTAAATTTATTTTTGAACAATGGCCGTTGAAAGGAATATTTGTGCCCGCATCAAACAATCTGGACAGAACGTCCGGTATCTCAAAAAAACCAGGTGTCCCCGTCATCGTCTCCCTGGAATTTCTCGCTTTCACTCTGGGTCTGGAAGAATACGGCATAGATATCCAGAAGGTACAGGAGTTGCGCGGTTATGACGCCGTCACCCACATCGCCAACGCACCGGGGTACATCAAAGGCGTCGTCAATCTGCGCGGCATCATCGTGCCGATTATCGACATGCGCATCAAGCTCAATCTAGACACCCCGGTTTACGACCAGTTCACGGTCGTGATCATCCTCAACATCGCGGGCCGTGTCATGGGCATGGTGGTCGACAGCGTCTCGGACGTAATCACACTGGCCGCCGAGCAGATCAAGCCTGCGCCGAAAATGGGTACGGCGCTGGATACGGACTATCTGATCGGCCTGGGCACGCTCGATGAACGCATGCTAATCCTGGTCGATATCGACAGACTGATGTCCGGTGCGGAGCTGGGGATGATCGAAAGACTCTCCACCTAAGGTGGCTCGGGCTGATGCTGCAAGACTACTTCAATCTTTCGTAACGATAAAACTGGAGAACCTGATATGAATATCAAAAACATGAAAATCGGCACGCGTCTGGCGCTGAGCTTCGGGATTGTTTGCGCATTACTGGTAGCTATAACCGTTATCAGCATCATCATGCTATCCAGGATCAATGACGGAACATCCGAAATAATCAATGAAAGATGGCCACATATTGCGGAGACGCACGAAATCATCGTGCAGATCGACAGCATTGCGATCGCACTCAGAAACATGATGCTGACCGACAACACAAGCGATCAGCAAAAACAGAAGGACAGCATCATGAATTCCCGCAAAACCATCATAGAAAATATTGAACGCTTGCAGCGTGGAATCACCACCCCCGCGCACAAGGCGCTGTTCCAGCACCTGCTGGATACCCGGGAAAAATACATCCGTAGCCAGAACACTTTGTTGAAGCTGATCGACGACGCCAAGCTCGACGAGGCGAAGACCTTCCTGTCCAGCGAATTGCGCCCGGCTCTGGCCGCTTACAAGGATGCGGCGAACAAGCTGGTGCAGTCCCAGGTCGAGATGATGAATGCGACCGGCAACGCGGCGAGCGCTACCTATTCCGACGTCCGCGCGCTGATGCTGGCTTTGGGGCTGGGGGCAATGCTGCTAGCCGCCGGCTTTGCCTACCGGACCACGCGCTCTATCACCCGGCCACTAAACGAAGCCGTGAAGGTGGCGCAAACAGTCGCTTCCGGCGATCTGACCAGCGTCATCGATGTGCAATCCGGTGACGAGACCGGCCAACTGCTGCAAGCGCTGAAGGACATGAACGATAGCCTGGCCGGAATTGTCGGCCAGGTGCGTACCGGCACTGATACCATTGCCACCGCCTCCAGCCAGATTGCCAGCGGCAACCTTGATCTTTCGTCGCGTACCGAACAACAGGCCAGTTCTCTGGAAGAGACCGCATCCTCGATGGAAGAACTGACCAGTACCGTCAAACAGAATGCGGACAACGCACGCCAGGCAAATCAGCTCGCGGTCTCCGCTTCCGGGGTCGCGATCAAAGGGGGCGCCGTCGTGGCGCAAGTTGTCGATACGATGAATGCAATCAATGCCTCATCCAGGAAAATTGCCGACATCATCGGCGTCATCGACGGCATTGCGTTCCAGACCAATATCCTGGCGCTGAATGCGGCGGTCGAAGCGGCGCGTGCCGGGGAACAGGGTCGGGGATTTGCCGTGGTGGCCAGCGAGGTGCGCAATCTGGCGCAACGCTCGGCCGCGGCAGCCAAGGAAATCAAAACCTTGATTGGCGACTCGGTGGAGAAAGTCGATAGCGGTGCCAAGCTGGTCGATCAGGCCGGCGTCACGATGAATGAGATCGTCGAGAGCGTCAAGCGCGTTACCGACATCATGGGCGAGATCACTGCGGCTGGCCAGGAGCAGACTTCTGGCATCGAACAGATCAACCAGGCCATCAGCCAGATGGACCAGGTCACGCAGCAAAACGCCGCCCTGGTGGAAGAGGCCGCCGCTGCCGCAGAATCCATGCAGGACCAGGCCGGCAACCTGTCGCAAGTCGTCAGCATATTTAAATTGGGCGCGGCACCGGCCATGATGGCGGCACCAACGAAGAGCGTCCCGACGCTTCTGGACACGAATGCCACACCGCAGGCCAGGAAAAAAGTGGCGGCCAGACCCTTAACCGGAACAGCACAGCCGGCGAGAATCGCCCATAACGACTTCACGCAACCCAGAAAAGTCGCCAACGCCCAGCCAGGAACCGCTGAGGAATGGGCGGAGTTCTAATACCCAGGCTTGGGTGATGCGGATGCCGAAACCACGTGCACCCGCGCTCGGGGCCGTGCTTTTGGTGCCGGGCAAGCAATCGGGCTTGGAAAATCGAAACGAAAACCTTGATTATCCCGAAAAGGCATAGACCATGAACGACGAATCCAGGGAATTTTCGATGGAGCGACGCATCCTCCGCGTCATGCGCAAGACGCTGGCGCATGTCGTCAAGGACGCCACACCGCGCGCCAACATGCCGGGTTGCCTGTCGGATCAGACTGTAGAGGACATCCGCCACTGTTTCGAACTGATCTCGATCAGGGAAAAAGAACTGGCCGAAACGCTGAGCCTGGATCAGGCACATCCCCTGTACCCGGACCAGGAAAGAACGGCCAAGCGCATCATCATCAGCAAACCCGTCAAACCGGATCCGGAAAAATATTGAGGACACCACCATAGATCCAGGCATCCAGGATTTCAAATCGGATCGCCCGGACGATCTGATCGCCGCATTACACGCCGCATGTAGCCAAGCTCACCCACGGTCAAGGCCCACATCAAGCACCTGCTGAAAGAGTGCAACGCAGCCGAGCGCGGCGGCACCTGTCCCCTAACGACGCGTGAAACGGATGACGATGTTGCCGGGTTGGCGTTCGACATATTTCACTTCGACCGTCCCACCATAACGCTGGTGCATTTGGTCGATTAACGGCAACGGATCGTGATCGTTGACGAATTGCATGGTCTCCCCCGGGTGCAAGGCATCCAGGGCGCCGAATATGGCCGCATGGCGGAAGCGCTTGGCGACACCGCGGGCATCGAAAAGATGGAGTTGCCCATCAAGAATCTGCAAGTTCGGAAACATGTCTATCCTTCTCAATTAGTTTGGTAAAGCTGGCATTTAGCCGGGAAAAAACCGGCAGCCCGGGCGACAAGTCACCCATTCCTGCGCAGCCTGTTTCCTTTGTGCTCTCTGTGGTTTCAACCTGAAAAAAAAGTTAGCCACAGAGAACACAGAGTTCACAGAGAAAAAAAAACAATCGGTTGCCGTAAATATTGGCTTCACCCATCAGGTGAGGCGGAAAATAGATGGAAACCGCTTCATCTCTGTGTCCTCTGTGGCTTGAATCGCGATTTTCAGGTTCACCTGTTTTTCCCATGTATATGCCAAGACTGGGCGCCTGTCTTTTCCCTGCTTAACTCGTCAGCCTCGGCGCAGAACCCAGCGCAAGTTCCGGGTTGTAGAGATATTCGATATTGCCCGCCTCGACTTCCTTTAGATAGGCCTCGAAAGTCTTCTTGGCATCGGTCCAGGAAATGCCCATTTTCTCCACCAGTTCTTCGCAGGGAGAAGCATGCCATTGCAGCTGCACGATTTTTAATGGGTCCGCACCACAAGCCAGCGCCGCGAACTGAATATCAGCCATGACCGGCACCGAAAAATTGTTTTCGTGCGCCTTGCCGATCCACTGGTTCTTGTCCATGGTGGTGATGCAACCGGTATCAATCCCGATCAGCACATCCGCATTGGCTTCTTCGCGCACCACACGAATCTTGCGATCCATGGTGAAGGAGCGGACGAATTCCCGCTCGGAGATAATGTGACGGAAACCGAAGCCGCAGCAGTCGTACCAGGTGGAGTAGTCGATCAGCTGCGCACCCAGGGCCAGCGCCACGGAACTGCCCACGGCGGTGCGGTTGCCGCCCAGGATGCTTGGGTCGTAGATGGCATCTTCATGCACCATCTTGTAATAGTGGCAAGCCGGATGCATGGTGACGCGGATATTCGACACATCCACGGTCTGCAGCTCGGAGGCGACGCGGTTGCGCATCACGTGCAGCCATTCGGAGTAGTGAATGATCTCTTCAGGAATCACCAGCTTGCCGTCTACCAGACGCCCCAGCTTGCCGAGGATCTTGGTAACGCGCCCGCGCAGTTCTGCAGACTCCACCAGGTACTTGCGGATTTCCTTGTAGTTGCCGAAGGAGGTGCCGCAATGCACCAGCGGGAAGAAATGGCCTGCTTCGAAGCCATGCTGCTTGCCGGAAATATAGGCCTGGTGAAAGTTGCGCAGGAACACCGCGGCCAGCGATTCGACGTTGCCAATGCCGGAGCCGTGGTAATTCCATGCGGTGCAGGAAGTCTGGTCGGTTTCGTCGAGATAGTCCCTGCCCGGCTCGAAACCGAACTTGTTCATGAACCACATCAGGGAAGTCGGATAGCCGGGGATATTGCCGCACTGCCCGCAGGATTTGTGATGCCAGAGCTGGACGGTGGGAATGCGCTTGTTCCATCCGAACAGGGTCTGAACGTCGATAGGCTTGTGTGCGTCGGTAATGCGATGCACGATGATCTGTCCGTCCTTCTCCAGCTCCCACATGTGATCGCGAATGTCGTCCATGCGCTCGCCCAGATCAACGGTGCGCTTGTCGACGTGCTTGCGCACCCATTCGGTGGCCTTCTCGGCATCCGCACTGGACAAACCCGCGTCCTGGAAAAACGAGCCGTGGCCGGCAATACCTTGATTTACTCCCGTTACATCCTTACCTGTTTCCATGGATTGACCTCCTTGAGATAAAGGCCACGCCGCTCAAGCACGGTCAGCGATTTGACCTGTTTCATCCCCTATTGGGAGCATTTCTGACATTGCCTGCCGAATCCGACCGCACTATCGATTCTGCAGCATACCGCCGTCAGAAATATAAGATGTACTATAGATACATCTTTTATTGCAGTCAAGATATTACCCATAACTGAAAATGGAATCCAACCGCGGATTTGATGCAAAAAATTTGGATGGACCTATCGAAAATACATCTATACTGGACTGAGAAAACATAATGAATCGTCGCGTTTTCTGCGACCACCGCACGAGGGCCGTATTCACTTATTTATAAGAGAGACGCCCGCCATGAAAACTTTCATCCAGGTAAGCGAGATCTGGGTACCCTCCAGGAATCGCACCGTTCTCGAATTCCACGGCGGTTTGTACGGCCCCTACAAACAGTTGCGCATGGCCAGCGAGCGCATGTGCTTCGGCTACGACGAGGGCCTGCCGGGCAAGGCCTGGGCCGCGCGTCACCCCATCCTTCTCAAGGACTGGCAGCAACCCTATTTCAGACGCGCCGAGGCCATGCGGGAAGCCGGGCTCACCTGCGGCGTGGCACTGCCCATCTTCGCCGGGGACTATCTGCTAGCGGTGGTGGTGATGTTCTGCGGCAACGACGCGGATAGCGTCGGCGCCATCGAGCTATGGCACAACGACCCGGCCCTGTCCTACGACATGAGCCTGGAAGAGGGTTACTACGGCAACGCCGTAAACTTCGAGTATGTCTCGCGCCGCACCCAGTTCCGCCCCGGCTTCGGACTGCCGGGCATGGTCTGGGAAACCGGCATGCCGACCATCGTGGACAACCTGTGGAATGCGGAACGCTTTCTGCGCAAGGATGACGCGCGCAAGGCCGGGCTCAGCAATGGCCTGGGCATCCCTGTGTCCGGCGAGGCCGGCCAGAATTATGTCATGACCTTCCTATCCGCCATGGGAACGCCCATCGCCCGGCGCTTTGAGGTTTGGATACCCGAGGAGAACCGCGCGGCCCTGATCTTCAACGCCGGCCATTGCGACAATGCACCCGGGTTCGCCCTCGATTATGCCTCCACCCGGCTCTATCCCGGAGATAGTCCCATCAGCCGCGCCTGGATGCTGGGCATACCGGAGATCTGCGAATCCGTGGCGGAGGACAGCTCGGCCATCGGCGCCTCCGCCCGCAAGGCGCGACTGCAGACCATGCTGGCCCTGCCCGTGCTGGAGAACGGACGCCTCAAGGCAGTCGTGGCATTTTATTTCTGACAGGCGAGATTGGAGGCGACCCCTGTGGAGCTGCTGCGCCGAGGCACCCGATACACGTTTATTCGATGGTCTCGGTCAAATGATCGTTCACCAGCCAGTCGCCAATGCTGTTCATCACCACCCGCTCCCGTCCGACAAATCCGTGCGCCGTGAAGGCCTGGCAGGCGGCGCCATGCGGATTGTCCTGGCCCTTGACCCGCATGATCGGGATGACACCTTCGTACTTCTTCAGCGGTGCAAACGGCGTGAGGTCGCAAGGATCGTCCTGGTGATGCACCAGCAGTTGCCGCATCGTGGCCTTGCTCAGGTCTATCCCATTCAAAACCAGCCCCCTTTCCAGGCGCGGCATGGTGATAGAGGCGGTATGAATGACCGCGTCTACCTTGCCGCCCAGCTTGAGCGCGAGTATCTCGGTCGAGACGGTTCCGTAGCTCGTGCCGATCAAGGCCACCTTGACCTGCGGACCGACGATGGCCTTGAGCGCCTCGATCTGCGCTTCAACATCCCGCACCTGTTTGTCGCTGGCCCGATAGGCGTCGCCGCAGTCCGCGAGCTGGTCCGAAGGACAATCGAGGGTCGCCACCGCAATGTCGTTTGACACCAGGTGACGCCTGGCCCGAACCAGGAAATTTCCTTTCAGCTCATACTCGATCACGCCGTTTTTCTGGGCCAAACGAAGTATGCCGGGGTAACCGGGAAAGGACACCACCAGCCACTTTTCACCCTGGGTTGCTTTGCGGCTCAGCAGGGAACGCTGATAGACGCCCTCCCGGGGAGTGGTTTCGACGATTTGCTCGGTGAGTCCTTCCGCCTGAGGGTTACCCGCTGCAAAGGAAGGCGCCATCTGCGCCACGACAAGCGCAAGGGTTGCGGCTGCACAGGCTATCATTCGCATCGCTGTTCCTTTTTTTTCGGGTGATAAGCAAAGGCGGTCAGAAACCGGTTTCACGGATTAATACTAGATGAATATCGACGCTGGAGAAAAATATTTTGGCCGTCGATGGGCGCTGCTCTCAAGGCATCATCCACGCTGGTTGCTCACCTTGCCGCCACTGAATGTCGCCTGCCATGCACGATGCGCTTCTCGTCGGCACTCTCGGCGACCGCATCTTTCGACCATTCATGCGCGCATTCCGGGCAGACATACATCGCGCCGTCTTCGTAGGTGAATTCTGAATTGCATTTCGGACATTTCGGCAATGAGGGCATGGGCGTCACTTTTTCTGATTCGTCAAAAGATTGGAGCCTGGTCTTGTAATGATGCGTCGATGCAAAATCAGGCTCCGGTTTTTCACTTACTGCGCAATCATCCGATCCTTGGCTACGAAATATTTTCGAGCGAAGGTGACGATCTGGGCATCGCTCGGATGATCCACCGTTTCCAGCCCAACGACGCGATTTTCCACGTCATGGTCGTGCGCATGCATGTGCTTGATCAGGTTGAGCTTGGCCTGTCCGGGCCCGACCACGAGAATCTCCCTGGCCTCGCTCAGCGCTTCGACGACCTCATGGTAGAAATGCTGGTCTTCGGGCTCGCGGCTACCGCTGACTGAGCCCCGCTTGTGATGCAGATGCAAGTGAGACTCGGCGGGGTGGACGATGGATTTTTCCACGTCTTCGGGGCTGATATGCATGATGCGCGCTTCGGCATGGTCGATCCAGACGACGGCATGAGAATGTGGCATGGTGTTCCTTTCTACGGTTATGGAATCAATCTTGGGAGCATCACTCAGCAAGTGCTTCGCGCCTGCGCGAGATGATGGCGGAACATTTGCGGCTACTTCTGGTTCCTGCATGTTACATGGTGACGGCAGTACTCGATTAAAAGCAGGCGAAATTAAGTTGAGCGCTTCACGCGCGATGTTTGAGTGCCGGGGGTAGCCCCGGCCATGTTCGATCAATACGCGTCGCAGAGATGCACCATCTTTTTTTTTGGAATACACAACACAAACCCGTTCGCTCATTGGCGTGTGTTAATGCAAGACCGCGACGTTCTTTATGGAAAGCCTTGCATCCGGGAAAACGCTTCAAAAAATCTGGGCGGTATTCAGGCAGAAGGTATCCTGGCACGACGCCATCAAGACAAAAAAGTGGGCGGTCACCCGCCCACAGATATTCAACTACCGCCTGTTTGATCAGGATGCGGGGTGCGAATGGTGCCCCTTCATATGGCGTCCTGGCATTGCTTCTGCATCAAACACCCTCTGCTGCTCAGGAGTCAGCTGAGCATAGAACGCCTTGATTGCCTTGGCCCGCTCAGCCATTTTGGCGCGACGCATATCCGACATGGCAAGCATCTTGTCCAGGCGTTCAGGCGTAGGCAATTTGGCAAACTCGTCGCGCCCCGCCTTCCGCTCCGCATCACTAGCGTGCATTCCGGTCTGGCTGGACTTGGCAAAGGTATTCCATGCTGCCTCCTGTCCGGGCTTCAGCTTGAGCTTTTCCTTCAGTTCGGTCAGATGCTCGGCACGACGCTCTTCCCACTTGGCGTGGGATTTCTGCCCGTGCATGGCTTCGCAGCCTGCCTTGCTTTCCGGACTGCCCGCAGGCACTGCAAAAGCGGATGCCGCCAGAATGCCGCTACCGGCGATCAAACCCACCATCAGGGCACGTCTTGCAAAAGTACCTCGTATCAATTTCATTGCGATCTCCTTCAGAGTCGTGAATAAAATGCCGGCCCAAAACCGGTACGGCATGAAACGCATACTGGGCGGCAGATGTATCCGGGCGATGTCCGGTATCAGTGGAGATGTTGCAAGTTGTATCGGGATGTAACCAGCGCAGCGCGCATCCGGATGCGCCGCATAGATTATCCGAGTGCCGGGCTATCCCGGAAAACCATGTACCAGCGACACACCTCGCCAGAACGCGCCAAGTAGCCTTAGAATCTGTGAATGCAAGACCGGGCCCTGTCATCCGGTCGGATTTGACGTTGCATCGCTATTCTTTGATCCGGGATAACACATGATCCTTGGCGCAATCGTTCTGTTTTGTCTGGCGGCCATGCTTGGCCTGTGGCTCGTGGTTCTGGGCATGCGCTATCGACGCGGCTCCCGGGCCTTGGCGGCGGGGCACGCCGGCGTCGCCCTGCTCGGCCTGATCGTGCTGGGAAGGCATGTCTTCAGCAGTCCCATTCATGTGTTGTACAACGACGCGGCGCTGCTGTTTATTCTGGCGCTGCTCGGCGGGTTGGTTCTTCTGGCCCTGCGCATGGGCAATCACGAACATCGCTCGCCACCGCCGATGATAGGCGTCAGCCTCCACGCTGCCATGGCCCTGTCGGCACTGCTGCTATTGGTGTTGGGATACACGCATCCCTGACACCTTTAGCACACGGCCATGCAAGACCTGAATCCGGCTAGTCACGCCGCAACCACCGCACATTGAAACAACGCGCAACGTTCATGCACCGTGCCTGCACACGGTTGAACCTACCGGCCTGTTTGGAGTCATTCTGATCACCAATACTCACGTAATCAACCAGGAGAATGTCATGGGTGAACTCATCAGTTTCAAACGACCGGACGGTCAGGATGCCAGAGGTTATATGGTTGAGCCTGCGCAGGGCAGCAGCGCGCCGGGGATCGTGGTGATCCAGGAGTGGTGGGGTCTGAACGACCAGATCAAAGGCGTTGCGGACCAATTTGCCGCAGCCGGTTATCGCGCGCTGGTACCCGATCTGTATCGCGGCAAGCTGACGCTGGATGCGGCCGAGGCCGAACATCTGATGAAGGACCTCGACTTCAGTGATGCGGCGGGCCAGGACATTCGCGGCGCGGTTCAATACCTCAAGAATACGGGCAGCCCCAGGGTCGGCGTGAACGGCTACTGCATGGGCGGCGCACTGACGGTGCTCGCAGCCGTGTTCGTTGCCGAGAGCGATGCCAATACCACCTGGTACGGCTATCCACCGCTCGAATACGTCGACGCCGCCAAAATCAAGGCGCCCATGCTCGGCCACTGGGGCACCCGCGACCAGTTCTTCGCCATCAACGGTGTCGACGCGCTGGAAGAGAAGCTGAAGCAGGCCGGCGTCAGTTATGAGTTCTACCGCTACGATGCCAAACATGCCTTCGCCAACGAAGAATCCGACTCCAGGAATCTGCCGCCACTCGGTTACAACCCCGAGGCTGCAAAATTGGCCTGGCAGCGGACCATCGCGTTCTTCGACAAGCAACTGCGTCAATAGACGCGCTTGGTGCGAAGTTTCAGTACCGGCTAACCATCAGGCTCGCCGGAACTAAAAACGGCACCCCGATTACATTTATTTGCGCTATTTCTCGTGCGCGTGCCTGCCGTAAGGCGTTTGGAGTAGCTGGTCCCGATATTCATCCGCGTTCTTGATACGCGGCCATGACGCATTGAGAAGCGCCAACCACTCTTTCTCGTCCATGAATGGCGCGATATCGATTAAGAACGGCAATGCTCGCGTGTCCTCTGTTTGATCGAGAAAGCCTTTAGCGTCCGCATAGGTCAATTTATCGAGGTGTCCGATCATGGCTCGTCATCCATACATAACAGGGAGATCAACTCTACCTGAAAGCAAACCTTGCTGGCTACGTGCTGCCGGAATGTGCCCTGACCGCGTTGCGGCCGGCCGCTTTTGCCTCATACAGCGCGGCATCGGCCCTGCGAACGACGTCGTCGATGCGCGTGTCATCCGGATGGCATCTGCAGAGCCCGGCGCTCATGGACAGGGGGACGCTGCCGTTCGATGCACGGAGACTCACCCGACTCACTTCTTCACGGATTTTCTCGGCCAGCACGATGGCGCCAGACGGTGGCGTTCCCGGCAGCAACAGCCGGAATTCATCGCCCCCCGCCCTGGCAAAAATGTCCTGCTCGCGCAGATTCGCCGTGACAATCTGGACGAATTTCCGCAGCGCATCATCGCCGCCTTCGTGGCCGAGCGTGTCGTTGATTTTCTTGAAATGATCGAGGTCCAGCACCAGCAGGGAGAACGCTTCGCCGGTGCGCTTGAAGCGCGCGAATTCCTGGTCAGCCAGTTCGTAGAAGGTGCGCAGGTTCACAGCACCGGTCAGGAAATCTTCCCGGGCCGCCTGCGCGAGCTCGTCTTCCAGGCGCTTGCGCTCGGTAATGTCGAGTATCACCCCAGAGATCCCGTCGGGCCGTCCATCCGCTTTGTGAAACACCGACTTGTAGAAGATGACATCGTGGACGCTGCCGTCGGCGTAGCGCACGTTGGTTTCGTAGGTTTGCGTGCCGCCGTCGGCCAGCAGATCGCGGTCGGCCTTCTCGTAGATGGCGGCCAGTTCAGGAGGGGCGACGTCATAAACGGTCGCGCCGATGATCCTGGCGCGTGGCAGGCCGATATAGCTCTCGAATGCGCGATTGCAGGCAATGTAGCGGCAGTCCTCGTCCTTGATGAATATCGGACTCGGCAGCATGTCGATCGCATTCTGGATACGCCGGGCTATATCCGGATCATTTTGCTCGTCTCTCAATTCCAGAAACCTCCATTTTTCTTCGTCCCTGTGCGCCCAATCGACCCTTGATACAAGTCGAGCCTGGCCCCTTTAATAATTGGAGCGATTCATTGGGTGATACAAAATCCGGGGTTAGGTCTCAATACGGTTCGGCAATTATGAATATCTCTCACGAATTGGGTGGTTATTATTATGCTTCTGCACAAAATCCTGCATAGGCAGACAGTATCGAGACCTAAGCCCATCGTGGCAAGACCGGGCATTGGTATGTGTGTACAGACCGGGCACATAGATGACAGGTGTACGAGGACATAGGTGACACTTCTGCATAAACGTTTTATGTGGAGGAACCATGCCCTGGGAGACCAAAGACATCATGAGCCTGAGAGAAGAATTTGTTTGCCTGGCTAAGCAGGAAGGCGCCAATCGTCGAGAGCTGTGTCGCCGCTTCGGGATCAGCCCCCAAACGGCCTATAAATGGCTGGCCCGGTTTTCAGAGGAAGGGGTGTCTGGACTGGCGGACCGATCCCGTCGTCCGAATCATAGCCCCACCCTTACGGCTGCCGATGTGCAGGCGGCCGTAGTCGATCTGCGGACCCAGCATCCGGCTTGGGGCGGACGCAAGATCAGCCGTCGCTTGCAGGACCTGGGCCTGGATTCCGTGGCGCCCAGCACGGTCAGTACCATCCTGCACCGGCATGGAATGATTTCCCCTCCGACAGAGGGCAGGCAGGCCTGGCAGCGGTTTGAACACGAATCGCCGAACGCGCTCTGGCAAACCGATTTCAAAGGCTACTTTGACGCCCTGCGCGGCCGATGTTGGCCCCTGACGGTGCTCGATGATCACTCGCGCTACAACCTGTTGCTGCAAGCCTGTGGCAACACCCGATCGGACACGGTGCAGACCCACCTGGAAGCTGCTTTTCGTCATTATGGGCTGCCTGCCCGCATGAACTTCGATAATGGTGCCCCCTGGGGATCGCCGGATCAGCCGGGACAGGTCACTGGGTTGGGCTTGTGGTTGATTCGCTTGGGCATCCGCATCAGTTATAGTCGCCCCTATCACCCCCAAACCAACGGCAAGGACGAACGGTTCCATCGCTCGCTCAAGGTCGAAGTCCTCAACGGCCGCAGCTTTGACGATCTTGAGCATGCCCAATCTGCTTTTGACCGCTGGCGCCATGTCTACAATCACGAGCGGCCTCATGAAGGCATTCAAATGCAGACCCCGATCAGCCGTTATCAGCCCAGTCCCCGTGCCTTTCCGGACACCCTGCCAGCGCTCGAATATGGCCTTGACGACCAAATCGTAAGGGTAAAGTGGAACGGAGAACTTCGCTTCCAGGGCCATAAGTTCAAGGTATCAAGCGCCCTCCACGGACACGATGTCGCGATCCGACCGCGTCCCAAGGAAGATGGGGTCTTCGATGTATTCTTTGCCCATCACCGCTGTTACACCATTGACCTTAACCCGACATCTGCGGCAAGCTAATGTGTCCACCATGTCTTCGCACAGCTGTCAGCCATCTCTCCGGTCTATACAGTATGTGTTAATAAAAGACCTTGCCCGGATGTCTCCCGTGCCACCCTGGTTCACGACGCGATGGATTGAGTTTTCAGTGGTAATGTGAGCGATACCGCTTATCCCCGAATCGCATCACATGACAAATGAAGGCCACCCTATTCCGACCCATCGTCCCCACCTATTCAAAGGCTTTGCGGCTGCGGCTGCGGTCATCGTGATCTGGTCCGGGTTCAACATCGTCTCGCGGCTGGGTGGGCGCAGCCCGCTTACACCCTATGACATGGCTGCCATACGTTTCTTCTTCTCGGGAATCGTGTGTCTTCCGTTTGTGTTGATCCGATGGCGGCGCCTCAAGTGGCAGCGACTGGCCGTGCTGGCCGCGTTTGGCGGCATGAGTTACGGGTTATTCGTTTATTCGGGCTTTTCACTTGCGCCGACCGCCCATGCGGGCATTCTGGTCAACGGCGGCATTCCATTTGCGACTGCGTTGATTGCCTGGTTCATACTCGGGCACCGCCCTGGCGTCCGGTCTGAATTCGCCCTGCTCGTCGCAGGTTTGGGGATCGTGTTGATTGGCATCCACAGCTTTGGTCAATTTTCCGGGGCACCCGCCCATCAATGGGTGGGGGATGTGTTCTTTCTCCTGGCTGCAATCTGCTACGCCAGCTTTGGCTTGTTGCTCAAGCATTGGCATGTCTCGCCTCTCGAAGCCACGATCGGTGTCGCCGTGATTTCAATGGTTTGCTACACGCCTGTTTATCTCCTTTTCCTGCCCAAGGCCATCACCACCGTTCCCCTGTCCTTCATTCTGTGGCAAGGCGTGTATCAAGGCATCCTGGCTGCCTCGATTGCCGGCTTGCTCTTCGCCTACGCCATACACAACATCGGAACGCAGCGAGCAACCCTCATGCTGGCCATGGTTCCTGGGATCTCGGCAGTCGCCGCCGTACCCCTGCTAAGTGAATCCCTCGATGCCGTGACCATTGCCGGCGTCGTGCTTGTGACGATCGGCGCTGTTCTGGGCGCTACACATCAATCAGCAAAACGAGGATAGAGGGCGAACGATCTCGGGGTCTGGTATGTGTTAATGAAAGAACTGACACCGGCATTCCAGAGCGCTTCGCGCGATGTTTAGTGCCGGGGGCAGCCCGGCGGCTGGTATCTTTCTTTTGCTTGCCCAAAAGTAAGGCACCAAAGAAAAGGGCACCCCATTCCGCCGCCCCTGCGGGGTTCCCTGCGTTGCTCGCCAAGCCGGGCGGCTGCGGAACTCGGCCTACGGCCTCAGACAGTCCTCGCCGACTTCCCCCGGCTCGACTCCGCTACTCGGCGGTGGAAAAGGGGAACAAAAAAACCACCACGCGCAACGCGCGTGACACCCCGTTCTTTGAACCTCCCCTTCTGCGCCGCTTCGTCTGAACCGGTCAGGCGGGAGGTTCAGGCGAGCACTGTTTGAGCTCCGCAGCAGCTTGCGGTTTGTGCAAGCTGCCAGGGCGAGTTGCGCAGCCCCCGTCTGACCGGTTCAGGCGAAGGTATCCCGAAGGGACGGCGCAGTGGGGTGGCCTTCTTTTGGGTTACCTTTTCTTGGCCACACAAGAAAAGGTGACTAGCCGCCGGGCTACCCCCGGCAAACCATGCTCAAGCGATACACGTCGCATAGACGCGTCAATTAGCTTTGGGATGGGTTAATGCAAGACCCGACCCCGGAATTCTGAATATTGTATTTATGCCCCCCCTGAATCCGTGCTTTTTTGTATTATTTGTTCCGGCACAATAATTTGTTTTTCTTTCGATGAGTTTGGCAACACCTGCTTGGCTAAAGCTGTAACTTTATCCATAAATCCGGGCACTGTATCAATAGCCTGACGCACTATGTTGGATGATGCCAATTCGTGCCAAGGACTGCCGTGCGTATCTGTTTCAACAAGTCGAAGTGGTATCTCATCAAGCCGTGTTAGCGCAGATGAAAACAATCGTGCTTGAAAGGCAGGATCAAGCATTGCGGCTTCACGCCTATAACCTTCATATGCCTTCGATATTGATGCTTTGTAACCGTAATCTTCGGCCAAGCGGAATCGCTGTCCGATTTGTTTGGTGGACACCCAAGCAAACCATACTGGTGCACCGACCGACAAGACTGATAGTAAAAGGTCTATCCATATTTCTCCATTGAGCGTAGCACTTTGTTCGGATGCAGTCCCGATAGCCACAGCCAGATTGTGAAGCTGATTTGATCCAATAAACGCACCTAAAACAAGGGAACTCATGAGACCAAACACCCACACCCACATAGAAGTATTTAGCTGCCTTGATCGTTCTGCAAACGCGGATGCCAGTCCCTCACTTGTGGTGGCTCGGTAGGCCGCATCGCAACGTTCAAGAATCGCAGCCCCTTCTTTCTCACTTTTATCAAGTTGTGTACGAATTGCATTAATTTCGGATAATTTATTACTTACCGCTGTTCTGTCGACGGTTGATTCAGATAATAAGCGTTCTAGGGTTGCCCGTAACTCTTTGAGCGACTCTAAATCTGTTGGAAGCTGGTCAGCTGCTTCGTGCGCCGCTTCGATACGTTCTATTTTTTCGTTCAGATTAGCCGATCTCAAATCTATATCTGATGTCCGAGCTTCTATCGAACGTAATGTTTTTAGAGTATTTTTAAATGATTTGATAGCCTCTTTCTTATCCTTCTCAATAGTTTTTATATCCACTGGCAAAATAGATTCTAGAAGCTTCTCTAAACTTTCAATCGTTCCAATATACGCTGCTGAAGCTTGTGGGCAATTTCCCCCATACAATTGTGGAACGGTATTAGATTGCATGACCTGTAATCTTCTAGGCAGATCATTTACTTGCGGGAGTAAGCTGGCATCAATTTCTTCAATTTCACTTTCTTGAATACGCTTAGCCAAGCGTTTAGCTAATGCTGCCAAATCGTGGCGAGTTAATGCTGGACAATTCCACCCCCAAGTCTCGTTAAAAGTTGTATCACCTGTCCACCCATTTATAACTGCGGCTGATAAAGCTTCTAATGAAGCACATACAGGCTCAAGACTTTTATGCACAGCATCTCCTTTTAAATATTTTTATCGGCTAAATTTAAGCTACCCCGTCCAAATAACACGAGGTGGCTACAATAAAAAAGGCGCATATACATGCGCCTTTTTTACCTACTTATCAATCAATCCCAGCTCAACGCCCCACCCGTCTGATACTCCGTCACCCGCGTCTCAAAGAAGTTCTTCTCCTTCTTCAAATCGATCATCTCGCTCATCCACGGGAATGGATTGCTGGCGTTCGGATACAACTCATCCAGCCCGATCTGTTGGCAGCGCCGGTTGGCGATGAAGCGCAGGTATTCCTTGAACATGCTGGCGTTCAAACCCAGCACGCCGCGCGGCATGGTGTCCTCCGCGTAGCGGTATTCCAGCTCCACGCCTTTTTGCATCAGTGCGCGGATTTCCTCGCGGAATTCCGGCGTCCACAGGTGCGGATTTTCCAGCTTGATGGTGTTGATCAGGTCGATGCCGAAATTGCAGTGCATGGACTCGTCGCGCAGGATGTACTGGTACTGCTCGGCGGCGCCGGTCATCTTGTTCTGGCGGCCCAGCGCGAGGATCTGCGCGAAGCCGACGTAGAAGAACAGGCCTTCCATGATGCAGGCGAACACGATCAGCGAACGCAGCAGCTTCTGGTCGTTCTCGGGCGTGCCGGTCTTGAATTCCGGATTGGTGAGGATTTCGATGAACGGAATCAGGAATTCGTCCTTGTCGCGGATGCTTTGCACCTCGTGGTAGGCGTTGAAGATTTCGCCTTCGTCCAGACCCAGCGACTCGACGATGTACTGGTAGGCGTGGGTGTGGATGGCCTCTTCAAACGCCTGGCGCAGCAGGTACTGGCGGCACTCCGGCGCGGTGATGTGGCGGTAGGTGCCGAGCACGATGTTGTTGGCGGCGAGGCTGTCGGCGGTGACGAAAAAGCCCAGGTTGCGCTTGACGATGCGGCGCTCGTCCTCGGTCAGCGCGTTGGGGTCTTTCCACTGCGCGATGTCGCGGCTCATGTTGATTTCCTGCGGCATCCAGTGGTTGGCGCAGCCGGACAGGTATTTGTCCCAGGCCCATTTGTATTTGAACGGCACCAGCTGGTTGACGTCGGCGGTGCCGTTGATGATGCGCTTGTCTTCGGCGCGCACGCGGCGCGTGGCGGCAGTCGGCTCGACCGGCGCGGCGGCGGATTTCATGCCGGGCATGGCGGGTTGCAGTGCAGGGCTGGAAAAGGTGTCTTCAAAGCTCAGCATGGTGATGGTTCTCCTTCATTTGTTTGGCCGGGGCGGCGATGCGGGGTTCCCCTGCATAGATCAATTAATTTCGCAATATCGAAGCCGTTTAGAAACCGTAGCGAGCGCCGGTAGTTTGGGGGCGGACGGAGCACAGGAACCGGAATGTACTCCAGTACATGAGGATTCCGAGCACCGCCCAACGCCAAAATACCAAGCGCAGTAGGTTTATGAATGGCCTCACTGGCACGACTCGCAAGTGGGATCGTCAATCGCGCAGAACTTGACCTCGGTGGCCGGTTCCGCGGCTGCGCCCTGATGATTGCTGGCGCCCCCGCTCGCGCTCACCGCGTTGAGTTCGCCGCCCTTGCCGGTGGATTTTTCGGCGCTGGTGGCGCCCAGCGTGCGCAGGTAGTAGGTGGTCTTGAGACCGCGCAGCCACGCCAGCTTGTAGGTTTCGTCGAGCTTCTTGCCGGATGCGCCGGCCATGTAGATGTTCAGGCTCTGCGCCTGGTCGATCCACTTCTGGCGGCGCGAGGCGGCTTCCACCAGCCAGCGGGTTTCCATCTCGAACGCGGTGGCATACAGCGCGCGCAGATCGGCCGGGATGCGGTCGATGCGGGCGAGCGAGCCGTCGAAGTACTTGATGTCGCCGACCATCACTTCATCCCACAGCTTCAGCGCCTTGAGGTCTTTCACCAGGTACTGGTTGGACATGGTGAATTCGCCCGACAGGTTGGATTTCACGTAGATGTTCTGGTAGGTCGGCTCGATGCTGGCCGACACGCCGACGATATTGGCGATGGTCGCGGTGGGCGCGATCGCCACGCAGTTGGAGTTGCGCATGCCGTACTGTTTGATGCGTGCGCGCAGGGCGTCCCAGTCGAGCGTGCTGGAGTCGTCCACTTCCAGGTAGCCGCCGCGTTCCGCGCCGAGCAGCTTGAGCGAATCCTGCGGCAGGATGCCGCGATCCCACAGGCTGCCGGCGAAGCTGGAATAACGGCCGCGTTCGCTGGCCAGCTCGGTGGAGGCCCAGTAGGCGTAGTAGCACACCGCTTCCATGGAGCGGTCGGCGAATTCCACCGCGGTTTCGCTGGCGTAGGGCACGCGCATTTCGTGCAGGCAATCCTGGAAGCCCATGATGCCCAGCCCGACCGGACGATGCTGCAGGTTGGAATTGCGCGCCTTACCGACCGCGTAGAAGTTCACGTCGACGACGTTGTCGAGCATGCGCATCGCGGTGTGGATGGTGCGCTGCAGTTTTTCCAGGTCGAGGGTCTTGCCGCCCTGGCCGTCGTCCTTGAGGTGCGCGACCAGGTTGACCGAACCGAGGTTGCACACGGCGATTTCGGTGTCGGAGGTATTCAGCGTGATCTCGGTGCACAGGTTGGAGCTGTGCACCACGCCGACGTGGTTTTGCGGACTGCGGATGTTGCACGGGTCCTTGAAGGTGATCCACGGATGGCCGGTCTCGAACAGCATGGACAGCATCTTGCGCCACAGCTGGGTGGCGGGCACGCGCTTGAAATACTTGATGTCGCCGCTGACGGTTCTGGCTTCATGGGCGGTGTAGGCCTCTTCGAACGCGCGGCCGTATTTGTCGTGCAGGTCGGGTACGTCGGACGGGCTGAACAGGGTCCACTCGCCGTTTTCCATCACGCGCTTCATGAACAGGTCGGGAATCCAGTTGGCGGTGTTCATGTCGTGGGTACGGCGGCGGTCGTCGCCGGTGTTCTTGCGCAGCTCGAGGAATTCCTCGATGTCGAGGTGCCAGGATTCCAGGTAGGCGCACACCGCGCCCTTGCGCTTGCCGCCCTGGTTCACCGCCACGGCAGTGTCGTTGACCACTTTCAGGAACGGCACCACGCCTTGCGATTTGCCGTTGGTGCCCTTGATGCGGCTGCCCAGCGCGCGCACCGGGGTCCAGTCGTTGCCGAGGCCGCCCGCATACTTTTGCAGCATGGCGTTTTCCTTGATGGCCTGGTAGATGCCGTCGAGGTCGTCGGTGACGGTGGTCAGGTAGCAGCTGGACAACTGGCTGTGACGGGTGCCGGCATTGAACAGCGTGGGCGTGCTGGACATGAAGTCGAAATTGGACAGTACCTGGTAGAACTCGATGGCGCGCGCTTCGCGGTCGATCTCGTTCAGCGCCAGACCCATCGCCACGCGCATGAAGAACGCCTGCGGCAGTTCGATGCGGCGCTCTTCGATATGCAGGAAGTAGCGGTCGTACAGGGTTTGCAGGCCGAGGTAGCCGAATTTCAGGTCGCGCGAGGCGTCCAGTGCCTGACCCAGGCGCGCCAGATCGAACTGGGCAAGACGCTCGTCCAGCAGTTCGGCCTGGATGCCTTTTTTGATATAGCTGGCGAAATATTCCGCATACACGCCGGCCATGTCCGCCTGCAACACGGTGCGTCCGAGCACCTCGTGGCGGATGGAGTTGAGCAGCAGCCGCGCGCTGACGAAGGCGTAACCGGGGTCTTGCTCGATCCCGGCGCGTGCTGCCAGCACCAGGGCTTTTTCCACCTCGGCCATGGGCACGCCGTCGTACAGATCGCGCAACACGGTCTGCAGGATCGCGGTCGGATTGACTTCGGCGCCCAGGCCTTCGCAGGCGGTGGTGACCAGCGCGTTGAGTGCGGCCATGTCGAGCGGCTTGCGCACGCCGTCTTCGGTGACGCTCATGGTGGTCTCTTGCGCGTGTTCGGCGCGGTGCGCGGCGCGTTCCTGATTGCGTTTTTCGCGGTACAGCACGTAGGCACGCGCCACTTCGTGCTCGCCCGAGCGCATCAGCGACAGCTCGACCTGATCCTGGATATCCTCGATATGGAAAGTGCCGCCGTGCGGCTGGCGCCGCATCAATGCCTGCACTACCGCATTGGTCAGGCCGTCGACCATTTCGCGGATGCGCGCCGACGCCGCAGCCTGGCCGCCGTGCACGGCAATGAACGCCTTGGTCATCGCCACGGCGATCTTGGAAGGCTCAAAACTCACCACCGCACCATTGCGCCGAATGATTTTATAGTCGCCGTAGGCTGCGGGCTGCGCGGGCGCAGCGCCACCTTCAGAAGGTTTGCGCACCGGGCTATCGGAAGAAATGGGAGTGGCAAGTTGCATTGGGCGTCTCCTTGGAATTGGTTTTAGTTACGAACAGGTTATACACAGCTTCTGCAATGAGTTACCCACAACATATAGTGGGTCGCTGGCAATAACCCAACAAATTGTAGTAATCCTGAGCCTTTATCGCAAGGACAAATTTTGTCTTTTTTGGTTGGTTTTTGGGGAATCGCTTTGGAATCAAGCAGCTTGGGCAACACTAATTTTTCTATCCGATTGCGGTGAGCTGTCGAGTCTGGCTATGATGCATAAAAGGGGCTCATCATGACGACTAAAAATACTGCCATCCTGCTCATCAGTTGTCCCGACCAGAAAGGGCTGGTTGCGGGCATTGCGGATTTTCTATACCAGCACAACGCCAATATCCTGCACGCCGATCAGCACCAGGACGCGGAGCTGAAGCTGTTCCTGATGCGCGTGGAATGGGAACTGGCCGGATTCGATCTGGACCTGAATGATTTTGAGCAACAATTTGCGCCGATTGCCACACGCTTCCAGATGCAATGGCGCCTGGCACATTCGGCCTACCGCCCCAAACTGGCGATTTTCGTGTCGCGTTACGACCACTGCCTGGCCGACCTGCTGTACCGCTACCAGGCTTGCGAACTCAACTGCGACATCCCGCTGATCCTGAGCAACCACACCGACACGCAATGGCTGGCCGAGGCCTACCGCGTGCCGTTCCAGCATATTGCGGTGAGCAAGGAAGACAAGACGGATGCGGAAAAAACCCAGCTCGCCCTGTTGCGCCACCACCATGTCGATTTCATCGTGCTGGCGCGCTACATGCAGGTGCTGTCGGCGGATTTTATCCGCCACTACCCGAGCCGCATCATCAACATCCACCACTCGTTCCTGCCCGCGTTTCACGGCGCGCGACCCTATCACCGGGCGTTCGAGCGCGGCGTCAAGCTGATCGGCGCGACCAGCCATTACGTCACCGAAGTACTCGACGACGGCCCCATCATCGAGCAGGACGTGGCGCGCATCTCGCACCGAGATTCGCTCGAGGACCTGATCCGGCGCGGCGCCGACCTGGAAAAAATCGTGCTGTCGCGCGCGGTGCGCTGGCACATCGAAAACCGCGTGCTGCTGTATGCAAACAAGACGGTGGTGTTCGACTAACGGATTAGGCGCGCGCCATCATCTCCAGCGCATTGCCATCCGGGTCATTGACATACACCGAGCGCGTGCCGTCACGATGCGTGGTCAGCGGGCCGAAGCGCGCTGCGTCGTCCACCTGAATGCCGATATGCGGCGGGTGCTGTGCAGGGATGACCAGCGCCATGCTGGTATTGGCGAATTTCAGCAACGCCCAGGTGGCATCCTGGTAGGTGACCGCACACTTGAAGTTGGCCTGATACCAAGCCACCGACGCCGCCACATCGGTCACAACGATAGCGAGATGATGGATGCTGTCGAGCGCTGCCTGTTCGGTGGTATCGGTGTTGTGGTCCACGATCCATGCTCCTTGTGTTGTGTGCAATAAATATGGTGACTGTAGCAGATAGATGCAAGCCGGCTTTGAAACTGCATGCGTTTTAAACCTTTAGCCACAGAGAACACAGAGGGCACAGAGAAAAGAGGAAAGCCCATTTCGTATACAGCTTTTTTAGTGCGCAATTCTGCGCATTGATTTTGCAGGATGACCTCGAACCACCCAAGCCAGTAAACCGCACAGTCTCTGTGATCTCCGTGTTCTCTGTGGCTGGTTTTTAAATCACGTCCGTCAAGGAATCGGCAGCGCGCTTTTATCGACCACCCGGCGCATGACGAAGCTCGAATGCACCCCGCTCACGCCCTCGATGCGGGTGATCTGCTCAAGCAACAAGGCCTGATATGCATCCATGTCGCGCACGATGACCTTGAGCTGGTAGTCGGCGTCCTGGCCGGTGATCAGCAGGCATTCCAGCACTTCGGGCAGCGCACTCACGCGCGCCTCGAAATTGGCAAAACGCTCCGGCGTGTGACGATCCATCGAGATGTGAATCAGCGCCAGCAGGGTAAGCCCCAGCTTTTTGGCGTCGAGCTCGGCGTGGTAGCCGGTAATCAGCCCGGCTTCCTCCAGCGCGCGCACGCGGCGCAGGCACGGCGAAGGCGACAGGCCGATGCGCTCGGCCAGCTCCTGGTTGCTGATGCGACCTTCCTGCTGCAGCAACGCGAGCAGCTGGCGGTCGTAACGGTCCAATTCCATGATTCGCCTCCCCATGCTTGATACAACAACATAATTTCTACAATATCATTTTTACCGCAATAATGTTGCCATATATCTGTTTATTACAACTAAATGCGCAAGCACATGCCGCTTACTTTGGCCTAATATTCTTCCTGTCCGCTACCCGCGGGCACTATGGCGCCAGCCCAAAAAGCCCGCGCTGCGCACGCCCCACCACCGGCGATTGCGCCAGATTCAAACCAGGAAACAAGCATTAGCCACTGAGGACTCAGAGATCACAGAGAGAAGCCCATTGCGACACAGCGCGTGCCCTATCGGCAGATTTTTCTCTGTGTTCTCTGTGGGCTCTGTGGCTGTATTAGGTTTTCCGAGTTAACCCGACCAGGAGCCGCACCATGAGCACGTTTGACCACCGCAAATACCGCCCCACCCCGGCACCGCAGATGCGTGACCGCCAGTGGCCGAGCCGCACCATTACCGCTGCGCCGCGCTGGTGCAGCGTGGACCTGCGCGACGGCAACCAGGCGCTGCTGGAGCCGATGAACGTGGCGCAGAAACAGCGCATGTGGGCCCTCCTGGTCAAGCTCGGATTCAAGGAAATCGAAGTCGGCTTCCCTGCCGCCAGCCAGCCCGATTTCGACTTTGTGCGCTGGCTGATCGAGGCGCACGCAATTCCCGACGACGTCACCATCCAGGTGCTGGTGCAGGCGCGCGAGGCTTTGATCGTGCGCACCTTCGAGGCGCTCAAGGGGGCAAAACGCGCGATTGTCCACGTTTACAATTCCACTTCGCCGGTGCAGCGCGAGCGCGTGTTCGGGCTGGAGCGCGCCGGCGTCACGGCGATTGCGCGCCAGGGTGCCGAATGGGTCAGGCGCGAGGCGCAGAAATTCCCGGCCACCGCGTGGACGTTCCAGTATTCGCCGGAGAGCTTCTCCAACACCGAAATGGATTACGCGGTGGAAGTGTGCGAGGCGGTACTGGACGTGTGGCAACCCACGCCCGCGCAGCCGTGCATCATCAACCTGCCATCCACCGTGGAGAGCAGCACGCCGAATATCTTCGCCGACCAGGTGGAATATTTCGCCACCCATATCAGCCGCCGCGACAGCATCATTCTCTCGCTGCATACCCATAACGATCGCGGCTGCGCGGTGGCGGCCGCCGAGCTGGGCGTGCTGGCCGGTGCCGATCGCGTCGAGGGCACCCTGCTCGGCAACGGCGAGCGCACCGGCAACATGGACATCGTCACCATGGCGATGAACCTGTACAGCCAGGGCATAGCCCCCGAACTCGACCTGTCCAATCCGGACGAGATCATCCAGGTCGCCACCGAGTGCACCGCGCTGCCGGTGCACCCGCGCCACCCGTGGGTGGGGGAACTGGTCTATACCGCGTTTTCCGGCAGCCATCAGGACGCCATCCGCAAATGCCTGCAACGCCAGCAAGCAGGCGAACCCTGGCAAGTTGCCTACCTGCCCATCGATCCGAAAGACCTGGGACGCGATTACCAGGCGGTGATCCGCGTCAACAGCCAGTCCGGCAAGGGCGGCGTGGCGTTTGTGATGGAGCGCGATTACGGTCTCAGCCTGCCGCGCTGGATGCAGGTGGAACTGGCGCAGGCGGTGCAGCGCGCCAGCGAAGCCGACGGCGGCGAAGTGGACAGCGCACGCATCCATGCCCTGTTCATGCAAACTTTCGTCAACGATCATGCCCGCGTCAGCCTGAATGGCTACCGTCTGGATCGCACCGGCGGCCAGGACACGCTCGCGGCGCAAGTCATGGTTGATCAGCAGATACAGTTAATACAGGGGCACGGCGAAGGTGCCATTTCCGCTTTCGTACAAGGCTGGATGCGCCACAGCGGCCAGCGCATCAGCGTGGTGGATTACAGCGAACACGCCATCGGCAGCGGCACCGACGCAGAAGCCGTGGCCTATATCCAGCTCAACATCGATGGTCAACGCGTGGCCGGCGCCGCGTTCGATCACGACACGGTGAGCGCGTCGCTGAAGGCAGTGTTGTCGGCGTTGAATCGCGACGGCGCGGCAGTTCAGGTGACGAAAGCTACGTCGGTTACAAAAAAGAATGGAGGACACATTTGATTTGCCTTAAGCGGACCTGGCATAGTCGTCCGAACGATCACGGCGCGTTACAGGCAGATGAATCTCCATCACCCAAAAGGAAGCAGAGAACGGGTGCCGGTCCGTTCAAGCCGGGCCGCCCTGCTTGGCCTGCCACATGGCAAGCGTGGCACCGGCAGGGTCGACAATGACGCTAATCCAGCCGTGATCGCCGATTTCCATGACATCCTGTACCACACGGGCACCCAGGGTCTTGGCCTTGGCAGTCATGTCCCGGATGTTGTCCACACCTACATAGGCGAGCCAGTGCGGCGGAACATCCGGGTTGGTAAACATGCCGCCACCGGTGCCCTCGCCCACCTGGATCATGGTGTAGGTACCGGAGCTACCCGGTGCAGGCATATCCTCCAGTTTCCAGTCGAACAACTTGCCATAGAAATCTTTCGCCAGCGCGAGATCCCTGGTCTGCAATTCAATGTGTACAAATGGGTTCGCCATGTCTGTCTCCTTTGCATTAGAGTCTGTCGATTGCACAGAGCGCGGAACGGTCATCTGTGCAGCTTCGTCGCCATGCCCCCACGATATCCCATTGCGGATGGCCCGCATGGGACGGCTTTTCAGCATAGTTCAAAAATGGCCCTGGTGCGCCGAACTGCGCGCATGACAAGTCGCATATCTAGGATGCCAGCGGCTCTATCCCCGGCAGCGTCATGAACGCCTGCTCGCGCAGGGTATCGACAAAATCGCGGTGAAACGCCCGCGTCGCGTCGCTGTCGCGCGCGGCGGTGTAGAGCCCGCTCCACAAGCCCTTCTTGCCGATGGGTCGCGCCACCACGTAGCCGCGCTCGAGAAAAGGCTGTACCGCCCAGGCAGGCAGCGCGGCCAGCCCCTTGCGGCTGGCGACCAGTTGAACGATGGCGATGGTGAGCTCGGCCAGGCGGCGCTCGGGATTCACTCCGGCCGGCTTCAATACGCGTCGCACCACGTCGAGCAGGCGATCCGGCGCCGGGTAGGTGATCAGCGGGTCTTGCGCAAAATCTTTCGCAGTTAAATAAGCCTTGGCCGCCAGCGGGTGGCCGGTCGCCATCAACGCCAGCATCTCGTAGCGGAATAAGGGGCTGAACGACACGCCTTTGTGGCGCGCCATTTCTGAAACAATTACCAGGTCGGCCCTGTCTTCGGCAAGCAACGCCAGCGGATCGGTATGAAAACCGCCCACCAGATCCATCTCCACCTCCGGCCAGTGCGCGCGGTAGGCGTCCATGCCCGGCATCAGCCAGTCGTAGCAGGTGTGGCACTCCACCGCGATGCGCAACCTGCCCGGCTGGTTGTCCTCGGCCAGCCGCGCCAGGTCGCGCCGCGCAGCTTCCATTTTTGGCAATATCTCCTGGGCCAGGTGCAGCAAGCGCATCCCGGCCGGGGTGGCGCGCAACGGCCGGCTGCGCTCGAACAGTACCACCCCGTAATGGGCTTCCAGCGCGACAAGCTGATGCGACAGCGCCGACTGGGTCAGGTGCAGACGGGTGGCAGCGCGGGTCAGGCTGCCGGTTTCATTCAGCGCCTCGATTACGCGCAGATGTTTGAGTGTCAGCATGTATTAGTTTTTTTCATACAAATCAGGAAAATTACTCGTTTGTATCATAAACCAGCTTGTCGCATCATGCATGACACTTTCAAATCCGGACCGACCATCATGACCACCATCCATACCCTGGGCTTTCCTCGCATCGGCAAAAAACGCGAACTGAAATTCGCTTTGGAGAAATTCTGGCGCGGCGAGATCGATGCCGACACGCTGGAAGCCACCGGCCGCGAACTGCGCGCGCGCCACTGGCAGCTGCAAGCCGATGCCGGGCTGGACTTCGTTGCCGTGGGGGATTTCGCCTACTACGACCAGATGCTCAACCACATTCAAATGCTGGGCTGCGAACCGGCGCGCTTCGGCTTTGGCGGGCAGGAAACCGAGCTGGCGCGTTATTTCACCCAGGCGCGCGGCGTGGCGAGCGAAGCCAAATCCTGCTGCGGCGGCCATGCCGGAACCGGTGATCAGGGCACCTGGGCACTGGAAATGACCAAGTGGTTCGATACCAATTACCACTATCTGGTACCGGAATTCACTGCGGATACGGTTTTCAGGCTGGCGTCGGAACGTCTGTTCAATGAGGTCGCGGAAGCCCAGTCGCTGGGACACAAAGTCAAGGTTACGCTGGTTGGTCCGCTGACTTTCCTGTTCCTCGGCAAGGAAAAATCTGCCGGCTTCGAGCGCCTGGCGTTGCTCGACAGATTGCTGCCAGTCTACGGTGAAATCCTGGTGCGCCTGAAAAACATGGGTGTGGAATGGGTGCAGCTGGATGAACCCATCCTGTGCCTGGATTTGCCGCAAGCGTGGAAAACCGCGTTCGAACCCGCCTACAACCGTCTCAACGCCGCCGGGGTAAAAATCCTGCTTGCCACCTATTTCGGCGCGCTGGGCGACAACGCCGTGCTGGCCTGCACGCTGCCGGTGGCCGGCCTGCATATCGATGCGGTGCGTGCGCCACACCAGCTGACCACCGTGCTTGACCGCCTGCCGCACTACAAGGTGCTGTCGCTGGGGGCGATAGACGGGCGCAATATCTGGCGTGCCGATCTGGACAAAGTCCTGGCGTTTATCCAGACCGCCCACGCCAAACTGGGCGAGCGCCTGTGGCTGGCGCCATCATGCTCCTTGCAGCACGTGCCGGTGGATCTGGCGGGCGAAGACCAGCTCGATGCCGAATTGCGCAGCTGGCTGGCGTTTGCGGTGCAGAAACTGGATGAACTGGCGGCGCTGAAAAGCGCGCTGGAGCTGGGTATCGACCCGACTGCGGCGGCGTTTGTTGCGTCCCGCGCTGCCGCCGCCACGCGCCGTGCCAGCCCGCGCGTGCACAACCCGGCGGTGGCGGCACGCCTGGCTGCATTGCCGCAGGATGCCGACCAGCGCGCCACGCCGTTCAAGGCGCGTCAGGCCAGACAGCGCGCACGCTTTAACCTGCCCGCCTTCCCCACCACCACCATCGGTTCTTTTCCGCAAACCAAGGAAATCCGCGCCGCCCGCGCCGCCTTCAAGCGCGGCGAGCTGTCCGCAACGGAATACACCGCGGCGATGCAGCGCGAAATCAAGCTGGCGGTGGACAAGCAGGTCAGCCTCGGGCTGGACGTGCTGGTGCACGGCGAGGCCGAACGCAATGACATGGTGGAATATTTCGGCGAGCAGCTGGCCGGGTTTGCCTTCACCCGCAACGGCTGGGTGCAGAGCTACGGTTCACGCTGCGTGAAGCCGCCGCTGATTTACGGCGATGTGTCGCGCCCCACGCCGATGACGGTGGAGTGGACCGCCTACGCGCAGAGTCTGACCAGCCTGCCGATGAAAGGCATGCTCACCGGCCCGGTCACCATCCTGCAATGGTCGTTCGTGCGCGACGACCAGCCGCGCAGCGACACCGCGCTGCAAATCGCGCTGGCGATCCGCGATGAAGTGGTCGATCTGGAAACCGCCGGGATTGGCATTATCCAGATCGACGAACCGGCCATCCGCGAAGGCCTGCCGCTGCGCCGCGGCGACTGGCCGGCGTATCTGGACTGGGCCGGGCGCGCATTCCGCATCTCCGCCGCGGGCGTGCATGACGAGACGCAGATCCACACCCACATGTGCTATTCCGAATTCAACGACATCCTGCCCGCCATCGCCGCACTGGATGCTGACGTCATCACCATCGAGACCTCGCGCTCGGACATGGAACTGCTGCGCGGCTTCGGCGATTTCAAATACCCCAACGAAATCGGCCCCGGCGTGTACGACATCCACAGCCCACGCGTGCCGTCCACAGAGGAAATGACACGCCTGCTGAAAAAAGCCGCCGAGGTGGTGCCCCCTGAAAATCTTTGGGTCAACCCGGATTGCGGCCTGAAAACCCGCGCCTGGCCGGAGACCGAAGCCGCGCTGGCCAACATGGTACAAGCCGCGCGGCAAATGCGCGCAGCTCGATAAAAACCAGGGAAACACGACCCTGAGGCAAATTGTTGCCTACGCACTGCAAACTGCACATAACGCTGTAGTGCAGACTGCGCCATTTGAAAATTACGCCGGCAAACCATGCAAGCTTTGCACAGGTGCCGGTGTTCCAGACCCACGCCTGCCCGATAAGCAATCCTGGACCCGTCGACGGCATTTTTGACCATCCCGGCGCGCACGGTATCCAGCACAACATAGCCCATTATTTCCAGCATACTTTGTAACCTTTCCCCATTTCGCCGGTATAAGGCTTAGGTAACATGGGACTTAACGTGGATATCACAGCGCTAATAAAAAGAATCACGGATGGGGACAGGCAGGCATTTGGACAGGTGGTCGACTGCTACCAGGGTTCACTGTTTGGTTTCCTGGGGCGGATGGGTCTGTGCCAATCCCATGCCGAAGAAATCGCGCAGGAGACTTTTATACGCGCATGGAAGCACCTCGGTGACTACGATCCACGCCTTGCGGCGTTTTCCACATGGTTGTTCACCATCGCACGCAATTTGGCTTTAAACGAACTCGCGCGCGCAGCCAAATTACACGAAGAAACAATGGGTGATGACTTGCCTGATGCGGCCTGTCAAAACCCGCAACCATTTGAGGCGCTGGCGCATGCCCAGCAGAAGCAGCGTTTGCAGGCATCTTTACTGAAACTGCCGATGGCCGATCGAAGCGCCTTGGCATTGGCTTACATCGAGAATCTGGATCTGGCGGCCATCGGGCACATTGAAGGTTGTTCCGTCGGTGCAATCAAGACCAGATTGCACCGCGCCAAGCAGAAATTGAGAGCATTGTTGGGGGTAAATGATGGCTAATGATTTGGAAAAACTCCTGGAGTCCGGCCCGTTGAAAGCACCGGAAAATTTCGCGCAACAGGTCATGCAGCGTATCGACGAACTGCCGCTTCCAATCCACCCGCCACCGTCACTGGAATGGCTGCAATGGCTGGCGCTCGTTGGTGGCGCGGTGCTTGGTGTGACACAACTCGCCGGATTTGTTTTTGGCATCTGGGTAGCAGTGACTGCCGGATAAACTGGAGATCAAACGATGCAAAATATAACTCGACCTCGCAAACCCATTTTTGCACTCATGATGTCGCTTGTTCTGCCGGGCTTTGGGCAGCTTTATAACGGTGAACCGAACAAGGCAATCTGGCTATTTCTCGGTTTTGCCCTGTTAAGCATTCCGGGCGTGGCGCTTGTCGCACTCTATCTGCCCAATGGCTGGATGATGCCCGCACTGATATTCAGCATTTTATTAACCCTGGCAATTTGGCTGTACGGGATGATTGACGCCTGGCGCCATGCTCGCCGCCAACAGGATTATGTCGTGCAAGCCTGGCAAACCAGCGGTGTGTACACCTTGGTTTTCATTCTCTGCAACGTACTTGCCATGCCATTGTTGATGGGCTACGTACGTGCGCATCAGGTCGAATCATTCCGCATACCCAGCGCCAGCATGGTCCCAAGCGTGCTGCAGGGCGATTTCATCTTCGCCGATAAACGCTACAATTGCCCGGGCTGCAAGCAACGGGTCAGACGTGGCGACATTGCGATTTTCACCTATCCCAATAACCGTACGCTTTATTACATCAAACGCATCATCGGCCTGCCCGGCGACCGTGTACAGGTCAGTGGCGACGAGGTTTGGGTAAACGGCCAATCACTGACAGTGCGAACAACAGACACGCCTAGCGGCGTTCAGGTGACAGAGCACGATGGCGGCAGACAATGGCAGGTGATTTGGGCGCCAGTACAACAACGCCCATCCGAGACGGACATGACAGTGCCCGCAGGGCAGGTTTTCATGCTGGGCGATAACCGCGACGCCACCAAGGATTCACGCTATTTTGGCACCGTCCCTTTACAGGATGTGGTCGGCAAGGCACGACAGGTATGGTTCTCATCCAATGCCGACGGCGTGCGCTGGGGTCGCCTGGGTGAGGTGCTCAAATGAATTAGAGAAATATTGGAATCGAGCCTCCGCCGGGGCGTCCCCCTTGCGCGCCCATCCGGCGTTTTGCTAGGCTTGCTCCCGGCGGCGCGCTTCTTCCAGAAAGGCATTCTGTCCCGCCAGCAGCAGGTCGTGGATATCGGTGACGTTTACCGGCCGATCACCCTTCAGTCCACCGACCACCAGCCGCACCCATCCGTCGGGTTCGTGAACCGCCGATCTGTCGTCCCTCGTGCTGATTTCATATTTCCGGTTGAACTCCTCCTGCTTAATGAACTGCAGCTCGAGTCCCCCGGTATGCGTCGCGGTCTTTCGGCTCCAATCAATTATCCATTCGCTGCCCATGAAGCTCTCCATTTTGCCGTTCGTTGTTTTTCATGCTTCCAGTGGGGAAGGCTCTGTTTGCGACCATATCATCAGCCTGGCTTGAGTGAAGCGACAGAGCCCGCATGGCTGCCAAAAGCCCCCCATTTTATATTAGGATGCCGCTGTTCATCATTTTAATGAACGCATACCGTCGTGGGTGGAATGCACGCCCAGTAACCCTCTATCGCATACAAAAGCGCCCCATTGTGCGAGCACTGCGCTGAGGATAAGGCCCGCTCATTACTCTCGCTGCGGTCGCTACGCAAAAACCGGCGAAAATCAGTGCACCGATTCCTTGATGGCCGTGACAATCCGCTCCTCGATCTTCTTGCCCGCTTCCCTGACTTTCTTGTTCCTGTCCCTGGCCACAAGGTAGGTGGGGCGGGTGGTCAGGATCGTGATCTGGTCGGGCTTGGCCTTCATATTGTAGACCACCACCTTGAACGGGCAGAGGATGGCCAGGTCCATGTTGAGGTTGTACACCTCCTGATTGAACACTATCGAACAGAAGTGCACCACGGTCACGTTCTGGAAGCCGATGGTGTTCCACTTGTCCTCACCAAGCACCTTCTTGTTGTTTTCCAGCCCCTTGGACATGTTCTCCTCGCCGGTGATCTGGAACTGCCTGGCCTCCAGGCCCGTCTTGAGGCTGGCAAGCACGGTGTTGAAATCGCCTTTCACCTGATACTTCCACAGCGCGGGGTTGTCCGCTGCGTAAGCCGCAGTTCCGGCGCCAAGCATCAACGCCAGAGCCAGACCAACGAGGAATTGAAACACTGGGTGGGTGGCTTTCATGGCTTCTCCCTGGATACGAGTTGAAAATGACGATTTCTTCCACCAGTGCAGCATGGAGAAAGGATATTCCGATCCGAAATGATGCTATTCCAGTTTCACCATAGCCCATGGGCCACATTCCGCAAGGCGCCGGTTTGACGCAGTGCGGCTTTTTCTTTCAGGGGTTCGGGCCGTTTCGCCAGATACTCAAGTCCTGAGGATGTCCTTGCATCAATTTACCAAAGTGGCTTCCTGTCGGTGTCAGGGTTCGCCGTTCACAAATCCGCTAGCGTGCGTCTCCGTACAGACCTGATTGTTCGGCGCGCTTAAGGTGCAGTAATACTTGGCGCACCTTGCCGCAGCCATGTAGCACTATCCAACAACCCGGCGCCACACACGTGAAGAGGCAATAGGCGCGAGACCGTCGTCACTTATCAGGAGATCGATCATGAGCAAAGAAAAGACCATGCGCAATTCAGGGAAGGCGAAGCTTTCGGCCTCGAATGGCAATACAAAAACAGGAGCCGGAGGCGAACTGCACCAGATTGCCGGGGGAAAGCACGCCGCACTCACTACCAACCAGGGCGTCGCCCTTGCCGATAATCAGAACTCTCTCAAAGCCCATCCGCGCGGCCCCACGCTGCTGGAGGATTTCATCCTGCGCGAAAAAATCACCCATTTCGATCACGAGCGCATTCCCGAGCGCATCGTGCACGCGCGTGCGACCGGGGTGCACGGGTACTTCGAGCTGACTACTTCCTTGAAACGATATACCACCGCCAAAATACTTACCGAGACAGGAGTGAAAACCCCCGTGTTTACGCGCATATCCACTGTTGCAGGCGGCGCTGGCTCGGTCGACACGCCGCGTGATGTACGCGGGTTTGCCGTCAAGTTTTATACCAAGGAAGGCAACTGGGACCTGGTCGGCAACAACATTCCGGTTTTCTTCATCCAGGATGCCATCAAATTTCCAGATCTGGTTCATGCGGTAAAAATGGAACCTGACCGCGGTTTCCCGCAATCGGCAACTGCTCACGACACGTTCTGGGATTACATGTCGCTGACGCCGGAAGCCATGCATATGGTGATGTGGATCATGTCCGATCGCACAATCCCGCGCTCGCTACGCATGATCGAAGGCTTTGGCGTACATAGTTTCCGGCTGATCAATGAGGCAGGCAAATCCACTTTCGTCAAATTCCACTGGCGCCCCAAGCTCGGTTTGCAGTCCACGATCTGGGATGAAACGGTGAAGATTTCCGGTGCGGATCAGGATTACCAGCGGCGCGACATGTTCGAAGCCATCGAGGCCGGAAATTTCCCGGAATGGGAATTCGCGGTGCAGCTGTTCACGCAGGAGCAAGCGGATAAATTCCCGTTCGATCATCTGGACGCAACCAAACTGATCCCCGAAGAACTGGTGCCCCTGCAGGTGATCGGGCGCATGGTGCTGGATCGCTGGCCGAACAATTTTTTTGCCGAAACCGAACAGGTAGCCTACTGTCCCGCCAATATCGTGCCCGGCATCGACTTTTCCAATGATCCGCTGCTGCAGGGCCGTTTATTCTCCTATCTCGACACGCAGCTTTCGCGCCTGGGTTCGCCCAATTTCCACCAGATCCCGGTCAACGCGCCGCAGTGCCCGTTTGCGAACCAGCAACGCGACGGACACATGCAGATGGCGCAACCGGCAGGCCGTGTTGCGTATGAACCCAACTCCTTGTCCGAAACCTCGCCACGCGAAACGCCGGCCAGGGGCTTTCATAGCGCGGCAGTCAATGAAAGCGGCGAGAAAGGCCGCATTCGCCCCGAGAGTTTCGCTGACCACTACAGCCAGGCGCGCCAGTTCTACCTGAGCCAGACCGCTTACGAGCAGGCGCATATCGCTTCAGCATTTGTGTTCGAGCTGTCCAAAGTCGATCATTTGCACGTGCGTGAAGCCATGGTCGGTCACCTCCTGCATATTGACAAAGACCTCGCCCAGCGCGTCGCCAACGGTCTTGGGTTTTCCAAATTGCCCGATGCCCCGGCAGCCGCTGCACCCGTGCAGGAAATGCCTCCTTCCCCGGCTTTGCAGATCATCGGCAAAATGAAGGACACCTTGATGGGGCGGGCAATTGCCATCCTGATTGCGGACGGTTCGGATGGCGCCACCATTAAAAAAGTGCAAAAGGCCGTGATCGACGCCGGCGCCACTGTGAAGATTGTTGCGCCCAGGGTGGGGGGCGCAAAGCTGGCCGATGGCTCGGTGCTGGCGGCGAACGGGCAATTGGCAGGTTCACCCTCTATATTGTTTGACGCGGTAGCGGTCATTCTCTCCGCGGATGGAGCCAAAGCGCTCGCGAAGGAAAGCGCCGCAATCGATTTCGTGCGCGATGCATTCGGTCATCTCAAAGCCATCGCCGTGGATGCCGGGGGGCGTGCGCTTTTGAAAACAGCGAATGTGGGAAATGATGCGGGAGTCGTCGATATCGCCGACCAAAAGGCATTTATTGCAGCAGCAAAAACGCGCCAGTGGGCCCGGGAAAAATCAGTGCGAACCTTGGCATAGACGCCTTTTACGAACAGGCATTGAGCGACTGCCCCGGCTCGCTGGTATTCCATTGGCACGGTAAAGCCTGCGATTCAGGGTGCCAGAACTTCGTGGCGGGCCTGCCTCACTACCCGCCATGCCGAGTGCAGGAACAGAGCGGCGATACCGAAGCCGACTACCCAGTCCGGCCATGGCTGGTGGATCGTGGCGATCAATCCGGCAGCAACGAGTACTGAGACATTCGCAATAATATCGTTGCGCGAGCACAGCCACACCGAGCGCATGTTGATATCCTCGTCGCGGTGGCGGGTAAGCAGACGCAGGCACACCAGGTTGGCAGCCAGCGCCAGCAAACCCACCGCGCCCATGGTGGCAGCCTCGGGTGGAACAGCATTGAACATCCGGTATGCCACCTGCCCCAGCACGAACAAGCCGAAACCCGCCATCACCAGGCCCTTGACCAGTGCAGCGCCCGCCTTCCAGCGCAGTCCGCGCGTCACCGCATACAGGCTCAGTGCATACACCAGCGCGTCACCCAGCATGTCCAGCGAATCCGCCATCAGTGCGACGGATCCGGCCGCCAGTCCGGCGCCGAACTCGACCCCGAACATGACGCTGTTGATCAGCAGTACCCACTTCAGCGTGCGCGACTGGCGCGCCTGGAGCTGGCCGACCGCACAGGCGCTGTCTTCGCAGCATCCCATGACAAATTAACCGTCAAATTCGGCAATATCGCCGGGCTTGCGCAGCATCTTGTTGACTTCTCCGGCATGCAGCTCCTCCGCAGCGATGAGTTCGCGCGCGTATTCCTCCAGCAATACCGATTTTCCCTGAGCCAGTTCGAGCAACTCGTAGTAAGTGGCCAGCGCGGCCTGCTCATGTTCCAGCGATTCGCGCAGGATGGCGCCGATGTCGTGCTGGTGGGTCTCCAGCAGCGGGCCGATACCCAGCGAGGGATGGCCGCCGAAATGGGTGATCAGCTCGCCCGCGCGGCGCGCGTGCAGCAGGCCTTCATCGCCCTGTTCGGTGAGCCAGCTCACAATCGGGATGCGGTTATAGCCGTAGATCATCAGCGCGTAATGGGTGTAGCGCACCACGCCGGCGAGTTCCAGTTCCATGATGCGGTTCAACAGTGTAATGGCTTGCTGCTTGTCCTGTGTTTGCATGATTTTCTCCTTGGTGAAACGCCGGTCACCCGGCGGGACGGGAAGCCCTGATTGGCCATGCCTGCACACAAAAATGGGCGCGGACTTCCCGGACTTACACCATTACTCTAGAACATATAACCCACACCAAGGTTGAAGCGGTCTTTCTTGTTGTCGGTTTTGTAGTTCTGCCAGTCGGCTTTCAGCACGACTTCACGGCTCAGGTTGAAGTTGGCGCCGGCTGTCACGACGGTCTCGTCATTCAGCGGATTGGCCGTATAGCCCGCATCCACGCTGTCCTGGGTATTGTAGCGCTCGTAGCGCACAAACGGACTCAAGCGCATGTCGCCTTTTTTCCATACATGGTAGGCCGCCTGGCCGTACCAGCCATAGAAAGACTTGGGCGCGGCATTGCCGGAGCCGGGCGCAATCCCTGCGGCATTATTGATGGCCAGGGTATCCCCCAGCGTGCCGCGCGCATACAGCGCCTGCAGTTCGAGGTCGCCCACGCTGTATTTGCCGTGGATATCCCACAGGGTCATGCGCGCATCCTTGCCTGCCAGGAAGGAGCTGGACGTATCGCCTACGCCGTTCTGGGCGGTATTGCCGCTGAACAGGCCGGTACCGATACTCCAGCCGGGTTGGCGGTAATTGAGGCCCGCATACAGCGCGAGATCGTTGGCGGCAGCCTTGAAGCCCTCCGAGCGCATGCCGCGCACGGCGCTGCTCGCGCCGGTGTATTTGCTGGCATCCAGGCTGGTGGCGATACCCGCATTGTATTCCAGCGCATTATCCAGAACGCGGCCCTGCAAACCAACCCCCAGCTCGCGCCAGGTGGAAGGAATAATGCGCGATTCGACTTCGTTACGCTCGACTCCATAGAAAGTGGGAGGTTCGTGAGTTTCGTTCAGAAAGCCCAGCGGCATCAGCATCAGGCCGGCGCGCAGGTTGGTGGAAGGGGTCAACCCGTACTCGAGATAGGCCTGTTCCATGGCCAGTTCGCCCTGCCCGGATTCCACCAGCGCGTGTTCGACTTCCAACTCGGAATACAGGCGCAGCCTGTCATTGAAACGGTGGCCGAAAAACAGCACGAAACGCCGCAGGTCGGCCTGATCCTTGACCGATCCGTCGCGATAATTGTTATACACGGCTTCGCCATAGCCACCGATGCTGGTGTCATCTGCGCGCGCCGGCGCGGCACTGGCAACGGCGACCTTGACGGCGTTGTCGACCTGCTTTTCACGCGCCGCCTTTTCTTCGGCCAGCTGCTGCTTGAGCGCCGTCATTTCCTGCTGCAGCTGATCGAGTTTTTGTTCCAGGGTGGTGGTGGACGACTCAGCGTGGACGTTGAACGAGAGCGTGATCAGCGTCGCCAGAAGCGCCGGTTTCAACTTGAAGTGGTGCATGATGTTTCCTTTCGGCAGAGCAAGCGGTGTTCGGCTGGCTGGCGACGCTGAAAGGCGTGGGGCTGGCTGGCGGGTTGAGATGGGTATCCAGAGCAGATACGGGTTTAAAAACAGTTTTCGAGCGGGCGCGGCCACGCCGGATGTGCAACACCAGCATCAACGGCAACGCCAGCCCCACCACCCAGTGCAGCAGGGGCAGCCAGGCGGCGTTGGCATCGGTGGCGAAGTAATACAACGCGTAGCCGGTCAGTGACAGCCACAGCAATACGCTGTGCATCAAAAAACCGGTGCTGCGGTTTTTGTGCAAATGCCAGGCGCGGCGGGTGTGGATAGGCAGCACCGAGCCAACAGCAACGAGCATGGCGAACCCCATCAGCCCATGCAGACGCAGCCACCAGATTTCCAGTGGGTGTGGCGTTGCACCGAATTCACCCGGCACGCGCAGAAAATAATGAAACCCCAGCCACAGCGCGCCGGACAACCACAACAGCGCGAACACGCCATACAACACGCGCTTGTGCGGCTTGGCAAAGCGGATCGGCAACGGCAAGTTATACATGGCGTGCCTGTTCGCTGTCATTGGCGATACCCCAGCGTGCGCGCCAGCCGGGCTGGCCGGTTGCGGCGCTATCGAAGATGCGGCAGCCGCCGCTCACCGGGTCGTGTTCCAGCATCAGTGCCCGTGCATTGAAGCGTGCCAGCACAGACCCCGCTTGGGCGGGGTCGGCGTGCACGACCTTGGTCAGCGCATCGGCGCTCATGCAGTCTTGCGCCAATACGGTGACGCTGCGCTCCACGCCGCACGCTTCGCGTGTGTGCGGATGAATCAGCGGCGTGATCATGCGCCCGCGATGGCGGCGCTGGGTGTAGTAACCGGCCGAGGTGGCGGCGGCACCTGCACGCAATTCGACCAGCGGCACAATGCTGGTGGGTGCGCTCGGGTGGCGCACATGCAGGGTCTGCGCGATAGCGCCGAACAGGCGCAAATCGCCACCGGCGTTGACCCGACCTGCGCTCATGCCCGAATCCATCAGCGCCTTGATGGCCAGATCCACCGCATAACCCTTGGCAATGCCGGATAAATCAATGCGCAGGCGCCGCAGCAGGCGCACCCGGTTGTCCGGCAGCAACGCCACATGGCGCCAGTTGCCCTGGCCGGAAATGCGCGGAAAATCGGCGTGACGCGGCAGAAATCCCAGTTGCGTCAGCGTCGGTGCAATGCTGATGTCGAACAGGCCGTTACTGGCCTCGGCCATTTCCCGGGCCGCCGCCAGCACCCGCCAGGTGTGTTCATACACCGGCACCGGGCGCTCGAATGCGCAGCGATTGATGCGCGATACGTCGGAATCCGCGGCATGGTAACTCATCAGCGCATGCACCATTTCCACCGTCTGGAAAGCACGCTCGATCCCGGCCTGCACCCGCTCAGCGTTCGCGCCTGTTGCAGCGATTTCCACCAGCGTGCCGAGCAGCGGCCGCGCGCGCAGGTGTTCGACGCCGGGTTGCGGTTGCAGCAGGGCTGCATCGAGCGGCGCATTCACTTCAATGCCGCCTCGTAGGTCGCCAGCAGCCGCTTGACCCCGTCGGTCAGATGTTTGCACGACAGCGTGGCGCCGCTGATGTTCTTGATGTCCTCATCCAGCTTCAGCGTATCGCCGGCCTTCTTGCCGGTGAACTGGGCACGCCATTTCGGATTTTTCACCTCGCCGCCGTGGGTTTCGCGGTAATCGAGGATTTCCACACCCTTCACCGCGCCATCCAGACCGACGGCCACTGCGTAGGTAATGAATTCGTGCTTGCCGTAGACTTCATCCAGCATGAACCAGCCTATCGCCTTGCCGCCCTGTTTGGCATGCCAGGCAGCGACTTCCGCCGTGCGCACGCGCACACCCGAAGCGGATTCGATCGCACTGCGCTGGGCAGCGCTGAGTGTGACGGGCCTGGCCTCAAACTGATCGGCGCCGGGAAACAATACCTTCTGGGCCTGCTCCACGCTCAGGTACTGCACCGCGAATGCGGGTGCAGACGCCGCAGCGGGCAGAATCAACGCCGGTATCATCAGCCAGCGGTCTAAATTGCTCATGCTCATTCCTTAAAAATTGAAACCAAGCTTGATGCGGACTTCCTGTTTGGTCTTTTCTATCAGGTGCAGATTGGTGTCGTTCTGCTCCGCAAATTTCTCCCCGCCGCCGCGCAACTGGGGCAGCCAGCTCAAGGTAAACCACCAGTTTTTGTCGCCGTAGTGAATATTCGGCCCGGCCTGTACCGACCAGCGCTCCTGTCCCACTTCGGTTTCAAATTCGGTGTCATAAAGCGCCTCAGCACCGATGAACCACTTGGGCGCGATGCGATACGAGACGCCGGTTCCCGCCAGGACGCCGATTTCCATTTCCGGCCCGGTGGGCCAGTCGAAGCCGGCCGGCAGTCCATCGATCGGCTTGCGCTTGGCATAGGTGGCTTCCAGGCCCAGATTGCCCACCCAGACGAGCTGATCGTCAAGGAAGTTCTTTTGCGCCAGCAGCCAGGTCTCGACCGTGTATTTGTCTTTTTTCTGCCCGGAATGCGGGTCCAGCGTGCTGTAAGCGCCGGACACATAAGCCGCCAGGCCGAAATCATCCTTGGCCGGGCTCAGAAAATTATATTTGGCCGACACTTCCATACCCGACAGCCTGAGCCCCGAGTTTTCATCCCTGGGGATGTAACCGTCGATCAGCAAGCCCTGGGTATTGACTGACTGCCCGAGCAGATAAACCGCGCCGGTGAACCGGTCGGTTATGCCGTGCTCCAGCTCGGTCTTGCTGTCATAAGCGGTATAGCTGCCGGCGCCCTTGTCCCAGCGCCGCGTCACCGTCTGCACCAGCTCCGTAGCGCCCTTGGGCAATGTCTCCGCGCCCCTGACATAGCCGAACAGGCTTTCATCGGCAAGCGCCGCTCCGGAAAATAAGTACAGCGCAGCCGCGCCACCCAACCCTGTGGTCATTAAATTTTTCATGGTAGATCCCCTGGCAAGACAATTAAAAATCTGGCTGGCTTGCCCGGGATCGGGCTGGCTGGCGAAACTGCGCTGGCGACCATCGCCAGCGTCAATAACTTACATCTGGCTTTGCAGCCAGTTCTGGATGCCGACTTTTTGCATCACATCGAGCTGGGTTTCCAGCCAGTCGATGTGCTCTTCGGTGTCTTCCAGAATGTGCTCGAACAATTCCCGCGACACGTAATCCTGCTGGCTTTCGCAGGCGGCAACCGCCGCCACCAGTGTTTCGCGCGAACCCTGTTCCAGCTTGAGATCGCAGGCAATGCATTCTTCGGTCTTCTCACCGATCATGAGCTTGCCGAGTTCCTGCAGGTTGGGCAGGCCTTCCAGAAACAGAATGCGCTCGATCAGCATGTCGGCGTGCTTCATTTCCTCGATGGATTCTTCGTACTCGTGCTTGCCGAGGCTGCTGAAGCCCCAGTTCTTGTACATGCGCGCATGCAGGAAATACTGGTTGATGGCGGTCAGCTCGTGCTGCAACTGGCGGTTCAACCACTGGATGATGTCTGCATTACCTTTCATGTTTGCCTCCTTAGGGCTCGTCCTTATGCTGCTGCCTCGTACAGACGGCCGGGTTCAAGTGGAATGGATTGCATCATGCTCTGTTTCGACAAGGCTTCTTCCAGCACGGCTTTGGCGTGGCAGGCGCATTTACCGCATTGTGCGCTCACGCCCAGCCCTTCTTTCAGATCGCGCATCCGGCAGGCGCCCTGGCATACGGCCTCGCGGATTGCACTGTCGGTCACAGCCTTGCATATACAGATATACATGGTGAATGCCCTTTTGCCTATTTGGTTAGAATCAGTTTGCCGTTGCGGGTACGGCGCAGGCGGTAATGCTCACCCTGATGGGCGATAAGCACTTCATCGTTCTGCGTGAACAGGGATTCGCTGCGGATCGGCAGCGTCCGGTCGAGTACCAGGTAACGCCTCTGGCTATCGGAGGCGGCGCCCTCGCGTACTGAAACAGTGTTGTGCAGGTCCATGATCTTGCTCGCAACAAAAGTTAATAAGAATGATTCGCAATATTACACACCTTTTCCAAGTGTGCAAGCATTTTTGAGAACGATTCTTATTTGTGGAGCAGGATACGGTCCAGACGCGGCCATTCGAAACAGGCACCCGGATCGGTCTTGCGTCCGGGCGCGATGTCGGAATGCCCTGCAATTTCGATGTCGGGATAGGTGGTTTTCAAGAGTGCGATCAGCGCAGCAAGTTGTATGTACTGGACGTCGCTGAAAGGGGTGTGGTCATCCCCTTCCAGTTCCACACCCAAAGAAAAGTCATTGCATTTCTCCCAGCCGCGCCAGCTCGATACGCCTGCATGCCAGGCTCGTTTCACACAGGGCACAAACTGGATTATTTCGCCATCGCGACGGATGAAAAAATGCGCCGATACGCGCAAAGAATGAATGCTTGCGTAGTAAGGATGGGCTGTGGGATCGAGGCGATTGGTGAAGAGCGCCACCACGCCTGCGCCGCCGAATTCCCCCGGCGGCAGCGAAATGTTGTGCACCACAAGCAGCCGGATATCGTCCGGATTGGCGCGCCAGTCGCAGTTGGGTGAGGCGATGAAACGCACGCCGGAAACCACGCCGTTTTGCTGTAGCTTCATCAGGGCTCCTCGTGTGCCGGTTCATTCAGCGCACGGGCTATCGCTGCACTGAATCTTTCCGGCGTCGGCTCGGCATGCAGCGGCGCATGAAAGTGCCCATCCACAAACAGGAACAGGCTGGGCAGGTGGAATACCTCATACTCCCGCGCCAGTGCGGTGCTTGTCTGGATATCCACTTTGTATAGATGCGCCACGCGTCCCGTAGCCAGCTGCGGCAGCAACTTTTCCAGGCGCCGGCAGCTGCCGCAATCCGGCCCGCTGAACATCACCAGGCTCACCCCCTTACTATGGGCGATGCGCGGATGGAAATCGAATTCGGTGAGCTCGACCAGGTTCATTTATTCAATCAGCGCGACAACCCGTTCCAATGCGCCTGGCTGGATTTGCAGCCAGGCCTTGGCCTGCGCCGCAAGCTGCTGACTATAGGCCGGATCATCAATCAATCTGCGGGCGTGCGCAAAAATCTGCTCGTTATCGTCACCCGCCAGCACTGCCCCCGCCTCCAGCGCCGCGGCCAGCAGCGGCTGATCACGATGAGCCGGTCCGACAATCACCGGCTTGCCATGCAGCATGGGCGAGGCGATATCGGGTGCATTGCGGGCGTGGCGATGCAGCGTGGCACCGGCCACCACGAAATCCACACACGCATATAGCGCCTCCAGCGGATGCGGGTCTTCAACGTAGTAAACACGCGTCTTGATCGGGATGAAGGAGGTCGACAGGCGCGCGTGCCGAATGGTTTGCAGGCGGTATTTGATGGACTCGCGGTATACCGGCTCGCAACGAGCCGGATCGCGCGGCGCCAGGATCATCAGGCCCATTTTGTGACGTATCAGGCGACTGAAAATTGCATACGCGAGGTCTTCCTCATCTTCGCCCGTACCCGCGAAATAACCTGCCCAGCGACCGCCCTCACGCTGTTCCTTGAGGCGCTCGCACAGTTCCCCTTCCATGACAATTTGCGGCAATTGTTCGACTCCGGCAAGCGGATCGCCGGTAACCACAGCATCGGGTACCGGCATGCCGCTCTGGACTACCGTCACTGCCCGACAACGCGCGTGTGTCGCCTGCTCATCGCGTGCGTTAATCCACCAGGCCGGGCACCCTGCGGCTTGCACCAGCCCAGCATGACTGCCGTCAAGCCCGAGAACGATCAGCCGCTGCGGACGAATTTTTTCCAGTCTGGAATATGCTTGATCTGCTGCGCCGGGGAGCGCCAGATAAGGCAATTCACCTGCGTAACTGCCCGCATCAATCAGTGCCAGCGCCACGTTGCCAAACCGGGCTTGTAAAGCGTTGAGGAATTGATCTGCGCGCGCCAGCGTGGCGGCCTCTGCGACCACCAGCGTACTGCCCGCCAGACCCGCAGGCTGTTTGTTGAAACCGAGTAAATCCAGCAAACCCATCAGGCAATCCGTTCATGCTTAAAAGGGCACAACTTTACGGGATAAGGCTTTACCGCCGCAAGCCTGTTAAAATCCGGTTTTTAATGCTGTCCGGGATATCGATATGCTTTGGCTGGAATTATTGGGTTTTCTGGTGCTTATTCTGATTGCCGCGGAAGTCTTCGTAAACGCACTCGAACATCTGGGCGAAAAGCTGAAGATATCCGAAGGCGTTACCGGTTCGATATTTGCCGCGGTGGGTACAGCGTTGCCGGAAACCATGGTGCCGTTGCTGGCAATTTTCGCCGGCACCCAGAATGTCCAGGTGAACCAGGAAATCGGTGTAGGCGCGATTCTCGGGGCACCGCTCATGCTGTCTACTCTGACCATGTTTCTGATCAGCCTTGCGGTGCTTAAAAAACGCGGTATGCAGGGGCATTTCACACCGGAACGCTCCGGACTCAGGCGCGACATGAATTTTTTCCTGGTTGCATTCGGATTGTCCTGCGTGGCACTGTTCATTCCGCATGACTCGAACCAGATTCGTTTCCTGTTCTCCGTCATCATGGTGCTGATCTACTTTGTTTACGTGATGATGACCCTGCGCGCCTCGGCTGCGTTGGTGCAGGATGGGCACGCCACGGAGGCAGGCAAACCGATGTTCCTGTCGAAACTCGGCGTCCCCACCACCCTGCTCACCATCCTGATTCAACTTGCGTTGGGCCTGGGGCTGCTGGTGGCAGGCGCGGAAGGCTTTATCCACGGCATCGAACTCGCTGCACCGATACTGGGTATCTCCGCCCTGTTGCTATCGCTGATGATCGTACCACTGGCCACCGAATTGCCGGAAAAGGTCAACAGCATACTGTGGATCCGCAAACATAAGGATACCCTTGCCTTCGGAAACGTAACCGGTGCCATGGTATTCCAGGGTACATTGCTGCCCGCCATCGGCATTGCGCTGACCCCGTGGGTACCTCAAAAAGAAGTCCTGGCTGGCGTGGTGATCACTTTGATCGCTGCCGCCTGGTTGCGTCTGATGCTCTCCCGTGGCCAGTTGCGAGTGTGGCATTTGTGGGTAAACGGAGCGCTGTATGCAGGCTATCTGGCGATCGCATTGGGATAGGGGGCTCGAGAGGCTATTCTATCCCCAGCCGTTCCAGCCGGTAGCGCAAAGCGCGGAATGTGATCCCCAGCAGTTTGGCGGCAGCGGTCTTGTTATAACGGGTTTTTTCCAGCGCTTCCTGAATGGCCTCGCGCTCAAGCTTGTCCAGGTAATCCTGCAATGGCCATTTCGCGCCTGCCTGCAATGCCTCCTGCGCGCCCTCCTCCTGTGCGGGGGTGAGTTGCAAATCCATCGCATCAATCTTGCCGCCACCAGACAGCGCCAGCGCACGCTCCAGAATGTTCTCCAGTTCCCGCACGTTACCCGGGAAATCGTATTGCGACAGCGCTTTGCCGGCTTCTTTATCGAGCGCAGGTACGGCCATGCCCGCCGCCTGCGCCAGGCGTGCCAGCAAGGTGCCGGCGATTTCCGCCACATCTTCACGCATTTCACGTAACGGCGGCATTTTCAGCTCGATCACATTCAACCGATAGTACAAGTCCTGACGGAAACGGCCTTCCTCCACACAGCGCGCAAGACTCTGGTGGGTGGCGCTGATGACGCGCACATCCACAGGTTCTTCCAATGTACTGCCGACCTTGCGCACTTTTTTTTCCTGTATCACGCGCAGCAATTTGACCTGCATTTGCAATGGCAAATCGGCCACTTCGTCGAGAAACAGAGTCCCCCCATTGGCAGCCTGAAAAAAACCGTCGCGATCCGCTTCGGCACCGGTAAAAGCGCCTTTTTTGTAACCGAAAAACTCCGATTCCATCAGGTTCTCGGGAATCGCACCGCAGTTGACCGGCACGAATGCCTTGTCCGCACGCACACCCTGCTCATGGATGAGCCGTGCGGCGAGTTCCTTGCCACTACCGGATTCGCCGGTGATATACACGGGCGCCTGGGTGCGCGCCAGCTTTTCGATCAGTTCGCGCGCCTGCTGCATGGCGTGAGAAGTCCCGATCAAGGCACGTTCCGAAGCTGACGGCGCTGCATGACGTTCAGGTAGCTTGAGGGCTGATTTGACCAGAGCGCGCAACTGTTCCAGCGTCACCGGTTTATTGATGTAGTCGAATGCACCGGCCTTGAGAGCGGCCACCGCGTTTTCAGTATTGCCGTGCGCCGTGATCACGGCGACCGGGATTTCCGGTCGCTGCTCGCCGATGTAGCGCACCACTTCCAGCCCTTCCCCATCGGGCAGGCGCATGTCGGTCAGGCACAGGCTGAAATTCCCTTCCTTGAGTTTCTCGATCGCTTCCTGCACGCGCATGGCTCGCACCACATCCAGCCCCATGCGCAACAGCGTCAATTCCAGCAACTCAAGGATATCCGCCTCATCATCCACAATAAGTACCGGCAGCACAGGTGCCTGCCCACTGCGCCCCGTGTAATTTTCTTTGCTTTTTAACACGCGCCCTCCCGGCAACTGATTTTGAAATGTCCGCCCGTCTTCTCCACAATGTAATCCAGGCTGGCACGATTGGCTTCACACATTTCACGCGAAATATACAATCCCAATCCGGTGCCCAAGCTGTCAGTAGTAAAAAACGGTTCAAACAGCTTGCCCAGATTTTCCATGGCAATGCCCGGACCGTCGTCAACAACATGTATTTCCACCACACTTGCGCTCGTCTTGTTCACCCGCAACCCTATACTGCCCGGCTGCTTGCGCGAATGCCGCCAGGCGTTGCGACACAGATTCCACAGCACCTGGTTGAGATGGCCACGGTCAAAACACACGTCTTTTCCTTTATCAACACTCAGGCTGATGCTGTCTGGCGGAATATTTTCCGCCAGACAGAATTCCTCTACAAAAGTTGGCAGATAACCCGCCAGCACAATGGACTCGGGTTGAACCCGGTCACGCCGGTTAAGCGTCAGGACGTCACCGACCAGACGATCGATACGTTTGGTATTGTCGTGGATAATCTGCAGCAGGCGTTCATGGGTTTTATCTTCCATAGCGTCCTCCTGCAGAATCTGCGCGGCATGACTGATCGAAGATAGCGGGTTGCGCACCTCGTGGGCAATATTCGCGGTGAGCCGTCCCAGTGCTGCCAGCTTGATCTGTTGCGCCTGCTGGTGTACGCGGCTCAGATCTTCCAGTACCAGTACGGCCCCCATTACTCGCTTGTCACCCACCGCAATGAAACGCGGCTGGCATTGCGCATTGCTGCGCCCGACAGTCAACGCGGCAAAGTTTGCCTGCGAATTTTTACGCCACTGTTCCAGACAATTCACCAACGCCGGAACCACTCCGCCCAGCGGTTGGCCCACCCCTTCGTCAGCTTTGTCGGCGAGATCGAGTATGCGTACTGCATGGCGATTCGCCTGACGTATATTGCCTTCACCGTCGAGCACGATGACGCCGTCCTGCATGTCTTCGATCACCAACTGGTTGATCTGTGCCATGTTTTCCAGGTCTTCCGCGCGCGTCGCCGCCAGTTGCTCGCTGGTATGGCTGCGCCTGGCCAGCACGTGTGCAATCCAGGCAGTGGTGAAGAACGCGACGCCCAGCAGCCCCGCTTGGGCAAAATCCCCCACAGATTCACGATAATCCAGCACACCAATGGTATGCGCGACCAGTACCGCAACCGTCGCGAGCGCTGCATGCAGCAGGACCAGCCGACCACGGCTGATGAGCCCGCTTGACACCAGTGACACAATCAACAACAGGCCCAGACCGCTGCGGACGCCGCCGCTGACTGACATCATCAGCACAATCAGCACAATATCGGTCAATATCTGAAAGCTTACCTGCCATTCAAAGCGCGGCTTGCGCAAGCCGATCGTGACAATAGCCAGTGCAGCCAGACCGAGATAAATAATGCTATAGAGAAAAAACAGCCCAGGGTTCTCCTGCCCCAGCAAGGGCTGGTCGGAAGACAGCAGACTAATCGCCAGAAATACGCCGCCGAGGGTGAGCCGGTACAAATTGAGGTAATGCAGCGTGCGCCAGTAGCTGGCGGGCTCGGGTGTGCTGGGAGAGGCTACGATGGCAGCGGCCGTCCTCAATGGGTTGCTCGCATGCTGGTTCACTCAGGGTTGATGCAACTGGCGGTGCTCGTTTCCGCAAAAAAACTCACCGCGTGACAGCACCGCTTCGCTGCGCGGCAAGTTCACGCCGCAATGCATACATCGCACCATGTCTTCCGGCGGCTTTGCTTTAACGCGATCACCTGACTGTCTGTTGCCACGTGCCGGGGACTTGATCACCCAGTAAATCACGCCACCGATAATCAACAACAACAGTATTTTTGCCAAGATAAATCTCCCGTAAATCCAGCGCTACAGGGCTGGCTGCAGATTTGGCAGAGGATAGGATAATATACTTAAACTGGTCGGGGTGAGAGGATTCGAACCTCCGGCCTCTACGTCCCGAACGTAGCGCTCTACCAGGCTAAGCTACACCCCGAATTGACTTACGGCGCAAAAAATTCAACCGGGCAAATTCAATAATCGCGGTTGACTGCAAAGTCTGCCAATTTTAGCAGACTCGATTTATATTGAGAATCCGGCAATCCGGAAATGGCCGCGCACGCAATCTCGGCTTCGCGCGTTGCCTGACGGCGCGTGTAATCGAGCGCACCACTGCTGCCAATCGCTGCCAATATGGTTTGGAATTCGGCTCGACCACCTTCCTCAATGGCATGGCGCACCATACTTGCCTGTTCGGGTGTGCCGTGTTTCATCAGATACAGCAACGGCAAGGTGGGCTTGCCTTCAGCCAGATCATCACCAATATTCTTGCCTATTTCTTCGTGGTTACCGGAATAATCAAGCACGTCATCAATCAGTTGAAAAGCCGTGCCCAGATGCATCCCGTAAGCAGCCAAGGCATCTTCAGCAGCGCGTTCGGCGCCGCCAATAATCGCTCCCAGGCGAGCCGCCGCTTCGAACAGCTTGGCTGTCTTGTAACGAATCACGCGTAAATAATCTTCTTCGTGGATATCTGCATCATTGCAGTTCATCAACTGCAGTACCTCGCCCTCGGCGATGATATTGGTGGCGTCAGATAACACTTCCATTATCCGCATGTTATTCACCGTAACCATCATCTGGAAAGCGCGCGAATAGAGAAAATCCCCCACCAGTACGCTGGCGGCGTTACCGAACAGCGCATTGGCTGTCTCTCGCCCACGCCGCAGTGTTGATTCATCCACCACGTCATCGTGCAGCAGGGTCGCGGTATGGATGAATTCAACCACGGCTGCGAGCTCGTACTGATGCGTGCCGCGATATCCCAACGCGCCCGCGGAAAGTAGCACCAGAGCCGGACGCAGGCGCTTGCCGCCGCTATTGATGATATATTCGCTGACCTGACTGACCAGCACCACTTCAGAATGCAGACGAGCGCGGATCACCGCATCCACGCTACGCATATCATCTGCCAAAAACGCTTGAATTGCCTGCATTGTCGAAAAATCGCAAAAAAGAGTTGAATGGTAGGGAGACACACACTGTTGTGTCAAGGATGGTTTGACCTTGCCTGTTGATTTCTATATAATTCCGCCCTTCCTCTAGTTTAGATGTTTGGAGCTCACCATGTATGCGGTCATAAAAACCGGCGGCAAGCAGTATCGCGTTGTCGCTGGCGAAAAACTTAAAGTAGAACAGATCACCGCGGACGTTGGCAGCGAAATCGTGCTGGATCAGGTGTTTATGGTTGCCGAAGGCGACAACATCAAGGTCGGCGCGCCGTTGGTTGACGGTGCCAAGGTCACTGCGACCATTATTTCGCATGGTCGCGGCGAGAAAATCCGTATTTTCAAGATGCGCCGTCGCAAGCACTACCAGAAGCATCAGGGTCATCGTCAAAATTACACTGAAATCCAGATCAGTGGCATTTCGGCTTAAGGAGATAAACCATGGCACACAAAAAAGCAGGCGGCAGTTCCCGTAACGGTCGCGACTCCCATTCCAAACGCCTGGGCGTAAAGCGCTATGGCGGACAGGAAGTGCTGGCTGGCAATATCATCGTGCGCCAGCGTGGCACCCAGTTTCATGCCGGCGACAACGTTGGTATGGGCAAGGATCACACTCTGTTCGCTACGGTTAACGGCGTAGTGCAATTTGTCGTCAAGGGCGCGCTAAAACGCAAGATGATCAATATCATCCCTACCGCGTAATACTCGCTCGGTTGGACATTCAAGCCCTATCCGCTGGATAGGGCTTTTTTACTTTGGTGGCATGGACAGATGAAATTCATTGACGAGGCAAAAATCGAGGTCTTCGCCGGTAACGGCGGTAATGGCTCGGCCTCGTTCCGCCGCGAAAAATTCGTTCCGCGCGGCGGCCCGGATGGCGGCGACGGTGGCCGCGGGGGCAGCATCATTGCGGTTGCCGATCGCAATATCAACACCCTGGTCGATTTTCGCTATACACGCGCCTTCCGCGCCCGTCCCGGGGAAGGTGGCCGCGGTGCTGACTGCAATGGCAAAGGCTCCGACGACATCATCCTGCGCATGCCCGTGGGCACCGTGATCACCGATATGGCGACCAACGAAGTGCTGGTGGATCTGGCCCACGATGGCCAGCGCGCTGTCATCGCCAAAGGCGGCAAAGGCGGCCTCGGCAATCTGCACTTCAAGACCAGCACCAACCGTGCCCCGCGTCAATTCACTCGCGGCGAACCCGGGGAAGAGCGCGAACTCAAGCTGGAGCTGAAAGTACTGGCTGACGTCGGTCTTTTGGGCATGCCCAACGCAGGGAAATCCACCTTTATTCGCGCCGTTTCCGCAGCGCGCCCGAAAGTCGCCGATTACCCCTTCACCACACTGGCGCCCAATCTGGGGGTAGTCCGCGTAGACATCGACAAGAGTTTTGTCATCGCCGACATCCCCGGGCTGATTGAAGGCGCTGCCGATGGCGCCGGGCTGGGCCACCGTTTTCTGCGGCATCTGGCACGCACCCGCTTATTGCTGCATCTGGTGGATATCGCACCCATGGATGCAGGCACCAACCCGGTTTACGAAGCCCGCGCCATTGTCAACGAACTGCGTAAATACGACGAGTCGCTCTACAATAAACCGCGCTGGCTGGTACTCAACAAAACCGACATGCTCGATGAAACCGAACGCGCGGGCAAGATCGCAGATTTCGTCCGGGATTACGGTTGGGAAGGCAAAGTGTTCAGCATTTCAGCGCTGACCGGAGAAGGCTGCAAGGCCCTCACTTACGCCATCATGGCACATCTCATTGCCGCCCGCGAAGCTGAAGAAGCGGTTGCACAACCTGCCGCCGAACCCGTAACGCCGACTTACGACCCGACCTTATGAAACCGGTACTACAATCCGCGCGCCGTCTGGTAGTCAAGGTCGGCAGCGCCCTGGTCACCAACGACGGCCGCGGACTCGACCATGCCGCGCTGGCCAACTGGTCGGCACAAATTGCCCAACTTACCCATATGGGCAAGGAAGTGGTGCTGGTGTCGAGCGGCGCAGTGGCGGAAGGCATGCAGCGCCTGGGATGGAAAGCACGTCCCAGTGCCGTTCACGAGTTGCAGGCGGCAGCAGCAGTAGGACAAATGGGGTTGGTACAAGCCTATGAAAGCAGCTTTCGCAGTCACGCTTTGCATACCGCACAGATTCTGCTTACCCATGACGACCTGGCCGACCGGACCCGCTATCTGAATGCGCTTTCCACCTTGCGCACCCTGTTGGCATTGAAGGTTATCCCGATCATCAATGAAAACGATACGGTTGCCACCGACGAAATCCGCTTTGGCGACAATGACACCCTGGCCGCGCTGGTAACCAATTTGATAGAAGCCGATGCGCTGGTGATTCTTACTGATCAGGCTGGCCTGTACACCGCCGATCCGCGCAACAATCCAGATGCCACATTGGTCAGCGAGGCACACGCTGGCGATCCGGCACTGGAAAAAATGGCGGGCGGTGCGGGGAGTGCCATCAGCCGCGGCGGGATGTTGACCAAGATTCTGGCGGCTAAACGTGCTGCCCGCAGTGGCGCGCACACCATTATTGCCAGCGGGCGCGAAGCCGATGTACTCGTACGGTTGGCCAAAGGCGAAGCAATCGGCACACAACTGGCAGCCACTCAAACCCCACTGTCATCGCGCAAAACCTGGCTTGCCGACCACCTGCAAGTGCGCGGCAAACTGACCTTGGATGCCGGTGCAGTCAAAGCCGTGACGCTGGATGGAAAGAGTCTGCTGCCGATCGGCGTGATTAACGTCGAGGGCGAATTCGCGCGCGGTGAAGTGGTTACCTGCGTGTCGCCGGAAGGTGTGCAAATCGCGCGCGGGTTGGCAAATTACGCCGCCAGCGAAGCACGAAAGATTGTGCGGCTACCGACAACGCAGATTGAGGCGACGCTAGGTTACATTGACGAACCTGAACTGATCCACCGCGACAATCTCGTATTACTCTAAAATTCGTCATGAGACGAACTACCATGCGCCGCGCATATTCCTGAGCACGTCTTTGGGGCTACTCACCATTTCTCCCTGCGGGCACAAATACTCATCGGCAAGGGCGCGGTGATAGGACAGCGAAGAAGCTGAAGCGATTGGCTGCCACTTGCTATCATGGGCACGCGACCAGGTACCATCTGTGTGACCAATCGCATAAATCTTGCGTTCCCGGTTAGCGCAGCGAATGCCTTCAAAACTCACATTGGTCGCGCCGCCTCGCGCCTTGATGACCAATACATAACGCACCACGCCATCTTTGTCCGCCTCCAGCGTGGCCTTGTCCACGAAATAATGATTCCCGGCGATGCCGCTTACATAGAACGCCTGCAGGTTTTCGTCTTTGGGATAGGGGGGCAGCTGGGCTTTTACTTCTTCCCAAGGCTTCTTCTGCTCATCAAAATCCCTGTCAAAGTCCAGGCCCCACGCATGTCCCAACGTGGGGGCCATGAGCATTCCAAGCAATGCAAGCGATACAAGTTGACGCATGATTATCCATCGCAAAAAGTCGCATGATACACCGCAGCAATGCAGGAACAGTCTAAAAAGACCGCATATGACAACCCGCAGAGCCAGGCTGTCTCATTCGGGTAAGTCATGCGTAAACGTGGTCACGTGTAAACGGATACGGCAAGCTGCCATTGGCATGGGGTTTACCTGCAAGCACCTGAAACAGTGCCATCCAGCCGCGTTCAAACGCGTGCGCCGAACCCGCCATATAAATTCGCCAGATGCGATATTTCTGCTCGCCGATCAGGCGACGCGCCTCCTCGCTATGCGATTCAAGCCGGTGAACCCATTGCCACAGGGTACGCGCATAGTGGGGGCGCAGGTTTTCCGCATCCAGGCATTCCAGCCCGCCGCGCGCCAGCGATTCGATGACCCGTGCGGCATGCACCAGTTCGCCGCCGGGAAATACGTAATCTTCAATAAATTCGGAGATGTCACTTCCCAGCCCGCCAGTATCCAGCCCCGCCGAAGTAATGCCGTGATTCATCACTAGTCCACCGGGTTTGAGCAGGCTGTATATCTTGTTGAAGTAATTATCCAGATTGGCCCGCCCCACGTGTTCAAACATCCCGACACTGGCAATCTTGTCGAACTGCATGTCTGCCGGCACGTCACGATAATCCATCAGACGCACTTCGACCCTGCCTACCAGCCCGCGCGCCTTGATCTGCTCCTGTATATAGTCATGCTGATTCTGGGACAGGGTGATGCCGACCGCATGGACGCCATAATGCTGCGCCGCCCACAGCACCAGACCGCCCCATCCGCAGCCTATATCGAGCAGGCTTTCGCCGGATTGCAGCATCAGTTTCTTGCAGATATGGTCAAGCTTGGCTTCCTGCGCGGTTTCCAGAGTGTCGTCCGGATGGCGGAAATAGGCGCAAGAGTAGACGCGTTTTTGATCCAGCCAAAGCGCATAAAAATCGTTGGAAACATCGTAGTGATAGCTGATATTTTTGCGATCGCGCGAACGTGTGTGACGCCACCATTTCCATGTCTGGCTGTCTTTTTTGTCCTGCGCCAGGCACTCACCCACAGCGCAGAGTTTTTCACCCAGATCGAGAATTTCGTGGATGTCGCCTTCCAGGTCAATTTCGCCTTCGACATAACAGCGGGCGAATTTTCCCAGTGTGGGGTTGGATAAGGATACCGCCGCCTTGGGGGAATTGAGCGACAAGCGCACGCTGTCATGTTCGCCAAAGCGCATCGTTTCGCCATTCCAGAAGCGGATGGACAATGGCAGGGGCTGGCCACCCAAGCCGGATTTAAAACGATTGATCATCATGTTGTCGAGCACGATATTCTCCTCATCTTCAATCAAGCCTGCAGTATTTTGGCTTTAAGCCCGTCCCGAAAACTAAATAGTCAAATCCTTTAACAATGAGGTACGTGTCGCCTCGGGCACCGCATCCATATGTGCAGTATAGGCGGGATGGTCTACTCCCATAGCTAGTGCTGCACCAGCCTTGAGCGATGCGGCCATCCCGGATTGCAGATCAAAGCGCAAAAAATGTACCGAAGAGGTCTTTTCCTCGTTTTCGCGCTCCATATCTTCATCAGCAATAGCGTAAACACGAGCGTGCCCCGCTACCTGGACATAGACCTTGTCTTCTATCCCTTTGAGCCTGGCGAGCATCACGCGGCGCTCATTCACATCGGGGTATTCGATGAGCATCGTGGCTTTCCAGTTGTTACCGTCCGGCACCAGCGGAGTATAGGCATTGAGCTCATCCTGAATACCTTCCTCAAGAAAAGTTTTTTCCACTCGCAACATTTCCTGAATCTGGTACCGAAGTGTGAGCTCATCCTCGAACATTAATGCCACATTATTGCCCAGTTGAACGCGGCGATTTTTTTTGTGCTCGATGGTCTGCGCGCGTAGCGCGGGGCGTGCTTTGGCGTAGGCTTCCAGCGTCATCAAGCTGTCTCGGGTAATCTGTCCCATTTCATTTTTCCTCGTGTGCATGCTGGCCGGCGATACGGCCTTTTTTAAACAAGGTTTCGCGTAATTCATGATCTAGAGTGGGGTCTTGTCGACGTATCCATTCCAGCACCATCACCGCGTGTTCTTTTTCCTCGTCCCGATTATGTTCGAGGATAGCTCTAAGTTCTGGGTCGGTGCAGGCATCAACGCGCTGGTTGTACCAGTCGACTGCCTCCAGTTCCTCCATCAGCGAGACGATGGCGCGATGCATATCCTGAGTCGCAGCGGACAGTTTGTCGATTGGCTCGTGGTAACCTTCACTGCTCATGTACTCTGCTCCTTATAGTCCGTAGGCGATACGCATCAAGGTGATGGGGTGTGCCTTCTGTGCACGACTCTCACCCATGCCGTGCTGAATGTGGCTTGCGGCAATGGCGCAATCCGAACTGATGTAGTCCGGATCGGCAGCTGCCATCTGCTTGAATACCGGGCGGCCGATTTTCACTGCATTCGGGTAAAACTCTGTTTTCACCCCCCATGTACCATCATGGCCGGAGCAGCGCTCCACCATGGTAACTTCTGCACCTGCCAGTTTCAGACTGTCGCGGGTCTTATTGCCGATATTCTGCACACGTTGGTGGCAAGGCACGTGGTAGGCAACCTTGCCCAGCGGCTTGACGAAATCGGTCTTGAGCAAACCATCTGCCTGGCGCGCCATCAAGTACTCGAACGGATCCCACATTGCCGCCTTCACCGCCTGCACATCTGCGTCATCGGGGAACATCAGCGGCAGTTCCTGTTTATACATCAGCGTGCATGATGGGACGGCGGTGAGAATGGCATAGCCCTCGCGCGCCAGTTTGGCCAAGTGCGGAATATTCACATTCTTGTGCTTTTCCACGGTTTCCAGATCACCCAGTTCCAGTTTAGGCATCCCGCAGCAGGATTCTTTTTCCACCAGCACGCTGGGGATTTCGTTGTGCGCGAGTATTTTCAACAAATCATGACCGATACCTGGTTCGTTATAGTTCACATAACAGGTTGCGTATATGGCTACTTTGCCTGGCGTCTGCGCGCCCTCACGGCTGGTAAAACTATTGTCGGGATGCGCGGTGCTGCGAAATTTGGCGCTGTCGTATTTCGGCAATACCTGATCTCTATGGATACCCAACTGGTCATCCATGAGTTTGCGTGCGGTGGTATTGTTCATTGCCGCATTGACAACCTGCACTACCACCGGGATGGAAGCCAGCTTTCCCATGGCATCCGTGCTGGAGAGCAGCTTGTCGCGGAATTTTGTGTCACCTTGCTTGAACTTGACCGCCTTGGCACGCAACATGGTGTGAGGAAAATCCAGGTTCCAGGGATGCGGCGGCACATAGGGGCATTTGGTCATGTAACACAGATCACACAGGTAGCATTGATCGACCACCTTCCAGTAATCCTGTTTGTTAACGCCATCCACTTCCAGCGTGGACGATTCATCCACCAGATCAAATAACGTCGGGAAGGCCGTACACAACGACACGCAGCGACGGCAGCCATGGCACAAATCGAATACGCGTTCCATTTCGTGGAACAATGCGGCTTCATTATAAAATTCGGGGTTTTGCCAATCCAGCGGATGTCGGGTAGGAGCTTGTAGATTGCCTTCTCGCACGGTCATTTTTGTTCTCTGAATGCAAAATGGGATTTAAACCTGCGAGTCGCGGTGAGCATGCAGCCACCACAACCCGCAGTACAATTGCGCTAATTCGCAATGTCAGACTTTTCAGTCTACAAGTGCGTCCAGCGCTTTCTGGAAACGGCCGGCATGCGAACGCTCAGCCTTGGCCAGAGTTTCAAACCAGTCGGCGATTTCATCAAAACCTTCTTCACGCGCGGTTTTAGCCATGCCTGGATACATATCTGTGTATTCGTGCGTTTCACCGGCGACTGAGGCTTTCAGATTGTCGCGGCTAGCGCCGATAGGCAGTCCAGTAGCCGGGTCACCGCAGGCCTCCAGGTACTCCAGATGGCCATGCGCGTGGCCGGTTTCACCTTCGGCAGTGGAACGGAATACTGCGGCAACGTCATTTTGGCCTTCCACATCCGCTTTTGCTGCAAAATACAGGTAGCGGCGGTTGGCTTGAGACTCACCGGCAAATGCTTCTTTCAGACTTGTTTCAGTTTTTGAACCTTTGAGTTGCATGGTCATTCTCCTCGGGTAACGTTCAGGTAACGCGAAGCTCTAGGAATACAAGCTTCGAACAGATTAGACTAAATCTAAACTGTAAACAGAATATAGATCACAACCTGCATTCATGTCAATGTCAAAACCGTGAATTTTGACTGCTTGCCATTAGTCACCCATTTATGATCATAATTCCACTTGGATAAAAGGAATCAAAATGACTGGAAAATCACCTTTGGACGAACAGACTTTACGCGCAAAGCTCACACCCGAGCAATATCAGATCTGCCGTGAGCATGGCACCGAGCGCGCCTTTACCGGCAAATACTGGAATCTCAAAGATGCGGGCACCTATCGGTGTGCATGCTGCGGTGAGCCTTTATTCGACGCGGACACCAAATTCGACTCGGGCACCGGTTGGCCAAGCTTCTGGCAACCGATCATCGAATCTGCAGTGGAAACCAGTCCCGACAACAGCCTGCTCATGCAGCGCACCGAAGTACATTGCCGTCACTGTGGCAGCCACCTCGGGCACATATTCGAAGACGGTCCGGCACCGACTGGATTGCGTTATTGCATCAATTCGGCTTCGCTTGATTTCGAGGCGAAGAAGTAACTGTGTTCCGGACAATCTGTGCGACCATAACCATAATAACCAGCCGGGGACAGCCTTGTTTAACGCAATCATCACGCACATCCAGCAAGAAACCCCGAGCGTCAAGTCGTTCCGGCTCGATGTAGACACGCCCCCGTTCCACTTTCTCGCCGGCCAATGGATAGACCTGTATGTAGAAATTGACGGTGCAATCCAGGTTGGCGGCTATTCGATGACTTCCTCGCCTGTCATCACCGACAGCCTGGAACTGGCCATCAAAGCCAGCACACGCCACCCGGTCACGCAGTGGCTGCATGAACATGCCAAAATTGGCGACCGTGTGCGCATTTCCAGCGGCCAGGGGGTTTTCGTCTACCAGCCGGAAATGAGCCAGCGTGTGGTGCTGGTGGGTGCGGGCGTCGGCGTCACGCCGCTTATCAGCATTTTTCGCTATATTGCCGACGCAGTACCCGGCACCGAAGCCACGCTGGTATATAGCATTCCCAGCCCGGATGAATTCCTGTTCCGCAATGAAATTGAACAACTGATCCGCCTTCATCCCAATCTGCACAGCGTGGTCACCGTCACCCAGCCAGATAACAACTGGCATGGGCGTACCGGGCGCATGGACTCCAACCTGCTTGAAAGCGCCGGCATGAGTCGCGACACACTCTACTACCTGTGCGGGCCGCCGGGCATGGTGGAAGATGTCAGCAGCATCCTGGTCAGCCTTGCCGTGCCCGCCAGCCGCATCATTTTCGAAAAATGGTGGTAGTGCCATACCATATCTCATTGACGGACAGTACGGCATCATGCAGGCTTGCCCGCATATTTGAGGAGACCCAACATGAAAATAATTCACGCCTTGTGCCGAGTGTTCGCGCCACTGTTGTTTCTACCACTGAGCGCTGCGGATGCCGCCGAAAACATGGTTCGCGATTATCCAGCCGAAAAGATTGCGGCGCACACCTATGTCATCCATGGCCCGCTGGGCGAGCCTTCGGTCGCCAATCAGGGCTTCATGAACAACCCCGGCTTTGTCATTACGGATAACGGCGTTGTGATCATCGACCCGGGTTCCAGCCTTGAAGCGGGGCGCATGGTATTGCGCCAGGTACGCAAACTCACCGGCAAGCCCGTCACCCATGTACTTGATACACACATACACGGTGACCACTGGCTTGGCAACCAGGCCATTCTGGAAGCCTATCCCAAGGCGCAACTGATGGCGCATCCGGAAATGATCCGCAAGGCCCAGGCCGGTGAAGCCGAGGTATGGACAGGCTTGATGGAACGCCTCACCCAGGGGTATACCAAGGGCACCCGCGCGGTGATTCCCACCGTTGCCGTAACGGAAAACCAGCGCTTCACCACCGGCGGCATGACTTTCCACATCCTCGCGCCGGAAAATGCGCATAGCAAGACCGACATCATGATTGAAGTGGTTCAGGATGCCGTGGTATTCACTGGCGATAACGTGCTGAACCAACGCATTGCGCGCCTGGACGATGGCACTTTCAAGGGGAATATCGCCGCCTGTGACCGCGCTATCGCGGTCAAGGCCAAGCGCTATGTGCCCGGCCACGGCAAAACGGCGGATGCCGCGATGGTGAAAAACTACCGCGATTACATGGCGACGCTCATGGCCGAAGTTCAGCGCCAGTACGACGCAGGCAAGAGCGATTTTGAGATGAAGGACGCCGTCGCAGCCAAGGTCAGCGCTTACAAGGACTGGTCAGGTTTTAATGAACAACTGGGCAAGCATATCAGCCTGGCGGTGCTGGAAATCGAATCCATGTAACCATCGGAGAAATGGAGCAGGCCGGATGAGATTGCAAACCGCCAGGACTACACTGTCCACACATTGCCCAGCCTGACCGTCTCCACCACGTTGCCCAGCATCAGCACCACGCCGCCGCGGCGGTTATCTCCGGTATCACTGAATTCAAAACGGTAAAAACGCCGCAACGCGACTTGTCCGCCCGGATGGCGTGCCAAGCGGATAGACGCCACCGCCACGGTGTCATCGAGCAGTTGCACGGCGTCGGCATTGCACGCGCGTTTTGCAGCGGCGATAGCGGTTTCGCGGGTTTTCAGGCTATCCAGCCAGAACCAGGCAAGCCCGCCCAGGGCAGCCACAACGACCAGTTCAATCATGCGCGGAGGGATTGTTAACGGCTCGAATTCACCGGTGGCCGGAACAGCGCGGCGACCTGTTTGCGTCCGGTAGCGGCGGATTCTTTGGCGCGCACGCTGAGCGGGGTGTCGGGCACTTCGATGTCCTCGCGTTCGCGCCGGGCCGGAGGGCTGCCTGCCAGCGGCTCGCGCGGGGCTGGTACGGGGCGCTCGCTACGCGCACGCGGTGGCCGCGCCGGTTCCGGCATGGCACCCAGTTCGGGCTCGAAACCGGGAATGATTTCGGAGGTAATTTTGGTTTTGAGCAGCCGTTCTATATCGGCCAGGTAACGCAACTCGTCTTCCGCCACCAGCGACAGTGCAATGCCGCTGGCCCCTGCGCGACCGGTGCGACCGATGCGATGCACATAGTCTTCCGCCGCGTGCGGCAGATCGTAATTCACCACGCACGGCAGCTGGTCAATATCCAGGCCGCGTGCAGCAACATCGGTCGCTACCAGCACCTGAATCGCACCTTGCTTGAATTGATCCAGCGCTTCCACCCGGGCCTGCTGCGTTTTGTCGCCATGAATGGCGTTGGCCGGAATGCCATCCCGGCACAAATGCTGCGCCAGCCGGTTGGCGCCGATCTTGGTGCCGCAGAACACCAGCACCTGACGCAGCTCGCGGGTTTTGATCAGGTGCGCCAATAGCGCATGCTTGCGCTCCTTGTGCACCGGCACCACGCTTTGCGTGACCGTCTCGGCGGCTGTATTGCGACCCGCCACCTCGATCAGTTGTGGGTTGTTCATCATGCTGTCGGCGAGCTTCTTGATCTCGCCGGAAAAGGTGGCGGAGAACATCATGTTCTGGCGCGCAGCCGGCAGCAAGGCGATGATGCGGCGCAAATCGGGCATGAAACCCATGTCCAGCATGCGATCGGCTTCATCCAGTACCAGCATTTGCACCTGCGACAGATTGAGCGTTTTGTTTTGCACGTGATCGAGCAGGCGCCCCGGCGTGGCGACCAGAATATCCACACCACTGCGCAGCATATCAATCTGGGGGTTAATGTTCACGCCACCGTACACCACGGTAATACGCACCGGCAGATATTTGCCATAGCGGTGCACGCTCTCTTCCACCTGCATCGCCAGTTCGCGCGTGGGGGTGAGGATCAGTGCGCGGATTGGATGACGCGCGGGGGATGGGCTGGAGCTGGCGTAAGGCGCCAGGCGGCTCAATAGCGGCAGGGTAAATCCGGCGGTCTTGCCTGTGCCGGTTTGCGCGCCGGCCATCACATCGCAGCCGGTGAGCGCCACCGGGATGACCTGCGCCTGTACCGGCGTGGGTTCGGTATAACCGCACTCTTCTACAGCGCGGAGTATCTCTGGCACCAGGCCGAGATCGGAAAAAGCCATGCGTATTGCTCCTGATAAATCAAGCGCTTATTCTACAGCATACGCATGCTGTCTGTCAGTGCACCACCTGGTTTGCGCGCCCGACCAGAAATAATGCAAGCATGCCCGTCACTGCAAACGCGGCGCCCACGGCACATGCCGCCAGCCATCCGGCATGTTGCCAGGCATATCCGCCCAGCGCTGAACCTGCCGCGCCGCCCAGAAAATACGTCACCATATACACGGCGTTGAGACGATTGCGTAAATCGGGATGGAGCGCGTAAATACGCGTCTGGTTGGACAGGTGACTGGCCTGCACGCCGGCGTCCAGCAACACCACACCCAGCGCCAGTCCCAATAGCGTGGTCCCGGCCAGCCCCATCAGCAGGAACGCGAGCAGCACCAGCAGCAAAGCGCCGCCGTTCAGCAGCGGCGCTGAAACGCGGTCAGCAAGGCGTCCGGCCAGCGGTGCGACGAGTGCGCCGGTGACGCCGATGAGGCCGAACATCCCCGCCACTTCGCTGCCGTAGTCAGGCGACAGGTGATGCAGATGAAACGCCAGCGTGGTCCAGAACACGCTGAACGTGGCAAATCCGCACCCTCCCACCAGCGCATGGCGGCGCAGCACCGGCTCGCTGCGCACCAGATGGATCAGCGAAGCCAGCAGCGCTGTGTAGGCGATCGGCCGGCTGGGCGGCAGGCGCGGCAGGGTGCGTTGCAGCAACACCGCCAGCATCAGCATCACGCCGATGGCCAGCAGATATACATCACGCCAGCTGCCTGTATAAGCGCCGATCCAGCCGCTCAAAGTGCGCGACAGCAGGATGCCCACCAGCAGCCCGCTCATCACGATGCCGACAATGCGTCCGCGCTGCTCGGGCGCTGCCAGATGTGCCGCAAAGGGCACCGCCAGCTGCGGTACCACGCTCACCGCTCCCAGCAGGAAACTCGCCAGCGTCAGCCAGCCCAGCGTGGGTGCGAACGCCACACCAAACAGCATCAAAACAGCACATAGGGTAGTAACCACAATCAGGCGCCGGCGCTCCAGGCTATCGCCAAGCGGAACCAGTAGCAGCAAGCCGGTCGCATAGCCTAGCTGGGTTGCGGTTGGCACAATACTCACCGTTGCAGACTGCACGCCAAAGTCGGACGCTATTTCGACCAGCAAGGGCTGGCTGTAATACAGATTGGCCACTGTGGCGCCTGCCGCTATAGCCAGCAGGCCGACCAGACGAGGTGAAATCGGAGGTGAACTTTGCATCTGTCCGCCTGCGAATCAAGCCCTGCGCAATTCGCGCCAGCCAAACCCTTCGTCCTGGCTGGCATGGCTGAACCAGTCGGGCATGCAACCCAGCACATCGGCCAGAGCCTGCAATGCCAGCTGTGGCGTATTGTTGTGTTTGGAAAGATGGGCGGCCACAAGATGCTGCAATCGACGGTTATCCAGTCTGGACAGAAGCGCGGCCGCAGCCTGATTGTCGAGATGACCAAAGCGCCCCGCGATGCGGCGTTTCAGGCCGGGCGGATAGGCGCTGTTGTCGAGCAACTCGCGATCATGGTTACACTCCAGCACCAACGCATCGCACCCGGACAACATGGTTTCGATATGCGCGGTCGAGGCGCCCACGTCAGTCAGCACGCCGAGCCGGTGCATGCCGTCGCCGAACACGAACTGCACCGGCTCGCGCGCATCATGCGGTACGGGAAAAGGATGAATTTCGATGTCACCGATGGCAAAGGCAGTATGGCTGTCGAGTTCGCGCACCTCGGGCAGTTGCGTGCACTGGTTGCGGAATACCGCCAGGGTGCCGCGCGTCATCCATACCGGGATGCCATATTTACGTGCAAAGCGCGCTGCACCGCCGATGTGATCGGAGTGCTCGTGGGTAATGACGATAGCATCCACGTCTTCGGGCTGGAGCGATTTGGCGGCCAGGCGGCGCACCGTGTCACGCAGACCGAAACCGCAGTCGAGCATGATGCGCGTATGCCTCACCTCGACAACCAGGGCATTGCCCTCGCTGCCGCTGCCGAGGGAAGCAAAACGCATTACTTGAGCTGTTCGAGCAGCAGCTTGATGATCTTGTTGGCAGTTTCAGGTTTTGCCGGCGTACCTTGTGCGGTCATTACGCGGACTTCCGAACCATTGGCCGCCTGATTTTCAGATACCTCAACCTGGTATTTATCACCATTGTCCGCAGTTTTCTTGGAACTGCGCCAGAACGCCAGCTTGCTCAGGAAGCCGGAACTCTGTTTGGTTTCCACGTCTTGCTGTGGATCAATATAGCGTACGTAATAAATTCCCTTGGCGCGGTTACGGTCTTCCACCGTGAAGTTGATGCGGTCCAGCGCCAGCCCCACCCGCCGCCACGCGCGATCAAATGGATCGGTGAGCATCAACATGGGTGCACCGCCGCTTGCCTGGACAAGCTTCGCGCGATCAGGCTGGTTTTGCTCGGCCAGCATGGCCTTGGCCTGCGCTTTTTCCACCCCGAAACGCTCCATCAGGCGGCTCAGCATTTCAGCTTCCAGTCCGGGATCAGCCGGGCGCGGTTGCCAGATCGTGTGTTTATCTTCAAAACCATTGCCCGTATACACTTCGGCCATGCCACGATGGCTGATGTAAATTTCTGTTTCGCCCGGTGGATTGGTGGTGCGTTCGAGGCGGGTACGGAATTTGTCGCGCTCAGGCGTGGAGTAAAGGTTATCCACGACTTTGCCCAACAGGTTTCGTATCATGTCCTGGGGAATTTTGGCGCGGTTTTCCGCCCAGTCGGTTTCCATGATGCCGGCCTGAGGATCCTCGACGTTGATCACAAAACCATTTTCCTGCCAGAAATCCTTGACGATCGGCCAGACTTTTTCCGGCGGCATATTGACGATCAGCCAGCGCTCGGAACCGGCACGTTCGATACGCACCTTGTTCTGGGTAGGCAGAATTTCGCTTTTACCGGTGCCGGCATTCTCGCTGCGCTCTGCGCTGTAGGCCGAATAGGTGGCGCTGCCGCGCGGATTGAGGTCAGGCACCTGGTAGCGGCTGTCGGCAGTGGGCGCAGTCAGGTCTGGGGGCACTTCCAGCGTGGGTACCGTCGTGGCGGATTTGTAGTCGATCTTTTTCGATTTCAGGGCATCCATGCTGCCACAACCTGCAACGCTCAGTGCCACACCTGCGCTAACCAGCGCCATCCACAATTTGCTACGTTTCATGGTTACCAATCCTTAAAATACTTACATGGCATTGGCCCGGCGCATGGCCCGGCGCAATGTATCGTGGTGCTCTGCAGACAACGGCGTCAACGGCAAACGTATCCCGGCACCGATCAGGCCCATCTCGGCCAGCGCCCATTTCACCGGGATCGGGTTGGCCTCGACGAACAGTTTTTGATGCAGTCCGAACAACTGCTGATTGAGTTCGCGCGCGCGTGACAGTTCCCCATTGAAGGCGGCGATACACATCTCATGCATGGTGCGTGGCGCAATATTCGCGGTAACTGAAATCACGCCATGCCCGCCCATCAGCATGAACGCCAGCGCTGTCGCATCATCGCCGGTATACAAGGCGAAGTCGGCCGGCGCGCGCAAAACCAGATCTGTGGCGCGTTCTATACTGCCGGTCGCATCCTTGATACCGACAATGCCGGGGACTTCGGCCAGGCGCAGCGTGGTGTCGTTGCTGATATCGCTGACCGTGCGCCCCGGCACATTGTAAAGTATCAGCGGCAATTCCTCTGATTCGGCGATCGCCCGGAAATGGCGGTACAAACCCTCTTGCGTGGGTTTGTTGTAATACGGCGCCACCGACAGCGCGTAATCCGCCCCGGCCGATTTGGCGCAGTGCGTCAGTTCGATTGCCTCCGAGGTGGAGTTCGCCCCAGTGCCGGCAATCACCGCCATACGTCCGGCAGTCTGCTCGACCACGGCACGAATCAGCGCGCAATGCTCGTCATAACTCACCGTGGGCGACTCGCCCGTGGTGCCCACCACGACTATGCCGTCCGTGCCTTGCGCTGCATGCCAATCCACCAGCGCACGCAAGCGCACCAGATCAAGGCTGCCATCGTCCTGCATGGGCGTCACAATGGCGACCAGACTGCCTTTTAACATGCCATCATCCGCTTGAATTTAAATCCGGCCAGTTTACCCGATAACGCCGCCCCCGGAAACCCGCACCCAACAGCACCGAAGCGCTGTTCAATCTGCGCCGGGAAGCTCGCAACAGGGCTTGGCGGGGGGCGGCTGATCGGCCGTCATGACCTGGCCGCGGCCGGCGCCAGGCCGATAGGTGGTGCAGCCTTTCAGGCCCAGCGCATATGCGTTTCGGTAGATCGCCTCGAACCCGGAAAACGCCATGTCTGCCGGTACGTTGATGGTTTTAGAAATGGAATTATCCACATGCGCCTGCAACGCCGCCTGCATTTGCAGGTGTTGATCGGGCGGAATTTCCGTAGCGCTGACAAAACCCGGCGGCAGCGGCGCATCCCCGTGCAGGCTGCGGTAGAGCCGCCAGGCGTAGTCCTCCACCACGTATTCGGTCAGACCGCCGTCCGGCCGCCGCACGTTGTGCTGGTAGCGATAAGCGTAGATCGGCTCCAGGCCGCTGGAAATGTTGTTGGCGAGGAGACTGATGGTGCCCGCCGGGGCGATGGCGGTGAGGTGGCTGTTGCGGATGCCATGGGCGGCAATGGCGGCGCGGATGTCTTCCGGCAAGCTGCGCACGAATTCGCCGGCAAGATAGGACTCGGCCCGGTATGCCGGGAATGGCCCGCGCTCCCTGGCCAATTCCGCCGAGGCACGGTAGGCGGCATGGCAGATCGCAGCCATCGCTGCACGCGCTGCATCCAATGAAGCATCGCTGCCGTAGCGCAAGCCCAGCATGGCCAGCGCATCGCCCAGCCCGGTGATGCCCAGCCCCAAACGGCGCGAACGCCGCGCCACCTCGCGTTGGCGTGGCACCGGGAAATGGGCCAGCTCGTAGACGTTATCCAGCATGCGTACCGCCACGCTGGCGGTGGCAGCGATACCGTCCAGATCCAGCGTAGCATCGGGCGTGAACGGCGCGCGCACAAAGCGCGTCAGGTTGATCGAGCCGAGGTCGCAGGCGCCGTAGGGCGGCAGCGGTATCTCGCCGCAGGGGTTGGTGGCGCGGATGGTTTCCTCATACCCCAGGTTGTTCAGGCGGTTGACCCGGTCGATGAAGATTACGCCGGGCTCGGCGCTGTCGTAATTGGCGCGCATGATGCGTTCCCACAGCACGCGGGCGCGCACGCTGCCCACCGTGCGCCCGGGCGGGAAGCTCAATGGCCAGTCAGCGTCCTGATCCAGCGCCGCCATGAAGGCATCGCTCACCAGCACCGACAGGTTGAAATGTCGCAGCACAGCCGGATCGCGCTTGGCCTCCACGAATTCCAGGATGTCGGGATGGTCGCAGCGCAACGTGGCCATCATCGCCCCGCGGCGCGCGCCGGTGGAAATCAGGGTGGCGCACATGCTGTCCCAGATGTGCATGAAGGACACCGGCCCGGAGGCAATGGTGTCACTGGCGTCCGCCCGCGCCCCGCGCGGGCGCAAAGTGGAAAAATCATAGCCCACCCCGCCGCCGGCCTGCATGGTAAGCGCGCCTTCCTTCAGTGCGCTGAAAATACCGTCCAGAGTGTCCTCGATGGTGCCCATGACGAAGCAGTTAAACAAAGTGGTGCGGTGTCGCGTGCCGGCTCCGGCCTGGATACGCCCGCCGGGCAGAAAGCGGAAATTCGCCAGCACCTCATGAAAACGCGCCGTCCAAACGCCCTCCTGCCCCGCTTCCACCGCGGCCAGCGCACGCGCCACCCGCTGCCAGGTATCCTCCAGGGAAGCATCGCGAATCACGTCGCCGTCCCGGTAGCGGTACTTGGTATCCCATATATCTGTGGAGATGTCGGCAAGCGGAAGGTCGAAGTTCATGCTTTCCTCATGTTCTGGAACAACCTGTCCCAGCTTGATGCACGGCACCCGCTTTTACAAGCAGCATGACGCGTTACCGGCAATTTCAGCAGTCCGGCAACCGACAGGTCTTGTACAATATTGCAAACGAGGATGATGCATGACCAACAACACACTGAAAATTCTGGTGGTGGACGATTTTTCCAGCATGCGTCGCATGCTGCGCAGCCTGTTGCGGGAACTTGGCCATGCGCATACCGAGGAAGCCGAGGACGGCGTGGCGGCCCTGGAAAAATTGCATGCCGGTCATTTCGACATGGTGATTACTGACTGGAGCATGCCCAATATGACCGGTATCGAACTGTTACGTGAAATCCGCCGCGATTCGGCGCTCCGTCATCTGCCTGTATTGATGGTCACTGCCGAAGCGCTGCCGGAGAATATTGCCGAGGCGCACAACGCGGGGGCCAGCGGTTATATTTGCAAGCCATTCACTGCCGATGCGCTGCACACCGCCCTGGCACAGATACTGCCCGGAATCTAGGCCAATTCCGGCGTCATCACTGCGCGCACCATGGTTTGCTGGGTGGCTTGACGCACCCGGTTGGTAAGCCACCACAAGCCGCCTTTCTTGATCGAAAAATTCGATTCAGTACCGCTCAGCAGCAGTGCTGCCGTCTGCCCCAGACTGGGTTGATGGCCGACTAACACCACGCAACCGCCCGCGTCCGGCCAGCCCGCAGCAAGCACTATGTTCATGGCATCGGCACCCGGAGCGATTTTTTTTACCGTCTCGAACGGCCTCCCCAACGCTTCGGCGGTTTGCTGCGCACGTTTCGCCGGACTCACCAGAATCACGGCGTTTTTGGGTAAACGCGCATTCAACCATGCTGCCATCTGTGCAGCCTGTTTATGCCCTTTGGTAGTGAGTTCGCGCTCCATGTCAGGCAGCCCATCTACGGCATCGGCATGACGCCACAGGATCAAATCCATATCTGCTTCCAAAAATTCATACATGCTAGCGCTTCCTTGTTACGGAATTAAAACCGGAAAGCTTCCCAGGCTCGAACCGGGCGCGGATGCCAGCGCCCGGCCAGCGCAGCGACCTCGTCCAGCACTGCGCGTTGCTTGCCCGGCTCCAGATGGGTGATCAGGATTTCCGCCGTGCCGGCAAGACTGGCGAGACCCTGGGCCAGCAAGCCCGCAGTCATATGGCCGAAACGCTGTGCCGCCTCGCGTTGGCGCTCCGCAAAAGTGTTTTCGATCATCAGGTAACGCAAATTTTCGATGGCGCCAAGCGCCTCCCAGAATGCCACACTATAGCCGGTGTCGCCGCTGAACACGAAACTGCCCTGGCCGCTATCGATGGCGTAGCCCACCGCGGGTACCGAATGCGCTGCCGGCAGCGCCGTCACCATTGCACCCGGAATGGCAAGGGTTTCCCCGAGGCGGATGGGCAGGCAGCGGATATAGGGCGCATCGGGATCCGGCAACGCCGTGTAATCCGGCCACAGTTCGCCGTTGAACAGATTGCGCCTGAGGATGGCGAGGGTTTCCGGCAGGGCATACACCCTGAGCGGCCCGCTGCGCAAGTCGAGCGTGGCATCCGCCAGCAGGGGCAAAAATCCGCAATGGTCGAGGTGCGAATGGGTGAGCAGCACACGTTCGATGCGCGCCATTTGCGCCAGGGACAAATCACCCACGCCGGAACCGCAATCCACCAGGGTGTGCTGATCCAGCAGCAGCGCGGTGGTACGCAGCAGACCACCGATGCCGGCGCTGGCACCGAGCACGGTCAGTTTCATATTGGCTTCCTCCAGAACGGGCGGGATTTTTTCATGCGCCGCCAGACTGGCTCCAGTTCATCGATTCTGGCCAAGACCCGGCTTTCCACCCAGCCCTGCACCACACCGCATGCCCAGGCGCGATTGACCGCACGGCGGCCACGCAGATTACTCAACAAGCGACCCGCTACTGCAATGTCGTTCAGCGCGCCCAAATTATCCTGCAGGGCGGCCAGGTTTTTTATATAGGCCCGCGCCACTTTTTGCGGGTAGAGTTCAGCGAAAAACTCGGCGGCGTAGCGCTGTTTTTTTGCGGCAATGCGCAAGCGGTGGCGTGCCGCCGGATCCAGCCGGACAAAATGCCGGCCACGCCGCAATAACTGGCGCTGACGCCGATCCAGCACCGATTCGGCCAAGGCGGTGGCGGGACTGCCTTGCCAGGCAGAGCCGATCCGTTCCATTGCCTGCTCCCATGGGCGCAGCAGCAACATCCGTCCGGCTTCCAGCAGCAGGCGCGTCAATCGGCGTGACGAGACTGCCGCAATCATCGCGGCGCGCGCTGCCTCCCGACGCAATTGCGCGCTACGGGCCAGGCTTTGCAACGACTGGTCGGGCATGGCACGCGTCAGCGGCGGCAAAGTTTCCGTCACGAATACATCCCAGTCCCGCGCCGGGCCCAACTCACTCATCAGCCAGCGCAACGCCTCCCGTAATGGCGCCAGCGCCGGATCGGGCAAGGCCGGGGCAAACACCGTCAATGCCGAACGCAGCCGGCGCACGGCGACGCGCGCCTGATGCAGGTATTCGGGGTCGGATTCGTGGATGAGACCGGCCAGATTGGCGGTGAACTGCTCCAGCCCGTTTTGCATCACAACCACAAAAGCATCGGCCACATGCATCTCCGGTTCCAGGCCTGCCGGCCCGGCTTGCACCGGCCGGGCCGGCAGGTGCTGGAACAGTGCGTAGCCGCGTTCGGCCTTGCTCAGCGGATCAGGATACAGATCGAAGTCCGCCGCCAAATCCAGTGCCAGGTCATACAGCGCGGCCGGCTGGCCGGATTTCAGTTCGAGTTCTACTTCGCAAATCGGCTGGCTGCGTCCTCCCCCGCTCACTTCACCCAGATCCAGGGCCACTTCGATGCTGCCACCCCCGGCTACCGGCAATGTCCAGGCGTCGCGCCAGAAATGCGTTTCAAACACCGGACGCAGTCGGGCCAGCCGGGCAGGAGTCAGTAACTTCCTGACTTCAGGTGCGGCGAAGCGCTCGGGTTCCGGCGCCTCGCTGCGGGTAGGCGTTTCCCATTCCGGCCGTTGGTGGAGTCCGCCTGCCGAGCCACCGCCGATCTTGACTGTCTGTATCCAGCCGCGCCCCACCCGGCGCACGCGCAGGGCAGCCCGGGCGCGCATCAGATCGAGTTCCGGGGTATCGAAATACACGCTGACCAGCCGTCGCCGCAACGGTCTACCCGCTCCAGCCAGCAATGGATGGCGTTTCAGGCGGGCGGCCTGTATTGGCGGGAGGGCGAGTTTGAGCTCGATTTCTACTGTCATGGTTTTGTCATATAAAAGTCATATAAAGGCGGGCTGGTACCTTTTGGCCGCGCATATAAACGATATTAGCTTTACTTTGATAATATGTTGCCATGACCACATCCACTCCCGAATATTTCCTCAACCGCGAGCAGAGCCTGCTTGCTTTCAACGAGCGTGTGCTGGCACAGGCAGAAGATCCCGATGTGCCCCTGCTGGAACGGCTGAAGTTCATCTGCATCGTCAGCAGCAATCTGGATGAATTCTTCGAGGTGCGTGTGGCCGAACTGAAAGAGCACATTGCACTCGGCTCTTCCTCTGTGAGCACAGACGGACTCAGTGCGCGGCAAACTTTTCGCGATGTTGCTCCGCGCGCGCATGCTCTGGTGGAAAAACAGTACGAAACCCTCAATCAGGCCATCCTGCCGCAACTGGCCGAACAGGGTATCCGCTTTTTGCGGCGCACCTACTGGAACGAAGAACAGGCAGCGTGGATACGCGCCTATTTTTTTCGCGAGCTGATGCCGGTATTGACGCCCATCGGGCTGGATCCGGCCCACCCGTTCCCGCGTGTGCTCAACAAGAGCCTGAATTTCGCAGTGGAGTTGTCTGGGCGCGATGCTTTCGGGCGCAATTCCGGTGCGGCGGTAGTGCAGGCGCCACGCTCATTGCCGCGCGTGATCCGCATGCCGGAAGAAATTGCCGGTTGCGAATACGGCTTCGTGTTCCTGTCTTCCATCCTGCATGCTCACGTGGGCGAGCTGTTCGCCGGGATGACGGTGCAAGGCTGCTACCAGTTTCGTGTCACGCGCAATTCCGACCTGTTTGTGGACGAGGAAGAAACCAAAAACCTGCGCCAGGCACTGCAGGGCGAACTGCCCCATAGACACTACGGTAACGCAGTGCGGCTGGAAGTGGCGGATAACTGCTCGCCTAAAATGGCGGATTTCCTGCTCGCACAGTTCAATCTTGAGCGCGAGGATTTTTACCAGGTCAATGGCCTGGTCAACCTCGTGCGACTAATGCAAATACCCGATCAGGTGGATCGGCCCGACCTGAAATTCCCGCTGTTCATCCCCGGCCTGCCCAATCAGCTGACCAAGCCCGGCGACCTGTTCAGCGCCGTGCGCCGCGGCGATATTCTGCTGCATCACCCGTTCCAGTCGTTCCAGCCGGTGATTGATTTTATCCGCCAGGCGGCAGACGACCCGCAGGTACTGGCGATCCGCCAGACGGTGTACCGTACCGGCACCGATTCGATGCTGATGCAGGCTCTGATGGCCGCCGCGCAAAGCGGCAAGGAAGTGACCGTGGTGGTGGAACTCATGGCGCGTTTTGACGAGGAAGCCAACATCAACTGGGCCGCCAAGCTCGAAGAAGCCGGCGCACATGTGGTGTATGGCGTGGTAGCGCACAAGACCCACGCCAAAATGGCACTGGTGGTGCGGCGCGAGGACACCAAATTGCAGCGTTATGCGCATCTGGGCACCGGCAATTACCATGCCCGCACCGCACGCCTGTATACCGATTTTGGCCTGCTCACCTGTAACGAAGACATCTGCGCCGATGTGAATGAAATCTTTACCCAACTCACCGGCCTGGGCAAGGCGTCGCGTCTCAAACACTTGTGGCAAGCTCCATTCACCCTGCATAGCCGGGTCATCGCTGCCATTCAGCGTGAAGCCGAACATGCACGTAATGGCCTGCCCGCCACCATCATCGCCAAAATGAATGCGCTGCTCGAACCGGATGTCATCCGCGCACTGTACGAAGCATCGCAAGCCGGGGTCAAAATAGAGCTGATCGTGCGCGGGGTGTGTGCGCTGAAGCCGGGCCTGCCCGGCCTGTCGGAAAACATTCGGGTACGCTCGATCATTGGACGATTTCTCGAGCACTCCCGCATTTTTTACTTCCGTGACAACGGTGCCGAGCTTGTTTACCTGTCCAGCGCGGACTGGATGGATCGCAACTTCTTCCGGCGCATTGAAGCGTGTTTTCCGGTGCTGGAGCCGCGCCTGAAAAAACGCGTCATCGCCGAAGGCCTGAAGCCTTATCTGAAAGACAACCAGCAGTCTTGGGAAATGGATCAGCAGGGCACATATCACCGCCGCATCCGGCGTCGTGCGCAGCCTTATGGTGCGCAGCAGGCACTCCTGGAACTCTTGGCGCAACCCGTGGCTTGATTCGTTTCAACCGGGATACGTCAGCTTTATCCCGACCGCCTGTAAATCTTCCATTTCTTCTTCCAGCGCAGTCGCGGTCAGCGGGTTATCCGCCAGCCAATCTGACGCGAGAGAGAGCTGGCAAGCCGGAGCGCGACACTCCAGACGCAGTTCGGGCAGCGCCACATCCGCACGGCTGCGGTAGAACAGCACAGCCAGACGCAACGCAAGTACCGCGTGGCGTGTCGCTGGATCGGCCGGCTCCGGGCTATCGTGCTGGAATTCAGGCAGTTTGTTCAGGCTGCCGCGCTGTGCACGCACCAGGTGTGCCAGCAGCGCCTGATCCATGCGCGAAAAACCCGGCATGTCGGCGTTGGCCAGGATATACGCGCCGTGTTTATGGTAGCCGGAGTGGGCAATCGAGATACCGATTTCATGCAACTGTGCCGCCCACTGCAAAAATGCGCGCAGGTTGGCCGTGCCGGTCACCGCATCCGCCTGCAACTGGTCGAACAGCCTGACGGCCAGCGCGGTCACCCGCTCTGCCTGGCGGGTATCCACATGATAGCGGCGCATGAACTGCTCCACGGTAGCGACACGCATGTCGCGATGATGGAAACGCCCCATCAAGTCGTACAGCACACCCTCGCGCAGGGCGCCCTCTGCTACGGTCATATGCTCGATCCCGAATTCGGAAAACACGCCGCTCATGATGGCAAAGCCCCCGGCGATTACCGGCTTGCGGTCGGGCTTCAGACCGGGCAACTCGAGTTTATCCAGGCTGCCGGCGCGAATCATCTGGGCGCGCAACGCCGCCAGGCCTGCGCCGGTGATGCCGGTTTCGGCCCAGCCATTCTGCATCAAAATGTCAGCCAGCGCCCGTGCCGAACCGCTCGACCCTACCGCTTCGCGCCATTGTCCGGCGTAGCTGGCGGCGATGGTCTGTGCTTCGGCGCGGGCCGTGAGTTCGGCCTGCTTGAGGCCATGTTTGTCAATGCGTCCGCCCGGGAAAAAACGCTGGGTGAAATTGACGCAGCCCATGTGCAGGCTCTCCGTCAAGCGCGGGGTGTAAGCCTTGCCGACGATGCATTCGGTGGAACCGCCGCCTATGTCCACCACCAGCCTTGGCTGGTTGCTGGCCGGCAGGCTGTGCGCAACGCCGATATAAATCAGGCGTGCTTCTTCGCGTCCGGAAATCACTTCGATCGGGTAGCCCAGTGCAGTTTCCGCCTGTTCCAGAAATTCCTGTGCATTTTCCGCGACGCGCAGCGCGCTGGTACCCACACAGCGCACTGCGCCGCGCGGCAGATCGCGCAGACGTTCACCAAAACGTTTCAGGCAATCCAGTGCGCGCTGCTGAGAGGCTGCATCGAGATGCTTGTTCGCATCCACGCCCGCCGCCAGCCGTACCGGTTCCTTGAGCGCATCCAGCGGATAAATCTGGCCGTCCACCACCCGCGCCATCTGCAGCTTGAAGCTGTTGGAACCCAGATCCACTGCCGCCAGGATTGAATATTCGTTCATTTCACCGCATCAATCTCAGAAAAAATTCGCCGCATAGCCTGTTAGGAAAAACCCCAACATTCTCGGTGCCAACCGGCTACCCGAAAAACAGATAGGTCACTGCAATCGCCGCGATCAGTCCGCCCAGATCCGCCAGCAGGCCACAGACGACCGCATGGCGCACGCGCTGGATGCCGACGGCTCCGAAATAGACGGCGAGCACATAAAAAGTGGTTTCGGTACTGCCCTGGATCACCGAAGCAAGACGTCCGGCGAAGGAATCCGCGCCGAAGGTGTGCATGGTGTCGATCATCATCGCACGCGCACCGCTGCCGGACAGAGGTTTCATCAACGCCGTCGGCAACGCATCCACGAAACGGCTGTCCCAGCCCAGCATGACCACGCCGCTACGTATGCCATTCATCAACAAATCCAGCGCTCCGCTGGCGCGGAATACGGCAATCGCCACCAGCATCGCAACAAGATACGGGATAATGGTGACGGCGGTATGAAAACCATCCTTGGCGCCCTCGATAAACGCCTCGTAGGCGTTGACCCGGCGCACCGCAGCACCGCCGATGAACAGCGTGACCAGGCCGAACAGCAATACGTTACTCACCAGCGCCGACTGGCGCAACATCTCCGCCGCAGGCAGGTGCGCGAAATACGCTACCAGTCCGAACACTGCGGCGCTGATCGCGGCAAGATAGCCCAGCACCACGCGATCGAGCAGGTTGATGCGCTGGTAAAACGCCGTCGCCAGCAAGCCCGCCATGGTCGAGCAATAGGTGGCGATCAGGATGGGAATGAACACATCCGTGGGGTCGTGCGCCCCGGCCTGGGCGCGGTAAGTGAAGATAGTCACCGGCAGCAGCGTGACTGAGGATGCATTGATGACCAGAAACAGAATCTGCGCGTCGGAGGCGGTTTTTTTGTCCGGATTGAGCGTCTGCAATTCCTGCATGGCCTTGATGCCGATCGGCGTGGCCGCATTATCCAGCCCCAGCATGTTGGCCGCCATGTTCATGGTGATGGCGCCCAAGGCAGGGTGGTTGCGCGGGACATCGGGGAACAGGCGCTGAAACAGCGGCGTCAGCAGCCAGGTCAGTCCTTGCAGAAATCCGGCCCGCTCGCCGACACGCATTACGCCCAGCCACAACGCCATCACGCCGGTCAACCCCAAAGCAATTTCGAAGCCGTTTTTTGCCGCATCGAACGCTGCTTTCATTACCAGCGCAAAACTGTCGGCCTGACCGAAAAACACCAAATTGACAGTGGCGAAAACAAACGCAATAAGAAAAAACCCGATCCAGATTGCGTTCAGCAAAATTTATCCCGCCAGCTTGGCCAGAGTAATCAGCAGCAAGGTCAGCAACCACAAACCGAGTACGCGCCAACTCAGGCTTACTGCGCTGTTCAGGTATTGCGCATCGGCACTGTCGCCGAGGCCAAGCTCCGGACGTTGCAGCCGCCCTCCCGCAGCGCTGATCGGTAGCCCCAGGCGCACCCCGAGCGCACCTGCACCGCTGGCCAGCACAATCCCTTCGCTGGCATCCGGCCAGTCCTGCGCCTGAGTGCGCCAACAGTACATTGCGTCCTCGAAATCACCCGCCACGGCAAAACTCAGCGCGGTAAGTCGTACCGGAATCCAGTTGATCCAGTAATACGCGCGTGCAGCAAATTCACCAAACCGCCCTGCGCCGTTTGAAGCCCCCCACTTGCGACCGAGAATCGACGCCAGGCGAAACAGAACCGCGCCCACCGGCCCCAATGGCGACAACAGCACAAAGCATACTATCACCCCGAACATCTGCCGATGCGCACTCTCCAGCGTGCGTTCGGTGGCGAGCCGTGCAATGTCGTCGGCATTCAGCGCGCTGGCATCCAGGCCGCGCCATTCGGCCAATTCCTTACGCGCCGCGTCCAGATCGCCGGCTTCCAGTGCGCGCGCGATGCGCTCGCCGACTTTGCTGAAATACTTGAAGCCCAGCGTCACATACAGCACCAATGCACTCCACACCCAGGCCAGCAGGGGGCTTACGGCTCCCAGCAGGAAATACACCACACTCACCGTGATCAGCACGGGCAATATCGTCACCAGCCAGGCAAACACGCCATGCTGATATTGCCCGGTATTAAGCTGCCGTTCGATGTATTGGGCATAGCGCCAGAACGCCAGGTAATGCGGGAGCGGGTGGCCGAGCGGCCGGAAGTATTCAAGGAGCAAGGCGGCCAGCAGAGAGAAGAATGTCATCGTGCCGCCTGCTGGCTAAATCGGCATTTCCACAGTGAGCACGCCCATCTGGTTGATGGATTTTCCTGGCACATAAATCTCCACTGTAGGCATCCGGATATCCTTGCCGCTGGATTTAAGATAATCGTGCAATGCCTGGTAGGCGGTACTGGGGGCCAGCAACATGCTGGCCTGCACGCGCGCCTCAAGCACCGGCCGTGCAGCAATATCGCCCACTTGCAGCGGCGCTTTGATGGCGACGCCGCGGCCCAGCAAATAGCCGACATGTGCGCGCTGAGCACTTTTCTGCGTGGTGCGCGGATCGTCGTAGAGAATGGTAATGGGTGCGCCCGGCGTGATGCCCTGGGCGCGCAGCGCATCGGCAACCTTGATCTGGATGTCGGGTATCTTGCCGTAATCGCCAATGTGTTCGGCATAGACATAATGATAGGGGCCCGCCACTGTCTGTACTATCGTCGCCCGGTTGAATCCACCCCACCACCAGAACACCAGCACAATCGGCAATACAAAAGCCAGCACGAAAGGCAGCCAATTCTTCTTGATCAAAACATATCCTTAATGAAGCTGTTTACACGGTGGGAAGATACCATACCGTGGCGCCTGCTGTCGCGCGTACAATACCCAAAAAGCACGACAATACAAGGAGGACACACCCATGAAAATACTCGCCGCACTATTCCTGAGCTGCCTCGTTACGTTCGCATATGGCGCGCAATACGCCGCTGTCGGCGTCAAGGTCACACCGATCAAAGTGGGTGCGCATAGCTATTACGTGCAGGGATTATCCGGGGCAGCCTCTTCGGCCAACGAAGGTTACATGTCCAACGCCGGGTTTGTTGTCACGCCGGCCGGCGTGGTGGTATTCGACACACTGGGCACACCCTCCCTGGCAGCAGAGATGGTCAAACAAATCCGCAAGATCACCACACAACCGATCAAACGCGTCATCATCAGCCATTATCACGCCGACCACTACTACGGCACACAGGTATTCAAAGAGCTGGGTGCCGAGGTATGGGCGCACAAAAACGGCCAGGGTGCGATCAATACCGACGCTGCGGCCGACCGCCTGGCGCAGCGCAAGGAAGTGCTGTTCCCGTGGGTAAATGAAAATACACGACTCACGCCGGCCGACAAATGGCTGGACGGCGATGCCGACTTCGAGATGGGCGGCGTTCATTTTGCGTTGCGTTTTGTCGGCCCGGCTCATTCTGCCGAGGACATGGCCATGCTGGTGCAGGAAGACGGCGTGCTGTACGCGGGCGATCTGGTCTTCAAGGGCCGCGTGCCCTTCATCGGCGACGCTGACAGCAGGGCCTGGCTGGCGTCGCTCGACAAGCTCATCGCATTAAAACCGCGTGTGCTGGTACCGGGACATGGCGCGGTTTCCAAGACGCCGCAGACTGACTTGGCCCTGACCCGCGATTATCTCACTTACGTACGGACCACGATGGGTAAAGCGGTGAACGATCTGGTGCCATTCGACGAAGCCTACGCGCGTACCGACTGGTCAAAATACGCCAAACTGCCGGCTTTCGCTCAGGCCAACCGCCCTAATGCCTACAATACCTATCTGTTGATGGAAAAAGAGTCAATGGAGAAATAACGTGCGTAAGTTGGCTCAGCTCATGGTCGTGATATGCCTGCTACCGACTCTGGCGCTGGCCAACGGGATGGAAGTTCTCACCCTGCATAACCGCAGTGCGGATGAAGTACTGCCGGCATTGCGCCCGCTACTGGAACCCGGCGGCGTGCTGACCGGCGTCAACGACCAGATTATCTTGCGCGCCTCCAGTGCCAATCGCGCGCAGATCAAGGCTGCGCTTGCAGCACTCGACAAACCGGTACGCCAGTTGCTGATTTATGTCAGCCAGCACCGCCAGCAAAACAGTCAGCGGCACGAATTGGCGGTCGGCGGTCACATTGGACACGGCGATTCGCTACAGCTGGATCAACCCGCTTCTGGTCACGACGGCCTCAATGCCCGTATCCGCAGCGGCAACAGCAGGTTTGACGCGCGGCTGGACGAGCGCCAACACAACCGCGGGGAACAAGTCCGCCAGATCGTGCGCGTAGCCGATGGCGGACGCGCCTATATTCAGGCCGGCGTATCGCTGCCCATGCTATTGCATCAAGTCTATCTGTCGCCCAGCGGGGCGATTATTTCGGACAGCACGGTGTATCGCGACATTGGCAGCGGTTTTTACGCCACACCGCATCTCCATGGCCAGCGCGTGACGATGGAAATCAGCCCGCAGATGGATAGCCCGGCAGCCAATGGAGCAATCAACGTGCAACGGCAATACACGACAATCGCCACCCGGCTTGGCGAGTGGACGCAACTTGGCGGCACCGACACGCAAGGAAATCAGCAAGACAGGAATTTGCTCGGTCATACCGGTGGCAGTAGCTCTACCCAGGGCAGTATCTGGGTAAAAGTTGAAGCAGTGCCGCAATAAGCGCAGCAACATCAGGCCGGACAGCGCGGCCTCTTCAGCCAGGCAATGCGGCAGCCGAAACCACCAAATCCAGGGCGATTGAGGCATGCCTTGGTAATTCTCCCTTTTCATTCTCGTTTCCCCTTCGTAGCGTCAAACCATTAGCAGATACGTGAGTCCGGCCGAGCCGCCAAAGCCGAGTCTTTCAGCGTAATCGCATCGCCCTCCTGGCCGCAGCGTCAAGGCTATCCCTGAACTTCCATTCGGCAATTCAAGCCCGCTTGACCTAGATCAAGGAACAATAGATGTATTTAAAATACAGTTTAACTGCACATCTTTTTTCAACGCCCAAGGAGCCGAACATGCAACAAGTCTTCACCAAAGCGATGGCCCGCAATATTTTTCTCGGTGGCGCGGTATTTTTTCTCGCCATTTATCTCGCGCTTACCTATGACACCTGGCAACGCATCCCGGAACGGGACCACGCGGACAAAATGACTTCCGCCGTGCTGCGCGGCAAATATTTACTCGACAGCAACGATTGCATCGGCTGCCACACCGTCAACGGCGAAGGCGCTTATTTCGCTCCGGAACTCGGCAACGTCTACAAACGCAGGGGGCCAGAATTCATCAAGGCGTGGATACAGTCGCAGCCCACTGGCGTGCCGGGAAGAAGACAGATGCCCAATTTCCATTTCACCCAGAATCAACTGGACGACCTCGTGGCTTATCTGCAATGGCTTTCCAACATCGACACCAACAAGTGGCCGCCCAATATCCAAGGTTGATTGGACTCCATTCTCCCGCAACGAAAAAGGAAAAAATCATGAAATACCAGTCTCAAAAGGTGGCTAAACCCTACTTCATCGCCGCGCTGGCCTTGTTTGTCGGGCAGATCGTGTTCGGGCTGATCGCCGGGCTGCAGTATTTGCACGGAACCTTCCTGTTCCCTGAACTGCCCTTCGACGTCACGCGCATGAGCCACACCAACCTGTTGATCGTATGGCTGCTGATGACCTTCATGGGCGCCGCTTACTTTATCGTTCCGGAAGAGGCGCAAACCGAGCTTTACAGCCCCAGACTCGCGCTGGTCACTTTCTGGGTATTTCTCATCGCCGCAGCGCTGACGATAGTCGCTTATCTTTTCGTGGATTATGCTCATCTGGCGGCAATAACCGGCAACGCAATTTTGCCCACCATGGGCCGTGGCTACCTGGAGCAGCCGCTGCCCACCAAGGTCGGCATCGTACTGGTGGCGTTGTCGCTGCTGTTCAACGTGACCATGACCCTGATCAAGGGGCGCAAGACCTCCATTAACCTGATTCTGGTGGGCAGCCTGTGGGGTCTGGCGCTGCTTTTCCTGCCCGCCTTTTACTTCCCGCACGACACCGTGAAAGCCAGCTACGCGTGGTGGTGGGTCGTGCACGGCTGGGTCGAGGGAGACTGGGAATTGATCCTGGGCGCCCTGCTCGGCTTCATTCTGATCAAAATGACCGGAGTGGACCGCGAGATCGTGGAAAAATGGCTCTACATCATTGTCGCCATGACGCTGATTTCCGGCCTCATCGGGATCGGGCACCACTATTACTACACCGGCGCACCCTCGTACTGGATCTGGCTCGGTTCGATCTTTTCCGCCCTCGAGCCCATCCCGTTCATACTGCTCATCGCCTTTTCCTTCAAGATGCTGATGCAGCGCCGCCGCGAACATCCGAACAAGGCCGCCATGCTGTGGGCGCTCGGCACGCCGATCATGGCCTTTCTCGGCGCGGGTTTGTGGGGCTTCATGATCACCCTGGCGCCGGCCCAATACTATATGCACGGCACCAATTTCACTGCGGCTCACGGGCATCTGGCTTTCTTCGGTGCCTATGCAATGATCTCCCTGGCCATCATTTCCTATGCCATGCCCTTGCTGCGCGGGCGGACAGCCAACAGCGCTACCGCCCAGCGCTGGGAAATGGCGGGATTCTGGATCATGGTGCTCAGCATGCTAGGCATCGCCCTTGCCCTCACCGGCGCGGGTATCGTAACGGTCATTCTGCAACGCGCCGCGGACGACCCAATGCCATTTATGCAAGTGCAGGACAAGGCACGCGTGTTCTTCTGGGTGCGCGAATTCGCCGGCGTTGCCTTCTTCATCGGCTTGCTGGTTTATCTGCGGAGCTTTTTCATTGCGGGCGAATACGAATACGCCAGCGAAATGAAACAGGCCCTGGCAGCCTGAGCAAAGCACGGCGGGACTGCGGTCCCGTCCATTTCAGGGTGATCCACCATGCATAATGAAGCCAGCGTCGATTCTGCGCAGCCCCTGCCCGGGGATTTCGCAATCTGGATATTCATCTTCGCCGAGCTCGTGGTTTTCGGTGTGCTTTTCGGCGCCTATGCATTTGCCCGCAGCACCCACGTGGAGCTGTTCAACGCTTCGCAACTCACGCTCAACCGCACTTACGGCTTCGCCAATACCTTGATCCTCGTGACCAGCAGCTATTTCGTAGCGCGCGCAACCCAGTCGATCAAGGCGGGACGCGGCACGGCCTGTGGTAACTGGCTGGCTGGCGCGGTCGGCCTGGGCGGCATTTTTCTGATGCTGAAACTGGTGGAATTCCACCAGGATTTCGCGCAGGGCATCAGTCTTTCCACCAACCTGTTCTACATGTTCTACCTGGCCCTCACGTTTTTTCACTTCATGCACGTGGTGATGGGCATGGCGATCCTTGCCGTGGTCACCTACAAAGCCTATGCCGGGCGCTACAGCGCTGCAAACCACACCGGCGTGGAGACCGGGGGCTCCTACTGGCACATGGTGGATCTGGTCTGGATCATCCTGTTTGCGCTGGTTTACGTGATTCATTGAAAGGACGACCGATGAAACTGCTTCAAGCCATTCCGTTAAGACCCTGCACCGCCTCCTGGCTTTTGCTGCTCGGGCTCACCACGATCACTTTCGAACTGGGTTCAAACGCCCCCAGCCAGGCACTCATGGCAGCGGTGCTGGCGCTCACGCTCGTCAAGGGGCAACTGGTGGTGAGTTATTTCATGGGCCTGCGCCGTGTGCGCCCGGTGTGGCGCCTGGTCATGGCCGCGTATCTGGCCGCTGTCGGCGGTGTCATCGCCATTGCCTATCTCACCGCTTAATCAAGGAGCCCTCCCATGTCCGTTACCTCGATCGCCCGGGCCGTCAGAGTGCCCGGCCTCATCCCCCCTTACACGCCGACCGGCGATGAGATCGCCGTCTTCGAACTCGCCTATCGAAACCGTCTGCCGGTGCTCATCAAGGGCCCGACCGGCTGCGGCAAGACGCGCTTCGTCGAACACATGGCGGCGCGACTCGGACGTGCGCTGTATACCGTATCCTGCCACGACGATCTGTCCGCCTCGGACCTGGTGGGCCGTCATCTGATTGACGCTTCCGGTACCTACTGGACCGACGGCCCGCTCACCCAGGCAGTGCGTCACGGCGGCATCTGCTATCTGGACGAGGTGGTGGAAGCGCGCAAGGACACGACGGTGGTGCTGCACGCGCTGTCCGACGACCGCCGCATTCTGCCCATCGACCGTACCGGGGAGATACTGGAGGCGCCGCCGGAATTCATGCTGGTCGTCTCCTATAACCCCGGCTACCAGCATTTGCTCAAGGGTCTGAAACCCAGCACCCGCCAGCGCTTCGTGTCCCTCGCCTTCGGCTTTCCGGAAGCTGCGCGCGAGGCCGAAATCGTGGCAACGGAGTCTGGCGTCGACCCCGCCACCGCCAAGCGTCTCGTCACCCTCGCCAACGCCCTGCGCAGCACCGCCGATCACGACTTGGAAGAAGCGCCCGGCACGCGCCTGATCGTCGACGCGGCGAAGCTGATTGCCGGCGGCTGCGACCCGCAGGTGGCATGCCGCGCGGCCATCGTGGAATGCCTTTCCGACGAGCCGGAGATCACCCGCGCGTTAATGGTGGTGGTCCTCGCGATTTTCGGCAACTGAGGGTCAGGCCATGGAAGAACAGGTCGGCATCGCCTGGCACCGGCTGATAAACCGCCTGGCCGCACGCCGCTTTCCCGAAGCTGCGGTCGAGCTGGCTAGCGTCTCCCGTGATGCCGCGTTGTTGTTCCGCGCCCTTGGCGGAGACCACGGTGTGGCTGTGCAGGCGGGGGCGCAAACGCTCCACGGCGCCAGGCGTTCGCTGCTGGAGCGTCTGGCCGGCAGCGCGCGCAAGGTGGATCTCGCCTGGGTGGATCATCAGGCGCTGCAGCTGCCTCCGCTAATCGATGCCTTTCCCGCAACCAGCCTGAACCGCGATCTGTATTTCTGGCTGGCCGCCCTGTGCGCCGTCGATCCGCAGCCACATCTGCCGTGGCTGGCCAGAAACCAGGCCGCCGTACTCACGATAACCCGAGGCTACCCCGGCCTGGCGGCAAGCTATGGCCGGCTGGTGGAAGCTGAGATCGCGCGCCGCCCGCCAATCAGCAAGCTGGCCCCGGATGAAGCGCAACAGGAACAGGCGATCCGTGCCGCGCTGCGCAAGCCGGGTAGCGTCGCGGCGCTCCCCGCTGCGCGGCGCCCACCCCATCCTGTCTTGCTGTGGCTGCGCCCCGAACTGCCCGCCAAAGGCAAAAAGCCGCACCCGGATAAATCGCCGGATCAGCCTTCCCAGGCGGCGAGCGCGCTCCAGTCGGATAAAAAACGCCGGCTGGCCGAGCACACGGAAATGCCGGAACGCAAAGGCGGTCTTCTGATATTCCGGCCCGAATCGATATTCAGTTGGACCGAATACGCGAAAGTCGAACATGAAACCAAGGAAAACGAGGATCAGGATCTCGCCCAGGCGGCGGACGATCTGGATGTGATCGCTATCGCGCAGGACCGCAGGAACATTGCCAAGAAGCTCAGCATGACCCTCGATCTACCCGTGACAGAGGGTGATGACACCCCTCTGGACGTAAACAGGATGCTGCCCGAGTGGGACTACAGAACGCACACCCTGAAAGCGGACCGATGCCGGGTCAACACGATCCCCCTGACGGATACCAAACCATGCGCGCTTCCCGAGCATCTGAAGCGCGACCAGCAACGCCTGCGGCGGCAGTTCGGCGCGTTGCTACCGGTTCGCCTGCGCCTCAAGGCACAGCCTGAAGGCAACGACATTGATATCGATCCATATATCCGCCACCTCGCCCACAATGCGGGTGCTGAAACCCGTTTTTATCTGGACCAGCGCAAGCGCGAGCGCGACCTGGCTTGCCTGCTACTGGCCGACCTGTCGTTATCCACCGAGGCATGGGTAGGCGAAGAACGGCGCGTAATCGATGTCATCCGCGACAGCCTGTTCCTTTTTTCCGAGGCGTTGTCCGTAACACGCGACCGCTTCGCGCTGTATGGCTTCAGTTCCCAACAACGCACCGATGTGCGCTTCCATACCTTGAAAACTTTCAATGAACCTTACGATGACACCGTGCGCGGCCGCATCAACAGCATCACCCCCGCGTATTACACCCGCATGGGCGCAGCCATCCGCCATGCCACCGAAATCCTGGGGCGCCAAAAAGCCCGCGAGCGCCTGCTGTTGTTGCTCACCGACGGAAAACCCAACGACGCCGACCTGTATGAAGGCCGTTATGGCATCGAAGACACGCGCAAGGCCCTGATCGCCGCAAGGCAGCAAGGTCTGCGTCCGTTTTGCGTGACCGTCGACCAGGAAGCCCACGAATACCTGCCGCATATTTTCGGCAAGAACAATTTCATCATTATCCACAAACCGTCGGAACTGCCCGCCAGACTGCCGCTGCTGTATGCCCAGTTGACCCGCTAAACGCGCCGACGGTGAAAGGATGCGCGGACTCAACGCGGAATAACGCCGCAACTCAGCGCCCGCATAGAACCCTAAAGCAGTTTTCAGTGTCTCAAATGCACGATGTGTGCTCGCCATCATCCAGCATAAGCAGGATAATATCGGCTGCCCAATAAACCTAAAAACGGCGATTTCTCCACGGAAAACACGAAAGACACGAAATAAATCAATACATTGCATTGATCCTGAAAAAATCAGTTAGCCACAGAGAACACAGAGTTCACAGAGGCAACGGGGTTCGCAGGGATGGGCGGCTTGTCGCCCAACTCGCAAAAACAATTGTTGCCGTAAATATCGGCTTCTCCCATCGGGTGAAGCGGAAAAATAGGTGGAAACCTCTTCATCTCTGTGTTCTCTGTGGCTTGAATCGCGGTTTTTAGGTTGATTTAAGCCATTCACCCATTGGGTGATGATCTACAGCTTGTTATCGCTTTGAATATTTTTGTGCTTATTGTGTTTTTCGTGGACAACTGCTTTTTCTAGGATAAATATGATGCTACCCATCCACGCCTGAGTGAGTGATGCTGCTACGGCCACTTACCAGCGCAGAGACAAACAGGAAGACCCATGCAAGCTGAAACCACCATGCCCACCAGCCATTTCGACCGTATTGGCGGAGCAGACAAGATACGCGCATTGGTCAGACGTTTTTACCAGATCATGGATGAGCTGCCCGAGTCTTACGGTATCCGCAAGCTGCACGCCGAGGATCTGCAGGGTTCGGAGGACAAGCTGTTCAAGTTCCTGTGCGGATGGATGGGCGGGCCGCAGTTGTATGTGCAAGAATATGGCCACCCCATGCTACGCCGCCGCCATCTGCCGTTTGCGATCAGCGCATCCGAGCGTGACCAGTGGCTGCTATGCATGAACACAGCCTTGCATGAGATAGTCCAGGATCAGCAACTGCGCGACGAACTGTCTGCCGCATTTGCCAAAGTGGCCGACCACATGCGCAATCAACACTAATTTTTTACAGGAGAAACCCTATGAGCATGACGCCTCAACAACTCGTCGAAGAAGCCAAGGCCCAGATCGGGGAAATCGATGCCAACAGCGCTGCCCAGCGCATTAGCGCAGGTGCCGTGGTGATAGACGTGCGCGAACCGGCCGAATTCGATGCCGGATGCCTGCCCAATGCAGTGAACATTCCACGTGGCGTGCTGGAATTCAAAACCGGCGATCACCCGGCTCTGGCCAACAAGGACGCCGAACTCCTGCTGTACTGCAAAACCGGTGGCCGCTCTGCGCTCGCCGCTCTCAGCCTGCTACGCCTGGGTTATGCCAAACCGGTATCCGTGTCAGGCGGGTTTGAAGCCTGGGTGAAGGCGGGCCAGAAAGTGGTAAAAGACACCACCAATTTCGGGGGTTAACCCCACCCTCCAGTCCGTACACGGTACGCCTGGTCATGATAGACATCAGGCCTGGGCGTGCTGTCCGAATAGTTCGGCATAATCTTCAGCGGGCAGCGGCATGCTGTACAAGAATCCCTGAATCTCATCGCAACCATGTTGCACCAGAAAATCGCGTTGCCCGGTCGTTTCCACGCCCTCTGCGATAACGACGATATTCATGCTGTGGGCAAGCTGGATTATGGCTGAGACAATGGTGGTTGCTTCATTATCGCTTTCCAGCGCATGAATAAAGGATTGGTCTATTTTTATCGCATCGATCGGGAAGCGCTTGAGATAGCTCATGCTGGAGTAGCCGGTCCCAAAACTGTCAATGCATAAATGCACGCCACGCTGTTTGAACGCCGTCAGGATTTTCAGGGTCTGGCTGGCGTTGCTCATGGCGGTAGTTTCGCTAATCTCGAGTTCCAGCTTATTGGCTGGCAAACCTGTTTCCTGCAGTATCTGATCGACCACCAGCAGCAGATCAGGCTGAGCAAACTGGCGCGCGGAAAGGTTCACCGCCACGCGCTGCATGTCCAGTCCCGCATGGCACCAGGTCGCCATTTGCTGGCAGGCCTCGCGCAGCGCCCACTCCCCTACTGGTTCGATCAGGTTGGTAGCTTCGATGTCTGCAATGAAGCGATCCGAACCAATAATGCCGCTGCGCGGGTGGCGCCAGCGCAGCAGTGCTTCAACTCCCGTGACATGATCCTTGGCAATATGAATTTTGGGCTGGTAATACAGCTCGAATTCGTGATGCTCCAGTGCGCGACGCAAACCGCTTTCCAGCGACAATTGCCGTTTACCGGCGACATTCATGCTCGAATTGAAATACAGGAACCCGCCATGCTGCCGTTTGGCACGGTACATGGCGGTATCAGCCTGGCGCATTAGTTCCTGAGCATCATCCAGAACAGTCGTACCACCCGTAGTGGTGACCGAACCGCGCAACGCGCTGATGCCTATGCTTGCAGACATGATGTAATCCCGTCCGAGCAGATTGATCGGTTCGTTCAGCGTTTCCAGTATTTTTTGTGCAACCGAAGCGGCAGCGCGGGCAGCCTGATTGCCGACGACCAGCACGGTGAACTCGTCCCCGCCCAGGCGGGCAACGTAGTCCTCGTTACGCACACCAGCCTTGATGCGCGCCGCAACAATCCGTAACAGTTCGTCGCCAGCCTGATGGCCGAGCGTGTCATTAATATTCTTGAAGTGGTCGAGATCCAGATAAAGCAGAGCAACATTACCCCCATGACGCTGGGCATGGGCTGTGACGTGATCAAGATACTCCTGAAACGCAGCCCGGTTGGCAAGTCCGGTCAAGGGATCGAAGCGTGCCAGTTGATCCAGGCGCCATTCTGTAAGCTTGCGTTCGGCAATTGCCGCCCCCACCAGCAAACCCGACAGCGCGATCATGATCAACATGATCTGCAAATTCACCAGCAGCGGATAGGCAACGTAGTCAACCAGCGCGCCATTGTTCATCAGCGTAGGCGTAATCGCCAACATTGCCGCACACAAGGTAATCAGCGTTGTGGCAAGCAGCCCCAGGCGCAATGCTGCCCAGATCACGAAAACAAACAGCAGGTAGTGCCCGCCGTTGAGGCCGGGAGGAATATCCAAACCGATGATTGGCAAGCTGGTCAATATCAGCATGAGCGCCAGCACTGCCCCCGTCTCGACAGACGGGGCCGAATATTTACCCGTTCGCCAGGCGTGCCAGCCTACCATGATCGGTGGCGCAAACAACAGGAAACCGATAATGTCGCCCAGCCACCAGTTCCATCCCTCCCGCCACAAGTGTTCGTCAGGCAACTGGCCCGCCATCGCCAACGCGACCATGCCCACCGCAGCACCCACCAGACAGGCAATCGGTGCGGCGAACAAGGCCAGCTTGATTACGTCGCGCACGCGCTCCAGGCCGGATTGGAAGGTGTCGAAACGATTAAGCAGCCACACTGCCAGAACAACTTCCAGCGTATTGCCCGCACCGATCACCAGTGCGGCGGACCAATGCAGATCGATCCAGTTGGCGATAAACGCCCCCAGCAAGATACCAGGCCAGAAACGCCTGCCAAACAGCACCAGCGCCGCCAGCGCCACGCCGTTGGCAGGCCAGATGGCGCTCATTTCGGGATGCAGGAAACCTGCCATCCAGAAACCAAGCCGCGCGGCCAAAAAATAGGCTGCAGCAAGACTCAGCATGCCGGCCAACAGGCGCATACCGGAAACAGATTCAGACGGTATCCAGAATTTTTGCATGTCTTATCGCATGCCCAAGGCGGGCACTTTCGGATGCATGGCTAATTGTAGTGCGCGGTGATTCTGAAGCGACGACCTAATTCAAACGCCGCTACGACATCGCATCAATATGTGCTTTAACCGCTTCCAGCGATTCGCGCAACGTGTCTTCTGATAAGTGATTGAGGCTTTCTGCCAGTACTTCTGCGGCCTGCAGGGTCTCTGCTGCAAGGCTGGCGCTGTCGATTTCGGCGACGAATGCGGCGGCGGCACCTGTCACACGGAGTAGCGTATCGCGCTCGCGCATGAGCATTTCTACCTCATCGCGCAGCATGGCGGTTTCCTGGTGGTTTTGTGTATTCAGCATGTTATCCCTCTTTATAAAAATAATGTCAGCACGCCGGTATAGCCATACAGGCGGTCATGCGAAATTTCTCCATTGGCAAAAAATCCTACCAGTGGAAATTCACCCAGCACCTCACGGATCAGTTTGAGCTCAACCGAATCAGCGCCGAACAAACCCGCACCACGCCCCAGACAGGAATAATACACCGCTCCGCGAGGCGGTGCAGTGATCGCCTGTTTAATGTTGCCGAGCATCCGCAGCATATCCTCGCGCGCTGCGCTGGCATCGCGACGGCAAAATACCACCTCTCCCTGGACTGGTACCACCTCGCTGATCGCGACCAGACGTTCATTCGTGTCAGCACCAATCAGATTGCGCACCAGGTAATCGCCCGTATCCGAGCCGGAAACCGTGAGTGCAGCAAAAATATAGCCTGCGGCACGGCTCAAGTCACGCGCCAGAATTTCGCCAATATCTTCGTTGAGCACATCCAGCGCCGGGCGGCCATCCAGAGAAACCAGTATATTTTCCTGGCTGGCAGTAACCAGATGAGGCGCTGCAATCGGCGTAACGCCCTGGGTGAGGCGCGTCATCACCGGAACCTGTTCGCCGAACATCACTCCGGACAAGCCGCCGTGTATGACGCCGTCCGCGACCTGGTATGACTGAAAGCGCGAACTGGTGATGCCGCCGGTAACAAAGCCGCTTTGCATCCGTGCCGCCAGCGCCGCGACGAGATCGGGCACCTCGGCATTGCGTGCATCGCCGTGCACCAGCGCATAGTGCGCAGGCCGCCCGCCCACTTCGAAGCCGCCTGCCTGTTCGCTGAGCTGCGCGAGTTCGGTCACGTTGCCGAATACACGGAAACTGTCGGCAGGAAACTCGCCCAGCATCACCGCCATGGCCGACTCGTCCAGGTATTCCTGCGCCGTCGCACACACCCCGATACCCACCGACCCCACCCAGTGTGCTACGCTGCTATGACCACGCAGGTAGTCAAGAATCTCCGGCAGCCGGTTGGCGTACAGGTCGGTCACATACACAAAACCCAGGTTGGCAGCCGCAGGTACCGGCTGCAATCCGCGCAAGCACGTCTCGGCAGCTTCCATCCATTGCCCGAGACAAGAATGAGCAAAACGGAATGGGGTGCTGTTCATGCACGCGTTCCCGGCCAGTGTGCGTCGAGCACCTTGCGCATACGCCCGGCCGCCTGCGGGGTGATGCCGGCAACTTCGGCCAGGGCATCCACACTGGCGGCAAATACTGCCGCTGCGCTGCCAAAATGATCGAGCAATGCGCGCGCCAGATTCTCGTTGATGCCCGGCAATCCCTCCACCAGATAACGCTGGCCATTTACCGGATCGAACGGCTTGCCGCTGCGCATCACAATCGGGTGGCCGATACCGTGCTGTGCCTGACTGGCCATGGTATACATCAGCTCGGCGCTGAATTCGGCACCCGGGCTGGGCACCAGCGGCACGCCTTCACCCACCGTGAGCCAGGCAATGGCCTCGCGAATCACCGCAGGGTCGGTATGGAAACGCCCACCATAGAGATCGCCCTCGATGATGAATATCGGTTGATCGAAGCTGGATTTGAGCTTGCCCACTTCGCCAAACAGGCGCTTGTCCATAATCGCCAGACTGAAATCGGTAGCGGACTTGCGCTCCACCACCAGGCCACCGCCCAGATCATAGTCGCCGCAATCCAGCTCGGCGGGTTGGGTCACCAGCCCCTTGAAATTGCCCGGAAAGGTCTGCCAGTGCCGGAGCACCGGACCGTTATCTTCACGGGGATGAAAGCTTATGGAAACAGGGGTATCACTCATCGTCATGTTTGGCCGTGTCGTTTGAAAATAATGTCACTATAACGTGTCAGAAGGAAGACCCCGGCTGCTTCAGGAAAACCAGCTCCTCAACAGTGCTGGGGCGGCCGAGAATCGCATTGCGATGCGGAAAACGCCCAAAACGGGCGATCACCTCATGGTGCAGGTATGCATAGCGCACCGCTTCCGCCATGCCTTCCGCAGCGCGCAGGCTTTCAAACAGGGAAATCGAATATAACTGATCTTCCAGCTTCTCACTGTGTTCGAAAGGCAGATAGACAAACATGCGCTGGCGCGGAGGCAGCACCTTGTCCAGACCTCGTGTAATGAGGTCGCGGGCGATATGCCGCGCTTGCGCATCGGTGGCAAAAGCCCGGGGCGTTGCACGAAACAGATTGCGCGGGAACTGGTCGAGCAGGATCACCAAGGCCAGGCCGGATGAGACGGATTCCTGCCAGTCGGCAAGCCGTCCATCTGCCGCTGCCTGATAATCCGCCAGGAATTCATCCCGCATCCGCGCATCGGTCAGTTCATCCTTGCCGAACCAGCGCCGCTGCTGCGCCTGCGCATCGCCATCGAACCAGAAAGACAGGATTTGTTGCGCGCTGTGCATGATGCATGTCTCAATTTAAACGTCATCAAGTGTGCGTTAAAGCGTGCCAATGAACAAGCCCGGCGGCAGGCGGTCCATACTGCCATGGCACTGAATAAACCCATTACCCTGTTGCGATTTGCCCTGGTCATGCTGATGGTGGCGCCCGCAATGGCCGCCAACTTCGATCCTACCGGCCCCCGGGTGGAATGGCTGGGACAGATCATTGCCATTTATCGCGAGGATACGGATACCTGTTTTGAATTGAATGGCCCTTACGATACCTACGGCGCCATGCAGGCAGGCGCGACAGGTCAGTTCAAGACCTGCGCTTTTGGTTACTACGATCCTGAAAAATTTGCGCCGGGACGCTGGCTAAAGATTATCGGCACACTGCAAAAAACTGCGCCACACAAAAATATGCCCTTGGTGCTCGGCGCGCGCCTGGCTCTCACCGAGCGTCCGTTACTGCTGCCTTATTCGGGAGACGCATGGTGCGATCCTGAGTACCCATTCTCTTGGTGGCCCCTTCCCTATGGATTGTAGAGCGCATCTCCCGGAACTCCATTACTGGGTACTGAAACCGCTAGTGGAGTTCTTCGTTCTATTTGGCACTAAGCTGCAACACTGTATGGATGCTGGCTCCCAGCCACGGTTACGCTGTGTAGAATTTCGACCAGATGGCTCACAGCAGGGCCGGGGTTGCTGGTTCTGGATCCCCCGCGAATCAGATATAGCATGCCTTTGATGACATTCCCGCCCTGTAGGGGAAATGGCACAAGCGCACCCTGGTCAAGCAACTCCTGTACTCGATACTTCAAAAGCCAGGCAAATCCAAGGCCTTCCCGCACAGCCTCGATGGCCGTTTCAAAGTGGGCCACATTCCAGCACTGCCCCTGATGCAACCAGCGCCCAGCGCCGTTCCTTCTTTCAGGGTTTTCGAAATCGTGGATAACAATCTGCGTAATCTGTTCCAGATCGACCATGGTGATTTCCTTACCAGGGTTGAGCAGCGGGTGTCTGGGAGATATCACGGCGACATATTCAACTTCCATCAACAGTTTGCCCAGGAACCCCACGGGTACTTGAGTACTAATCGCCAGGTCTGCACTGCCCTGCCGCAATGCTTCATCGATGCCGACATTCGGAATTTCACTGAGCAGTACCAAGGTGCCGTTCCCGGTTCGCGCAAATTTTCTCAGGGCACTCATCAACAGACTGGGGGGAAAAGCAAAATCCACCACCAATCTTATTTCGGGCTCCCAGCCCCGTTCCATAGCTGAGGCGAATGCCTCGATCTTGTTGGCGTCACCGATCAAGCGTCGCGACCGTTCCATTATCGCGCATCCCATTTCTGTCAGTTGCGCCTTCCTTCCCTCGATTCTCAGTAGCGGCACGCCCAACTGCTCCTGCAGCTTGGCGAGCGCATAACTGATTGCGGACTGGCTGAGGTGCAAGTATTCAGATGCTTGGGCAAAACCTCCGCAATCCACTACTGCGTGCAGTACGCGCCATTGCCTAAGGCTGATGCGAGGGCTTCTGGCACCAGATAGCTGGATGTTTATGCTGTCATCACCGCCGTGCACCGGCGGCCTGCTGAATGTTCCATGTGCATCAACTACCATAATGTCCACTCCTCCTGATGTTAAGGCCACGCGTCCCTGCATCAGCAGGCGGAGTGTGGCCAGTGCGTCGAATTAGACGGCCAAAATGGCTGAATCAGATCCCTTCGTTCGCATTCGGAACACGCGCAAACATATCGAAATATTGCAATGAAAAAAGGTTAAAAGCGAAGTGGCGCGCGGCGATGGACAGTAGATTCCCCTCGGCGCCGAATAGCCGCACATTACCGCCCGAGAAGTATTCATGCCCTTCATTTCGTCAATGGAAACGAGCGGATCAACTTCCGAGAAGCCTGCTGAACAGTGGATCCCTCTGGTGTCCGGCGGAAAGAATGTTGATGAGCAGTCTGTCGCCAAGCCCGTGGCGGAGACAACGCGCGCGGTCGCCCTCGGGCATGTCGGTACACAGCACCGCTTAGGCTGCCTTGAGTGCCAAGTCGCACAATCTTTGGTATTCATTTTTTCTCCCGCATCTGCGGCGACACCCTCACCTTAGATCTGTTGCCATTAAGCGCATTAAAAATTTCTCTTCCCGGTAACCAGCAAATACCGCACCAGGAAAATGAATAATCTATTTATTCGATGTGTTTTTTTTGGAACAGGGGGCGTGGCCCGCAGCTGTAAAGATATTCGACAGCGCGTAAGGAAAAAGGTGGACGTGCCTCTCCCGAAGCCTTGGTCTACATCAGCCCTGCTTAGGCCGGAAACCAAAAACGGGCAAGATTCACATCGCCACTGGTTTGACAAGCAGGGCATTGACCATCACGGGTATGGCGCCGGATACGTCGATCACAAAAACCGGAGGAATCCGCGAACGCGGTGGTTTGGAAAATGACAACGACATCGTAGTGCTGTCGCCGACCGGAGTGTTACCGTTCTGATCGCCCGTGGTGAGTGTGTAGTTCACAAGCTGCCCGCCCAACACCTCGGTCGAGGTCACCGACACCGCTGGGGCACTTGCATCTGGCCTCATTACCGGCTGCGACCAGATGGTTTCGCCTGCCGCCGCATTACTTGGTAACCAATGGGGCTGCCCATTTATGATGATCGCTATGCCAAGTGTCGTGTTAAGCGCAATTGGTGCGGTAATGATCGCCAGCCCGGTGGCATGGCCTGTCGCAGCGGAACCCGTCAAATAAGTCTGCCCATTCATGTTAACTACCCCGGCAGATGCCGCGGCGAAGGCAGAGGAACCAGTGGCGGTTGCCAGCGCAACGGCTTCGCCTCCCGCCCCATAACCTGTCAAATCAGGCTGTTCATTGATGATGCCTGCCTTGGCGGATGCCACGATATACGCAAATGGACCGGTAGCGACCGCAAGGACGGCAGCTTGGCTCCGCGCTCCATAGCCTGTCAAATAAGGCAGTCTATTGAGTGTAAACACATTGGTGGAGGTCTCGGTGAATACGTTTCGGCCGGTGGCATTTGCCTGGGCGATGGCATACACGTTGGCGCCGGCGGCCGTGACCGCATCCATTTGAGCTGCCCCCATAACCACGGGATCGGCCCTGACCACAGTCATCGCGCCGCCCAGAACAGCCACCGCACAAAGTGTTCTCAGCTTCATATTTCTCCAGGCCTGGTGCTTTTCTAAGAGCAAGCGCTCCGTGTAATGCCCGGTATTTCCTGCCTCACCCGCTACGCCTTTACTGGAGCGAGGCGCTGGCTTTCATGTCGTTCACCACCACAGGCGAAGTGAAGTGGACGGCGACGGCACGCTCGACTCGGTCCACAATAAAAGTGGAAGCACACGCCATGCCCAAGAAGACATACATCTGTTTATTCGAAGTATTTTATTTCTTGGTGACGGCTTGCGCCGGCAGCTGTAAAAATTCTCGACAGTTAGGAAAGTGAAAACGCGGGGATTGGGAATGAGGCTCCCTGGCCTCCACGTCCTTGGAAGTGAGGGACGAGCGTAAGCGAGCCGGAACCTTTTCTGGCCCCCTTTATCAAGGGGCCAATTTCTGCAATCCCCGCCTTGGTAAGGTGGTTACTAGAGGTGGAGATTCAATAATTGAAGCGGATCGGCAGTGTAAACTGGATGGCGTATTTGGGCGCATCGTTGCTCAGCCCCATACTTAACACAGTGTTGAACATCACGTTCTTGCTCAGGATGGAGGAAGCGCCCACGTTGAACATACCGACCGTCTGCTCCGATCCGGGAACCTTGCTGCCGTTGATTTGCAGCTTCTGCACGAAGGTCTGGGAGAAAGAAAATTGCAGCGATGTCTGGGGGCTTGCGGCCAGCACAGTCCCCACGGAGAAGCCGATCTGATCGCCCTGCCTGATTTGATCTTTTTCGAAGGCCTTCTGATATGAAAGGCTTCCGACAAAGGCCAAGGGATCCTGGCGCTTGAGGGCAACCAACTGGACCTGAGCGGCTGGGTTGCCCGCCGGCAGTGCTACCCCGTTGTTAACCCGATCTCCGTTGCCAACGATATAGGTAAATCGCCCAATGAGGTCCGGACGCCAGCCGCGCTCGCGCGCCAAGGTCTTGGCCACCCCTACCGAGAGGTCGCCCAGGCCGCTGGCGTTGGCCGATCCGGTGAAACGGCCGGCGGGGCCAAAATCAGTCAACAATGATTGATGCACGAAACTGTAGGGCAGACCGAATTCCAATTGGGAGTCCCATGGTAGCCCGACTTTCAGGGCAAGGTTCCCCGTTGTTTCGTCACGCTTCACCTGCTGGGGCACGAGCGCATTACTTCCGCCTAAATTGTATATTAACGGGTAGGAGGATGTCTCCCGGCGCGCATAGGTGAGACTCGGCTCGAAATCGATCTGGCCTGCTGGCAGCAGCAGCGCACCCGTCTGAGTGAGGTTCCGCTCCAAGGCCCGTTGAGCGGCTTCTACATCGACCGAGAAGCTGCCCGGACCGGAAGATGTCTTGCCCGGCTGTCCGACGGGTGCCGCAGACGGCTGTGGCTGTCCCGATCCAGCCGGAGCTTGCGCCACCGTGGCAGCCATTTTTCCCGTCGCGGTCTGACTTGCGGCAGGACTGGGAGCTCCGAAGGCATTCAGCCGCCGTTCCAGGTCATTCTGCTGTTTTTGCAGCTTGGCGATAATTTCATTACGCGCCGTCAACTGGCGCTCCAGGTCGTCCATCCGCTTTTGCAGCTTGGCGATGTCCGCATCGTGGGCCGTCAGCTTGCGGGTGTGACCGGCTGCCCCGCTTCGGGAGGTCGTGTCCGCGGCGATCGATGGAACCGAAACACACAACAGACCGATCCCGGATAAGGCTGCTACCAACACCTTTTGCGATATTACCCGTCTCATTCCCTGCCCCTTATCCTGAAGTTGTTTCTTGAAGTTGCTGCCAAACCTGCGCTAAGCATACGGATTTTACTCCAAGGTGACAAAATCACTGTCCCGAGGCGCTAATTCATTGGGCGGGCCTTCGACGCCATCGCGCTGCTTGATCACAAAACCCACACGGCCGATATTGGAAAAGTCGATCCAGGCGTCAAGAAAATCGCTTACCAGCATGGTACGGTTGCCCCACGCGGGGTCCGCCAGCAGCACGCGGTTGCCCAGCAGCCCGCGGAAGACGACGAAGTGGTTGTAGCCCAAAATGTTGATAGGCACCATGATGGGAGCCATCTTGATCAGATCCCTGAGCTCCATCTTGCCGTTGGCGACCCCGAGATAACCTTGGGAGTCCGTGTAGCGCTTGAGGTCGAGCAAGGAGAAGCCTTGACGGATCTGCACCAGCTCGGGGTGCTTGATGTACTCTGGCCGGTTCATCAGGCTGACGGCGACCTCCTTCTCGGTCACCGGTTCGCCATACTGGTGGCGGAACAGCGTGGCGAGCGCCGCCGCTCCGCAGCTCAAGTCCCATTTCTGGATGACTACGTGCGCATGCCGCATTTCCAAAAGTGATGTAACAACGCGCTCCCGGGCTTGGGTAGCAGCGGACAAGACCAACAACAAAATCGTACAGCCGGCACAGAAGGCCCGGGCAGTCATGAATGACGCCATGGATGATACCTTTCGCTTCAAGACAAGCCTTGACTGTCACAGAGGTGGCCGCAGAGATAAAGGGGAGAAGCTGCTGGACCTGCAATTCTCATCTCAGCGTGTGCGCCGCAATCCTAATACCGTGCCCCGGAAAGGTCAATTTCGCCGCGTCGGGCCAATGGGAAAAAGTCAAGCGGTAGCACGATGACGGTTGCCACCGGCCCCGCTTGGCGGTAGCACGACGATGGTTGCCGTCAGCTCCGCTTGGCGGTAGCACGACGACGGTTGTCGCCGGCCCCGCTTGCAAGATGCGCATCGGTGCGGGCGGTTCACCTGAAAAATGGCTGCTCATAGGTGCCATATGCCACCAACACGCTGCCACTGATTGAGGTGCCGCCGACTTGCCGGCTCGTGTTCCCGCCAATGACCAAAACCCGCGTTCCCGGCACCGAGGCCGATGTCGTAGCTGCCGTGGCAACATCAGCTGTCGGCCCGAACGCTGTGGCTGTCCCGACAGACTCTGCTACCGCCACATTAGCCGTATCGTAGGATCCTCCATAGGGTCCACTCACGGTGTATGCAGCAACATTAGCGTTGGTGGACGTCCCGGTAACGACAAAGGCGCCGGCGGCCAGAGCCAGACTGCCCGCTGTAGCGTCGGCGCCTGCTGTCACAGCATCCATCTGAGCCGCCCCAAGCACCACGGGGTCGGCCATGGCCACTGAGGACGCGCCGCACAAGAGCATCACCGCACAAAGGGTGTTCTTGATCATCATGTTCTCCTAAATCATGCGTTTCTTGACTACCACACGCCCCACGCTATGCATAGGGCGTGTCCTACCTGCTACCCGAACACCCTTACGGCAACGTAGCGGTAGAGCCAGCGGTGCTACCTGCGGTAGCCACACCCAGGTACGAGACGGCAACCGCATAAGACTGAGCAGCCCCACCCGCAAACGTGTTGTTGTTCACAAGCGTCTGGGTATATGCACCGGTGTGCGAAACCCAGTCGCCGAAGCTGCCAGCGGCACCAAGAGCAATGGCGGTGCCACCGGCGGTTACGCCGTCCATCTGAGCGTCGGAAAGGGCGACAGGCCCGGCATTGGCTAGACCAGCGGAAGCGAGCAGCAGGCCAGCAACAAACGTAGAAGTAATGGTTTTCATGTCTAAATCTCCTATGGAAGAACTAAGGTTAATCAGTAAAATCCGCATTCGGAATGCGCATTAAAACGCAATCGAAGCCGACCCAGCCTGTGAATATGAGTTGATCCGCACGAGCCGGCTGAGCTCACCAGTCACGGGAGCGGTTGCTGTAAGCGTGGTCAAGGTATAGGTTTCAGTAGCCGCAGTGGACTTGCCAATGGCGATGGCTGTAGCGAAAGCGTCAGCAAGACCACCGGCGGTAACGCTGTCCATCTGCGCGTCGCTCAGTTGCATAGGCTCGGCTGCAAAAACCATGCTGGACATTGCCAAGAGAGGGATGGCTACAAGTGTGGTTACCAGTTTCGTGTTCATTTGAACCTCCTAAAAAAAAAGTAATGACCGATTGAAACGGTTTTGGAACCTCACGCCTTTGACGCTCGGTCCAATTGCAGATTAGCAGTCCACCAAGTTTAAAAAAGCGGATAAATTAGATATGTAATGTGCAGAAATCGCCCTGTTCTATGAATTTTTTTCAGTCATTTGATATTTAACTTTTTATATATATATTTGTACTAGAATGCACGCGACGTGTACGTGCCGAGACGCGGCTGAAGGTCACTGGCACCCTGCACACAACCACTGTGGAAGTTCGGTTGCGGCTAGTCAGCGTTCTCACGGCATGATCATTGAGACCTTGTCCCCGGCCCGCTTCATTGATGGTAGGCTATGGTTTCTCCCGTTTCCGGCCCGCACCATGAAATTGCTCGACCAATACAGCCTCAATGAGCTCAAACTTGTTTACCTGTGCCTGCACGCTGCGCTGCCAGGCGACCCGGAACTGATGGATTCCGAATTGTTGCAGGACTTGCAAACCTATCTGCAACGGATGGCCAGAGCAGCGGACGTAGACGTATCCCACCACGCACAATGGGCCACATGGCTTAACAACGGCGTGCTATTAAAACGCGTGTAGTCAATCATGACGGACTCCCGTTTTGTGATGGACGCTACCCGGGAAAATTTTTCCCAGCTGGTGTTGGGAAATTCTGAAAAGGGCCCGGTCATGGTGCATTTCTGGACACCCAAGGCCGGCCCCTGCATGCTGCTGATGCCGCGCCTGGTCAGGCTCACCGCAGAGTACGGCGGCAAATTCCTGCTGGTCATGGTCAACACCGACGAACTCGGCCACATCGCCCGCCAATATGGTGTCACCAGCGTGCCTACGGTAAAGTTTTTCCGCCACGGCCAGGTCGTCCACACCATCCATGGCGCTGATCCGGATGCTGAATTCCGCAAGGTGCTGGACCGTTTTATCGCCCGCGATAGCGACGCCATCCATGCGCGCGCCCTCGCCAGCCGCCAGCAAGGCGATGCCCAATCCGCGCGCCTGTTGCTGGTGGAGGCAGCGCTTGCCGACCCGGACAACCCGCGCATTCCTGCTGATCTGGCAAAGCTGTTGATGTCCGGCGGCGAGCTGCAGCAGGCGCACGACTTGCTCACAGCTTTATCACCAACGCTGCGTGAGGATGCTGAAGTCAGCCAGCTGATTACCCATCTCGATTTTATTCTCACTGCACATGCCGCACCGCCGCCAGCTGATCTGATGCAACGCATCGCACAGGACGCCAATGACTTGGAAGCACGCTACCAGCTCGCTGCCCAGTGCCTGGTGGCGGACGATATGGGTCGCGCCATGGCCGAGCTTCTGGAAATAGTCTGCCGCGACCGCAGCTTTCGTCAGGATATCGGCCGGCGCGGCCTGGTGAGCCTGTTTGATTTATTGGGTGCCGCGCATCCTCTCACCACGCAATACCGCCCCCTGCTCGTTAACGCATTGCACTGACCCCTATGCTCACCCATGACTGGATCGGCTTGCTCGCCGGTACACTCACTACCGTCGCTTTTATCCCGCAGGTGATCAAAATCTGGCGCAGCAAAAAAGCCGATGATATTTCCATCAGCATGTTCCTGATTTTTACCGTGGGTGTGGCGCTGTGGATGGTATTCGGCATTCAGATCGGTTCGCTGCCAGTCACGCTGGCCAACGCGGTCACCATGGTGCTGGCACTTGTAATTCTGATACTCAAATACCGCTATCGAAAATAACGCCCACACTTGGCTGCCCGGCTGGCCGGTCCATTCACCGCTGTTTGATTCGCTACTGCCGCTGCCGACCGTGCTGACCACACCGGTGAACTGGCCGGATACGGCCACGCTTACACGGCTTGCAGCCGAGCGTGGCGTGGTCAACTCCAACGGCCTGCCCATTCACTTCGTATCCGGCCATACCCCCGGTCCGGCGCTGGCCTACGAAACGACTGTCCACAACAGCGGCACTGTCCCCACTCGCAGTCACAATTGGCACGACTTCTTCAACGCACTGGTATGGCTCAACTGGCCGCACACCAAGGCCGCGTTCAACGCATTGCATATCCGCGCCGGGGTGTCGTCCGTGCGCAGCCGACCGCGTGATGCCCTGACCTTGCTGGACGAGAGCGGCGTGGTCGTGGCCTACTCGGAATCTGTACTGTGGGAGAAACTGGCGCGTGCAGACTGGAACGATTTGTTTGTCCGGCAACGCCCAACCGTGTGTGCTGCCATGCGCTTCTATCTGATTGGCCATGCGCTCCATGAAAAAGCGCTGGCCCCCTATCCGTCGATGACGGGCAAGTGCGTGCCTGTTTTGGTGCCAGATGAATTTTTTGCGCTGGATGCCGCGCGGCAACGTCTACAACTGGACGCTTCGCTAGCTCGACAGCTGTTGGCAACCCCGCCGCAAACACCGGCACAGTTTCCGCCGCTGCCGCTATTGGGTATTCCTGGTGTGACCCTTGCCAGTGAGCATCCGGGCTTTTACGCAGATACCAGGGTTTTTCGCCCGCAGCGGGTTATTTAATCCGGGATTGCCATTAGCATTTGGGTTGCTCAAGAACCAGTGCCGAGCACATCACCCATGTCGGCATCCTTTACACATTGCATCCATGTCTTCCCACAAAAAAATAACGAATCATTATCAAATCAATATATTGCTATAAGTTGCATGATTATTGCTTAGACCTGCTGATCAGATCAATAACGCTAGTGCGGTTCTTGCACCTGTGCCTTAACTTCCCGTGTTCACACGCTAGATAAAGCGAGATTTCGCCATTTTGGCGGAACCTTAAAGATGCATAACAAATAATGCTTTAGGAGCGTAGTGATGAAAACACCAAAATATTTGTCGATACTGTCATTGGCAGTGATCGGAGCGCTTTACGGCGCCTCTCCGGCATGGGCGACGCCATTTCTGGGCACCGCGCAGAGCTTCGCGGTACTGGGCGCCTCGACGGTGACCAATACTGGCTCGACCACCCTTTGGGGAGATCTGGGCGTCTACCCAGGCAGTTCGATCACTGGTTTGGGGAACATCACCCTCACAGGAACGGTACACCAGACTGATGCGATCGCGCAGCAGGCTCAGATTGATGCCCTCACTGCATACAATATTCTTGCAGGCCGATCAGTCACTAGCAACCTGACTGGTCAGGATCTGGGTACAGTGGGCACGCTCCAACCGGGCGTCTATCATTTCGATACGTCGGCTCAGTTGACGGGAACGCTCACTCTCGATGCCCTAAACAATCCCAATGCGCTCTTCGTGTTCCAGATCGGGACCACGCTCACCACCGCAAGCAGCGCGGTTGTCAATGTGCTCAATGGCGGTGCAAATAATGGCGTGTTTTGGCAGGTCGGCAGCTCCGCAACTCTGGGCACCAGCACGCTGTTCTCAGGAAATATTCTCGCGGATCAGAGCATCACCCTGAATACCACCGCAAGCATTCTGTGCGGCAGGGCCATCGCGCTAAATGCTGCGGTGACAATGGATACCAACACCATCTCCAACAATTGCATCGGCGCCGTCACCAGCGGCAGTACCGACTACGGCAGCGCCGGCTTCAGCGGCTACGGTAGCGGCAACGGCACCGGTCAGACCGTACCCGAGCCAGCCACACTGGCGCTGCTGGGACTCGGGCTCGTGGGGCTCGGATTCAGTCGACGTCGGCACGGTTGAGATAAACAGCCCGCTACAACCAAACCCTGCTTCGGCAGGGTTTGTCGTTTGTACGCCGCCGTGATGATAGCGGTGATATGCCTATTACAATTACCAGTCACCGGGCCTAAAGCTCCTGAAAAATCACACCCGGCTGTACAAAATTTTGCACAGGGTTCAGGAGGTTTTCGCCGGAATCAGCGCATGGATCCCGACGCTAACGCACACAATCCACATAATAAACCGGCTTGCCGTCCGTTTCTCCCTTCACCAGCCCGTGAATGTCCGTCTCGAAGCCAGGAAAACGTTCATTGAAATCGCGCGCGAATTTGAGGTAACGCACAATGGTGGCGTTGAAGCGCTCGCCCGGGATCAGCAGCGGAATGCCTGGTGGATAGGGTGTCAGCAGCACGCTGGTAATGCGGCCTTCGAGCTTGTCGATTTCCACCCGGTCGATTTCACGATGCGCCATCCTGGCGAACGCATCGCTGGGTTTCATGGCCGGTTCCATATTGGAGAGATACATTTCTGTGGTGAGGCGGGCGATGTCATTGGCCTTGTAGATGCCGTGAATGGCATCGCACAAATCCTTCAGCCCCATGCGCTCGTAACGCGGGTATTTGGCGATAAATTCCGGCAGTACGCGCCATAGCGGCTGGTTGCGGTCATAATCGTCCTTGAACTGCTGCAGTGCAGTCAGCATGGTATTCCAGCGGCCCTTGGTGATGCCGATAGTGAACATGATGAAGAACGAATACAAACCGGTTTTTTCCACGATGACGCCATGCTCGGCCAGGTATTTGGTCACAATGGCGGCGGGCATGCCGGAGTCGGCAAAGTCACCGTCGACGTCCAGGCCGGGTGTGATGATGGTGGATTTGATCGGGTCGAGCATGTTAAAGCCCGAGGCGAGGTCACCGAAACCATGCCACCGTTCATTGGCGCGCAACACCCAGTCGTCGCGCTCGCCCATCCCCTCTTCGGCCAGATGTTCCGGCCCCCACACTTTGAACCACCAGGAGTCGCCGAATTCGGCGTCCACCTTGCGCATGGCGCGGCGAAAATCCAGCGCTTCCATGATGGATTCCTCCACCAGCGCGGTACCTCCAGGGGGTTCCATCATTGATGCCGATACGTCGCAGGAAGCTATGATGGCGTACTGCGGGCTGGTGGAAGTGTGCATCAGATAGGCTTCGTTGAAGACGTCCCGATCCAGCGTGCGTGTCTCGGAATCCTGAATCAGGATTTGCGAGGCCTGCGACAATCCGGCCAGCATCTTGTGGGTGGACTGCGTGGCAAAAATCATGGATTCCTTGCAGCGCGGCCTGTCTTTGCCAATGGCGTGCATACCCTGATAAAAGTCGTGAAACGTCGCGTGCGGCAACCAGGCCTCGTCAAAGTGCAATGTGTCGATCTGGCCGTCAAGCAAGGCTTTGATAGTCTCTACGTTATAGAGCACACCATCGTAAGTACTCTGAGTAATGGTAAGAATGCGTGGCTTGCCCTTGGCAGCGCGTGCGAACGGATTGGCGTCGATTTTTTTCTGGATATTTTCGGGCGTGAACTCGGACAGCGGAATCGGGCCAATAATGCCATAGTGATTGCGCGTCGGCGTCAGGAACACCGGGATCGCTCCTGTCATGGTAATGGCGTGCAGGATGGACTTGTGGCAATTGCGATCCACCACCACGATGTCGTCTGGCGCCACGGTCGAATGCCACACCATCTTGTTGGAAGTGGAAGTGCCGTTGGTCACGAAGAACAGGTTATCGGCGTTGAAAATACGCGCCGCATTGCGCTCTGATGCCGCCACCGGGCCGGTGTGGTCAAGCAATTGACCCAGTTCGTCCACGGCGTTGCAAACATCGGCACGCAGCATGTTTTCACCGAAAAACTGGTGGAACATCTGTCCCACCGGGCTTTTCAGGAAGGCCACGCCACCCGAGTGCCCGGGGCAGTGCCAGGAATAAGAGCCATCCGAAGCGTAATGGGTGAGCGCGCGGAAGAACGGCGGCGCCAGCGAATCGAGGTAGGTTTTCGCCTCGCGCAGGATATGGCGCGCGACGAACTCGGGCGTATCCTCGAACATATGAATGAACCCGTGCAATTCCTTCAGCACATCGTTGGGGATATGTCGCGAGGTACGCGTTTCACCATACAGAAAAATCGGGATTTCACTGTTGCGGAAGCGGATTTCTTCCACAAAGGTGCGTAACTGGGCTACGGCCTGATCGGCCGCATTGGGCGAAGAAAATTCTTCGTCGTCGATCGACAGAATAAAGCACGATGCACGACTCTGTTGCTGAGCAAAACTGGACAAGTCACCATAACTGGTTACACCCAGCACCTCGGTGCCCTCATCTTCTATGGCCTTGGCAAGCGCCCGAACACCCAGTCCGCTGGCGTTTTCGGAACGGAAATCCTCGTCGATAATGACGATGGGAAAACGGAATTTCATTACTGACTCCTCAAGACCGGCTGTTCAAAGACAGCACGGAAGAAAAAATGAAACCGCCAGGACGACGCCTCACGCGCGGCGGCCTTGGCGGTTTTGGCGCTAGCCTGAATGACATCGGCCTAGATTTTCGGCAGTGTTACACCGCTCTGCCCCTGGTATTTACCACCGCGATCACGATACGAGGTTTCGCATTCTTCATCCGCTTCAAAAAACACGACCTGCGCCACGCCCTCGTTGGCATAGATGCGCGCAGGCAACGGTGTGGTGTTGGAAAATTCGAGCGTCACATAGCCTTCCCATTCCGGCTCGAATGGTGTGACGTTGACGATGATGCCGCAACGCGCGTATGTGGATTTACCCAGACAAATGGTCAGCACGTTGCGCGGGATTCGAAAATATTCCACAGTGCGCGCCAGCGCGAACGAGTTGGGGGGGATGATGCAGGAATCGCCCTCCACATCCACGAACGAATTGGAGTCGAAATGTTTGGGATCGACTATCGTCGAATTAATGTTGGTGAACAGTTTGAATTCGTTCGAGCAGCGAATATCGTAGCCATAGCTGGAGGTGCCGTAGGAAACGATTTTCTGGCCGTTCATCTCGCGCACCTGGCCGGGCTCGAACGGCGCAATCATGCCGTGCTGCTCCGCCATGCGGCGGATCCATTTATCTGACTTGATACTCATCTGGATAAGTTCCGGTACTCAGGTGTTTTGAATGACGATCTTCGGGAAAGCGGCGCTGTGGTCCTGCGACTGCTCGGCCACTTTCACTGCTACACGTCGCGCGATGTCGCGGTAAATTTCCGCAATGCGGCTATCAGGCGCCGCGACCACAGTAGGTGTACCGGAATCCGCCTCTTTGCGGATGCGCATGTCGAGCGGCAACGCACCCAGAAATTCGATTTCATAATCAGCCGACATGCGCTCGCCGCCGCCTTCACCGAAAACATGCTCTTCATGTCCGCAGTTGCTGCAGATGTGAATGCTCATGTTTTCCACGATACCGAGAATAGGAATCCCGACTTTCTCGAACATTTTCAACCCCTTGCGCGCGTCGATCAGGGCAATGTCCTGCGGCGTGGTGACGATCACCGCGCCTGTGACAGGCACGCGCTGCGCCAGCGTCAACTGGATGTCGCCGGTGCCGGGCGGCAGGTCAACGACCAGATAATCCAGATCGCGCCAGCGTGTATCGTTAAGCAGTTGCTCCAGGGCTTGGGTGACCATCGGGCCGCGCCATACCATGGGGGTTTCCGCATCAATCAGAAAACCGATGGACATGGCCTGTAGGCCATGACCTTCCATCGGCTCCAGGGTCTTGCCGTCGCGGGATTCCGGGCGACCGACAATGCCCAGCATGGTGGGCTGGGACGGTCCATAAATGTCGGCATCCAGCATCCCCACATTGGCGCCTTCTGCAGCCAGCGCCAGCGCCAGATTGACCGCAGTGGTGGATTTGCCCACCCCCCCCTTTCCCGACGCCACGGCAATCACGTTTTTAACGCCGGGGATGAGTTTTACCCCGCGTTGCACGCTGTGCGAGACAATCTTGTAACTGACGTTGACAGCGATTTTTCCCACACCCGCCAGCGTACCCAATTTGTCGGCCACCAGCTTGCGGATGATTTCCATCTGGCTTTTGGCGGGATAGCCCAGCACCACGTCCAGGCTCACGTCGTTGCCATCCACTTTGATATTGCGCGCGGATTTGCTGGTGATGAAGTCCTTGTGCGTGTTGGGGTCAATCACTTCTTTCAATGCGGTCTGGACTTGCAGCTCGGATATGGGCATTACTCTTGACTCCTTCGGTGTGCGGCGAAATGTCTAATTTTAATCAATCTGTCCTATCGCATCCATGCATGCCAAAATAAAAACCGGGGACTTAACCCCGGTTATTCACTTTGACCGGCAGCAAACCATGTTTAATGGGTTGAGCAGGAACGTAAATGGCTGAGCAGCAGGTTCAATTTGCTTCGCCACTACGTATTTGCGTGTCAGCGCCAAATTAACACATTGCGCTGGTTTATGCCTCTCGTCCCGTATAGTGCCCTACCAGCAAAGCTTCGGGCACTCGATCGCGAATCGCCCCCGCTATTTCCAGCACAACGCCGGAACGATGCCGCAGCGATACCCACAGCACGTTGATTGACAGGTTCACATCGGCAAATACCACTTCTCTATAGCAGGCGAGAACCGCCTCGATACTGAGCACGGTACGCTCGATGTAGACTTTTGGCTGCTGCCGAAGCTTGGGCAATAGCATCATGAAGTCGGTCAGCATTTTTCCATTTTCATCGTGTGTGGGAACAATTTTCCACATCGGCAAAGCCGGTTTGGCGGTTTGCGCAGTAAGTACCGCTCGACTGGAGAAACGTGCCGGTTTCATGAGCCTATCTTCATGGATGAAGTTTGCGCGCTGTGACGAAGTTACTATACTTCTCAGTGCGCCAACTGGGTTTCAATTTCGGCGAAAGTACGCGCAATTTCCGCAGTCTGCACGGTAACGCCAAGCTGCCGGGTCAGGCGCGACAGCGACAGGATGCCACGCACCTTCTGCGGCAATCCCGGGGCTGGCCGATCCACCACCAGCGCATGCTGGCGTCCACTTGCTTTAAGCGTGGCCAGTACATTGCCCGCCCTGGCACGTTCTACATCATTCATGCAAATCACTTCGAGCCTGTCGCCCGGCGTCATGATGTCCTGCACCAAGATCTCCGCATGAGTGCAGCCGGTATTCTGGATCACCTGCATCGGCTTTTCACCCATCAAGTCGGTGGAAGTAACTAATCCTAATATCGTATTTTTTGCATCCACAACCAGCAACAAGCGCACGCCACGGTGAATCATTTTGTGTTGCGCTTCTTCTATGCTTTCCAAAGGAAAAATAGTGTATGCCGTCACGATTTTGAAATCGGTCATCACATCCAGCGCGGGGCTATTCAGGGTGACCCGTTCAGGCAGATTCTGTACGGGTTTATGAAAAGTTGCACCGGACTCAAGCCGTCCGGAAGGAAGCTGGTGATAGGTTTCGCTCATAGTTGTCGCCTTGTCTGATTTTATCGTGTTCTACCCTGTTCTCCTGCCAATCACAGGCTAGTCTGAACCAATATAAACCTTCACAGACAAAACCTCAATCAGCCAGTGCGCGCTCGACTTCATTCCGAATTGCGATATCAGCCCCGGGGCCAAAGTGACTGGTCAACGGATCGAAATCGTCGGTGAAGGCATAATCGAATTTCACATCCTGCAAACCCAGGGCACCGAACAGTCGGTTTTCGAATGAATAATCGTCGGGCTGGGCAATAATGGTCGGCCAGCCTGACACGCCGCAAGATAATATCGGCCCAAAAAATATCAGTCCCGGCTTATTCTTGCAGCGCAGCGCGCAACTACCTTCGGTGCGTCCAGACATGGGCAAAAAATCAATGGTGCGCGAGAATCGGTTTTCGCGGCTCAGCACGATATCCGTCTTGCCCGAGATATGGCGGGCTTCGTGGCCGTAGGCCATGGTTTGCGCAGCAGCCGCGCTGCGCCAGGCATCCACATCCTGCGCACCGAGGTGACTGGGATAAAAAATGAATTTGAGCGACATGATGGTATTGATCTGCGTCAGGATTTCCGGGCTAAAAATGGGCGAATTGATCAGAATGCCACCGCCCTCCTTGTCGGCCAGAAAAAAAACTGCCGGGTGGGTGCCCGGCAGGTAGTACACGCTACGATCAAAGGATTCGTACAGTTTTTGCATTAAATATCCTATTCGTGATGATGCACCTGGCCGAAAAGCCGGGCGGTCCCATGTTTGCGCGTCGCATCGCGCTCAAGATAACGTTCCAGTTCAGTCAGCGCGGAGCGATATACGTCACGCTTGAAGTCTACAACCGATTCCATCGCTGTCCAGTAATCGTTCCAACGCCAGGCATCGAATTCAGGGTGCGTAGAGGCGCGCAGGCACACGTCGCAGTCGCGCCCCGTCAGGCGCAGCAAAAACCATATCTGTTTCTGCCCACGATAATTACCGCGCCAGTCGCGCCGCACCCACTGATTCGGAACGTCATAGCGCAACCAGTCGCGGGTGCGCCCAAGGATGCGCACATGCTGCGCGCCCAAACCGACTTCCTCCATCAGTTCCCGGTACATGGCCTGTTCCGGGGTTTCGCCGTGGTTGATCCCACCCTGCGGAAACTGCCAGGAATGTTGCCGTATACGCTTGCCCCAAAAAACCTCATTCCGGGAATTACATAGAATGATGCCGACATTGGGGCGATATCCCTCCTTGTCGATCATATCCGTCACCAAAATTAATCCGTTACAATTGATTCCATTTTTCCACAGTTCGTAAACATTGGAAAGACACGATGCGCTTCCCTGAACCCCTATTTCCGGAACCCCGTGTATTACGTTGTAAATTGCGGCGCAAATCCACAGCTCGCCAGCCGCGATTTGGCTTAATGAGCCGATGATATTTTTATTCTCAATATACCCCGCAAATCCGAATAATGGATGATCTGGAAAAACACTATAAAGCGCTTCCGCTAGCCGAAAGATTGGACCTGGCACTGTCGGAATCCTTGCCTGCGCATTACCGCCCCTTCATGGTGCATGAGCAGTGGATGGTCATCAAATGCTACTTTGCCCGTCGTGCGGACCTCAGTCAGGACGAAGTCGCTGCGTTGATTGAAGATCAGGATCACGTCATCCGTCTGTGCATCGCCAAACGTCCCGACCTCACCCCAATCATGGTGGAAAAATGCGTCAGGGATCGCGACCCCAATGTACGTCATGCCATCTCGCGCAATGCGCTCATCAGCGAGGCGCAACGTACGCTACTCAGGCAGGACGAAGATCCACTGGTGGCGCGTGCAGCCGCCAAAGGCGCGAAGGCTACGCAATACCGGCAAAGGCCAGGCCAAACCAGGCTCATTAAATAACCGGTCCTCTTATCCAGGGCGTGAAAACCGGTCACGACTCTTCTTTTTTTGTCACAATACTGTCATATAAATAGCTCAAACTGATTGCGGTTTTGGTATTTCCAAATACCTCAGTTTCCCATTAATAAGGAGTTCATGATGCTAGCAGCAGCTCTCAAACGTTTATACCAACCCCTTGCAATAGGTTTCATTGCTTCCAGCATGGTCCTCGGCGCCCAAGTTGCTGCGGCAGCCGATACGCTGACGGGCGCTGGTGGCACCGCCATCTACCCCGTGCTGTCTAAATGGGCTGCCGCCTATAAGAAAGACACCGGTACCGAGGTCAATTACCAATCCATCGGTTCGGGAGGGGGCATCAAGCAAATCAAGAGCAAGACCGTGGCTTTCGCCAACAGCGATAAACCGCTGACCCCGGACGATCTGAACAAATCCGATCTGGCGCAATTTCCGGCTGTCATTATCGGCATCACCCCGGTGGTCAATCTGCCTGGCGTGAAACCGGGCGAAATGGTATTGAATGGCACCGTTCTGGCTGACATTTATCTGGGCAAGATCACCAAATGGAATAGCCCGGCTATCCAGGCGCTCAACCCGGGCATGAAACTGCCTGACATGGCGATTTCCACTGTGCATCGTTCCGACGGTTCCGGTACTACTTTCAACTTCACCGACTACCTGGCCAAAGTAAGCCCGGAATGGAAAGAAAAAGTGGGTTCCGATACCTCGGTGTCCTGGCCGAGTGGCGTGGGCGGCAAAGGCAATGAAGGTGTGGCCGGCTTTGTGAAACAGCTGCCTGGTTCGATTGGGTATGTGGAATACGCTTACACCATGGAAACCAAACTGACCTACACCCGCATGGCAAATGCCGACGGCAAAGTGGTTACTCCCAGCATGGACAGCTTCCAAGCCGCCGCTGGCAATGCCGATTTCTCCAAGGTCAGCGATTTTTACCTGATTCTGACCAACCAGCCAGGCGCGAAAAGCTGGCCCATCACGGCTGCCACCTACATCCTGATGCGCAAGGACTATCCCAAAGCCGAAAATGAGAAAGTGCTTAAATTCGCTAAATGGTTCCTTGAACATGGTCAGGCCGATGCCGAAAAGCTGGCCTACGTACCGCTGCCCAAGCGTACTGTCAGCTTGATTGAAGCCTACTGGAAAAAAGAATTGGGTATTTAAGGCTATACAAGGGGGATTCAATACCCCCTTCAGCTTTACTGATCGATTCTGTTTAACATCAGGGTGGCGCAAGCCACCCTTTTTGTTTGGGTATAACGCCTAAAGTCAAAGCCCCGTAAAAAACCGCTCGCGCATTTCCTCAAGCCCCAATGTTTCCAGCACTTCATTCAATCGCTCCGCCGGACGTTTGCGCGGCAGATCTTTATAGCTGGCAATAATCAGTTCATTTTTCATCGAGTGCTCCCACCCCACCAGTTCGGTCACGCTTACCTGATAGCCGTGCGCTTCCAACTGCAGGCAACGTAGGACGTTGGTGATCTGACTGCCGAATTCACGCGTATGCAAGGGATGCCGCCATATTTCGGTGAGCACGTTTTTAGCCAGCGTTTTGCTTTTGTTTTTCTTCAACACTGAAGCCACTTCTGCCTGGCAACAGGGTACCAGCACCATGAACTGCGCCTGTTTCTTCAGCGCAAAATGAATCGCGTCGTCGGTAGCCGTGTTGCATGCATGTAGCGCCGTAACAATGTCCACTTTGGCCGGCAACAAGTCGGAAGTAATGGATTCAGCCACTGACAGGTTGAGGAAGCTCATGCCCGCGAAACCCAGTCTGGCCGCGAGTTCCTGCGACTTTTTCACCAGTTCGTCGCGAGTCTCAATCCCGTAAATGTGCGACGCATTATTGAGCGTCTTGAAAAACAGGTCATACAGAATGAAGCCCAGATAGGACTTGCCGGCGCCATGGTCCACCAACCGGATATCGGCGTGGTCCTGCTGGACGGCCTGCAGCAATGGTTCGATGAATTGGTACAGGTGATATACCTGCTTGAGTTTGCGACGGCTATCCTGGTTCATTTTGCCGTCGCGGGTGAGGATATGCAGCTCCTTGAGCAACTCAACGGACTGACCCGGCTTGATTTCGTCCATGCCGTTCATGCCAGCCCCTTGTGGTCATGCGCATTCATCACACGCAATCCCTCAACAAAATGAGTGAATTCCAGCCCCAGGTCAGTTTGCAGACGCTCCGCGCGGTTGCGCAAGGCTTCCCATCCGGTATGGCGAGGCTTGCTGGCGAAGCCGAATACGATGATATTGCCGCGTCGCTCGGCAGGCAGGCACAGAATGCGTCCATCAAAGGCAGTTTCGATGCGTTTGAGGTAAACATCGAAGTTGGGATCGCTGCCCCACAGATTGACCGACAGCACGCCCTGTTGCGTGAGCGCCATCGCGCAATGGTCGTAGAAATCCTGGGTGGCGAGGGATTCGACCTGGCAGCCGGAATCAAAGCCGTCCAGCAGAATGGCATCCCACCCCAAGTGTTCAACTACATAACTCGCCGCGTCGCCATGCACCACCTGCAAACGCTCATCGTCTGCAGGTAGCTGGAAAAATGATCGGGCAGCGGCGATCACTTGCGAGTTGATTTCCACGGCAGTCAGTTTTGTTGCATGCATCCGATGGTAAAGAAATTTCGCCAGGGAACCACCACCCAGCCCCAGCATCAGCACACGCTCCGGCGGCGCCACGAGCAGCAGAAAACCCAGCATGGCGCGGGTATAGGACAGCTCCAGACCGTTGGGGTCGGACAACCGCATGGCTGATTGCACCGTGTCATTACCCAGGTGCAGAAAGCGCACGCCGTCCTGCTCGCTGATTTCGACGGTGTCAAGATCAGACACCGCCTTGTGAATACGTCGCTTGAAAAATCGCATGAAAATCCTATTTGTAAACGCAGCGCAGACGTAGCTGTTAAAATTGCCATCATTTTACGAACAACCGGATAGCTTACACCATGCGCGTCTCACAATTTTTCCTTTCCACCCTGAAAGAAGCGCCGTCCGAAGCTGAACTCATCAGCCATCGCCTGATGCTGCGCGCGGGTTTCATCAAACGACTGGGTTCCGGTTTATACACATGGATGCCGTTGGGTTTGCGCGTATTGCGCAAGGTCGAGGCCGTGGTGCGCGAGGAAATGAACAAGGCAGGTGCAATTGAATTGCTGATGCCTGCGGTGCAGCCTGCCGAATTGTGGCAGGAAACCGGGCGTTGGGATGTATTTGGCCCGCAGATGCTGAAAATCAAGGACCGTCACGAACGTGATTTCTGCTTCGGGCCCACTCACGAGGAAGTCATTACCGACATCGCGCGCCGCGAGATCAAAAGCTACCGTCAACTGCCGCTGAATTTTTACCAGATCCAGACCAAATTCCGCGACGAGATTCGCCCGCGTTTCGGCGTGATGCGCGCACGCGAGTTCATGATGAAGGACGCCTATTCTTTTCATGACGATTTCGCCAGCTTGGAGCAAACTTACCAAGCCATGTACGAGGCCTATACACGCATTTTCACCCGGCTCGGGTTGAAATTTCGAGCCGTGGCGGCCGATACCGGCGCAATTGGCGGTTCCGGCTCGCATGAATTCCACGTGCTGGCTGATTCGGGCGAGGACGCGATAGCGTACAACCCGGATTCCGACTATGCGGCTAACGTGGAACTGGCGGAAGCGATGACGCCACTCACTCCACGTCCAGCGGCCACGCAAGCACTGTCAAAAATTCCGACACCAGGCCAGCATAGCATTGAAGAAATCGCTGATTTCCTCAAAATTCCCCCAGCCAAAACCGTGAAAACGCTTATTGTGGAAGGCGCAGAAGGCCCGGTGGCGCTGCTGTTGCGCGGCGATCATCAGTTGAACGAGGTCAAAGCCGCCAAACTCATCGGTCAGGAGATCCGTTTTGCCAGCGAGGCCCAGGTACGCTCGGTGGCGGGTTGTAGCGCCGGTTCGATTGGGCCGGTGGGATTGAACATCCCCGTCATTGCCGATCGCGCGGTGGCAGCGATGGCTGATTTTGTGTGCGGCGCCAATGAGGACGGCTTTCATTTGACTGGTGTCAACTTTGCCCGCGATCTGCCCGAACCCGATGTAGCGGACATCCGTAACGCCGTCGCAGGCGACCCCAGCCCCGACGGCAAAGGTGCGCTGGATATTTGCAGGGGGATTGAAGTCGGCCATATTTTCCAATTGCGCACCAAATATTCCGAAGCCATGGGATGCAGCTATCTGGATGAGGCGGGTAAAGCACAGACCATGGAAATGGGCTGCTATGGCATTGGCGTATCGCGTATTGTTGCCGCCGCCATCGAGCAGAATTTCGACGCGCGCGGCATGATGCTGCCCGAAACGATGGCACCATTTTTGCTGGCAATTGTGCCTGTCGGTTATCAAAAAAGTGAAGTTGTGCGCGAAACTGCCGATAATCTCTACAGGGAATTGCTTCAGGCTGGCATTGACGTATTAATGGATGACCGCAATGAGCGCCCAGGTGTAATGTTTGCCGACATGGAACTGATCGGCATCCCTCATCGCGTGGTGATCGGCGAACGCGGCCTGAAAGACGGCCTGATTGAATATCAGGGGCGGCGCGATGACGCGGCTCGTACTATTCCGGTCGCTGAAATGAGCGGATTTTTGACCCAACTCTTGGCACAATAAATTGAAAATACTTGATATTTTTGGTAAAAGCCTGATCGCCGCGAGCGCTCTGCTGGTGGCAATGGCTGCGCATGCAGGCGGCCAGATTTATGAGCCGATGTCGGCCAGCGTGCGCGCCGCTCTGGGCAAATCAGTCGCGGATTCTCCCGTCACACATGTCAGTTTTCTCGACAACCCGCATGGTCAGGCGTGGCTGGCCGAAATGTCACAACGCCTCAGCAAACGCATGCCCGATCCCGGGCAACGGGTGGATTTTCTGAATACAGTCTATTACGAGGCTACCCGCGCCGGACTCGACCCTGAAATGATATTGGGACTGATAGAAGTGGAGTCCGGTTTCAAGAAGTATGCGATTTCCAGCGTGTCAGCACGTGGCTACATGCAAGTCATGCCATTCTGGGTAAAAACCGTTGGCACACCCAACCAGGATTTGTTTCACCTGCGTACCAATCTGCGCTACGGCTGCAATATCCTGCGGCTCTATCTGGATATCGAAAAAGGCAATCTATACCGCGCTCTGGGTCGCTACAATGGCAGTTTAGGCAAGCCGGAATATCCGGCCATGGTGCTATCCGCCTGGCAAAAACACTGGACCTTCCGTCCCTTCACCAAGACAGCGCAGAACGCTATTCCTCCGCGTAGCTAGTGTACTGTTTCACACTAAACGGCACTTACAGAGCCACCCAAAAACGCCCTGACAAGGCGCGGCGCGCAGGCAATGGCCATTCCCTTGTCAAGCGCCGCAACGTGGGCAGGGCGTTTTTGGGTGGCTCCCTGCGGGCGCGCCCCTGATGGGTCATCTGCGGCGTTGCGTTTACTTGCCATAGAACAGCTATGGCTGCGCAAACGCGCCTTGCAGCTGACCCATCAGGGGAACGCTGTAAGTGCCGTTTAGTGTGAAACAGTACACTAATCTTAGCGTTTCTCCAGCACAATCAGCGTCGGTGGTTGTAGCGTAGTCGCCACATACATGCCAGGCTCGACCAGCCGCGCGCTCACCACCCCATCAAACGGGGCCCGCAATATGCTGTCCTGCTGATTTTTACGTGCGATGATGAGACGGGCCTGCGCTTCTTTCGTCATGGCATCCGCTCGGGCTTTGCGCAGTTTGGCTGCATCCAGTTCGGTGGTTGAACTCACCGCACGACTGTATAACTCTTTGGCACGCCCCAGATCGCGCTCGGCATCCAGGCCTTCTTCCTTGGCGCGTGCGACACCTGCCTCGGCTTCCATGACTCGCGCCTGATAAATGGTGTCATCCAGCGCCACTAATGGCTGGCCTTTTTTGACCCGCTGACCCACGCTGACAAATACGCTTTTGACTACGCCAGAAACCGGTGTGGTAAGCGGTATGCCATGTAATCGGGTAGCCTCCCCCGCCCATGCAGACGTGCAGCCCAGTAGTAATACCAGTGCCCATAAAGCTTTCATAAAACCTATCCTTTTGGTTGTTTATCCGCCAGCGCCACGATGTCAGCCAGCGGCTTGCCCGCCAATGCCTCCAGCCGGGCCAGCGCCAGCGCCAGCCGATATTCCACGCGACGTGCCCGCAGTGAAGCGACCAAAGTCTGCGCCATGCTGTCACCCAGATTGGTTTTAAGCTCGAGTTCGTAATCGGCGCGACTGCGGTCCAGTGCCACGTCGCGGTATTTGATCTGCTCCTCGGCTGCAGGCCGGCTGCTACCCTGCAACTGCTGGATTTCCAGCAGTGTTTCCAACAAACTTTGTGCTATCTGCATACGAAGTTTGTCAGCACCCGCCTGCAGTTTCTGAAACTGCGCCTGTTCACGCGCGATACGGGCATCCACACGCCTACCCTGATAAAGCGGCCATGACAGGATCAGCCCAGCACTGACACTATCGCGCGTAATCGAAGTGCGGCTGTAATCCGCTGCCACCATTTCCGCATCCAGGCTGGGGGAAGTCTCATGACGCAAACCAGCCAGACGCTGCTGCGCGGCCGCCAGCAATTGCAACTGAGCCAGCATCAGGTGATTGTGCGCCAGCACCCAAGGCAGCAGTGTTTCATATTCGGGCAGCTTTGCATTGTTATTGGGCAACTTGGGATCTTCAAGGTCGGAAGCCAGAACGTCTGGACGGTTAAGGGCATTTGCCAACAACGCCCGTGTGATGCGTTGCTGTGCCAGGCTGGCGTTGCGCTTTTCACGCAGATCCTGGTAACGCGCCTCCAGTATGGCAAAATCGGGACGTGACATTTGCCCGACTTTAACGCGGTCGCGCGCGTTATCCATCGCGACATAAGCCACCGCCATGAATTCATTGTCGGCCGCATATTGCTGGTCGGCGAGCAGCACGTCGAAATAACGCGACATGATGTTTAAACGGCGCTGGTCGCGCGTATCGAGCAAGGCGTCTTCACGCGCGTTTACCTCAGCACGAGCCGCACCCAGGGAATATTCGGTGCGCGAAAAATCATACACATTTTTACGCGCCACGATACGTGCGCTGTTGTCAGCACTCCATGCATCCGATCCAACAGTGGGGCGCCCCTGACGCAATATCCCCTCAAAGCTGACAGTCAGGTCACGCCGCGCAGCCGCAGCCTGCTCATCTGCCTGTGCTGCGGCAAGATCCGCTTGGGCAGTGCGTAAATCAGGATGCTGCGCATCCACTGCAGCGAGCGCTTCGGCCAAGGTCAATGCGTGGGCCGGTACTCCCATCGCCACCGCACCGGCCAGCATCGTGGCCGCAAAGAGATGACGCGGATGAATCATTGCTGCGCTTGCTGTTTGTAGGCTGCAAACGGCTTGTCCTTATAGACACCGTCCACCACGTAGCGTCCAAGCAACAGGAATTCATTCGCGTCTTTGGTAACACCAATGTAACGGGTAATCAGATCGCCATGGGTATCGAAAAACAAGAAAGTGGGTGTAGCACGGGCACGGTTTTTAAGTGCAAAGTCTTTCTCGGTGGTATTGACGCCCTTGAAATCAACCATGGGTGTATCGCCTTTCACATCCATCTCGAACACCAGGAAATGTTTGCGGTAATAATCCTGCACCTCGGACTGGTTGAGAACAGTGGATTTCATGCGTTCGCAAAATGGACAATCGGCCATCTGAAACATGATGAGCACGCCGGTCTTGCCTTCCTTACGCGCGGTTTGCAGTTCACTTTTGAAATCTCCCAGCTTGGGCTGGAAAAAATAGGTCTGCACATCGCGCACCTCGGCAATGGTCGTAGTGGCAAACAGCAGCAAGGCCAAACCTAGCACGCGTAGCATCTGTCGTCTCCTTCATTCCCCCGCATTTTGCGGGTGGTTATTTTTTTACTGTACTTTTGCTATTGATATAACTTTCCACAGCCTGTTGGGTAATCCCGCCCACCTGATAGGCAACCAACTTACCCTCCGGGTTATACAGATAAGTGGTTGGCAAACCCTGTAGCGGACCGAACTGTGCGGCAATCTTAGAGTTTCCCAACACAATTGGATAGCTGATAAACATACTATCGGCAAAATCCAGCACCTGTTTAGGATTCTGGTATTCCATGGCGATGCCGATCACCTCCAGCCGCGAGTTTTTGTACTTGTCGTGCAGTGCACTCAAGGCAGGTATCTCGTCAAGGCAAGGCGGACACCAGGTCGCCCAGAAATTCACCAGCACCCACTTCCCCTTGTAGCTTTCCAGCGTGTGCACCTTGCCCTTGCTGTCGGTCAGGCTGAATGCAGAGGCAGTGGTGGTCACTGCGAGCATGGCCAGTAACAGCAAAATTCGTTTCAACATGCATAAACTCCTATAATTGCAAATTTGTTTAAATTGCCCGCCATTAAACCATGACCGACTATCGCATTGAACAAGACTCGCTGGGAAAGTTTAAAGTTCCGGCCGACGCCTGGTATGGCATCCAGACTGCGCGCGCAGTGGAAAATTTCCCAATATCGGGGCGCATGCCGGATACCGACTTCATCCGTGCCCATGTGCAAATCAAGCTCGCCGCGGCACGCGCCAACTGCCAGTCGGACTGGCTCACTCCCACCCAGCGCGATGCCATCGCCAGCGCGTGCGAGCGCATCCTGGCAGGCGAACTGCTGGATCAGTTCGTGGTAGACCGCTTTCAGGCGGGTGCGGGCACCAGCCACAACATGAACAGCAACGAAGTCATCGCCAACCTTGCCAACGTAGCGCTGGGAGGTGAAAAAGGCCAGTACGCACCGATCCACCCCAATGACCATGTCAACATGGGGCAGAGCACCAACGACACCATCCCCACCGCGATTCGCCTGGCACTGCTGGCCAAGCTGCCGCGCCTGCTGGCGGCCAGCGAATCCATGGCAGCCGTGTTAGAGCAGATTGCCGGGCGCGAGCACGACACCGTCAAAAGCGGCCGCACTCATTTACAGGATGCGGTGCCGACCACCATCGGCCGCGAGTTCGCCGCCTACGCCTGGACCCTGCGCCGCGCCGCAACCAACCTTGCCGCCGTACGCCCGCTACTGTGCCAGACCGGTCTGGGAGGGTCGGCTGCGGGTACCGGGCTGAATACCTCACCCGACTACGCGGATCGCGTAGCCGCCGAACTGGCTGCGCTGACCGGGGAAGCCATCGGCGTGGGCGATCTGGCTGCGCAAATGCAATCCATGTTCGACATGCAGGCGCTGTCCGCTGCGCTGCGCGGGCTGGCCCTGGAACTGACCCGTATCGCCAACGATCTGCGCCTGCTGGCTTCCGGTCCGCGCACCGGGCTGGGCGAGATCACCCTGCCGCCGGTGCAGCCCGGCTCTTCCATCATGCCCGGCAAGGTCAATCCGGTAATGTTCGAAATGCTGAACCAGGTGTGCTATCAGGTGTTGGGGCAGGACGCTGCCGTAGCCTACATGACTCAGGCCGGGCAACTGGAACTCAACGTGATGATGCCGGCGCTCGGTTCGGCCCTGTTCGATGCCATGGACTGGCTCACCAACGCGATGAACGCCACCACCGAGAAAAATCTCAAGGGACTGGTGGTCAACCGCGAGCGCTGCGAACGTTTCATCCACGACAGCGTCGGACTGGCGACCCTGCTGAATACCCGCATCGGCTATATGAGAGCGGCAGAAATTGCCAAGGAATCGGAGCAAACCGGCAAGCCGGTACGCGAGATTGTCACCGCCCATAAACTGATGAGCGAGGACGAATTCAATGCCCTGGTGTTACAAGCCGCGCACGGCGAAGGGAGCGGCGGCGGGGGAGGCTGATCGCGTCCGTTTGACAGGCATTATGAAAGACGCCCCAATGACGCTGGGCCGTCTTTAGCTTCTCTCTGAGTGTCCAGAGCCAGCCTTCTCATCGGGCTCATCACTCCCCTTGCCGTGAGATTCTGCCGCATGGGTGAAGTACAGTGCCACACCGATCAGCGCAATACCGGCGCCCAGATAAAGCAAGTCCAAAGGATTGTTCATCTGTATTTGCAATGCCTTCTCGAACAGGGTGACGATCAGAATCATCAGGACGACTTTGGCGAGACGTTGTTTCAAGTCATCCAGGTTGTTGATCACCAGAATCTTGCTGGACGCGCGGCTGCCGTGTGCCTCGTCAATGTCGCTGATGAACAGCTCGTACAGGCCGAGTGAAAAAATCAGCATGAAGGTGGCGAGCAGATAGCCATCCACCACTTCCACCACATGGGTAATTGTCTCATCGTGGATCGCCTTGCGCGCATCGGCCGACAAACCCGGATCCGCGTAATGCACGACATGGCCGACCAGATACACCACATCCACCGTCGCCATGTACATGACCGCCACCGCAGCAGCCATGCTTGCCACCACTGCCAGCACCACCATATACCGACTGCGCCACAATGCAGCCTCGAACATTAATTCCAGGAATTTCACACTTGCTCCTCTATGCCAAACCAACGGTGCAAAACCTTGCGCGGCAAATACCTGGCAATGATTATTATCGCAGATGCGCCCACCACCGCTGCCGCCAGCAACATCACAAAATCTTGCCGGGGATGGCCTTGCAGTCGGATTTCCAGCGCCGCCAGAGCAGTCGAGACCAGCAATGCCAGCATGCGCCATACCGGTGCCTGAGCGGTTATGCGCAGTCGCGCCACTGAGCCCAGTACCAGAACAGCAAATACAGCATAACTCAGGCCGTAGCTCAATTGCAGCGTGCCGACAGCAGGCATTTGCAACCTCAACCAGTAGTGAATGGCGTACGACAGCAGCACCCACACGATCGCACCCCCGGACCATTCAATCCATTTTGTTTTTTTCATCCGTGGCATTATACCCGCTGGACCTGCCGTTTATCGACACACCGGTTTTACAAAATGGCGGATAAGCCCTAGAATTTTCTCACTACACCCAAAACAAATATCCGGCGCCCCATGCACCTCAATCTTGCGCTTCCTGTTCCTGATCCAAGCTTAAGCCATCTCGCCGAAACACGTCCCAAACACTTGCAAGCATGGCTGGATCGTTTACCTGTTGCCAATTTGCATGAATCAGCGCAAGCACTGTGGCTCTCTCTCGCAGCACAAAACCGCCAGGCTATAGCAGATGACTCCCGCCAGAAACTGCTGGAACTATACCGCGTCACCGTACACACATTGACTGGCGCCATTAAACTGCAAATCAGTGACGCTGCCTTGCCATTGCCGGAAAAACAGCACCAGCTTGCAACACTGGCACGCGAACTCCTGATCGAATTAGCCAACGGTTACAAGATAGTGCTACAGGCGAGCAGCGGACGCCTTCTCAGTTTCCGCAGCAAGCCGGATCAGACGCAAACCATGCAGCGCATTTTGTCCGCCAATTCGCGCCTGCTGACCTTGTGTTACGAAGGCTACGCGGATGTCCCGACCGGCCTGTGGTCAGAAATACATCAAATCTACCGTTATGCCGTTCACCAGAATGTACAGGATGACATCATCACCGACACACCTCCCGCCAGCGTCAGTCAACTCTATCGTCTGTGCTTACTGATTGCCACGGCAGATCCCTACCGTCTGACTCTGGGCGAGGTCAGCAAAGTGCTCGATCTGCTGAGACTGTATGGCGACATTGCACAGGCCCAGCCACTGACAACACCGGTACAGACCAATGGCCTTTTTTTGATCAGCCCGGATAAGGACCAGCCGCCGCTGCCATTATTCCGTTATACCGGCACCACTGATCCAGCCCGTGACTATTTGTTCAACACCCTGGAACTCGCACGTCGACTCCACCAGTTATTCAGCCTTCTCAAGTCAGGCAAAACGGCAGCTCAACTGGGATTGCCAGCTTATGCAGACGAGGCTACCTATCAGGGTTTATTGCAGCGGCTGATACGCAATTGGGGACACGAACCAAGCCGGCATTTCAGCCGGCGCGGTGGAAGCGATGACGAGGCGGAACTCTGTACCGGCATCCGGGCAATCCATGGCTTTCTGCTCGCTGCGCACTCCACGCCCGATAACACCCAACAAGGCACGTTGGACCCAGACGAAATCAGCATCAGCACCATTTCGGCGCTTGGCCGCAACCATCGTACCGACACCATCGCGACCCATTGGATCGTGACCAATGACAGCGCCAGTGGGCTGGCCCTGCATAAACGCAACAGCACCAGCGTCAATCTGAAAGTGGGCGAGGTGGTGGCGGTACGCTCACACCAGCTACCGCACTGGAATATAGGCGTGGTGCGCTGGTTGCGTAACTCCCCTGCCGACCGGATTGAGTTCGGCCTGCAAATGTTGTCACCCAATCCACAGCCGGTATGGATACGCAATGCAGTAGGCCGAATCCGCACCAATCAGCCAGCCTTGCTGTTACCAGCCAACCCGATACTGCAGTTGCCTCAGCAGCTTTTGGTACCACGCGGCGTTTACGTTCCGGATATACCGCTCGAATTAAGCGCGGCAACCAACAGCAGCATACTGCCCGGCAAAGTATTGGAACACACCCACAACTTCGATTTATTTGAATTCCAGGAAATCAGCTAGGCGTTTGTGGAAATTCAACATCCGGGTCAGCCCTGTCCAAACACCCCGCCATCATCAATACTGCACACCTTCGGCAAATTTGAAGACACCCGACCCGGTCTGAACGAATTCTTTTGAGTGGTGCCCAAATTGTCCTGGGCATCCAGCCAAGCGCCAGACGATATAATGCAGAATGGAAAAAGAGGTATTTACCATGCAAGACATACTCGTACTTTATTACAGCCAGAACGGCGCAGTTAAACAGCTGGCGCAGATTATCGCGCACGGCATAGATTCCGTGCCCGGTGCACAGGCGCGCATCCGCACCGTACCCAAGGTGGCGTCCGTCACTCAAACCGCAGCCCCACCGGTACCGGAAAGCGGTGCCCCCTATGTTGAACTGGAGGATCTGCAGCAATGCATCGGCGTCGCGCTCGGTAGCCCCACGCGTTTTGGCAACATGGCAGCACCCATGAAATATTTCTGGGACGGTACAGCCGGGCTGTGGATGAAAGGAGCGCTGGCAGGCAAACCGGCGGCAGTGTTTACCTCCACTTCCAGCATGCACGGCGGGCAGGAGACCACGCTGCTGTCGATGATGATGCCACTGCTGCACCATGGCATGATAGTGCTCGGCATCCCCTATACCGAACCCGAGCTCACCGCTACCGCCGGCGGCGGCACGCCTTACGGCGCCAGCCATGTGGCCGGAGCGGAAGGCGATCGACCGATCAGCGAAGACGAACGCAAACTTGCATTCGCGCTCGGCAAGCGACTCGCGCAAACAGCATTGAAGCTGGCCGTATGAGCAATATCGACGCACGACGCTTGCTACGCCGGCAACAGCACGGGGTGCTGTCTACGCTATCGAAAAAACTCGATGGCTACCCGTTCGGCTCGGTTACCCCTTTTGTACTGGATCATCAGGCACGCCCGGTCATCCTCATCAGCACGCTGGCCGAGCATACCAAGAATATCGCGGCAGACCCACGCGTCAGCCTGCTGGCACACGATTCCAGTACCGACATACAAGCCAACGCGCGGGTGACAATCGTTGGCCATTGCACCCGCATGGAAGATCAGACTGCGCTCAGGGCACGCTATTTGCGCTATTTTCCGGGAGCTGCCGATTACTTTGCCACCCATGATTTTTTCTTTTACCGGATTGAGCCGGCGCATATCCGTTTTATTGGCGGCTTTGGCGCGATCCACTGGATCGAAGTCAGCAGTTTTGCCGCACCAGAGAACCAGCTGGCGGCTCAGGAGGACGCGATCATCGCGCATATGAATACGGACCATCAGCACAACCTGGCGGCTTATTGTCGCCATTTTCATGGCGTGGATACCAGCTCGGCACACATGATCGGAATCGATACCGATGGATTCGATGTGCGTGCCGGCGCACATCAGCTGCGCTTCGATTTCAACCAGCCGGTGCTGGATGCACAAAGTGCTCGTAGCGCACTGGTTGCCATGGCCGAGGCATGCCGCGCATGAAGCGCATCGTCGTACTACATTACGCCAGCATTGCCAGCCTGATCGCACTGATATTCCTGCTGGTGGCATGGGAAGGCTGGCTCGCACCGCTCAAACCCGGCGGTTCGATGCTGATTCTTAAAGTATTACCTCTGCTATTTCCTCTGTTCGGCATCCTGCGCGGCAAGCGTTATACCTACCAGTGGGCCTCCATGCTGATTCTGCTTTACTTCACCGAGGGTGTGGTGCGGGCCTGGTCGGACCAAGGATTATCGGCATGGCTTGCCGGAGGTGAAATTACCCTCTCGACCATTTTCTTTCTTAGCGCCATTTACTACGCACGCGATCTCGGACGCCTTGCCCATAGTGATCATTAGTGGGATGATTTCGCAATCATAATTCACCAGGTTCACCCGGGATGGAACACACCCCACCGCTACGCCGTGCCAGTGACCGCCATGAGCCCGATGATCGGCGGGAGCAGGAACGACGCAGCCCACATCCTCCCCATACAACGATGCGGTTCCCTACATTTGGCGAACAGCGTATTCAGTTTCTGACCCGCTATCTTTTTTGCGCGCTGGGATGGTCATTTTTCAATATCCCGGCAATCACTCCCGGTGAGCATATACCGCTCGCTACGCTCAATATCATTTTCGCCAGTTATTTTGTGTTCACTACGGCTGCGTTTTATCACGCATGGCGTCACCCTATTCATCCTGCGCGTTACCGCCTGGCGATGTGGGTGGACATCGCGCTGGTTGCCACAAGCATGGTGAATGACCCCTATGATATTCCGCCATCGCTGGTGGTATTCATCATGATTGTGCTGGGCAATGGCATGCGTTACGGGATGCGCATGTTTGGTGAAGCACTGGTAGGGAGTTTTCTCGCTATCATGCTGGCACTCAGTTTTCGCTTCGCCTACGGCACACACGGCATCTCGGCCGGGATGATTTTTCTCAATCTGTTCGGCAGCATTATTCTGATTTACGCCTATGTCCTGATGAGCCGGATTGAAACCGCCCAGCATCTGCTGGAACGCAGCAGCAAACAGGACACGCTGACCGGATTGATGAATCGCCGCGGCTTGGTGGAAACCGCCACATCGTTGTTTGATCGCATTGCAACCTATGGCGGCATGGCCAGCGTGATGTTTGTGGATCTGGATCAGTTCAAACGCGTCAACGATGATCACGGACACGCTCATGGCGACCAGGTATTGCGGCGTTTTTCCGACATCCTGTTCGAAAACACCCGCGCCAGCGATATCAGGGCGCGTTACGGCGGCGACGAATTTATCGTTTTGATGCCGGAAACTCCGCTTGACCAGAGTGAAGCAATTGCCCGGCGCATTCAGACAGCTTTCGCTCACTGGTGCACCGCGCAAGGCTATCAGTGCAGCGCAACCATCGGAATGGGCGAGGCGCCCCGAGATGGGCGCAGCCTGGAAGCCGTACTGGATAAAGTTGACACCGCACTCTATCACTCCAAGGCTACTACACCGCATGGCGGCCTGCAACGCGTGGACCAATTGCCCGTTAAGCTTGGCCCTTCAATCTGACCAACCCTTTACCTGCAAACTTGTCACACCTGAGGATGTGCTCGTTCCAGTTTGCTGTGCAGCTTGTTCAGCGCATGCAAGTAAGCCTTGGCCGAAGCGACCACGATATCGGTATCCGAGCCTTGTCCATTCACGATCCGGCCGCCTTTGGATAACCGCACGGTCACTTCACCCTGCGCATCCGTACCGGTAGTGATGTTGTTCACTGAATAGAGCTGCAACTCGGCGCCGCTATTGACGATGGACTCCAATGCTCGAAATGCGGCATCTACCGGACCACTCCCTATGGCGCTGCCATCTTTCTCCAGACCATTTTCGGCAATCACGACGCGCGCGCTGGGAATCTCACCCGTTTCTGAACACACCTTGAGCGATACCAGCTTGAATAGCTCGAGAGTATTGGCGGCTGCCTCGTCGCTGACCAGTGCCTGCAAATCTTCATCGAAAATATCGTGTTTCTTGTCGGCAAGCTCCTTGAAACGGGCGAAAGCGGCATTGAGCGCCTCCTCCGAACCCAGTTCGATACCCAGTTCGGTCAGGCGCGTACGAAATGCATTGCGTCCCGAGTGCTTGCCCAGCACCATTTTGTTCGCACTCCAACCCACATCCTCGGCGCGCATGATTTCGTAGGTTTCGCGATGTTTGAGCACGCCATCCTGATGGATGCCGGATTCATGGGCAAATGCATTGGCACCGACGATGGCCTTGTTCGGTTGCACCGCAAAACCGGTGATACCGGACACCAGACGCGAAGCAGGCATGATCTGTGTCGCATCGATACGCGTTTCGCAGCCGAACACATCCTGGCGGGTACGCACTGCCATCACCACTTCTTCCAGCGCGGCATTGCCGGCGCGCTCGCCCAGGCCATTGATCGTACATTCCACCTGGCGCGCGCCATTCAATACCGCCGCCAGTGAATTGGCCACCGCCAGGCCCAGATCATTATGGCAATGCACCGAGAACACCGCCTTGTCGGCATTGGGGATACGATTGCGCAGATCGCGGATCAGCTCGCCAAACTGGCCAGGCATGCTATATCCAACGGTATCAGGGATATTCAGCGTGCCGGCCCCGGCATCGATCACCGCTTCCAGCACACGGCACAGGAAATCCGGATCGGAACGCCCGGCGTCCTCGGGAGAAAATTCCACGTTATCGGTATATTGACGTGCCCATTTGACCGCCTTGACCGCTTGCTCGATGACCTGATCCGGACTCATGCGCAGCTTTTTTTCCATGTGGATGGCGCTGGTGGCAATGAAGGTATGAATGCGCGCCGACCTGGCACCGCGCAGCGCTTCACCGGCACGCTGGATGTCGCGCTCCAGCGCCCGCGCCAAACCACATACGGTACTATCCTTGATGGCATCCGCCACCGCCTTGACCGATTCGAAATCACCATTGGAGGCTGCAGGGAATCCTGCCTCAATGACATCCACGCGCATCCGCTCGAGCTGGCGGGCGATGCGTACTTTTTCTTCGCGCGTCATCGAAGCACCCGGGCTTTGCTCGCCATCACGCAGGGTAGTATCGAAAATGATTAAATGGTCCTGCTTCATGAAAGACTCCATCCGGTACTAAGCAAACATTTGCTCTTATTTGTTGGCTTCAGAAATCCTGGCGCGCCTGCGATGCCACCATTGCCATACCCACATCGCATAGCCTGACAGGGCATACAGCCCGACAATTGCAAACAATACATCGGGCGGACTATAGGCAACCAGCACAAATGCCATCGCAATCAGGAATACCACCACAAAGGGCACACTGCGGCGCAGATTGATTTCCTTGCCACTGTAGTAGGGGATATTGCTGACCATGGTCAACCCTGCGAATAGCGTCACGACCAAGGCAAGCCAGCGCACATCGGCACCCTGAACGCCATATTCATTCATCACCCAGACCAGTCCGGCGATGAGGGCAGCAGCTGCCGGGCTTGGCAAACCTTGAAAATACCGCTTGTCAGCCACTTCCAGCTGAGTGTTGAAACGCGCCAGACGCAGCGCTGCACCCACACAGTAGATAAAGGCGGCAATCCAGCCCAGTTTGCCCATGCCTTTGAGGGCCCAGACATAGGCCACCAGTGCAGGCGCCACACCGAATGAAACCATATCCGACAGCGAGTCATACTCTGCGCCAAATGCGCTCTGGGTATGGGTGAGCCGCGCTACCCTACCATCCAGACCGTCCAGCACCATGGCAATAAAAATCGCCACGGCAGACAATTCATAAGCGCCATTCATCGCCTGCACGATCGCGTAAAACCCGGCAAACAGGGCGCCCGTGGTAAACAGATTGGGCAACAGATAGATGCCGCGCCGCTGCGCGCGTTCTTTGCTCATCGATTTGAGAGGACGATTGTCAGCCATGTCTGCTTTATAGCTCAGCCAGTACGTCGCTGCTGGCGCTTACCTTGTCACCCAGGGCCACTTTAATCCGCGCAGTCAACGGCAGATAGACGTCCACACGTGACCCGAATCGAATAAAGCCGTAGCGCTGGCCCCGGGTCAGTTTATCCTTGGCTTTGACATAACACAGGATACGGCGTGCCACCAACCCGGCGATTTGCACGCAAGTCACATCCTGCCCCGATTTCGTCTTGATCCACAAGGCATTGCGCTCATTGGCGACAGAAGCTTTCTCCAAAGAAGCATTCACGAAACTGCCCGGGAAGTACCACACCTTTTTAATCGTGCCATCCACCGGGCTGCGATTCGAGTGCACATTGAACACATTCATGAACACACTCACCATTTGCGCCTCACGTTTGAGATAAGGGTCGGTAACGCGCTCCACCTTGATCACGCGCCCGTCTGCCGGGCACAACACCAGATTTTCGCCTTGCGGGATAAGCCGTGGTGGATCACGAAAAAACTGCAATATGAATAGTGTAATCACCCACAGTGGCAATGCCCACAGCCAGCCTGCGAATACGCTTACAACAATGGAAATCAACACGGCAACCGCCAGAAACGGCCACCCTTCACGGGCAATAATGGGATGGGGATAGTTTTTCAATTTTGAGCGTGCTTAATAAATGAATAAAGGCACGGAGCGACAATGTTCTGACGTCTCCGTGCCCCCCGATCAGTTTGTACTGATTAGTTCTTGGCTTGATCCACCAGTTTGTTTTTGCCAATCCAGGGCATCATGGCGCGCAGCTTGGCACCCACAATCTCGATCGGATGCTCCGCATTCTGACGGCGTTTGGCGTGCATGCCTGCAGCACCGGCCTTGTTTTCCAGAATGAAGCTCTTGGCGTATTCGCCGTTCTGGATATTGGCCAGCGCCTGCTTCATGGCAGCACGTGCCTGATCGGCGATCACCTTGGGACCGGTCACATACTCACCATATTCGGCGTTATTGGAAATGGAATAGTTCATGTTGGCGATGCCACCCTCATACATCAGGTCGACAATCAACTTGAGCTCGTGCAGGCATTCGAAGTAGGCCATCTCAGGTGCGTAACCGGCTTCGGTCAGCGTTTCGAAACCGGCTTTCACCAGCTCCACGCAACCGCCACACAGCACTGCCTGCTCGCCGAACAGGTCGGTTTCGGTTTCTTCACGGAACGAAGTTTCGATCACGCCGCCCTTGGTGCCGCCGTTGGCTGCTGCATACGACAGCGCAAGGTCGCGCGCCTTGCCGGACACATCCTGATGCACGGCGATGAGTGAAGGCACGCCGCCACCCTGAGTGTAGGTAGAACGCACCAGATGACCCGGGCCCTTGGGCGCAATCATCACCACGTCCACATCCTTGCGCGGGGTGATCTGGCCGTAATGGACATTGAAGCCGTGGGCGAACGCCAGCACTGCGCCTTTTTTCAGATTAGGTTCAATTTCGTTGCGATACACATCCGGTTGTTGTTCATCCGGCACCAGCACCATCACTACATCCGCGCCCTTGACGGCCTCGGCGACATCCTTCACTGCCAGCCCGGCTTTTTTGGCCTTGTTCCACGAAGCGCCGTCCTTGCGCAGACCGACCACCACTTTAACCCCGGAGTCCTGCAGGTTGTTGGCATGTGCGTGGCCTTGCGAGCCATAACCGATGATTGCGACCTTTTTCTTTTTGATAAGGGAAAGGTCGGCGTCTTTATCGTAATAAACTTTCATAGCATGTTCCTTGTTAAGTTAAATCAAACTTTAAGAATGCGATCGCCGCGACCGATGCCGGAAGCACCAGTACGTACCGTTTCCAGAATAGCTGACTGGTCAAGCGCCTCGATAAAGGCGTCCAATTTTGAGCCTGGTCCAGTCAATTCAATCGTGTAGGTTTTTTCAGTTACATCGATGATGCGCCCGCGAAAAATTTCCGCCATGCGCTTCATTTCTTCACGATCCTTGCCGAAGGCGCGCACTTTTACCAGCATCAGTTCGCGTTCAATATGACTGCCGTCGGACAGGTCGAGGATTTTCACCACGTCTATCAGCTTGTTGAGCTGCTTGATGATCTGTTCGATCACGTCTTCCGAGCCGCGTGTAACAATGGTCATGCGCGACAGCGTGGCGTCCTCGGTAGGCGCGACGGTCAGAGATTCAATGTTGTAACCTCGCGCAGAAAACAGCCCGGCCACGCGCGACAAGGCGCCCGCTTCGTTCTCCATCAACAGTGAAATGATATGGCGCATGTTACAACTCCTCCGCCAGGATCATTTCACTGATGCCTTTGCCGCCCGGCACCATCGGAAACACGTTCTCGGTCTGGTCGGTGATGAAATCCATGAACACCAGCCGCTCCTTCATTGCGAACGCTTCGCGCAACGCGGGTTCCACATCTGCGGGCTTCTCGATTTTCATGCCAACATGCCCATACGCCTCAGCGAGTTTGACAAAATCCGGCAGGGAATCCATGTAGGACTCGGCATAACGGTTCCCGTAGAAGAATTCCTGCCACTGGCGCACCATACCCATGTAGCGATTATTCAGATTCACGATTTTCAGCGGCAGATGATACTGCTTGCAGGTAGACAGCTCCTGTATGCACATCTGGATACTGGATTCGCCGGTTACACAAGCCACATCGGAACCCGGATGAGCGAGTTGAACACCCATCGCGGCAGGCAGGCCGAAACCCATGGTGCCAAGCCCACCGGAGGTAATCCAGCGGCGCGGCTGGTCGAATTTATAGTACTGCGCCGCCCACATCTGATGCTGCCCCACGTCGGTGGTCACGAAAGCATCACCGCCGGTCACTTCCCACAGCTTTTCCACCACGAACTGGGGTTTGATAATGGGGCTGGCATGATTGTATTTGAGGCAATTCTTGGCGCGCCACAATTCGATCTGCGTCCACCAGGCCTTGATTGCCTTGGCTTCGGCCCTTTCCTTGCCGGCCTTGATGAGCTTGATCATCTCATCCAGCACACCGCCCACATCCCCGACAATCGGCACATCCACCTTGACGCGCTTGGAAATGGAGGACGGGTCGATATCAATGTGCACGATGCGACGTGCATCGCGGGCAAAATGTTCGGGTGAACCGATCACGCGATCATCGAAACGTGCGCCCACCGCCAGCAGCACATCACAGTGCTGCATGGCCATGTTGGCTTCGTAAGTGCCGTGCATTCCGAGCATCCCCAGAAACTGGGCATCCGTCGCCGGATAAGCGCCCAACCCCATCAGCGTGTTGGTAACGGGGTAGCCCAGCAGTTTGGTAAGCTCAGTCAGCTGGGCTGCCGCATTGCCCAACACCACACCGCCACCCGCGTAAATCATCGGGCGCTTGGCTTCGAGCAACATTTGCACAGCTTTTTTTATCTGCCCGGAATGGCCCTTAACCACCGGGCTATAGGAGCGCATGGTCACTGTTTCCGGGTAAGCGAATTCGTGGCTTTGCTGGGTAATATCCTTGGGGATATCCACCAGCACCGGGCCGGGGCGCCCGGTGGCGGCAATGTAGAACGCCTTTTTGATCGTCGTTGCCAGATCCTTGATGTCTTTCACCAGGAAATTGTGCTTGACGCAGGGGCGCGTGATGCCGACCGTGTCCACTTCCTGAAACGCATCCATGCCAATGGCAGGGACCGGCACCTGGCCGCTGATGATCACTAGGGGAATGGAATCCATGTAGGCAGTGGCAATACCCGTCACGGCATTGGTCAGCCCCGGGCCGGAAGTGACCAATGCCACACCTACTTTGCCACTGGAGCGCGCGTAGCCGTCTGCCCCGTGCACGGCAGCCTGCTCGTGACGCACCAGAACGTGCTTGAACTTATCCTGTTTGAAAATCTCGTCGTATATATTGAGAACTGCCCCGCCCGGATAGCCGAATACAAATTCGACTCCTTCCTCAGCCAGGCAGCGCACGGTAATTTCGGCGCCCGTCAATTCCATACTATGGCCAATCTGCCTAATTTGTAGAACCTTTAATACTAATGGTTATCGACTGGCAGGTCAAAAAAACCATAGTCGATTCCGGTCTTATTCCGGCTTTTGTTTGGCCGCATGAATCTGGGTCAGATAACTGCGCGCACGATTCACCAAATCGCCGGGCAAGCCGTTTTTCTCGGCAATAATCAGACCCAGTGACTGACCGGACTTGCCAAACTCCAGCTCGTAAGTCGGCGACAGGCTTGCATAATCGAAGCGCATCGAGGCATTACACAAATAGGCGTGATCATCCGCGAAGGTCTTGAGCGGTGTAAGGTGGGTGGTCACAATGCCATGCACATGGCGGCTGGCAAGCTCATCCAGCACAGCCATGGCAAGCGATGCGCCTTCCTCCGGATCGGTGCCGGTGCCCAACTCATCCATCAACACCAGGGTGTGCTGATCGGCTTCATCCAGCAGCCTTTTCAGCACCTCGACGTGCCCCGCAAACGTGGACAGGTGATTGTGCAGACTTTGTTTATCGCCCACATCCACAATCACCCGGTTGAAATTACCGATAATGCAATCACCTTCTGAGGGCAGATGCAGGCCGCAATGGGCCATGGTGGCCAGCAATCCGACCGTTTTCAGCACTACCGTCTTGCCACCGGTGTTGGGCCCGGTAATCACCATCATGGATTGCCCATCGCCCAGACGGATACTGAGCGGCACCAGACGGGCGATATTTTTTTCCTGAAATTGCAGCAATAACTGCGGATGATAGGCCTGCTCGAGCACCACTTTTGGCTCATCCACCAGCATTGGCGCGCTGGCGTTGAGCGCTGCGGAAAATTGTCCGGCGGCCAGCGCCAGATCCAGCCAGGTAATCGCATCCACCAGGCGGTTCAAATCGTCAAGATGAGCGCGCACTTCATCAGTCACCGCGCGCAGCACGATTTGATTCTGTCCCTCGATCTGGCCATTGAACGCTTCCAGGCGATTGTTATGTCCAACCGCCTCGATCGGCTCAATCAGAATATCGCGTCCACCACCAATCGATCCACGCCGCACCCCCTTCATCTGATCGGCGTGGGTGGCACGCACTGCCAATACGGCACGTGTGCCATGCCAATGTACCCGGCTGTTTTCGTCGAACATGCTGGCCACATCCGGGCTTGCCATGCGTGTCTTGAGCTGCTCCTCAAGTTCCTGCCGCACCTGATGGTATTGCTTGTGCAAGGCATCCAGTGCGGGCGTGGCATCTTCGCGCAAACGTCCGGCATGGCTGATGGTTTTGTCCAGCACCTCGACCAGCGCTGCGGGCGCCTTGAGCTCATTGATACGTGCGAATAAGGCGGGGTAAACACTCACCAGCTCGCGCAACATCAGGCCGGTCTGCATTACTTGGCGCAAGTTGTGCAACCCACTGGCGGGCAGCGCGGCACCAGGTTGTGCAGCCTGGCGTAATGCCGGACGGATATCCGGCACCTGATTAAAGCGCGGCAGCTTATAGGCATCCGTTGCCTCGCGCGCAGCGCTGACGGCACGCTGCATTTCGCGTGCGATATCGAGATTGGGGGCTGGCTCCAGGTTGCGTGCCGCGTCGGCACCATAGGGGGAAAAAGTCAGGCGTTCAAGAATACGGCGAATACCGTCAAATTCCAGCGCCTTGAGATCACTTTGCATGAAAAAAATGGATTTATAAAAACATCTAATGTAGCAAACAAGCAAAAACGCCGCCAGTGGCGGCATTTTTGCGGCCACCTTCTACGTGGGTTTACTCGTGTGATGCGTCTTCCAGCGCCGCCATGATTTCATTGAGGGAGGCTTCCCGGTTATCCACCATCGCCACCAGGTTGGCTACATTGCACACTGTCATATTGGCGCCATGCACAATCCAGCCTTTGGCGGGAGTCCAGCCGCGCATCTGGGAAAACAGCGAAAACAGGTCGGTATTGCCCGACACCATGCGACGGTACCATTGCGCAAACTGCGCCAGGCGACCTTGCATTTCCGCCGGGATCACGCCTTCGCCTTCGAGGATCGTGCCATCGTCCTGAAAACGACACACGGCAATCACGCCATCCAGTACTAAAATTCGTTTGAGCGACATATTCGCTCCTATGCCGTACAGGCAGAAATAGCGGCGAAGGCTGCCTCGTAATCGGCATCGCGGTTTTTGACCACCACGCCGCAATTACCATTTACGACCGCCGACCAATCCAGTCCTACCAGGGAAAAACCCTGCAGCGGCTCAAACCCTGTTTGCCCGGTAAGCGCTTCCCAGCCGCGCGCTTCCATGGTGGCGACCGCCATGTTGGCGACACAGGTGTGTGCCAGCAAATCCAGCACCTGCGGTGTCAGCTCGTTGCCTTCCTTGATCATCTGACCGGTCAGATCACCTTTGTCGGTGTAAGTAAACGCTGCCATTACGCCGGGGACTTCCATCAGTTTGGCCAGATCCATTGTTACCTCCTGTTACAATTTAGAATTTTTAGATTAAACGAGTTGCTCGGTGACATCGCCACCGATTTTGGAGTACATGACCTGCATCACGTTGTCGCTGATATCGCCTACTTTGGCGCGCATCACCGTCATCACGTCATTCAGTACTCCCTGGCGGTTTTCCAGCAGGCAGAAAAAATTGCCCACCGCGCACACGCTGAGCTGTTTTCCGCGCACTATCCAGCCCTGCAGCGGACGACAGCCGCAATGCTCGGCGAATGAACTGAACATTTCAGCTTGCATACTGGCGTTGAGTGTATTGGCACGGCACAGAATGGACGCCATGCGGGCATATTCATCGGTCAATCCGCCTTCGTAAGTGTAACGGTCGCCCCGATAGGCGTATTCTCCGGCTGCAATCACACCCGGGATGGCCATGAGTTGTTTTGCTATATGCATCTCCCCCTCCTCCATTGTTATGCTTGCGTCGAAACCACGAGCGTCGCTTTAGTGCCTTTTGGAATAGAATAGAGATTATGGAAAAAAGTGCAACTCCTTCGCTGCCGACAGCCGGCTTATGGCGCCGGATTTCGGCAATCATTTATGAATCCCTGCTGTTGCTGGCCCTGTTATTCATTGCAGATTATCTGTTTTTGGCGCTGACGCACAATGCCTCTTCGCCCTTATTCAAAGCGCTTTTGCAGGTTTATTTATTGCTGATGATGGCGTTCTATTTCAGTTGGTCATGGTTACGCGGACAAACGCTGGCGATGAAAACCTGGCGTATCCGAGTGGTTAATCTCGAAGGCACCCCGATCACCTTGAAACAGGCTCTGCTACGCTTCGTACTGGCTCTTGTGCTCATCCCGGCATTTGGCATCAGTCTGATCTGGGCGCTGTTTGATCGAGACAAGCAGTTTCTGCATGACCGTCTTGCCGCCACACGACTGGTGAGAACCGACGTTTAAAGCTATTGCCTCTGCACTTTACGTATCATCGCAATCGCCACCAGCAGGAATACCAGCGTCGGCAGGGCGGCGCTGATCAGCGGCGGCCAGTCATTGAGCAGCCCCAGGTAGGCAAACAGGCGGTTGAGCAAGTGGTACCCCAGTCCGAGCATAATCCCGGCAAACACCCGGGCGCCCACTGCGCCAGAGCGCGGCCGGTGATAGGCAAACGGCAATGCAATCAACATCATCACCGGGGCTGAAAGCGGGTAAAACAGCTTGGACCACAGGGCAATTTCATAACGTTCTGTTGTTTGTTTGTTCTTGCGCAGATGCTGGATGTATGACCACAGATTGGATGCGGACATTTTTTCCGGCGCCACCAGCAGTACACTCATAATTCCCGGAGTCAGAACCGAACGCCAAACTTCTTCAGGCTTAAGACTTACACTGACATTACCATTGCTGAATTGGGTCTCGGTAATATCCTGCAGGCGCCAACGGTTATCGCGCAGATAATCGCCCTGCTTTGCATGGCTGATTTTCTGCAAGCGAAAGGCATCGTCAAATGCATAGATATTCACGTCTCGTAACTCATTTCCCGGTGTCACTTCACGGATATTGATGAAGCTTTGCCCGTCACGCACCCAAAGCCCCGAACGAAAAGCCTGCGCTACCAGCGCATGCGTAGCAGTCAGCTTGACCTGCTGCGCATAACGCTCGGAGACAGGGGCGATCAGTTCGCCAAACACAAATGTCAACGCGGTAAAGAGCAGCCCGACACCCATCAGATAGCCTGCCACACGCTGGATCGATATGCCCGACACCAGCATGATGGTGAACTCGGAATTGGCGACCATGCGTGCCAATGCAAACAGCGTGCCGATCAGCGCAGCCACCGGCAACAGTTCGTAGACGTGGCCCGGGACACTCAGGGCGACAAAGGCCAGGATATTGAGCAAGCCATACCCACCTTGCCCCAATGAGCCCAGTTCATTGAGCAAATCAAAAAATGCGTACAGGGTCATCAACGCCGTAAACACGAACAGTGAACTGACCAGGGTTTCCTTCGCCAGATAACGTGCCAGAATTTTCATCGGCGCCAACGCCACCATGGGCGCATTGAAATGCGCTGATAGAACATCAATACCAGCACACCTGCCATCAACAGATGCACAGCCCACATGCCCACCAGCGGCGAGATTTTCTGTTGCGCCACCCAGGCCTGGGAAATACCCAGCAGGTTGTTGTAGATCACGTAAATCAGCAATGCCAAAAGCAGTTTGAACGAGCGCCCGGCACGCGGATTCACGAAGCTCAGCGGAATCGCCATAAGCGCCAGGACCGCTGCGCTAATCGGAAAGCTCCAGCGCCACACCAGTTCTGCCATATTGGCCGGCGTGGGATCTCGCAACAGCTTGCCCGTGGGCAAGACCTTGGGTTCAAAGGTCTGCTGAGCGACAAAGCGCGCGGGCTCGATTCGGATCCAGTAGCGTCCGAACTCGACTGTCTTGTAATCAGCACGTCCCGGCACCCCTTCATAGCGGCGACCATTTTCCAGCACCAGGTAGCGCTCACCATTGGGCAATTCGGTATGAAATCCTTCCTTGGCGACTACGATACCCAGTTGATTATTGTCCAGCGATTGCATGAACACGTTTTTCACCCGCGTACCAATCTGGGACAGGCTTTCGACAAAATAAACCTTGTCCGCATTTCTGGATTCAATGAACATGCCCGGAGAAATTGCCGACATATCGTCGCGGTTATTCAGCACCGCACTGTACACTTCCTTTTTCTGCAATGCCCATGGGATCACGGCAAGATTAAGGACTGCAATTAAAAACACCATAGGCAGGGCAAAATACAGCACCGGCCTGATCCATCTGAGCAAGCCTTGTCCGGCGCTGAACCACACCACCATTTCGCTATCCCGGTATGCGCGCGACACGGTCATCATGACGGTAATGAACAGCGCCAGCGACAGCAGCACAGGCAGAAAACCAAGCAGGCCAAAGCCGAGAAAGGCAAATACTGCATCCAGCGCCAGTTTGCCGCGCGCCGCATCGCCCAACAGGCGGATGAACAGCGTGCTCAGGGTGATCGCAATGAGCACCAGAAACACCGCTAGACAGTTATATACAAGTTCGCGCACCAGCGCGCGTCGGAAGATCATTTTTGCGGAGGATAATAGGCAGTTGTTTTGACTTTTACCTCAACACTGCAAATAATGCATTGAAGTGTTTCAGGTCTTACAAGTCGCTGTTTAGAAATCACGCAGAAAATATTAAGGAGTACATCGGTGGAATTTAGCATAAAAAGTACCAGCCCTGAAAAACAACGTACCGCCTGTCTCGTGGTGGGCGTACATGAATCGCGCAAACTCTCGCCTGCCGCCACGCAAATCGACCAGCAGGCCGGAGGGTATCTGACCGACATCTTGCACCATGGCGACATGGACGGGCGACTTGGCAGCACTTGCCTGCTACACAAGGTACCGGGCACGATATGTGAACGAGTATTACTGGTCGGACTCGGCCGTGAGCGCGATATGAACGAAAAGGCCTACGCAGATGCCAGCAATGCAATGCTGAAGGCGCTTGCTGGCTGCGGTGCCGCCGATGCGGCCATCTATCTGATTCAAACCAGCGTCAAAGGTCGCGACCTGGCGTGGAATATCGAACAACTGGTCATCGCCGCCGAAGCCAGCCAGTACCAGCCGGGCAAGCTAAAAAGCAAACAGGATAAATCTCCCTCCAAACTGCGCAAACTGACTTTTGGCATTAGCGATCGCGAACAGCAGGCAAGCGCCGAAGCTGCCCTGGCACAAGGCCTGGCGATAGGCGCCGGCATGAGCCTGGCTAAAATGCTGGGCGACTTGCCCGGTAACGTATGTACCCCTACCTACTTGGCCGGGCAGGCGCAGGCGCTGGCTAAATCGCACAAACTCAAATGCGAGGTACTGGACAAAAAAGACATCGAAAAGCTCGGCATGGGTTCATTCCTGTCGGTAGCGAAAGGCAGCCGGCAACCGCCCAAACTGGTTGTGTTGCACCACAACGGCGGCAAAAAAGGCGACAAACCCGTTGTATTGGTTGGAAAAGGCATCACCTTCGACGCGGGCGGCATTTCGCTCAAGCCCGCCGCCGAAATGGATGAAATGAAATACGATATGTGTGGCGCCGCCAGCGTGCTCGGTACGCTACGCGCCATCGCCGAAATGAAACTGCCGCTCAATGTCGTCGGCGTCATTCCCACTTGTGAAAATCTGCCAGATGGCGACGCCAACAAGCCAGGGGATATTGTCACCTCGATGTCCGGCCAGACCATCGAAATCCTCAACACCGATGCCGAAGGCCGCCTGATTCTGTGCGATGCACTCACCTATAGCGAACGTTTTGAGCCGGCCGCGGTGATCGACATCGCCACCCTCACTGGCGCCTGCGTGATCGCACTGGGCCACCACGCCACCGGCATGTTCAGCAATCACGACAGCCTGGCACGAGAAATCGAACACGCCGGCACTGCCGCGCAAGATCGCGTATGGCGCCTGCCGCTGTGGGATGACTACCAGCAGCAGCTGGACAGCAATTTTGCCGACATCGCGAATATCGGCGGCCGCGCAGGCGGCTCCATCACTGCTGCCTGTTTCCTGTCGCGCTTCACCAAAAAATACGACTGGGCGCATCTCGACATCGCCGGCACAGCATGGAAATCCGGCAAGGACAAAGGCAGCACCGGGCGCCCTGTGCCGCTTCTGGTGCATTTCCTGGTGAAGCGTGCCGGCCGGACCAAATGACGCGCGTGGATTTTTATACGCACGCGCCGGACAAGCTTGAACTGGCGCGCGTACTCACCGGCAAGGCCTATCGGCAGGGGCTGAAAGTCATGCTCTACTCGCCCGACAGCCGGGTGGTGGCCGATATGGACAAGCGCCTGTGGGAGGTTCCGGCCAACAGTTTTTTGCCGCACTGCGGTTGTACCGCACCGCACGCCAGCGCCACACCCGTGGTGCTGGGCGAGGCCGCAGACCACCTGCCGCACGACAATGTGCTGATCAATCTGCATGACACCACGCCGACGTTTTTCAGCCGCTTTGAACGCCTGATCGAAATTGTTTCGCTGGACAGCACCGACCAGGATGCGGCGCGTTTGCGCTGGCGTTTTTACAAACAGCGCGGCTACGAGATGCACAGTCATGACCTGCGTGAAAAACAAACATGACTGATCCGATGCATCAACTGCTGGATAAAATGCAGACGCTCATGGGCAAGCATCGTGATGCGCCGGTGAAACTCGAGACTGAACCCGCCTCCCCACCACCCGCAGAAGCCGTAGCCGAGGCAACTCCGTTTCCGGTTTTAACTGACATCGTGCGGCGCGGCGAAATCATTGCAGACCTGCCTTTCTCTGCCCCGCAACCTTACCCTGACTTCACAGAGGAAATCACCGCGCCTCGACCAGCGGATGAAACCGTCAACATTCCTGAAGCATTCATCCAAACCGAACCGGCCGACACCTATGCCAGTGTCGCCACACCGGTTCTGACCGATATCGTTTGGCGCGGCGAATTGCTCCTCGACGCGTCACCCGACGCTACGCAGGCAACGCCTGATACCATCGAGGAAATCCCTGAACCAGCCGAAGCGACGGACAATTTACTCCTCGACGCGCCACCCGACGATACGCAGGCAACGCCTGATACCATCGAGGAAATCCCTGAACCAGCCGAAGCGACGGACAATTTACTCCTCGACGCGCCACCCGACGATACGCAGGCAACGCCTGATACCATCGAGGAAATCCCTGAACCAGCCGAAGCGACGGACAATAGCACCAGCGAGTTCATCAGTCCCGAACATGCACCGCAAGCCGAAACGCCTGACGCCTCGGTGGAAATCACTCATTTGGTTGTGCCCACTGACAATATCCCCGAGGCCTTCACCAGTCCCGAGCTGGCCGAGCTGCTTGCCACTTCGGTTGCCACCCACGTACTTGGCATGATCGACGGCCATCTCATGCACGAAGTCAATACCGTGGTGGCGCAACGCCTGCGCCGCGTCGTCGACGAAACTTTATCCACGCTGCTGACCCAGCTTGCTCTCGACATGGAATCGCTCGTACGCGAGGCCGTCGTCGAAGAACTGGCCAGGCATGGCATTCATCCTGCCAACCCCCCGGAGAACCCGTCCAATCCGGTATAATCGCGGGTTTTAAGCCTCAACTTCACGCATCATGGAACTCGCCAAAAGCTTCGAACCCCGCGACATCGAGCAACGCTGGTATCAGCACTGGGAACAGTCCGGCTATTTCCGTCCCAGCATGGATGCCAGCCGCCCCGCCTACTGCATCATGCTGCCGCCGCCCAACGTCACCGGCACGCTGCATATGGGCCATGCGTTCCAGCATACGCTGATGGACGCACTGATCCGCTACCACCGCATGCAGGGCGACAATACCCTGTGGCAGCCCGGCACCGACCACGCGGGCATTGCCACCCAGATCGTGGTGGAACGCCAGCTCGACGCCAAAGGCGAGTCGCGGCATCAGCTCGGGCGCGAAACTTTCCTGAAAAGAGTATGGGAATGGAAGGAGCACTCCGGCTCCACCATCACCCGCCAGATGCGCCGCTTGGGCACCTCGTGCGACTGGTCGCGCGAACGCTTCACCATGGACGCCGGTCTGTCCGAGGCGGTGACGGAAGTATTCGTGAAGCTCTATAACGAAGGGCTGATTTATCGCGGCAAACGCCTGGTCAACTGGGATCCGGTGCTGGGCACGGCGGTGTCCGACCTGGAAGTGGTATCCGAAGAAGAAGACGGCTTCCTGTGGCACATCCGCTACCCAATCGAAGGCGAGGACGGCTTTGTCGAAGTCGCCACCACCCGTCCGGAAACCCTGCTGGGCGACGTCGCGGTTGCGGTTCATCCAGACGACACGCGCTACCAGCACCTGATTGGCCGCCATGTGCGGCTACCGATTGCCGAGCGCAGCATCCCGGTGATTGCCGATGACTACGTTGACCCGGCGTTCGGTACCGGCGTGGTCAAAATCACGCCGGCGCACGACTTCAACGACTATGCCGTGGGCATACGCCACAAGCTGCCGCCGATCAGCGTGCTGACGCTCGACGCCAAAATGAACGACCTCTGCCCGATCGAATACCAGGGGCTGGATCGCTACGTGGCACGCGAGAAACTGCTCGCCGAACTGCAAGCCAAGGACCTGCTGGTCGCCGCCAAACCGCACAAGCTGATGGTGCCGCGTGGCGACCGCACCGGCGCCGTGATCGAACCCATGCTCACCGACCAGTGGTTTGTCGCAATGCAACAAATGGGCGCGAGCGGCCTCGATGCGGTCAAGTCCGGCAAGCTCAGATTCGTGCCGGAAAACTGGACCACCACCTACAATCAGTGGCTGGAAAATATCCAGGACTGGTGCATCTCGCGCCAATTGTGGTGGGGGCATCGCATCCCCGCCTGGTACGACGAGGACGGCAATCACTACGTCGCGCGCAGCGAAGTCGAGGCGAGCAAACTTGCCGCCGGCCGCCCGCTGACCCGCGACGAGGATGTGCTCGACACCTGGTTCTCCTCCGCATTGTGGCCTTTTTCCACCCTGGGCTGGCCCCAAAAAACCCCTGAACTGGACGCTTTCCTGCCCGGCTCGGTACTGGTCACCGGCTTTGACATCATCTTTTTCTGGGTCGCACGCATGGTGATGATGTCGCTGCATTTCACCGGCGAAGTGCCGTTCCGCGAAGTGTATGTGACCGGCCTGGTACGCGATGCCCACGGCAACAAAATGTCCAAATCGAAGGGCAACGTGATTGACCCGCTCGACCTGATCGACGGCATCGACCTCGACAGCCTGATCGCCAAGCGCACCACCGGCATGATGAATCCCAGGCAGGCGCAGGCCATCGCCAAACAGACCCGCACCGACTATCCGAATGGCTTCGCGGCCTTCGGCACCGATGCCATCCGTTTCACCTTCGCCAGCCTCGCCACCCATGGCCGCGACATCAAGTTCGACCTGCAACGCGCCGACGGTTACCGCAATTTCTGCAACAAGCTGTGGAACGCCACGCGCTTCGTGCTGATGAACTGCGAAGGCAAGGACGTAGGCCTGGACGACAGCCTGCCGCTTACCTACTCCGATGCCGACCACTGGATCATCAGCCGCCTGCAACAGGCCGAAACCGAGGTCGCCAGTGCCTTCGCCGACTACCGCTTCGACATGGCTGCGCGCGCCGTTTATGAATTTGTCTGGGACGAGTACTGCGACTGGTATGTGGAACTCGCCAAGGTACAGATCAATAGCGGCGACGAGGCTGCCGCCCGCGCCACGCGCCGCACCCTGGTGCGCGTGCTGGAGGCCGCGCTGCGTCTGGCGCACCCGATTATCCCGTTCATTACCGAGGAACTCTGGCACACCGTGGCACCGCTGGCGGGCAAACACGGCACAAGCATCATGACCCAGCCTTACCCGCTGGCCGACGCAGCCAAAATGGACGCTGGCGCCTGCGAACGCATCGCCCTGCTTAAAGACCTCATCAACGCCACGCGCGGCCTGCGCGGTGAAATGAGTCTGTCACCTGCGCTGAAAGTGCCCATGGCCATCAGCGGCGATGCCAGCGCACTCGCCCGCTTCGCGCCTTACCTAGCGGCGCTGGCCAAATTGAGCGAGGTCAAAATCAGCGCCGAACTGCCGCCCGGCGACGCTCCCGTTGCCATCGTCGGAGACACCAGGCTGATGCTGCTGATCGAAATAGATCGGGACGCGGAGAAAGCCCGGCTGGAAAAAGAAATCGCGCGCCTGCAGGGCGAAATCACCAAATGCGCAGCCAAGCTGGGCAACGCCAGCTTCGTGGACCGCGCCCCGGTTGCCGTGGTGGATCAGGAAAAACAGCGTCTGACGGATTTCAAGGACACGCTGGGCAAACTGCAAGACCAGCTGAGCCGCCTGGCGGCGCAGAACTGAATCCGTCATGCCGGCCTGAATCCGGCATGGTGGGGGTTATTCCCCCCAGCGATACTGGTGGCAGAACTGCCCTACCCGCTCCACCACTTCGTCACGTTCAAAGAAGCGGTCGGCACGGTTCAGCCTGGCCTGATCACGCTCGTCCTGACTGCCGCCAAAGCAGAATATCGGCACGTTGAGCATCCACTCCATGCGCACCTGACGTATCGCGTCCTGCGGGTCGAAGTCATCAGTCAGGGTATCCAAGTCTAGAAAAATGAAGCGATGCAGCAGAATGTCGTGGAATTCGCCCAAACTCTCCAGATCCAGGGTTTCCACCATCTGCCAGCCCCGCGGCAGTTGTGCGCGCAATTGCGCTGCGATGCCAGCATCGTTGCTCATCAGAATGAATTTGCGTTGCAGACGCGCTTCGATGGTAGGTTGACTCATATGGCCTCCGGATTGAAATAAGCGGTCTCGGTAATGCGCTGCGCCCAGAGTTGTGCCGCAGCGCTATCGAGATAAGTCGCCAGCTCAGCAGCAATTGAATCGGGTTCACTGGCCAATAGCGTCTCCGGCAAACCGGGCGCGACGGACAGCGCCACCCTCACCACACGCCTTTCCTGGGTGAGCACCCGCACCCAGCCAGTATCATACTGGCGCTCGGTCAGGTAACAGGCGGCGTTGATCTTGATGCCGTGCGGCACCATGCGCACGCTGCCCTGGTGATCCGGGATCAGCTCTGTGCGCCATTCGTCACTGGCTGCGCGCTCATCCTCGCGCAACAGTGACTGCTCCCAGCGCCAGCCGAACTGGTTATTGGCAGCGCGCCGATACACCATGGATAACCACTCCCAGTCGGGTACGCTGGCATGTTGCGACCAAGAGGTAAGCGATGTACGTAACGCTTCGATCAACCACTGGCGAAAACCATCTGATGGCGAAGCGACCCGCCCAGCAAACTGCTCGATGGGGAAACCCAGCATGAAGCTCGACCCCAGCACGCCGGCGCGGCCTATGGTGGCAGCGCCGCTGCCCGCGAGTTTGCTGCCATGCAGCCAGATATCCTGTGCCGCCAGCGTGACCGGAAGGCCTGCCTCGTGGTAAACCTGCACCATGGGTTGCAAAGCGTGGGCGTACCAGTCGGCTGAACGAAACGGGAAAAATTCCAGCGGCGCGACCAGCGCCACGCAAGCCTGATCGGTATCCACCCAGACACTGCCGCCGCCTAGCGGACGCCGCACAATGGGCACATCCGAGTAAGCGGCGTTCAACTCAACCGACGCGGATTGATGCTGCCCGAGGCAAATATGCGGCTGCGGTCTGCCCCATACCACGGCGGGTAAATCGCCGGGTTGCATGGCTTCTGCCACGCCTGCGTAGGTGGCATGGTAATCCCACGGGTCGCAGCAGCCTAAATCAATCCAGCGCGCCCTCAGGAGGCGGATGGCTCGCCTCCCTCGTCAGGTTTGTTGTCCTTGAAAAACTTGCCGAAATAGAAATCGCGTCGGTTCAGTTTCTCCAGTTCTTCTGCACGAGCAGTCAAACCGGCACGCATGATTTCCACCAGATATTGCCCCTGTTCGGCGTCCAGAATATGGATTTCATTAATGAGGTCCTCGTCCACATCCACGAAATGCGCGGCAAACCCCTCGGGCGCCTGCACATGCAGCAACCAGGACTTGCACTCCGGATCTTCCGCATCCACCGGGCTCATATTGATTTTACCCAGCCAGGCCATACGCGCGGCCTGGTTGAAATAGCGTATATCGAGCTTCTTGCCCTTCTTGTATTTGTTCAGTTCGTTTTTTAACGAACCCACATCGGTGACTTTAATCGACTTCATGGCTGATCTTTCCTGATTTTCGAGCTTTAGAGTGTGACGAATTTGGCGTCGCCCTGCAACAAAAAAGCCCCGCCGCAGCGGGGCAATGGATAGTGCTATTTTAATGTTCAGGAGTCGTCCCCGCCACCCTGCCCATGGTCGCGCGGATTTCGTCCGGAATCTCGACGATACGTGTGAAATGACCCATGCTCAGATTCGGCCAGCCCAGTGCAATACGATAACGCGCATAGAGGGAATACACCTTGTTGCCCACAATATAGATTTCATAGGGCAGGCCGGCAATGTAATCCGCACCGCCGACTGTGTATATCCAGCGGCCATCGCCCGTTTTGTCGTCATTCATGGCAACACCAAATACGGCGATTTTTTTATCCGGCATGACCACCTCATACACCTCGGCAGTATGATCGACGCCTTTGGCCAGATTGTCGCGCACTGTCGTCACTGCAGCATTGAAATCAGGCAATGTATTGAGTTCATTCTTGTCCGAATCGAAACGCTCCATGCCTGGCATATAGCGATACTCCGGCAGAAATGCGGCGCGCTCGTCACCGCCAAACCCGGCACCCACGCCCAGGGCCTGCGCCAATCTTTCCTGCACGGCTTTGACAGCCGCCTGCTCGCGAACAAAGTTGCTGCGGAAAAAAGCGCGGTACCAGTAGTCCGGATTCATGTAGGAGACCGTGCCATCGCTCTGCACGCCAATACGTATCCCGGCGCCGACTATATTGCTGCCGCCGAGGCGGTGGATGGCGTCCAGAATACCCTTGTTGCTGACCACCAGCACGGCATACTGCGGCATGCCTTGTATCTGATATTTGCCCAGCGTGGTCAACCCGGCAGCCCCGGTTTTTTTCTCGACCGCCGCCAGCACCTGCACCACGTCGCCGCCTGCCACCCGATCCGCGGAAATGTAGGGCGCCACTGCCAGCGCCCACGGTGACCATAACAAGAACAACAACACTCCCAATGCACGTTTCATTGCCATCACACTGCTTTAACCGGGTAAAAAAACAAAAAAGGCCAAGGGGATGAACCCTCAGCCTGATTGTACTGCTTTTGAAACAGACTAACTCAGATCGGCTTGATTACATCTTCCAGGCGTAAGCTACACCAATGGAATTTTGGTACATCTTAATGGTGTCTTGTCCGCCAGGGCCAAAGGCCGAGTTTGTATTTCCAGTCACCGTATTTTCAAATGCATGCATGTACGACACGGTCAGTTCATCTCCTGAATTGGTCATGTAAGTTACACCCAGAGTAGCGTGATCTTTCACCACGCCTGGAGCAAGGATGTTGAAAGTTACATCACGCGCCTGGATCGGGTTGTCGCCGTGGTTGTAACCCGCGCGCAGCGTCCATTGCTTGTTGTACTGATACGCCGCACCCAACTTCCATACGTCCACATCCTGCCAGCCAAAACCTGGGCCACCGCTACTGCCCAATGGGGCTGTAATAGGATTACTTGAGTTAGCTATCGATTTCACGCCGCTGTAATTGATACGCTGATAGTCCAGCGCCAGAGTCAATTCAGGTGTGGCCTGGAAAGCGATACCCAGATTGTAGTTCTCCGGCATGTCAAACGCACCCTGCTCGGCAAACAGGCCCTTGTATTTGTCGAATTTCTGCATGTTCATTTTTGTGGCATACGCGGCACCAATAGTGATCGTTGGTGTGATTTTTCCCATATAGCCCACGCGCAGCCCATATCCGAAGGAATCGTCATAACCAAGATTATTGCCACCAGGAGTGTTTCCATTTGTGTCAACTCCAAAACCTTGCAGACCTTCGGCTTTGAAGCGCTGATAGCCAATCAAAGGTGAAATACCGATGGAGTGGTTGGGAGCAATCTTGAATGCTACTGTAGGCGCAACGATTAGTTGCATCAGATCAACACCGAGCCGACCTTGCCCACCCATAAAGTTTGCTCCATTTGGAAGCGGCGCATAATCAGTGTTCATACCGCCGTTACCGTACACTGTCACACCCAGCGACATATTGGTGTTCAGCATTTTGTTGTAGCCGAACTCCGGTATAGGGAAGTAGTTGCTGTCGCTACTTTCATCACCATTCAACATTCCACCCGCAGCCGTGCCAGTCCTGCTCGCCGAACGCTTTGGTGAAAACAGGCTCACGCCCAGATTGAGTTGATCACCTGCGAACACCATGCTGGCTGGGTTGTTAGCACCGCCGAATGCGTCATCGGCCATGGCTGTCGCCGCGCCACCCATACCGTTGGCTTTCATGCCGTAACCGCTCGAGAAATAACCATTGGTTGCCATGGCTGCGCCAGGCAGTGCAAAGCCGGCAACGACCATCAGGCCAATCAATTTTTTGAGTTTCATTTATGTAGTCTCCAAGGTTTATTAAAATTAAGAACAACGCTGACATTCATTTATTATGATTTTGACAAATAGTACACTTGTCACATTGACCTGCACAAGCCCATTGCGGGCGCAATTCAGAGCGATGTTGCATTTCTGCAACAAAAAAGTCGGGTGCCTGGACACCCGACTTTTTTCTGCATGCGGCTTACTTAGATCAGCCCGGCGCCAATCTCTTCACCGGCCATCTGGCGCTTGACGATTTCCACGTCTTTACGCGCCAGCGCGAACGGGAATGAGAGGATGTCGGAAGGGCTGGAATCTCCATACGGGCGATTGCAGGCGGACACTTCTTCGTCATCCTTGCCGGGGCAGCCGGAGGTCTGGAACGGCTTGCCGGAATTCACCAGATCCGTCAGTTCGTCCTCCGGCACGCCAAAATCGATCACCTTGCCATCCGCATCGAACAGCATTTTGCTGACGTGGCCGCCGGCGTAGTCAATGATGAAGCGCGCCAGTTGCACGCGGCGCCATTGGCCTTTGTCGCAAGCTGGCCAGTCTTCCATCATCGAGCCCTGCTCCGGGAAGAAGGCGAACATGTGGTTGTGGCCGCCCATGTCCTTGATCTTCTGGCAGACTTCGAGAATTTCCTGTTCGGTCTCGCCCATACCGCAAATCAGGTGGGCGCCGAATTTTTCCGGGCCGAATATTTCTGCTGCCCACTCGATGGCTTGCCAGTATTTGCTGTAGCGATGCGGGCTGTCCACGGTCTTGCCGCGTGTGCGTTCGAAAATCGCCGGGGTGACTGCGTCCAGCGCCACGGTAAAGATATCGGCACCCATCTTGTGCAGGCGCACCAGGTCGTCTTTTTCCATGGTGGTGGGATTGGACAGGATGGACACCGGAATATGCGGCAGTGCTTTCATCCATTTATCCAGCAGCACGAAAGTATCGGCATCGGAATTGGGATGGGTGATCATGGAGATGCACATGCGCTGGAACTGGCCTTTGTCGTTGCCCACTTTGACGCGTTCGATGACTTCGTCGTAACGTGCGGTGGGCCAATCCACGCGGATGAAGTTGCGATCCGCATAATCGCGTGACTCTTCACGATGCCGTGCCAGACCGCAATAAGTGCAGTTGGCGCGACAGCCTTCCGGATAAGTCACCAGAAGGTTCAGGCAGTTGGTGCAGGCGGTGCGGTGCATGTTGCCCGGCACCAGACCCAGCGTGATCGCAGCCGCGGTGCTCATTTGCACATATTCGGGCGAACGCATGTCGGGGGTTTTGACATGGTAGTTGGGGCGATAAAATTGTACGACTTGAGGTTGATCCAGTACGGCGCTCATGCGACTCTCCTTAAAAGCACGGTTTCCACTTATTCAAGCAGCGAAATAATCCGGGAAGGCAATCCAGCTCTTGCGGTGCAAGGGATCAGCGTGCGCTTCCTCGGTGTTCCAGAACTTGTCCAGCCAGCGGCGGCGTTCCGCTGCTCGGCTTACCGCGACTTCGAACTGGTCGCGGATGTCTTCTTCAAAATCTTCCAGCGCGGCACGGTCGTTATGCTTCAACCATGCCACAGCAGCTTGTCCGGCACGTTCACCGGAGATCACCGCCGCCGCGATGCCCGCGCCCGTGATCGGATGGGTGAGGCCGGCTGCATCACCGGTAAACAACACCTTGCCCACCACCAGGTGCTCGCGCAAGCCGCCCACCGGGATCGCGCCACCGGTGCGGTAGCTGATCTCGGCACCAACCAGGTCTTGCGCCATCAATTGCTGATGCAACGCATCGAGTGGTGCTTTCATGTCGCTTGCGAAACGTTTATCCAGACCCAGCCCGAGATTCGCCAGCTTGCCCTTGGGAAACAGCCAGGCATAGCCGCCAGGGTAGGCGGGCGAGAGCCAGATGTCGGTATCCACATAGGCGCGTTTCAGCGGCACGGTGTACTGGCGCGTGGTCACCACTTCCATCTCGGGCAATCCCAGCGCCTCTGCCACCGGCGAATGCGGGCCATCTGCGGCAATCAGCAGCTTGTAGCTGACGTCGATTTCACCAGAGGGCGTTTTGATTCGCGCCACGGATTGCGCGGCATCGAGCCTGGTCAGGCGGCTATCCAGCATGAGTTCCGCACCCTGCGTCGCGGCCTCGTGCGCCAATGCCTGGTCAAACGCTGCGCGGTCTATCATCAGACCGGGGAAATCGGTCTCGGCCACGGCGCCAGAGGGCAGGTAACTTTTCATGCCCTTGATGTGTTGTAACAGTACGCCGTCGGCCGTCGCGTATTTTCCCATCGGCAACGGGATGAATTCCGCGCATTGTACCGGCAAGCCGATTTCATGGCGGCGATCCACACCCAGTACGCTTAGCCCGTCATGCGCCGCGGCTGCTGCGGCAGCGGCACCGGCTGGACCCAAACCAATAATCAGCACATCGACTTGGCGCATCATGCTGCAGCCTCGCTATTGGCTTGCGTCAGTGCTTCGTGCAGCACGCTGACAAAATCATCCGCCGTCAGGGTCAGCATATCGACTGCGCGCCCGGCAAAAAACTGCTTCACGTTAAGCGCCAGCTGTTCGGCAAGCGTGTCGCGCAGGGCGGCCTCCAGGTCAGCAAGCGTGCGGCGCGGGCTGATGAATACATCGCCGGAGAACCACACCTGCTTGATGCGGTTCTGACTGCGGTCAAACGCCACACTGGCGCGCAACAGGCCGCCGGAGAACTTGCGTACCGCATTCAGCGTGGGCTGGTCGACTGCTGGCCGAGCGAGCAGATTGATCCAGTCCGGATGATCGATCTCAGCCAGCGCGTCGCTATAAAGCGCCTCTTCATGCGAGGTAAGCAATGCAGGGATGAATTCCACATCGAATTCTTCAGAAAATGCATTCGCCAGTGCAGACTGGACCTGCGCCATCGGCGGCACCCGGCCCAACAAGTCTGCAAGGTTGGCCACGCGCTCACGCGCCGAGGCGATGGCTTTGTCAGACAGTTTTTCCGCGGGAATTTTGAGCACACGCAGCATTTTTTCCACGTCGAATTCGATCAGCAGCGTGCCTTGGTACATCAAGGCATCGCCGTCAAACGCCCCACCGGTGCCGGATATTTTACGTCCGTCCACTTCGATATCGTTGCGCGGGCGGAATTGGGCATCCACACCCAGCGTCGAGATTCCACGTGCGGCCGCTGCACAGATACGGCGCGAGATTTCGGTCATGTCTGCCGTGCCCAGCTCATGCTTGTGCAGGTACAACTCCCACCCTATCTGGGTGGTGTCGAAATAGATTGCACCACCGCCGGTAATACGGCGCTGGATGGTGATACCGTGTTCGCGGCAATAGTCCAGATTGAGTTCCTGCTCGGCACTCTGGTGATAACCCAACAGCGCGCATGGCTCAAAACGCAAAAAACGCAGTGTGCTGGGGCTGGCATTTTGCTGGCGCGCTTCCAGCAAAGCCCGATTCAACGCGATGTTTTGCGCTGCGGGTCGCACGCCGGTATCGAGTAAACGCCAGGTGGTCACGTCATTAATCCCGTTCAGCTACAGCAGCCGCCCACGGCTTCGGGCTGGCCGGCCATCACTACCTTGATGCCGCCGAGCGAACCGGCCGCAGCAAAAGTCGGGCGCTTCATGCGCTCGTGTTCGATGACTTTCTGGATGTCTACTTGCAGACCCGCGTCTGCGGTTTCAATCGCCATCACTTCATCGCCAATTGCGATGGAGCAACACGCCGGGGTGACGCGCACATCGCGTTCGAGACGCACGGCAAGTTCCACCATGCCATCCGATGGATGCGCCAGGCCATTGAGGCCGGCCATTACGGCGTAGCTGTCGATCTCCACCTTGGTACGGCCGGGCGGGCGGGCACAGCCGAGCAGCAAAGGCACATCCGGCAGCGCTGCGCGGGCATCCATGAAGAAACGTCCGACTTCACGGCTATCCGGGGTAACGAAGGGACGATTTTCCGGTGCATAAAACGGCATCACCACCACCAGCACGACCGCCTGGGGTTGATGACGCTGGATGATTTCCAGTGCATTCCATTCGCCCAGCAGGTGCCCGTAATGCAGGCCAATCACGATGTGAGGTACGACCTTGAGCTTGGTCGAAACCAGGTATTCGAGGGTTTTCTCGAAGTCATCCACGCTACGGCGCAAATGATAGACCTGGGTGATCGTATCCTGCGAGCCAATCACGTCCATCATCGCCGCATCGATTCCGCTGTCTTCCATGCGCCGCGCGATATCCATATCCACCAGTGCGGTGTGCATGGCAATCTTGAATTCCGGGAAACTATCCTTGATGCGTCGAATGGTTGCGTAGTAGTCGTCGTATTCGACTTCATTGCGGTGGTTGGAGCCGCCGGTTAACAGCATGCCCTGAGCGCCGCCATTGATCTGCTCGTTGACCACACGCCATAAATCTTCCGGGCTGCGCGCAGCAATCATCGGCTCCAGAATTTTGGCCTTGCAGTGGTCGCATTGCAATTTGCAATCGCCCCCGGTAATGGATACCGCAGGCCAGGCACTTTTTCCGCAACCGGTAATTTCCGAACTGGCAAACGCCTTGAAGGTCGGCGTATAAAAATTCACGCGCCCAACACCTTCACCACGCACCTGCGCGTATCTTTGCTGCATTTGCCCGACCAGGGTTGCATCCAGTTCGATGCCATCCAGTGGCTCAACACGTTCAACGACTTCCAGCCAATCACTCATTAGTGTTTACCTGAAACCCCAATTAGCATAGGGTTTTAATCCTTACAGAAAACAATAGGGGCGATTTGACATCGCCCCTATTGAATCAAATACGACTGCGTTTAGCAGCCGCCGAAACCGTCAGCGCCCATCTTGGTTTCGAACGCGCCGGCCACTGCACCGCCGGTAATCAGCGCACCCGAATCAGCATCCCAGTTGCTGGGCTTCATTTTTACCAGCCAGCCACTCCCGTAAGGGTCAGCGTTGATGGTGCCGGGTTTAGCAGCTACATCAGGATTGGTGGCAAGGATTTCGCCGGTCACCGGGGCTTTCACCGGACCAACCCATTTGCCGGATTCAACCGTGCAAACCGATTTGTTTTGTTCGATTTCCTTACCTACTTTTTTCGGGGTATACGAAACGATCTCACCCGCCAGCGAACAAGCGTAGGCTGTCATGCCAATGGTCAGTGTGCCGTCTGCTTCGCGGCGTGCCCATACGTTGTTGTCAACGTTGTAGAAAAGATCGTCAGGTAGATTACAACCACGTACTGTTGCCATGCTCATTTCTCCTCAGAATGAAATTCAATCAAACATTTAGTGCCTGCATATTTTGCAGGCGGTTCCGCAAGATTTAAGCGAAATTCCAGCTCACAGCGCCAAATCAGAAATACATGGATTTGTCGCTGCTCAAAATCAAATCGGCAAGCGCGCCTGCATTGGATACTTCATCAATCTCAGCAATGAGATCGCCAACATCAAGTTCGTAACCAGGCATCGCCGGCTTGCATAAGTGTAATTTTACTCCAGCCGCTTTCGCATCGCGAATAAATTCAAGTATGGTCTTACCATCTTTCATTGCCGCCAGATTTTCAGCCACGCCTTTTTTGGCCAGCATGACGCCTTCCATGGTAAAAAAGATGTGTACATCTGAATCCATCGAAGCAAGTATAGATCCGATATAAAATGGCGTGGCACAGCGGTGCGGAGTAGACGGGCCACTGGTCATGACGATAACAACGGATTTTTCCTCGTTGTCCAGATAATGGTGGTCCGCCATCAGCGTGCACCTCGCTCACAGTGTATATCTTCACGCCGGGCACGTTCGCAATACCCAGCTTGCGCTGCATCGCCGGTCAACAAGACGGACAGGGCTTCTTCCGCGGTACCAGACGGCCTTACCCGCGCAATCCATGCTTCGTAGGGTTCGATATTCAGCAGATTCGGATCCTCCAGCACGCTGTGATTGGCTTCTTCTATGACGCAATCGAATACATTAGGGACGGGGCCTGCCCATTTACCGCTCTCAATCGTCGCAACAGGCTTGCCAACAGGGCGCAATGTTCCTGGACGACGCACGCGCACGTGTAAAATTTTACCCGCCACCGTTTGTGAAATATCCGTCATGCCGACAGTCAGACTACCGTCTTCCTCGCGGCGAACCCAAATCTGGTATTGGTCATCATAGTAGAGTTCCGAGCGGAACTCGCAGCCATTGCATTCCATATTGTTGTGTTATGGCGCTATATTGGTTAACGAAATAACTGACTGAAATAAATTGGGCGCGGTGTACGCGCCCAATTATTGCCGGCCCGCGGATTGGGGTCAGGCCGCACTGGTGTGCTTAGACTACGCCCTTGGCATGCAGAAAGTCCAGCGAATCGCTGACGTTTTCATGCACACCCAGTTTACGCGCAGACAATCCCATAGCCAGACCCAGCAACTGGGTAAAGTACAGAATCTTCACATGGGTCTTGATGCCGAATTCAGTTTCCGCACGCACCTGGTGCATTTCCAGACCAGAGTGGCAGGTTGGGCATTCGGTGGCGATCACTTCAGCACCCGCGTCTTCCGCGGCCTGGATGATATTCAGCACCAACTGGGTTGAAGTATCCGCATCGGACAGCGTATGCGCACCCCCACAGCATGCGGTTTTCAGCGGGAAGTCTACGTTGACGGCTCCAGCCGCAGCGAGCAGGTCATCCATAAAGTGCGGTTTGTAGCTGGACTCGGAACCGGGTCCCTGATCTTTTTCAGGATAAATCTGGCGCGGACGCGTATACATGCAGCCGTAGTAGTTGGCGATTTTGATGCCGTTCAGGCTCTTGGAGATTTTCTGTTTAATCCCTTCGGTACCCAGATCCTCCATCAGCCACTCGAGTAGGTGCACGGTACGCACATCACCCTTATAGACCGGGTCGTCGGATTTCTTGGCCAAATCCTGAACGGTTTTCAGTGCTTCATCCGAAGTGGCCAATTCATATTCAGTCATTTTCAGATTCATATAGCAACCGTTGCAAGGAGCCATGACCGTGTCGTAGCCCATTTGCTCGCTGGCGATTGCCATGTTGCGGGCGGACATGTAGGTTTGCAGCATGGGATGAATGTTTTTCACCTCCATCGCGCCACAGCAGTTCCAGTCCTGCAGGGTTTCCATTTCCAGACCGAGGCTCTTTACCAGCGCGCGGGTGGAACGATCGTATGGGCCGCCGGAACCTTCCAGCGCACAACCCGGATAATAGGCAACTTTAGCCATGTGCCAACTCCTTCTGTTCTTTCACATACTGCTTCAATACGTCACCGGTACGTCCCCAGGACTTCGTTTTTGGCTTGATGAGCATCGACAATCCCATGTGCAGCGAATGCATGATGGGGGTGCGGGACAGGAATCTGATCACATGGCCCTGGCGCAATTCGGTCCATTTGTTCATGCGCGCAACAAAAATACCCAGCCAGCCATGTAGCGCCATTTGCATTATGTCCTGCTTGGAATTCTTGAAGAAATTGCTCATCACTTCAGAGTCTTCAATGCGGCCGCGTTCCAGACATTGACGGGTGAACTCCTCGTCGAAAATGCTGGAATTGGATTTCGGCCCATAGCCTTCATCCTCAATCCAGTGGGCCAGTGCTTTCATTACCCCTTCCGGACGCACGTCTTTCGGGCAGATATTGGTGCATTTATTGCACGAAACACACTGCCAGATAATGTCCTTGTCTTTCAGGATTTCGTCCTTGAGACCAAGACGAATCAGATAAATCCAGTAACGCGGGTTGAAGTCGGTATTCTGCGCGTACATCGTGCAGGAGTTGGTGCATGAACCGCACTGCCAGCAGCGATGGACATTCTTGGCTCCAGAATACGTTTTGATTTTGGTTTCAAAGTCATCGTCGTAATCCTTCAGCGTGCGCGGCAGGATCATGGTGTTCCAGTGACCTGACACGTCCACCCCGTCCACCACCAGTTTGTCGCTGGTAATCAGACGATCAGCGTCGATCAGTGTTTTTTCGTGAATTGCCATCGAAGCTTCTCCTAAAATCTAAAACCCGGAGCACCCGCTGCCCCATTATTAATTTCGCACAAATATGGACTTAATGAACCACGTCGCGCTTGACTCTGGACTGTCCGGCCTTGCGTTCCGCATCGATACCAAGAAACTTTTTCAGCTGCTCTTGCGGCGTTATACCCCGACCGAAATCCGCGCTCAACATACCTTCCGCCATTGAGCGAAAATATTCCGAGTAAGCCTGCGCCTCCACAAGATCGATCCAGAACGGCACATCTTTGTATAAACCCTGTTCGGCAATCTGCTCTGCCAGCCAGGCACGCGCTCCTTCAAACATCTCGGGGCTATTACCCAGCGGCACATCGGGCAAGGAATCATTACCCCGGATAAATTCGCGCAATGCGCCACTCACCGTATTCTGATCCCACACCCAACGCGTCATCAGCGGATACTTGACCGGATTATTGAAATGCAGCATTTCAGCTCCAAAATCAAACGCTGCGCGCCGATTTTTGGCGGCCTGCTTGCGCGTTTCCTTGTCTGCTGTTTCATCTATCGGTACGATTTCTGAAAATGCCTGCAGCCGTTCAACCAGAGCCATATCCCCATACAGCAGTTCATGAATAGCACCCCGCGCAGCCTCAACACCTAACGTTTGTAGCGCAGGGAATAGCCGACGCCGGGCAGAAAATACCGTTTCCAGTAAAGCTTCGATGCCTTCCATCGACAAGGAGGGCAAGCTTTGCGGGTTAAGCAAACTGGAAAACAATTGGCTTTTCATCTGCAAACTGGCCAGCAATGCCTCCAGCCCCGCCGATTCTTCCGCCTGACTACTCAGCTTCGCAAAGTGTTGCTTAAACTGACCGGGGTCAAGGGTTACTGACAATGTTGCCGGCACAATCGTGTCAGCCTCACCGACAGGAACCGCGCTATCAGGCTGCTTTTTGAACCAGAGCATTCATGTCACCAACAGCGCGCATGGCCATAGCCAGGCCATGAGAGATGCTGGTATCAATATCTTCAGGGCCCAACGCGGCACCGCCTACATAGATGCCGCGGCGCGTGCTGCTAAAACTGCTGGTGTACTGCTCGCCTTTTTCAACGAAGCCATGTTTCTCCAGACCAATACCGAACACTTTTGCAAGCTCAGGGTTTTCCTCGCTAGGATCCATGCCAATGGCATGAACCACGATATCCATAGGGATGACGATAGGACGCTTGACCAAAGTGTCCTCACCCTTGACCAGCAAGCGGTTATCGGCAGATTTTGTAACCTCGGCGATACGCGCCTTGACGAATTTGGTCTTGTATTCTTCCTGAGATTTCCAGTAGAACTTGTCCTCGTACAAACCAAAAGTGCGGATATCCATGTAATAAATGAATACGTCGGTTTGTGGGGAGATTTCCTTGATTTCCATGGCCAGATTGGTGGATACAGTGCAGCAAATCTTCGAGCACCACTCGCGACCAATCTGCCGATCACGTGAACCCACGCACAGCAGGATCGCTACACGTTCAGGTACGCGCCCATCTGACGGGCAGGCAATTTTTCCGCTGGACACCATTTGCTCCATCTGGGTGGTGGTCAGCACATCTTCGTAGGTACCGAAGCCCCACTCAGGTTTGTTAATGGAATCAAAATGGGTGAAGCCTGTGCCGAGAATGATACTGCCGACATTGGCACTTTGACCATTGGATAATGTAACGGTGAAATTTCCTGCCTCGCCTTCCACCTTCACCACTTTGGTGGATTTGTGGATGGTGACGTTGGCATTGTCTTCGACACGCTTCACCATGCGACCGATAGCATCCTTGGCCCACTCGCCCGACGGCACCAACTTTGCATAACCAGACAGAATGGGCGCCCCTCCCAGGACCGCCTCTTTTTCAACCAAAACTACTTTCTTGCCAATGGAAGCTACGCCAGCGGCAGCGGACAGACCTGTGGGGCCTGCGCCCACAACCAAAACAGTATCAGACATTTAACTCGCTCCTAGTGCCAATTCGGGGTTGTATAAGTATTCAATATTTCCGGCCTCGACTTCTTTGAGGTATGCCTCGAATGTCTTTTTGGCTTCGGTCCAAGACATGCCCATTTTCTCAACCAGCTCTTCACAAGGGGAAGCATGCCATTGCAGTTGCACAATCTTGAACGGGTCTGCACCACAGGCCAGCGCAGCAAACTGCACATCAGCCATAATAGGCACGGCGAAATCATTGTCGTGTGCCTTGCCGATCCACTGGTTCTTGTCCATGGTAGTAATACAACCCGTGTCAATACCAAGCATCACGTCTGCGTTAGCTTCTTCGCGAGCCACACGAATCTTGCGGTCCATGGTGAAGGAACGCGTGAACTCGCGTTCTGAAATAATGTGCCGGAAGCCGAACCCGCAGCAGTCGTACCAAGTGGAGTAGTCGATCAGCTGGGCACCCAGGGCCAGTGCCACTGAACTGCCCACGGCGGTGCGGTTGCCGCCCAGCACACTTGGGTCGTAAATCGCATCCTCGTGCACCATCTTGTAGTAGTGGCAGGCCGCGTGCATGGTCACTCGAATGTTGGACACATCGACGGTCTGTAGCTCAGAAGCAATGCGGTTGCGCATCACATGCACCCACTCAGAGTAGTGAACGATCTCTTCTGGAATGACCAGTTTGCCATCTACAAGACGCCCCAACTTGCCAAGAATCTTGGTGACACGCTCGCGCAATTCAGCAGACTCAACCAAATATTTGCGGATTTCCTTGTAGTTGCCGAAGGAGGTGCCGCAATGCACCAGCGGGAAGAAATGGCCCGCTTCAAAACCATGCTGCTTGCCGGAAATATAGGCCTGGTGGAAATTACGCATGAACACAGCCGCCAGAGACTCGACGTTGCCGATGCCAGAACCGTGATAGTTCCAGGCGGTACAGGAAGTCTGGTCGGTTTCGTCAAGGTAGTCCTTGCCCGGCTCAAAACCAAACTTGTTCATGAACCACAGCAAGGAGGTTGGGTAACCAGGAATATTGCCGCACTGCCCGCAGGATTTATGGTGCCACAACTGCATGGTTGGTACTTTTTTGGTCCAACCGAACAGTGTTTGCACTTCAATTGGTTTATGTGCATCAGTAATGCGATGGACGATAATCTGACCATCCTTCTCCAGTTCCCACATGTGATCACGAATGTCATCCATGCGCTCACCGAGATCTACGGTACGCTTGTCTACGTGCTTGCGTACCCACTCGGTGGCTTTCGCGGCTTCAGCGCCAGAGAGGTTGGTTTGCTGGAAGAAAGAACCGTGTCCAGCTATGCCTTTGGTTTCGTTGCTATCCACAATATTGCTCATGGTCAAGCTCCTGAATTAAATGTGCTTAGTCTAAGGTTGAGACGGACGACTACTTGTCTTCCTGCTCTTCCAACCACTCTTCGTACTCTTCACGCTTTTCGTCGATGAAATCTTCGATCACGTCAAACAGATTCTCGTCCATCGCCTCAAGCGAAGACAATACGCCGGTCATTTCCCAAATGGTATACATCTCAACCGAAGTTTTCAGAGAAACTTCCCATGCTGTATCGGTGGTCTGCAATGTGCGCACCGGGATCGCCTTGCGCAGCGTTTTGAGATCGCCTTCAACTTTCTGGATATTTGGGCCCCAGTCGGGGAAGTGATCCGGCTGGATCATGTCTGGCGAAAGCTGATTACCCGTAGTAATAAGTTTGAGCATTACACGACCAAATGGACGCAGCACATCTTTGGCAGACTGCATTCCATGCTTGATGGATACTTCTCGCATGATCATTACCAGACCGCCGGGGGAATTCTTGAATGGGCAGCGCGCGGCGCACGTCATGCACTGGGCGCACGCCCATATTTTTTCCTGCATTGCGTCATAGATCTGCTCGACGTTTTCGGTCCAGAGCAGCTGGACGATTTCGCGCGGGCTGTAATCGTAAAACTGAGCAGACGGGCACGTAGCAGTGCAAATACCGCAATTCAGGCAGCCGTTCAACTCATGATCGTAGCGGAAGTCGCTACGAATATCGTCATAAATTTCGCGCATTTCAGCGTAAGTTGCCATATGCACCCCTTCGGTTAACCATGCCAAGTAGTTGACAAAACTAGTAAGGTATTACCATACACCAAATATATAAATATTCAAGCCGGTCACGACAAGCGTGTCGTCGGCTGTACTGAAACTCTGACAGACAGTACGCCCTTAGCGTTCCGTCGAAGTGACAGCTTGGCATGGTCTACCAAACCGTTGCGGCGAGCAACCGGAGATTTTGTCTCAGGCCTTTGCTACCAGTCGCAGCGCATAATTTCTTGCGCCATGACAATTTTTTAAATATACAAACAAATATCCGATTCACCCGCAAACTCAAAAAAAGTCGCGGCACCACCGTATTCCAATCCGTCAATAAAGTCGCTGTGCTCAAAACCGAATAATTCAACCGTCATCTGGCAAGCAATAAACTTGACATCGGCTTCCTGACACATTTCGCGCAAGTCGGGGATAGTCGCCACACCATTATTTTTAATGGTTTGCTTCATCAAACTGGTTGCCAATGACTCATATCCAGGCACAAGGGACTGCACAGCGTTGGGGATATTCCAATTTAGACCCCGGAACCACTTGGGCCCAAAAGGCATTTTCATTGGCATGCCGGGATTACCCAAGGGACTTACCTTTAGCACAGACAGGTCTTTACGAAGAAGTTGCAAACCATAGAACGTAAAAAAAATCTGGGTTTCATAGTCCAGCGCAGCGGCAGTTGACGCCAAAATAAACGGTGGATATGCCCAATCCAAAGTACCCTTGGTTGCGATGATTGCAAGTTTCTTCTGATCCATGCCTGCCTCCTAAAGTGTTTAAAGTTGAGAATTTGCGCTGACGTTTGAACGCCTTACCACCCAACTCAAAATTATATTTATTGTATATAAATACTTTAATTATTTCTTTTTCATGAAGAAAGTGTACTCGCCGCCCGCTTCCGCAGAAGACAATAATTCGTTTCCTGTCTGTTTTGAAAACGCCTGAAAATCCTTAATAGCACCAGGGTCGGTTGCTACAATTTTCAAAACCTGGCCGCTCGGCATGTCAGCCAGTGATTTTTTGCAGCGCAGAATAGGCAACGGGCAATTAAGACCACGCGCATCAAGTTCTTTATCAAAATTCATCTTTAAATCTCCTTAAGCGTCGAAAAAATGGAAAGCGATGCAACATAAACCAAGCAGGTGATAATTGCAACTATTGGCGCATCCCTACCCAACTAGAACCTTTATACCATAGCTGCCAGAGGCTTTCCGGAACGGATCCAACCCATAATTCCGCCTTGCAAATTATATACATTCTCGAAACCTTTGGCCGCCAAAAACGCGCAAGCCTGCGCGGAACGACCGCCGGATTGGCAGTAAAACACCACCGGCTTATCGTGCGGGATATCCTGTGCCTTGATTGGCAACAAATGCAGGGGAAGGTGCATGGCATTGTCTATCATACCGCGCGACACTTCCGCGTCCGTGCGTACATCAATCAATACGTAGGAACCCGAGTTTTTCAACGCTTCCAGACCTGCCGTATCCACTTCCTTGAAGCCGTACATATTCGCCTGCTCCGCCCAACAATTTAAAGAATGCTAATATAGCAAAATACTACTGTTCTGCAAATACTCTGTTAAAGTTTTGTTTCAGCAATGCTGGGCGCCATGATACAGATTGATCACATGCCGCGCCTCGGCAAAAAACAGCCAACGCTCAGCCACCATCCCCAGCAATGCCGTTAAGACAGCGGCATAAATCGCGATATTGGCACTACCGTCCACTGTCAATATCAAGGCCGGGATAACAAATCCGGCTAAAAAAACGCATGTCTTCAGCGCCAAAGAAAATTTTCTAGCAAGCTGAAAACCAAATTCCTGGGTAAGGAAAGTGCCATGCGTGTGCCCTGTATCCAGCAACCTAACAGACCCACGCGTAAAACCAGTGGCTGTTTTAATGGTGGAGCCTGTTCCCGGGCTGGCAAGCCAGAAATAGTAAATCGCCTTAAGCGAGGCCGCCACAACCAACAGCGCCAGAACCAGCATCACATAGCCAGTCAGTGCCACTTGGCTATTGCTTGCCACGGCCAACAAGAGCAACGCGCCGCTGAAATGCCCTAGCGCCAGATAATTGGCTGGTACCAGCGGAGAATTCCACTGCCGGATGGTTTTCAGGCAGCCGTAGATCATGCCGGTACTGAACAGCGTGATCCATGCCAGCAAAGTAGCGAGAGCACCAGCCGTCAGACGCAACACCTCCATCTCTGGCACCACCAGCCAGGTCAGCCCCAGATAAATTATTGCAAATGGGTAGAACGCCATCGCGAACACTCCCTCGCGGGACAGCCAGGAGGTTCGAAACCGGCTAAATGCGCGCCAGGCATTTTTAGGGTTGGCCAAGTGGAACATGGACGAAGTCAGACCCGCCGCCACCAAGACTAATGCCAGGATGCCAGCCAGCAGTTTTTGCTCGATTGGCAATCCGCCATCCAGGCCAAACATATCCATCAGATACAACAAAGCAAACAAACCAAAGCCAGCGCCGGAACTGACAGTAAAAAAGATGACAGAAAATGCGGGATGCATTCGGAATTCCCTTATGACGAGTATACGAAAATTAACGCTTTACAATGCGGTTGGCGATGCCTTTGATCTTATCCTTGAAACCGGGCTTGCCCAGGTTTTCGGTCGGAATCGGCTTGGCTTTACGTACCGGCAAATAATGATTGGTCGGGTTATAGCCCAACTCAGGCATCAATTGATAACCACCACGCTCACGTATCACGCCACTGACCGCTGAACCCGGATCATCCAGATCACCAAACATGCGCGCATGTGCCGGGCAGGTGAGCACGCAGGCGGGCTGGCGCTCTTCTATCGGGATTTGCAGATCATAGATACGATCCACACACAGGGTACATTTTTTCATGGTTCCGGATTCGCGATCCAGTTCACGCGCACCATAGGGACAGGCCCAAGAGCAATAATTGCAGCCCATGCACTTGTTTTGATCCACCAGCACGATGCCATCTTCGGCGCGCTTGTAAGAGGCTCCAGTAGGGCATACGGTGACGCAGTCTGCGTCTTCACAATGCATGCACGACATCGGGAAATTGATGGTTTTGTTATTAGGATATTCACCCACTTCGTAGCTGCGAATCCGATTAAACCAGACGCCTGATGGCTCTGCACCGTAGGGTTGGTAGTCAGTCAGAGGCGCCGTGGTGCCGGAAGCGTTCCATTCCTTACAGGCGATGGCGCAAGCATGGCAGCCCACGCATACGTCAAGATCGATAACGAGTCCAAGTCTCATGTTGGTACTTTCAAATTAATCAAGCCGGGCGGCAATGCCACCCGGCGAAGCAGGGATCGGCTAATGATTATTATTCGCTAGGCTTGTCGTCGCTACGGGTACTATAGCGCAACGTATCCGGACGCTTGCCATCGTCCCACGGCAAAGGTTTGAGCGCCGGAAATTCCGGCCAGCTACCTTCTTCACCCGCCGCGGCTTTGGAGATTTTGACGCGCAAATCGAACCAGGCCGCCTGACCGGTGACCGGATCGGAGTTGGTAATGCGACGCTCACCTTGTTTGGCCGGCAACAACTCGGAAATCAGATGGTTCAGCAGAAAGCCTTTAGTGGCTTCCGAGGCATTCGGCTTCAAACCCCATGCACCGCCCTGCTTGCCGATGGCGTTCCAGGTCCAGACAGTGTTTTCCTGAGTACCTTCCATGGTACGCATCTGGCAGCGGATTTTGCCGTTATGCGACTCGACCCAAATCCAGTCATCGTCCTGCAAGCCCATACGTGCAGCCTGGCCACGGTTCATGTACATGTAGTTTTGTGCCAGAATTTGGCGTAACCACACGTTCTGCGAATCCCAGGAATGGTACATCAGCATAGGACGCTGGGTCAGCGCAAAGAACGGGTATTCATTCTCGTCCACACGCGCCTGCTCGAGCGGCTTGTACCATAGCGGCAACGGGTCAAAATACTTGGCCAGCCGTTCGCGATCTGTCTGATTATTGGGCTGCGGGCCATCGTACAAGCCCTGCCCTGCCAAACGGAATTTTTGCAGCGGTTCGGAGTAAACCTGCATGATGATGGGCTCCGACTTACCGATGAAACCCACCTCCGCCGCGACATCCAGATATTCTTTATTGGCGAAACGGTTATATTTCTGACTATCCGGCCAGTGATGCGCAAAGAACGACTCGTTCTCGATGTATTTTTCCCACTGCTTCGGATTCGGCTCGCCTTTGAGCGACTTTTCGCCGTCCTTTCCACGCCATCCGGCGAGGAAACCCACACCCGGAGAACGTTCGTAGTTGACGATGAAATCGGGGTAATCCTTGAACTTGCGCGTACCGTCCGTATTAGTAAACGCCGGGAATTTCAGGCGCGAAGCCATTTCCACCATCACTTCCTGCCATGGGCGCACGTCACGGTCAGGCTTGATCAGCGGGTAGCGAATCGCATCGGCGGCCGCATCCGGCTCCGAAATCGGTCGATCCAGCAACGAAATGGTGTCATGACGTTCCAGATATGTGGTATCCGGCAATACCAGATCGGCAAAGTTGACCATTTCGGAATGGAACGCATCCACCACAACCAGGAACGGAATCTTGTGCTGACCAGGTTCTTCCGGGTCTTTCTCGCGCAGCATATCCTGGACATTTTTGGTGTTCATGGTGGAATTCCACGCCATGTTGGACATGAACAGCATCAAGGTATCGATCGCATACGGGTCATGGTTGGTGGCATTGGTGATCACCATGTGCATGAGGCCGTGCGAAGCAATCGGAATCTCCCAGGAATACGCCTTGTCAATCCGTAACGGATTGCCATCGGCATCAATTACCAGATCTTCGGGACGCATCGGGAAGCCGAGCGGCGTACGCGACAGCGGCGTATTGGGCGCATTGATCACGTCAAGATTGTTTTCCGGCAGCTGATGCGGCGGTACCGGCTTGGGATAAGGGGCGCGCGCGCGGAAATTGCCCGGGCCGTCCAGCGCACCCAGCAGCATCTGGATCAAATGCACCGCGCGGCAAGCGTGAAAGCCATTGGAATGCGCCGCAATACCGCGCATGGCGTACATCGCCACCGGGCGGCCAATCACCTTGTCGTGTTTGCGTCCCCAGCTGTCGGTCCACTCGATATCCAGTTCGACGGTTTCCTTGAACGCCACATGCGCCATTTCCAGCGCCATGCGTTCAATGGTTTCGGCGGGCACACCGCATTCTTCGGCGACGCTGGCCGGCGCGTAGCGGTCGTCCAGATAGCGCTCGGCGGTGAGGCTCATCACAGTGCGTACCGGGCGGCCATCAGGCGCTACAAAATCCCCGAACAGCGCCGGAGCGATGTCCTTGTCCAGACCGTTGATGAAGGTTTCCTTTTCCAGATCCCACACCAGCGGATTGCCCGCCTCGTCGCGTAAAAACAGTCCGTTGCCCTGCTGTCCCGGCGTATCGACGACCAGCCAGGCGCAGTTGGTATAACGAATCAGGAATTCCCAGTCGAACAACTCTCGCGACAGCAGCACATGCACTACTGACAGGGCCAGCAGGCCGTCCATGCCAGGCTTGATGGGGATCCATTCGTCGGCAATGGCGGAATAGCCAGTGCGGACGGGATTTACTGAAACGAACTTGCCGCCATGGCGCTTGAGCTTTTCCAGGCCGATCTTGATCGGATTGGAGGAATGGTCTTCGGCCACCCCCCACATGATGAAATACTTGGCGTAATCCCAGTCCGGGGCGCCAAATTCCCAGAACGAAAAACCAATCGAATACAGCCCGGCAGCCGCCATGTTAACCGAGCAAAATCCGCCATGTGCCGCCCAGTTTGGGGTGCCGAACTGTTGTGCCCACAGACCGGTGAGCGCCTGCATCTGGTCGCGCCCTGTAAAAAATGCCAGCTTGGAAGGATCCGTCGCGCGGATGTCACCCAGACGCTCGGTGAGCATGTCCAGCGCTTCATCCCACTCGATCTCAACAAACTCCCCATCACCCCGCTCGGATCCTGGCTTGCGCAGCAATGGCTTGCGCAATTTGGCTGCAGAGTATTGCTTCATGATTCCCGCCGACCCCTTGGCGCACAGCACGCCCTGGTTGGTCGGATGGTTGCGGTTACCCTGTATGAAACGGACTTTGTCCTCTTCCAGGGTGACTTTAATACCGCAGCGGCAGGCGCACATATAACAGGTAGTGAACTTGATTTCCTGTTTGTCGTGGTTTTCGATTTTGACGATAGTGTTCATTAACTAACTGATTATTATGAATTGAGTAAATAGTAGCGTATTATTTTCTTCTAATATTGTCGCTTACAATCCGCTAACTAGGCAAACCACTCATTTTATAGCCCCATAAATCTTTTTTGGTAAAAAAATTATTTGGGCCTGTATGGCCTATATGGATGTCGCCACGAATTGTGAGTCCCGATATTCCATGTTAGAGTATTAGAGATTTCTATAACTCTATCCTGTGCCAGGATGCATTGGCATTTGGGTTCCTATCGAGCGCACGCTCAGCAATTACAGGAGTTTTGCAGTGGACAAGAGCAACTTCAAGGAAAATACGCGTTACACCATCACTTGGCGTGCACCGGACGGAAAAATGCGTCCCGCCAACATCTACGTCTACAAAATGTTTGATGCCAACATGATTGCGCGCATGACCGACAGCGGCGGCCTGCTGCACAAAATTGCTTACGCCGATGTCCTCAAAATCGTCAAGGAAAAAGCCGTGGACAAGGAAAACCAGTTTTTCATTCCTGCCGCCGTGCTGGACGAAAAGACGTGGAAAGACCGCACCGTAATGGAACGTTACTCCTCTTCCCCACATATGGGAAAGTAAGTCAGCTTGAGCATTTACGAAAACGGAGCCTGGCGCTCCGTTTTTTATTGCACCTGACAGTCCGCAACACGTCGATGGCGGATTGACGCAAGTCCTGATAATTTCCTCCTCCAGCGCTACTCACTCCATAGCAACACGCCTGCAACTGCTGTACCAGTTGTCGCAACGTCGTATTTTCCCCATGGTGCAGTGCCATGGCTGCCAGCCACTGGTTTAATGTGGCAGCACGCAAGTCACCGGCGCCCGGATCAAAATCACGCAACGCCTGACTCAACTCGCTGCAATCAGTGGCGGCCTCTATCCGCCGCAACGACGCGCGGCGCACCTGCCAGCGCTGGTATTGCCGCCAGCAAACATATGCCAGCCAGGTCACAGCAACCAGCAGCCCGGCAATTACCGCAAGCCGGGCGAGCCTGTGCCAGAGCGGATTCACTGCTGTTATGGCAGGGGGCTGGACAACAACGGATTCAATACGGCCACCAAGCGGATCGTAATAGGGCAACACCAGTGTCGGCAGCCGCATATTGCCTGCGCGTAGCGGCTGAAACGGCAGCGTCAGCCGCCAGGTTTGGGCCAGGGTGTTGGCGTCGCCAATCTGCTCTATTTGCGCTGGATAAAATCGCAATGCGTCATTATCCGCGAGCACAGGCAACAGTTTGGCCAGACCTTCTGCACTCAGGCCTGTGCCGCGTACGGTCAGTATCCAGTTCACCGGGCGATCGAGCACCAACGTACCGGTGGGAGTCCGGGATCTCACCTCGATTTTGCCGATCGGCACATACACCGGCAGATACGCAGGCGCCGGCCGGGTGTCGAATTGCAGCGACGGCAGCGCATAGCGCAGTCGCTTGCCAAATTTGAGCGCTTCCAGCATGGGCAAATTCACCACGCTGGAGCCAGCGCGCAACGGCATGATGGCCCAGGCCCGGCGATGCACGGTGACAGGCGTACCATCGAGTATTTCCTCGTGCTGTGACGAAACCAGTTCACGAACATGCACAGCTGCCGGCGGTGGTAACCAAAGCGGCGACCATTGCAGGCTGCCATCGTCGTAAATGTCCAGGACCAGCCTTGCGGTCTGACGCGTGACCAGCCGCTCGGGATGCAGGGTGAGTTTGAACCACACGCGCGGCACATCAGCACCGGAGGGGCGTACCTCCAGCACCAGCGGCCGGCTGCTGGCGCCGGCAAAACGCAGCGCAGGAAACAGTATGCGTCCGCTATGCAGCGGGTACAGCACCAGCGTCATGGTTTGGCTGGTGACCTGCCGGCCATGGATGGTCTGCGTCTGGGTATCGCTGGAACGATGGTAAATATCAAAGTCCGCCTGCAGCGTGTTTAATTTCAATTCATCCAGTGATTCCCTGGCATGCTCGGTACTCAAGGTGACAGTAACCGGTTCGCCCAGCGTAATTTCGGACTTGTCCATGTGCGCCAACAATGCCGCGCTGGCCCATGCCGGCAGGGCCAGCAACATGAAGCATCCCCAGCGCAACCACTTCACCATGGCAGCAGGCCTCCGTAATCCTGGTCATCGTGGCGCGCATCCAGTTGCAGCAACTGCTTCTGGATGGCTGCGTTTTTGTCTGTGGTCAGTTCAAGTTTTTTCAGTGTCACGCGTGCAGCTTGATCAGACTCAGGCACAGAAGATGACGCAGCAATACGACTGTTCAAGGCAGCTCGATGCGCTTCCGACTGCTGGCCGGATGAATCAATTTCAGGTGAGATTTTTTTATCCGAGTCCACGATAGTGACCGGCCGATCGTCGATTGCCTGATTCAGATCACCGCCGACCCGGCTGCCACGCCGCCCGAGTATGCCCGCGCTATTGGTAGCGCGTTTGCTGACCGCCGACAGCCGCCCAGCAGCGAGCGCCAGATTGGCACGGGCATTGGCGTCGCGCGGGCGCGAACTCAGCACCCCCTGATACGCGTCTGCCGCTGCTCGAAAATTACCGGCCGCGAAATAACTGTTGCCCAGGTTATATAGCGCATCGGCGCGCATCGGCGCGTTTTGCGCTGCCAGCATCGCGCTGGTGAATTGACTGATTGCCGCGA